>NZ_JBPOEN010000005.1:0-322828 GCF_059941365.1 Photobacterium sp. 270122K
ACCTCAGTGCGTATTATGTATATTATGTTAAATAAGGTGTGCTAAATCCATAAATAACAGGCAGTTGATGAAATCCACTTGCCATTGCTCTCCCTCACTCTCTGCCAGGACATCGGCATTATTATTGTATTTAACAGTATTGGCTATTTACCATAAAATAGGTAATTAACACCTATTTTTAAGTCCTTCGGCAAATGGTCAGTTTGCCTAGTACTTCAAAACATGGTGTTAATTACAAGGCTTGGTATCACCAAGCCTTATGTCTTTTGATCTGACACTCGAACTCAGTGCGTGTTTGTCGCTATCCTAAATTGACTCAGAATGTTGTCGAGTTCTTTGGCCAAGATCGGCTTGGCCAAGAAACCGTTCATGCCCACATTGAAGTATTCCTCTTGATCTGACTTCATAACGTTCGCGGTCAACGCAATGATTGGCAAACTCACACCGCTGGCGCGTAACGCTTTTGTGGCTGAGATACCGTCCATGCCCGGCATCGAGATATCCATGAAGATCAAATCAAACTCGCCAAGATGTTGATTGGCCATTTCAATAACCTCATGCCCATTGCTGGCAATTCTCACCTGATGCCCACGTTTTTCCAGCATGAGCTTGGCCACTAATTGATTTGTCGGGCTGTCTTCCGCCACCAAGATGTTCATCGGCGTGCTATTCAACACACACTGTGGTTGTTCATCAGGTTGAATATCTAGAGGCTTCGCTTCAATGATCGGAATTATCACAGTAAAGCAGCTTCCCACACCCAACTGACTTTTCAGCAATATGCGTCCACCCATTTTTTTAATTAAGTGTTGGCTAATGGCTAACCCCAAACCGGTGCCGCCAAATTGTCGTGTAATGCTGCCATCGGCTTGTATAAACGGATTGAATAATGTTTTTTGTGCTTCCGGCGAAATCCCAATGCCAGTATCCGTAATTGCAATGTGTAAGTTGTTTTTGACGACATCGACATCCACATGCACGCTGCCTTCATGGGTGAACTTAATCGCGTTACCCACAAGATTGAACAACACTTGAGACATTCGGTTTTTATCACCCATGATGGTTTCGGGCACCGAGGCACTCACCACTGTTTCAAGTTGGATATGCTTTCTGTTCGCTTGTTCTTTTAATTGAGTTACCACTAAATCCAAACTGCTTGATAACGCCATCTCGGCATTGAACAATTCGAAATTTCCTGACTCTATACGTGATAAATCAAGAATGTCATTAATGATGGTCAACAGCAATTGTGCAGACTGATCCATCTGGTTCACCCACGTGCTTTGTTGTTGATCCAATCCGGAATCAGCCAGTATGTCCATCAAGCCCAAGACGGCATTTAACGGTGTGCGAATTTCATGGCTCATCATCGCAAGAAATTCTGATTTCGCTTTATTCGCGGTTTCCGCTTGCTTGCGTGCTTCTTGCAATTCTTCCAGACGTTTCTTTCGGTACGTGATGTCTTTGGCTGTGCCACGAAACCCAAGGAGTTCGCCATGTTTATTAAAATATGGCGTGCCACTGAAGTTGATCCATAACCCGCCTTCACTTTTGGGTAGCTGCCATTCGAAGTCTTCAAACGTTGTTCGCTGAGACAACACGTTTTCGAGCAATGCTGCAAATTCTGGTTGGTCAGGAAAAATATTCAGTATGCTATGTGTATCAATCACATGATTGGCTAAATGTGGTGATGAAATGTAGGTAAAGCGGTAATCAGGATCAACTTCCCAAAACCAATCCCCGACCGTTCTCGCAAAATCTTTAAAGCGCTGCTGACTGTGCGTAAGCTCTTGTGTTCGGATCGTCACAAGCGATTGTAAACGCTCGCGGTAATCAATATCGATGATGGCGCGTTCAAGTAACGGTCGAAAACGTTCTAACACTCGGCGACAATTTGGTGAAAACTGTCCTTTCTCTGAATGGAAAAATAACAATAACGCATCGCCTGAACTGACCTTCACCCCCGTTAATAACACTGATTGGCAATGTTCCAATTGTTCATTAGGCAATGTTTTAAATTCAGAAACCTGTTTAGGGTCAAACAGTGCGATACTTTCCCCGTGCATCGAACGGATAAATGTACTTCCGATCGGCCATACGCTTGATTCAAAGAAACGGCATGTGGTGACTAACTCTTGTAACGGTGCAGTTTCATCTTCACGCGTTAATACTAACGCATGTTCAAACCCAATATATTTGCGAAGAACTGAGAGTAAACTATTGAATACTTGTCGTTTTGTGTTTGCGCCCGCCATTGCGGCCATGCCCGCAAGAATGGCGGTGTTTTCATCACGCAGTTGTTTTTCGCGTTCTTTCGTCCGCATAAGATCAAGCAAGGTTTCTTGAAGTTTTTCAGATTCATAGTTCGCCATGACTTAATCCTTATGGAACAAAACGGCAGAGATCATTAAATTACCATGTGCATTCTCACCGCCTTCAAACTGTCCTTGCTCACCAAATGTGAACGGGCCAACAAACGGGGCGTTGTGCATTGCATCGTTCACATGGCCAGCCACTTCATGCATGCGATCTTGCACACGCAACATACATCCGGCGCAATAAATAGTAATGCCGCCAATCGGTTCTAACTGGCTATCTTCTGAATAAATGTTACAAGCGGCATCCACTACCCGACCCGCTCGCGTGATCAAACGTTCATCCGTTCCCTTCATAAAATAAAGGCTCTCACCTTTATTAATGCGGGCGAAAAGCTTGATACCACCACGTTGCGTGATCTCTCTTGGGTGTGCCAGTTTGAAATATGGCATGTCGTGAACATGACCCACAACCCGACCAAGCGGGTGTAAACTGCTGCTTTTGGCTAAATTGACCCCTTGGCTAAGACGCGTATTCATCCACTCTTCATAGACTTCTATCGCTGGGCGACCATCTAGTTCCAGCAGTTCTCTGCCCTCAACCCGTGTTGCAACAGCATGTAATCCAGTGCTTGCGTATCCTGAGTGAAATGAATAACTAACCAAACATGACGGATATATAACACTTAGCCCCACGCCTTCCTGACACGTTTGTTCATGGGTGAAAATCTGCCAATTGCCAAGAATATAATCATCCGCCGCACTGCCACCAATGATGGGTACAGAGATGCCTAATTCATCATTAATGCCTCGGATCACCTCTTCTTCATCCCCTGGACTGGCATGCAAAACGATCAATGAAGGTAACTCGCCAGAACGGCCGCTATTGGCAATCGCTTTTAATAACGCTTGTTTGGCCATCTCATATTTAGGGCGATGGCTGGAAACGATGGCGCTGCCATAAGCCCCGTTATAATCAGAGATCGCCCACAAAGCGACCCCTGTACCAAAATGATAACCGTCATCTGTCATCACACCTTGGCATGAGGTGCATCCGAGAATTTGCGAGTAAGGAAACGCGGCCGTGAGCGCCTGCTGGAAGGTATCAACCTCATAGTTCTCGGAGAAATACACCAAGATCAATTTTGGGTTAGTGATTTTTTGCTGTAGCAAAGCAATCGCCTGTGCAATCGCGCCAGATGATGATGAGTTTGATGAAAAGCTTGTGGCTATATCCATTGGAACAATATGTTTTGTTTATATTTTCCATCATCATAGTCGTTTTTTGTTATGAGTTCAGAACTGTCTAAACGTTTTTTGCTATATATCATTAAAGTTATTAGCGAAAAGTACGTTAATGACAGTTTACCAAACGAGTTTACACAACATTGATGAGCGCAATATGGAAGCGATAACAAAGCACGTTGTATTGATTACCGGCGGAGCCAATGGCATAGGAAAAGGGATTGCAAATACCCTCTCTAAAACCATGACCGTCATCGTTGCCGATCTGAATAAAGATGCAGGTGAACACCTTGTCACAGAGAACCCATTAATCCGATTTAAACACGTCGATGTCTCAGTAGAATCAGAGGTAGAGACACTCATTGAGAGTGTGATTAAGCATCACGGTCGACTCGACAGTGTGATTAACAATGCGGCGATTGCTGACCCTTACAATGCCCCCTTGGAAACGTTGGATATCGCCTATTGGCAAAAAGTCATCGCGGTTAATCTAACCGCGCCAATGCTCGTCACAAAATACAGCTTACCTCATTTGCGTAAGCAAAGAGGATCGATCGTGAACATGAGTTCGACGCGTGCATTGCAATCTGAACCGAATACAGAAGCCTACAGCGCTTCAAAAGGCGGGATTGTTGCACTCACGCATTCGATGGCGGTCAGTTTAGGGCCAGATGTACGGGTAAATTGTATCTCGCCCGGCTGGATTGATGTGGCCGATGAACCGCTACGTGATGTTGATCATCAGCAGCATTCCGTGGGTCGCGTCGGTGCGCCTGATGACATTGCGTCATTAGTTAAATACTTAATTTCTGAAGAAGCGGGTTTTATTACCGGGCAAAATTTTGTGGTAGACGGCGGTATGACAACGAAGATGATCTATCGCGAATAGCAATATATTACGGAAAGGCATGCGAAAAAAGCTGTACTCACAGGAATAATCTCGCATTTACACCACAAAAAAAGGGGTTTAGACATTAAACCCCTACAAATCACAATGAGTTAATTTAACACATTCATTTTATTTATTTTTCAACGGTGAACTTTGCAATAATCACCTCGTCGCCTTGAGTGATATTTACCCCCCACTGCATCTGTGAATGTGTGCACTCTGGCACAGTAAATGTGCCTTTCCAACCTGTTGACGTCTGCTCGAAAGTGACCGGGATCGTGCCCATGAACATCGACACGCCTTCGACAACCGCACTCGGTTTAACATCTGTGTTATCAACTTGTAGGACAAGTGCTGTATTTGCCGTCGCAGGCAGCGGTGAAAGAGAGATATTTTCACGCTTTTTTCCCGTCTGATCTATACAACTATCTGCAGTTAACAAGCATGTAAAGGTACTGGAATCTGTGGTTGATTCCTCTTTATAGGTGATTGTTCTCCATACAAATGCGGTAATAAGTACCGCCATTAAGAAGAGAATTTGAATAAAACGCCCTTTAGTGAGCTTTTCTGCAGCCATGTTTTTTTGTGCTTCCCGTGTTACAGAGGTCAAATTTTTCACATAAATGTTGCTTAACCGTAAACAATGTGTGGGCTTGACCCTGTCATTCATATGCCAAAACATATAGTATATGTCGTTGAAAATGCCACTTTTACAACAAAATAGCAATGTAATTGCTGAGCGGTGAGAAAAATCGTTGCAACAATTTCATAAGCTTTGGGTGGCATTGCGACAACTTGTTGTTCGCACAAGGAAAGAGAGTGTAGTTGACAAATAAATTGGAAGCAGCAACATGAGCCAAGTAAAGCAGCTTGAACAAAACTACAACTATACGGTCGTTCGCCAATTCACCTTAGTGACCATACTTTGGGGAATTGTTGGAATGGGCGTTGGTGTATTAATTGCCGCTCAGCTGGTGTGGCCGGCACTTAACTTTGACACCCCTTGGTTGACATACAGCCGTTTGCGTCCCCTGCATACCAATGCAGTGATTTTCGCCTTCGGTACGAGTGCGTTATTTGCTACGTCTTATTACGTAGTACAGCGTACCTGTCAAGCCAGGTTGTTTGGTGGCAAATTAGCGTCGTTTACCTTCTGGGGTTGGCAAGCCATCATCCTATCCGCCGCAATTTCATTGCCGATGGGTTGGACTTCGGGCAAAGAATACGCAGAACTGGAGTGGCCGATTGATATCGCCATTGCTGTTGTCTGGGTTGCCTATGCCATCGTCTTTTTCGGTACCATGATAAAAAGAAACACATCGCACATTTATGTTGCAAACTGGTTCTTTGGTGCCTTCATTTTAACGGTCGCTGTACTTCATATTGTGAACAGTTTAGCCGTCCCGGTATCTATGGGTAAGTCGTACTCGGCTTATTCCGGTGCGGTGGATGCTATGGTGCAGTGGTGGTACGGACACAATGCTGTCGGTTTCCTTCTAACCGCAGGCTTCTTAGGGATGATGTATTACTTCGTCCCTAAGCAAGCAGGTCGCCCGGTGTACTCATACCGTCTATCGATTGTCCATTTCTGGGCACTCATTTCTCTCTACATCTGGGCCGGTCCTCACCACCTTCATTACACCGCACTGCCTGATTGGACGCAGTCACTTGGCATGGTGATGTCATTGGTATTATTCGCTCCCTCTTGGGGCGGTATGATCAACGGTATCATGACCTTATCCGGTGCATGGCATAAATTGCGTTACGACCCTATTCTTCGTTTCCTTGTAGTGTCCTTGTCGTTCTACGGCATGTCGACCTTTGAAGGACCGATGATGGCAATCAAAACGGTTAACGCTCTTTCTCACTACACGGACTGGACCATCGGTCACGTACACTCGGGTGCGTTAGGTTGGGTTGCGATGGTTTCCATCGGTGCGATCTACCACTTGATTCCGAAATTGTTCGGTCAAGAACGCATGTACTCTATTCGCTTAATCAACGTTCACTTCTGGTTAGCGACAATCGGTACCGTACTGTATATCGTTGCGATGTGGATTTCGGGTGTGATGCAAGGCCTGATGTGGCGCGCAGTCAATACCGACGGCACGTTAACCTACAGCTTTGTTGAATCACTGCAGGCGTCTTACCCGTTCTATATTGTCCGCTTTATTGGTGGTTTGATCTTCCTTTCTGGCATGTTCTTGCTGGCGTATAACGCCTATAAGACCATTGCTGCACCGAAAGAAAGTCTAAAACTTACTGAGCAACCGGCATAAGGAGTCCGACAATGGCAAATAATCGTCATGAAATTGTAGAAAAAAATGTCGGCCTTTTAGCCATCCTGATTGTCGTTGCAATCAGCTTTGGTGCGCTGGTTGAAATTACCCCACTGTTGTATCAAGACCAAACAACCGAACCGGTTGATAACCTTCGCCCTTATACCGCGCTAGAAATGGAAGGCCGTGATATTTACATCCGTGAAGGCTGTAATGTCTGTCATAGCCAGATGATCCGCCCATTCCGTTCTGAAACAGAGCGTTATGGCCACTACTCACTTGCGGGTGAGAGTGTTTGGGAGCATCCATTCTTGTGGGGCTCGAAACGTACAGGGCCTGATTTGGCCCGTGTTGGCGGTCGTTATTCTGATGACTGGCACCGCGTTCACCTACGTGATCCTCGCGCCGTTGTACCTGAATCGAACATGCCGGGCTTTCCTTGGTTAGAAGAGAACGTGCTTGACGGTGAATTAACGTCTAAGAAACTCGCCATCTTTAAGAATCAATTTGGTGTGCCATACACCGATGAACAAGTGGCGAATGCCGGCGAAGCAGTGAAAGGCAAGACTGAAATGGATGCACTTATTGCATACCTACAGTCACTCGGCCATGCAATGAAATAAGGAGATCCCAATGGATATTGGCACTATTCATAGCATTTGGACGGTTGTGTTGTTCAGCAGTTTTATCGGTATTGTCGTTTGGGCATACAGTAAGCGTCAGACATCCCGTTTTGAAGAGGCGGCTAATTTGGTGTTTGCCGATGAAGACAACGATGTGGCAACCAGAGAAAACGACAGGAGCAAGGAAGCATGACTACGTTTTGGAGTCTATGGATATCAATCATCACTATTGCGACGTTGATCGGTGTTGCCGCCCTGTTGGTTTGGTGTAGTCGTGACACCATGGGTGTCGCAGAAGGTGAAGATATGGGACACGAATACGACGGTATTCGTGAAATTAACAACCCACTACCGAAATGGTGGTCCTACATGTTTTGGGGCACCCTTATTTTCAGTGTGGTTTACCTTGTACTTTTCCCCGGTCTTGGCAACTTTAAAGGTGTACTTGGCTGGCAGAGTTCAGATCAAACCGTGCGTTCATTGCAAGAGTCGAATGCCTCTATTGCGAATGCGCACAGTGAAAAGCGTCTGGATCAGTATGCCCGTGAGTTGGATGAAGCGAATGCGGAGTTTGGTGAAACCTTCAAACGTATTGCCTACGATGCCTCGGGAAACAACCTTCGCCCTATCACTGACATCGCGCAAGATGAAGAAGCACTGAAAGTCGGTCAACGCCTGTTCTTGCAGAACTGCGCGCAATGCCATGCTTCTGATGCGCGCGGCCAACTTGGCTACCCTAACCTAACCGACGGCGGCTGGTTGTACGGCGGTGAAGCTGAATCAATCAAGACCACCATCATGGAAGGTCGTGTGGGTGTTATGCCTGCATGGATTGATTCGCTGGGTGCTGACGGTGTGACGGAAGTGACAAGCTATGTACTGAGCATGTCGGGTCGAAAAGTGAATGCTAAAGAAGCTGCTGCCGGTAAGCAAAAGTTTGTTGTGTGTGCAGCTTGTCACGGAACCGATGGTAAAGGAAACCCTGCCTTCGGTGCGCCGGATCTTACCGATAACACATGGTTATACGGCGGTTCGCGCAGTGCTGTTGAATCCACCATTATCAATGGTCGCCAAGGCGTTATGCCCGCATGGAAAGATATTTTGGGTGAAGAGAAAATCCAAGTTATCTCCGCCTATGTTTGGAGCCTCAGCAACGACACCAACAAATAGCCTCACTCGCAACAAAACACGATGCGTTCAACGCGCACTCAGTCACAACGTCATTGTGTAGGCTGAGACATAATACCTGCCCCTGTTCATCGGGGGCAGTTTCCTCACCGCTTCAAGGGTAATCAATATGGGTAAGCCATGGTATAAGCAGTTTTGGCCTTGGTTCGTTTTTGCCATCCCTGCAACATCAATCTGTTACAGCTTAACGGCTGTCTATATTTTCTCTCAAAACCACGTTGACCTCGTTGCCGAGGACTATTACAAAAAAGGCAAGGCCATCAACTTAGACCTCTCTCGTCTTAGGGTGGCAGATGCATTGCAACTGAAAGCGAAGGTTTCAGTGCAAGATAACGATATCGCCATCATGTTCAATAAAGGGGAGTTGACCACCTACCCTAATTTACGCGTGACGTTCACTCACCGCACATTGCCTGATAAAGATTTCACCCAAATGATGAGTGCCGATCTTTCAGGTAATTATCGCTTTGCATCCACAAACCAATTAGCCGGTCCATGGTTTGTCGAAGTAGAACCCTTTAATGGCGACTGGATGTTGCAAGGTCGTGTAAACCTGCCGACATCCTCCCCGATTTCGTTGTACGGGCAGAGTAAGGAATGACAAAAGACTGTTATCACTGTGGTGATCCTGTTCCTCAGGATTACCATCACCAAGTAGAAATCCTCGGCCATCAACGCGACATGTGTTGCCCTGGCTGTGAAGCGGTCGCACAGACCATCGTTGCCAGCGGCCTCACCTCTTATTATGAATTTCGTACCGCCCCCGCGGAAAAAGCCGATTTAGTCCCGCAACAACTTCAATCTCTACTGCTCTACGATCACGAAGAAATTCAGCAAGAGTTTGTTCGCGATAATGCAGATCACAAAGAAGCCTCTCTCTCTTTAGACGGAGTCTCTTGTGCCGCTTGTGCGTGGCTGATTGAAAAACAGCTCAAGCGTGAAGCGGGCGTCGTGACGATCCGCGTTAATACCACCACACATCGCGCCTTGTTAGTGTGGGATCCTGAACAGACGAAATTGAGTCACTTACTCAGTGTGATCCACCGTTTAGGCTATAAAGCCGCACCGTTTGAAGCCGATGCGCAAGAGCAGCAATACCACCGCACCATGAAAAACTATCTGTATCGATTAGGGATAGCGGGTATTGCCACCATGCAGGTCATGATGCTGGCTGTGGCGTTATATTTCGAAATTTTTGGCGATCTCGATGCTGAATTCAAAAACTACCTACGTTGGGTCAGTTTGATTTTTGCTACGCCTGTGCTGCTTTACTCCGCATTGCCGTTTTACCTGAATGCATGGCGTAACTTACGTGCACGCACCCTGGGTATGGATGTGCCCGTTTCGATTGCTCTCCTGTTCGCCTATATTGCCAGCCTATATGCCACCGTGATGGAAAAAGGCGAAGTGTTTTTTGAATCCATTTCCATGTTCACCTTCTTCCTTCTCTTGGGGCGATTTTTGGAAATGCGCGCAAGACGCCAAGCCGCGGCCGCCAGTGCTAATTTGTTAAAACTGGTGCCGGCAATGGCAACCCTTGCTGACGGCTCACAGGTTGCGGCAAAGACATTAAAAGCAGGTGACGTTGTCACGGTTTTACCCGGCGAGAGCTTGCCCGCAGATGGCGAGATCCTACAAGGTCAAACGGCTGTCGATGAATCCATGCTGACTGGTGAACCAATGCCTGTTGCACGGATTGAAGGGGATCGTGTTTTTGCCGGTACCATCAATGGCGACGGCAACATTACCTTAAAAGTCACACATGATCGCAATCATTCATTGATCTCCAACATTGTGCGCCTGCAAGATGAAGCCCAAAGCTCAAAACCCAAAGTGGCTGAGATTGCTGACATTGTGGCGCGCTACTTTGTGGCTGCCATTCTTGTTATCTCTGCCTGTACCTGGTTGTACTGGTATCAACATCGTCCAGAGGATGCCCTTTGGATCACCTTGGCAGTCTTAGTGGCAACTTGCCCGTGTGCCCTTTCATTAGCGACACCCACTGCACTGACTTGTTCCACCTCTAGCCTCGGCCGATTGGGCATTCTGCTACGCCGTGGGCATGTGCTTGAAACTCTGTGTAACGTGAACCAATTGGTGATTGATAAAACGGGCACATTAACCGAAGGCAACGTGCGGCTCATGGAGACCCACCTTGTCGACACACAAGCTGCGCCTAGATGGAAACGTGAAGATATGCTGGCCACCGCCGCGGAACTGGAGCGCTTTGCCAACCACCCCATTGCCCGTGCGTTCAGTCCGTTTAGACACACTGATTTTCAATTTGAAAGCGTAGAAAACATCATCGGCAGTGGCTTAAAGGGCTGGCGAAATGGACAGGAATGGCGGATCGGCAAAGCCGACTTCGTGTTAGCGGAACACCCGCATCGCGAACAACAACTTTTAGACTGTGATGAACGTTATCAAGTATGGCTGAGTTGCGATCACCAACTTGTCGCTGCGTTTTTATTGGATGACCCTATTCGTGATGACAGTGCAGAGCTTATCCAGCAATTTCAAGCCGCAGGTATTGATGTCACCATGTTGACGGGTGATCATTCCTCGTCCGCCAATACCGTCGCCAACGCGTTGGGCGTGAACGAATTAGTTGCAGGCGCGTCACCTGAAGGCAAACTGGCTTATTTACGTGGATTACCGAAAGAAAAAATCGCCCTAATGATTGGAGATGGCGTCAATGATGCGCCAGTACTCGCCGGTGCCCACTTGTCCGTCGCGATGGGCGGTGGTACCGATGTCGCGAAATCTTCCGCCGACATGGTGCTGTTGGGCGATCATCTTTCTCGTATTCTACAGGCAAGAAAACTCGCACTGAAAACCCGTAAAATCATTCGAGAGAATCTGGCATGGTCTCTGGGTTATAATTTGATCATCCTTCCCTTAGCCGTCGCGGGCTTTGTGGCACCTTATATCGCCGTGGTCGGTATGTCGGGAAGCTCGATCATTGTTGTGTCAAATTCTTTAAGGTTATTAAAAGATAATGTCTAGTCTTTACTTATTAATACCTATTGCGATCATTTTTGTCTGCATTGCGGTCGGCATCTTCCTATGGGCGGTTCGCTCTGAACAGTTCGAAGATCTTGAACGCCAAGGCTATGACATTCTGTTTGATGAAAATGAATCTCAACCGGGTGCATCAACAAAAACGCCGTTTTCTTCAACAGCAGAGCATACATCCGATCACTCAGCCGAGCGTCGAACAACAGGCATCGGCCCCCATGAACGTTGATTTCTACGCCGCGTTTGTGATTGGCCTAATGGGCGCGGGTCATTGTTTGGGTATGTGTGGCGGTGTCGCAGCGGCTGTCACATTGGGCATGCCCGGCGATCAGCAAACACGGCGTTGGCCCTATTTGCTTTGTTATAATGCCGGTCGCCTGTTCTCTTACATGATTGCCGGCGCCCTGATTGGTGGTGCATTTGCAGGCGTTGCAAACTACGGTGGATACACGTCATCACTGGTGGCACTGCGATTAGTGGCGGCGGTGATGATGATAGTATTGGCATTGTATATTGGCCAATGGTGGCAAGGGATCAGTCACATTGAACGCTTGGGCCAAGGGTTATGGCGCCGATTATCACCCGCTGCACAATCATTGCTGCCACTGCGGTCGCCATTTGCGGCGTTACCCTTCGGGGCACTTTGGGGATGGCTGCCGTGTGGTTTAGTGTATTCAACACTGACATGGTCGGCCGTATCCGGCAGTGCCGTCGCGGGTGCGGGTGTGATGTTGGCGTTCGGCTTGGGTACCTTACCGGCGATGATTGCGGTCGGTAGCATGGCACAACAACTGCAAAAATGGTTGCGCAACCTTTACCTAAAGCGTGCGAGTGCCTTGCTGTTACTGGCCTATGGGGTTCATACTGGTTATATCGCAATCAAACAAATAATGTAGTCATTTTTAATACTCGTCATAATGATTCATATTATGTTAAAATATTGACCTACATCAAATTGGTTAGACAGGCTTATGATTTCAGACAAACTTACAACCAAACGTATCCAATCTGGCGGGTGTGCGATCCATTGTCAGGATTGCAGTATCAGTCAGTTGTGTATTCCATTTACGTTAAATGAGTCTGAGTTAGATCAACTGGATCAAATTATTGAACGTAAAAAGCCAATCCAAAAAGGACAAGAGCTTTTTAAAGCCGGTGATGAGCTAAAATCACTGTACGCGATCCGTTCAGGCACCATTAAAAGCTACACCATTACGGAACAAGGTGATGAGCAAATTACTGCCTTCCACCTTGCTGGGGATCTTGTGGGCTTCGATGCCATCAACGAAATGATGCATCCAAGTTTCGCTCAGTCTCTTGAAACGTCAATGGTGTGTGAGATCCCTTTTGAAATTCTCGATGATCTGTCAGGGAAAATGCCAAAGCTACGTCAGCAAATCATGCGTCTGATGAGCAACGAAATTAAGGGTGACCAAGAAATGATCCTGCTGCTTTCTAAAAAGAATGCAGAAGAGCGTTTAGCGGCGTTCCTTTATAATCTTTCTCTGCGTTTTTCTCAGCGTGGCTTCTCGCCGAGAGAATTTCGCTTAACGATGACGCGTGGTGACATCGGCAACTACCTTGGCTTAACGGTTGAAACGATCAGTCGTTTATTGGGCCGTTTCCAAAAGTCAGAGATGTTAAGCGTAAAAGGAAAGTACATCACAATCCTTGATCATGAAGAACTTGCAAAACTGGCTGGTGTAAATAAAAACACTATCGCCTAACCGTTGATGCATCGAAGTATCTTCTAAAAAAGTGGTATATGCCTTGAGCTATATCACTTTTTTTGAATTTAAAGAACAAAACCCCTCCCCTGACGTTACATTATGCGTTAATGTTATAACTATTGAATCGATAGTATTTAACACGCCGTAGCGATGTTAACGTGTTGATTTACTGAAGCCCTTCTGAACTCTTACCAAAGAAAACCTAAGAGTAAAGTACGAGAAAGAGAAGCGGTTTACTGTGCCAACACTGTTTGTGTAAGGGGGCAATTATGACCAAGTATAAGAATATTCTCGTCGTCGCTGATCCAGCGCAAGACAAGCAACCCGCACTATCACGTGCTGTTCAAATCGCACGCGTGTCTGATGATGTCACCATCACCATTTTCCTGGCGATTTATGATTTCTCCTACGAGATGACCTCCATGCTATCCGCCGACGAGCGCCAAGCGATGCGCCGTGGTGTGGTGATGCAGCGCGAAGAATGGATTAAAGATATTATTCGCCCGTATGTGGATGATGGGATCGAAATTGAGATCACCGTCGTTTGGCATAACCGCCCTTACGAAGCGGCTATCGCAGAAGTCTTCAGCAAGCATCATGATCTGCTCATCAAAGCAACACATGACCATGACAAAATTGGTTCTGTTATTTTCACACCTACCGATTGGCACCTTCTGCGCAAATGTCCGTGCCCGGTATTGATGGTGAAAGCCCACTCTTGGCCTGCTAACGGCAAGGTGCTGGCAAGTGTTAACCTTGCTGCTGATGATGAAACGCACGAACAATTAAATAATTCTATTGTGGATGAAGCGAAAGACATGGCAGAGCTGCTCGGCGCAGAAGTGCACCTTGTTAACGCGTACCCTGCCACACCGGTGAATATCACCATTGAATTGCCAGAGTTTGACCCAGCATCGTATACCGATGCTGTTCGTGGGCACCATTTGAAGTCCATGAAAGCATTACGTCATCAACACGGTTTACCCGAAGAACAAACGCATGTGTTGGAAGGGTTACCGGAAGACATCATTCCACAAGTAGCGGAAGATTTGGATGCGGGATTAGTGATTCTAGGGACAACAGGACGTACAGGTCTATCTGCTATTTTCATTGGCAACACCGCTGAGCACACCATTGATAGCCTAAATTGTGACTTATTAGCCTTAAAACCCGAAGGTTACATCAGTCCATTAAGTCCGAATTTGTAAATCACCGCTATGTTACGTTACCTGTGTGTAACATATCGCGTCATGCACAATATGTATTGAAGAAGCCGACCTCCACAGCGTTTCAATAACGAAAAAAGCCTCTAACTAGAGGCTTCTCTTTTAATCATCATCGGCTAATCACGCTTTATCGCATCACGATCAGAATTGTACAGACTTCACCGGCTGAACTTTTTTACTACGCGGTTTTTCTTCTGCGTTCGCCAAGGCTTTTACCGTTGTTGTCACGTACCACTGCTTTTTGATTTTATCGCAATATTTACGGTTGATCCCGCGCTTGGTCCACTCGCTTGCAATGGCTGCACGCGTATGTGTCGCCTTACGTCCATACGCATACGTGTCACAAATTTCCATATTGCTCATTTGCTGCGGCGTTTTGGTTACCTTGCTGCTGCGTAAGCCCAAAGCTTCTGCTTGCATAGCAGAACACCCGGAAAGTAGCAGCGCGGAGAGTAAAATGATCGCCGGTTTCAATACGGTGCCGGAATAAGATGGCATTGATGGGAACATGGGTGTCGTCTCTCCTTATTTCACTGAGGTTGATTATAGCTATCTGTTTTTCAATGCCAATAGCCACGCGTGTTCATGGAAGGGATTTCATGTTCTGTCCGTGTACGTCATGCAATTTTTAACACCATGTCACATTCATCAAGCCCTCTCAAGCCATTGCCCCTCGCTGCTGTCTCGCTTTGCGCGATGAGAGATGGCAATAGACAGAGTATTTATCACGGTTTCTCTCATCGCTCTCTGTGTCTCTATATTACTTTTTTAATCTAAATTCGTGGTTTTATATCAAAAGATACTAGCATCTACGTTGCTAATCCGTATCATACACGCCACTAACTTTCTGCCGGATCTATCACGGTAGCAAAAGTCCCTTATTTCTGAACAAACAGAATGTGGTGATACCACGCATCACGGCAAGATCTGTTTTTCAAAGAGAGATTGAGAATGAGCGATACTCAAGATTTGACCAAAGCGCAACAGTACAACTTTAACAAGCTGCAGAAAAAACTGCGCCGTAATGTCGGCAACGCGATTGCAGACTTCAACATGATTGAAGAAGGCGACCGCATTATGGTTTGCCTTTCTGGCGGTAAAGACAGCTACACGATGCTAGACATCCTGAGCAGCCTACAGCGCAATGCACCTGTTAATTTTGAGCTAATTGCGGTTAATCTTGACCAAAAGCAACCCGGCTTCCCTGACCACATTTTGCCTGAATACCTTGATTCACTGGGCATTCAATACAAAATCGTGAACGAAGATACTTACTCAATTGTTAAAGAGAAAGTGCCTGAAGGTAAAACCACCTGTTCACTTTGCTCACGCCTTCGTCGTGGCATTTTGTACCGTACAGCGAAAGAACTTGGTGCAACGAAAATTGCACTGGGTCACCACCGCGACGACATGCTAGAAACCTTGTTCCTAAACATGTTCTACGGCGGCAAGATGAAAGGCATGCCACCGAAGTTGGTTTCTGACAATGGCGAGCACGTTGTGATCCGTCCGCTGGCATACTGCCGCGAGAAGGACATCGAACGTTTCAGCGAGATGCAGAACTTCCCTATCATCCCTTGTAACCTATGTGGTTCTCAACCGAACCTACAGCGTCAAGTGATTAAAGAAATGCTTCGCGGTTGGGATAAAAGCCACCCAGGCCGTATCGAAACGATGTTCACTGCAATGCAAAACGTTGTGCCCTCTCACCTTGCTGACTTCAATCTGTTTGATTTCAAGAGCATTGATAAAGATTCTGGTGCAATTGACGGCGGCGATATTGCTTTTGATAAGCAAGAGATCCCTGTTGCTCCAGCGGCAAGTGACGAAGTGGGTGAATTTGTTCCTGGCGAACAATTGGATATCGTTCAGATCAACTGATCCGTATCCCGCTAACCCCTAAAATACAAAGAGCCGCATCATGCGGCTCTTTTTCTATCTGTATGTATTCGGAATCTACACGGTCTTAGTTGAATAAGCTCAAAAAGAACATCTTGATGTAATCCACTAAACGGCTAAACAAGCCCCCCTGCTCAACAGACTCTAACGCCACCAAAGGCACTTCCGCGACATCGGTACTGTCAACTTGATAGAAGATCTTACCGACCACATCGCCTTTATTGATTGGCGCCATCAAATCACTGTTTATAGAAACGGTCGCTTTCATCTTCTTTGCATCATTACGTGACACCGTCACGTAGCTATCAGCATTCGTTCCAAGCGAAATGGTATCGGCGTTGCCCATCCAGATTTTTTCTTCAAGCAACTCATCGCCTTTCTTATGTGGCGATACCGTTTCAAAAAAACGGAAACCGTAATTCAATAGCTGCTTACTTTCCGCCTCACGGCTTTTTGTGCTGCTTGAGCCCATGACGACCGAAATTAAGCGCATGTCACCTTCAGTGGCCGAACTCGCCAAGCTATAGCCCGCACCGCTGGTAAAGCCGGTTTTCATACCGTCAACATTCAAACTGCGGTCACCCAACAAGCCGTTACGGTTTCGCTGCGTGATGTCGTTGTAAGTAAACGAACGTTCGCTGTAGAGCGAATAGATATTCGGTAAATCTGTAATCAATGCCCGCCCAAGCAACGCAATATCATATGGCGTACTGTATAAATCATTGCTGTCTAAGCCATGAGGGTTAGCAAAAGAGCTGTTATCCATCTTTAGCTTTTTCGCCCAAGAATTCATGAGGCTAACAAACGCACCTTCTGAACCGGCAACGTGTTCAGCAATGGCCACACTGGCATCATTACCTGACTGAATGATCAAGCCACGATACAGATCCATCATGTTCACTTCGGTATTAACCTCAATGAACATTTTCGATGAATCCGGGAAGTTACGGGCCCAGGCATTGCGGCTAATCACCACCAAGTCATCTTCATTGATGTTGCCGCTTTTCATTTCTTGGCCAGCCACATAGCTGGTCATCAGTTTGGTTAAGCTGGCCGGATTAAGCTTGTCATGGGCATTTCTTGCTACCAAGACTTTCCCGGTATGGTAATCCATTAACACATAGCCTTTTGCGCCCAGTTCAGGGGCATCAGGGATAACCGTGGGCGCAGCAAACGCTGTCACCGAGAACAATGCGGTGCCCGCGACTAGCGTGCGAAAAGGGGCATTCCATTTTTTCTTCATATTACTCGCCGTCAATGGTGAATTTCTAAAGCCATAGAGTTTAAAAGCAGTATATCCAAGACAAACAGTAAATCTTGTGACCTTTACGAAGTCTTACGTTATTGTAAGGTTCGTTACAACTCACTTCACTGGAAGTGTGATTTTCAACGCAGGTTTCAGACGCACGGCCTGTTTTCACTGGGTTTTATCACAAATGCATTGGGCTGGCTCATTAGGTGTTGCGTATTCGTTAAAAGATTGCAATGCTTACTACTGTAAAATACCAATATGCATCAATACACTGGTATTTTCAGTGCCGATATGAGTCAACATAAAGGATTGATAATGACTTTCTATCAAAAATTAGAACAACATCATAAAAAGCTCTCTAAGCTCGAACATTTAGGCGCCATCTGCGGTTGGGACCAAGCCGCGATGATGCCAGAAGGTGGAAATACTGCACGCTCTGAAGCCATGGCAGAATTAGCCGTTATGGCCCATGAATTAGCCACCGCGCCCTACCTTGCAGAGTGGTTTGAATTCGCCCAACGTGAATCCCTCTCTCAAGAAGAAAAAGCCAGCTTAAATGAAATGAAGCGCCATTGGCGTAATGCCAATGTGCTGCCAGCTAGCCTTGTTGAAGAGAAGTCTTTGGCCTGTTCTCAGTGTGAGCATGCATGGCGTACACAGCGTGGCAATAATGACTGGCAAGGATTCAGTGAGAACTTACAGAAAGTGGTTGAGCTCACGCGTCAGGAAGCGCAAATCCGCGCAGAAGCCACGGGCTTGAGCCGCTATGACGCCCTACTTGATTTGTATGAACCAGGGATGACCAGTGCCACCTTGGATGCTTTATTCTCGGATGTGAAAAGCTGGTTGCCGGGATTGATTGCACAAATCCAAGACAAGCAAACCCATGATCAGGTTATTCAGCCGCTCGGCCCCTTCCCGACAGAAGAACAAAAGACACTCAGCCTCGATATTATGCAAAAGCTGGGCTTTGACTTTCACCATGGCCGCTTAGATGTCAGCATGCATCCCTTCTGTGGTGGTGTACCGACCGATGTGCGTATTACTACTCGTTACGATGAGGCTGATTTCACCTCTGCGCTGATGGGTGTGATCCACGAAACGGGCCACGCTCGCTATGAGCAAGGCTTACCACAAAAATGGGCTGGGTTACCGGTGGGTAAAGCCCGTTCTATGGGTATCCATGAATCACAAAGCCTGTTCTTTGAAATGCAGCTCTCTCGGAGCGAGCACTTCATCGATATTTTAGCGCCATTAGCCGCTGAAACGTTCAATCGTATCGATGATCCGGCGCTGACGCCAGAAAACCTGACGCTACTGAATACCCGTGTCGCACCGGGTTATATTCGTGTCGATGCCGATGAAGTCACCTACCCTGCACACGTCATTCTTCGCTATGAAATCGAGCGTGATCTGGTGGAAGGACGCATTGAAGTGGCGGATATCCCCGAGTTGTGGGACAGAAAAATGCATGAGTACCTCGGCTTGAACACCAAAGGGAATTTCACGGATGGCTGCATGCAAGACATTCACTGGACCTTTGGTAGCTTTGGTTACTTCCCGTCTTACACCTTAGGGGCGATGTATGCCGCGCAGTTCATGTCTGCGATGCGTAAAGAGATGAACACGGACAACCTGATCCGTGAGCGTAATTTCCAACCTATCTTCAATTGGCTGGATCGTCATGTGTGGAAACGTGCCTCTCTGGTCAACACCGACAAGTTGCTCATTGATGCAACGGGTGAAGCACTCAATGCCGAGCATTTCAAAAATCATCTGATTGCCCGCTACTTAGGCTAGCTTCTGGCTTACACCCTCGGGCTTACAATTTCAGACTTACACCTTCACGTATTTTCCCAGTCACACGCTGACTGGGGAAACACGTTCATCAGTAATAGCCCCTGTAGCTGTTGTCTCCGTTACATCTCAATACGTTGCATTCAAGATGGTACTCACCTCACATCTTTCATTCTCTTGGGGTATATACTTGAATGAGAAATGCGATGAGGAACCGTAAGATGAAATACGAAGCAAAAGATTTAAATTACACAGGGGAATCTTGTGGGGTGCATAACTGGATCACCGATGAAGGTCACAGCTTTTATTGGCACCCAGACTGGGTACATATCGCAGAAGATCAGACCGGTATGCATCCTAAGCAACCACTGGATATCAGTGACGATGAAAAAGGCACCAAAACACATGCCATTTCTGCCATCGTAAAACATCTGAACAATTGGATTGTCGGCGAAATTGAAAAACACCCAGAAGTGAAAGATCAAGCCAAGCTATACGATAAAGACTGAGTCTACGTTTTTCCCAACCATTTTATCAACCACTGCCGCTGGTGGCCACAAACAAAAACGCCCTGACATTCAATCAGAGCGTTTACTTTTATTGTCGCTTCAATGTTAATACAGAGATAGTGCTGATAACTTAACGTCGTTATTTTTTGTAATGCAACGCCGTGTTTTCTGCCAACTTGACAATCACCTGCACCGCTTGCTGCATCCCTTCCACCGTAATGAACTCATGTATACCATGGAAGTTATAACCACCGGTGAAGATGTTTGGACAAGGTAGCCCCATAAAGGACAAACGCGCGCCATCCGTACCACCACGGATCGGCTTAATTTCCGGTTCAACATCGCAATCAATCATGGCCTGCTTGGCCAACTCAATGATGTGAGGGTGCGGCACAACCATTTCACGCATGTTCGCATAGCTATCGACAATCTCAACGCTCACACGCCCTTTGTCTAAACGCTGGTTAAGGGCATCCACATTTTCTTGGATTAACGCTTTACGGCGCGCCAAGCTATCCGCATCAAAATCACGCAGTATGTAGTGCAACTGAGTTTTCGCCACGCTTGGGTCCATAGAAACCAAATGGAAGAAGCCTTCGTAGCCTTCTGTACATTCTGGGGTTTCCTGTGCAGGCATCATCATTTGGAATTGCGCAGCAATGTTCATGGCGTTGATCATTTTGTCTTTTGCCGTACCTGGGTGCACATTCACGCCATGGCAGGTAACAAAAGCAGAAGAAGCATGGAAGTTCTCATACTCCAATTCACCCACAGGGCCGCCATCAATGGTGTAAGCCCACTGTGCGCCAAACTTAGCTACGTTAAATTGATCGGCACCACGACCGATTTCCTCATCCGGCGTAAAGCCGATGCAGATATCGCCGTGCTTGATCTCTGGATTCGCTTTCAATACCGCCATCGCAGTAATGATTTCAGCAATACCGGCTTTGTTATCCGCACCCAACAGCGTTGTACCGTCAGTGGTAATGATATTGTGGCCGTGTAGACGGTTTAAATCCGGATATTGAATAGGAGAAAGCACTTCATCGCCAACACCCAATGCAATATCGCCACCTTGGTAGTTTTCAACGATTTGCGGTTTCACATCTTTTCCTGATGCGTCAGGTGCCGTGTCCATGTGGGCGATAAAACCAATAGCAGGCACATCATGATCAACGTTTGAAGGTAAGCGAGCCATCAGATAGCCACTGTCATCCAGATCGACATCTGACAAACCCAGAGCGATCAATTCTTCTTTCAATTGTTGAGCTAATACGCGCTGCCCTTCAGTACTTGGGCAGTGGGCATTGGCTGAGTTTGATTGCGTTTCAAAACGGACGTAACGAAGAAAACGCTCAATTAATTGTTCCATATCCCACTCATACAGTGCTAATTCAATCATTATGAGAGGAAAGTATCGGGGTTACAGCAACAAAATGACTTGCGATGAATCATGGTTTGTTACATTTCGCACGAATTAAAAGCACATTTTTTGAGATAAAACCGACTATTTTCTCCCTTTCTCCGTAAAAGCAGCATGAATTCCCCATGATTGATGCCTTCTTTTTGGCAGGGTAATTGCCGCTTTAGGCAATAAAAAACCCGAGCACAAAGGGCTCGGGTTGGGTTTGATAGGAAAATTCGGTATAGGAAGACCGCTATATAAGATGCTCTAATCGCGAGGAAGCCAAGGCGTCACTTTAACGATAGCAGATGGGAAATTAACTGTTTCGGCACTTGCCAGATCAGCCAATTTCAACACCGCTTTATTATCCGTTACGGTCAATGCCGTCCCATTGGTTAGCTCAATCGGTTGTGTTGGTGTCGCTGATAAATGAACAACCACCCCTTCCACCTCAGGCATAAACCAGTCAGAGAACATCCCACCAAGATCGGACAAGATCAGTTGCATTTGAGGCGTTAACCTCGCGACATCCGCCTGTGTGATTGACGTATCAAAGTGATCACTGGCAATCACCTGCATAGAAACATCACAAGTAATTCCCTCATCAATCACAAACGTCACATCCGGGTTCGCTTGGCGCAGGTTATTATCGACCGGTATATCAAGCTCATTGCTTTCAGGGATGATTAGCGCTTCATAATGTTCATCTTTACGCATCCAGCCTTTATGCACATCACATACGCTGCCATCACGCTGGTCGAGCAAGAAGAAAGCCACCTTGACGTCATCATGGCCTTCCTCCACGTTTTGTTTCAGTTTGCTAAACAATGTGCTGTAACGCATATCAATATTTTGCGCCAACGCCGTGCTTGCATACAACGAGGTACTCGCGACTAAACCAGCAAGAAACCAATGGGGTAACTTCATCCTTTATCCTTGGAGCCAGTATTGATTGTTATGTCGGATCATGGCCTGAATTTCTTCTACGTACGCATGACCACGTTCTGAATATTGGGTTAATCCTTTCGCCAATGTTGTGCCATCGATCGGCTTATTTCCTACACGTAACGCCGTACGAATATCACGCAATTCTTGGTAAGCTCGGTGTGTATTCACATTCATGAAATACCCCTGCACTGCCAAGTACGGCGTTTCAAAAATAGCCACTTCATGGGCTGCCCCTGCATTACGTGCATTCGGTATTAACCCGCAGCCTTTACGATAACACCATTGACCAAAATAGTTATTACCCTCGACGGCAAAGCGTGATGTCCCCCAACCTGATTCATTAGCGGCTTGGCTCAGCACCAAAGATTCAGGCAGAACATCAACACGGTTAAGCATAATAGACAACCAATCCATAGTGACAGTGTCACCTGCCAGTGGCTGTTTATACACATTACCCAGTTTTACGGCGTATTCATGATCATCGCCAGCAATCAATGCAGAAGCATTGATTTTCTCTTGCAACGCAATCAAGAACGTACGTTCTCTCTCAATACGCTGATTTTCATGAATAACAGCCGGTCTCAAATAATCAAAAAAAGCGGCTTTCTTTTCTTTTACATCCTGAAACGCCGAAAAGTCAGGTCTAACTTTCTGGGCATAACTGACTGCAGTGTCATTGTTTGTTGAGCTAGGGTTTTCCCCACAAGCGGTCAAACCGCTAAGCAATGCTACGATGGCAATTGCTTTATTATTTATTGTTTTTCTAATCACGCGTTAAATACCTGAGGGTCCTCTTTATCGTTAGTATTATTATCATCTTCCCCTTTCTCGACGGTGGTCACTTGCAGTGTCACACCAAATAGATTGCGATAGATGATCGCTTTTGCATTATAAAAGAACGGAATGGTCCAAATTAAACCAATACCCGCTGTTGCAAGTGAAATAACAGCCATAATCGCCACGACGATATAAACCGCTAAAATCGGCACGAAATTGCGCAATGTAGCCATGAAGGAATATTGAATGGCTTTCACCGGTGACAGGCGCTTTTCACAAATTAGAATAATGGCCATACCAAAGAACATAGGCAGAATCAGGCCAATGGGCGGAAAGATCTGACTGGCTAGCATAAGGATCACAAAGGTGATGACTTCAGTAATCACGGCCACCAATGCAAAAGAGAGTCCTTTCATGACATGCGACATTTTGCTTGGTAGCCCAACAACGTAATTCAACGTCATTAAGGCTAGACCGGCGAACAGTGGCGCCGTTAAGACACTTGATGCCAGTGACGCCCAATTCAATGCCATCGATACACTCGTACGCACTTCTTCACTTTCGTTCAAAAATGCATCAAGCAACGACCACTCACCGCCACTTTGCACGTAAAATGCAACCTGTAGCAACGCTATCTGTATAACATAGACAAGAATGACGGCAGGAAGGAATGACACGAAGTTTTTGGCGGTTGTACGCCATGCCTCTTGTAGCACAGTGACCGGTTGTAAGTCACCTTTACCTTTCAGGGCCTTCTCAATCGAGCCGCCCACATGGAATGTTTTGTTATTCATCTGTTTTTCGCTAAATTTTATACATTGATAAGGTTGATTGTACGCTAGGTAGACAGGATATAGAAATAGTGCTGCGGAATGATGGGATCAGTCACCATAGTATGAAAAAACATACTGGCAAAATAACATTCTAATTATTGCACTATGATTAATGTTCAACCAACGACTATAATTAAGCTTTAATCTTGATTTAAAAGCATTTTTGTGCGCTTTTCAAGTATTACATATTGTATTTATTATAACATCGCGCTGCTTGTAATAATTTGATCTTAAAAATTGAAAAAAAACGCTTTAATTTACACGTTTAGGGGACTATTATGCGCCCCCTAAATTCATACTCATAGTTGGGGGGATTACCTATGAAACCCCTGGGTGGAGATCACGTAGAATTGAACGCTGCAGAAACTACTAAAGCACCGGTGATTCAGCTTAAAGGGCTGAGCAAAAGCTTCGATGGTAAGCAAATTATCACTGGTCTCGATCTGAATGTTAACGATGGTGAATTCCTTACCATCTTGGGTCCTTCTGGTTGTGGTAAAACAACTGTATTACGCCTTATTGCCGGTTTTGAAAATGCCGACGAAGGTCAAGTTGTTATTGCTGGCAATGATGTGACAAGCATTCCCGCCGAGCAACGTAACGTAAACACAGTATTCCAAAGTTATGCGCTATTCCCGCATATGACTGTGTTCGATAACGTTGCATTTGGTCTTCGTATGCAAAAAGTGGCCGAGAGCGAGATTGAACCTCGCGTTATGGAAGCTTTGCGTATGGTTCAGTTGGAGCAATTTGCCCCACGCCAACCACACCAACTTTCTGGCGGTCAACAGCAGCGTGTCGCAATCGCTCGTGCCGTTGTCAACAAGCCTAAAGTATTGTTGCTTGATGAATCATTATCAGCACTGGATTACAAACTGCGTAAGCAGATGCAAATCGAGCTGAAACAGCTACAACGTAAACTTGGCATTACTTTCATCTTCGTTACTCACGATCAGGAAGAAGCCCTTTCGATGTCAGACCGCATTATCGTTATGCGTTCAGGTAACATCGAGCAGGACGGTAGCCCTCGTGAAATTTACGAAGAGCCGGCAAACTTGTTCGTTGCTCGCTTCATCGGTGAAATCAACGTGTTTGACGCGGAAGTGAAAGAACGCCTTGATGAAAACCGTGTACTTGCTAACGTTGAAGGTCGTCATTCCATGATCCACTGTAAGTTGGACGTGAAAGCTGGCGACAAAGTCAAAGTATTGCTACGCCCTGAAGATATCCGTATCGAAGAAATTAACAATGGCGAAGAAGCACATGGCATTGTTGGTTACATTCGTGAGCGTACCTATAAAGGTATGACGTTGGATTCAGTTGTAGAACTGGAATCAGGTGCACCGGTAATGGTTAGCGAATTCTTCAACGAAGATGATCCTGATGTAGACCACTCTCTGGATCAGAAAGTTGCCATTACTTGGGTTGAAAGTTGGGAAGTGGTACTTGCAGATGAACAAGAAGCTTAATCTTCAAAACATCATCATTACCGTCATCGTAAGTTGGTTGTTGCTGTTTGTCTTCATTCCAAACTTGATGATCATCGGAACCAGTTTTCTGACCCGAGATGATGCAAACCTGATCGAAATGACCTTTACCTTGGACAACTATATTCGGTTGTTCGACCCGCTTTATGCGAAGGTAATGTGGCACTCGTTCTACATGGCGCTGGTGGCTACCCTACTCTGTTTGTTGATTGGTTACCCCTTTGCCTACGCGATTGCAAAGATGCCTGAGAAATGGCGTCCGTTTATGTTGTTTTTGGTCATCGTACCATTTTGGACCAACTCGCTGATCCGTACTTACGGTTTGAAAATCATGTTGGGTACACGCGGTATTCTTAACAATACCTTGATGTACCTAGACATTATCGACAAACCCTTGCGTATTATGTACACCGAATACGCAGTAATGGTCGGTCTGGTTTATATTTTGCTGCCGTTTATGGTGCTACCGCTTTACTCTGCGATCGAGAAATTGGATCACAACTATATTGAAGCGGCAAAAGACCTTGGTGCGAACAAGTTCCAGACATTTGTGAAGGTGATTTTCCCACTGACAATGCCTGGTATTATTGCGGGCTGTTTGTTGGTACTGCTTCCTGCATTGGGCATGTTCTACGTGTCTGACCTGCTAGGTGGTGCGAAGAACCTTCTGATCGGTAACGTCATCAAGAGTCAGGTGCTTAATGCTCGAGATTGGCCGTTTGGTGCAGCGACAAGTATCGCGCTGACGATGGCAATGGCAGTGATGCTTTACGCCTACTACCGTGCAGGTAAGTTGCTCAACCGAAAAGTGGAGCTGGAATAATGGGACGCGTATTTAAATTCAGTTTTATGACTGTGGTGTATGCCTTCCTTTATACACCGATTATCATTCTGATCATTAACTCATTCAATGCCAGTAAGTTTGGTATGAAATGGGGCGGTTTTACCACGAAGTGGTATCACCAACTTATGAGCAATGACAGTTTGATGCAAGCAGCATGGCACTCGTTGAATATTGCCGTTTTCTCAGCAACCGCTGCTGCGATTATTGGTAGCCTGACGGCTGTTGCCCTCTTCCGCTATCAGTTCCGCGGTAAGAAGTTCGTAAACGGTATGCTGTTCGTGGTAATGATGTCTCCGGATATCGTAATGGCCATTTCATTACTTGCCCTGTTCATCCTTGTGGGTGCAGAGCTTGGTTTCTTGTCACTGCTATTAGCACACATCACATTCTGTCTACCGTTTGTTGTGGTAACAGTATATAGCCGACTAAAAGGCTTTGATGTGAAGATGCTTGAAGCGGCACGCGACCTTGGCGCAAGTGAGTGGGTTATTCTTAAGCAAATCATTTTGCCATTGGCAAAACCTGCTGTATTCGCAGGCTGGTTGTTGAGTTTCACCCTATCACTGGACGACGTGATCGTGAGTTCATTCGTGACAGGCCCGAGCTATGAAATTCTACCATTGAAAATTTACTCAATGGTTAAAGTCGGTATCTCGCCAGAAGTGAATGCATTGGCTACAATTATGCTAATTGTTTCTCTGGTAATGGTCGTCTCTTCGCAGTTAATTGCACGAGATAAGACCAAATAAGGCTTCAGGCTTTAAAAATTGGCTCTATGCCAAAAAATGAGCAAGTGGCCCCTTTGGGCCACTTGTTTTGTATACATACCCTAAAAGGGTTTTGGAGAAGATAATATAATGAAGAAATGGTCCGCTTTTCTAACCGGCACTGCAATGGCTGCAGCGATGTTCACAAATGCTGCAAGTGCAGCAGATGAAGAATTAGTTTTCATGAACTGGGGTCCGTACATTTCTACGGAGCTACGTGAGCAGTTCACTAAAGAAACGGGTATTAAAGTGATTTATTCGACTTACGAGTCGAACGAGACTATGTACGCCAAGTTAAAGGCTCACCCAAAAGGTTATGACCTGGTTGTGCCATCAACTTACTTCGTTGCAAAAATGCGCGACGAAGGCATGTTACAGAAAATCGACAAATCAAAGCTAACTAACTTTAAAGAACTTGATAAGAATTATCTGGACAAGCCTTTTGACCCAAATAATGACTACTCTATCCCGCACGTAATCGCGATGACAGGTCTTGCAGTTAATACTGACATGTACGACCCTGCCGATTTCGACAGCTGGGCAGATCTATGGAACCCTGAGCTTAAAGGCCAGCTAATGTTGATGGACGACACCCGTGAAGTGTTCCACATCGCACTACGTAAGCTGGGTTACTCAGGTAACACCACTGATCCTAAGCAGATTGACGAAGCACACGAAGAGCTTAAAAAGCTAATGCCTAACGTGCTTGTATTCAACTCAGACAACCCTGCGGCACCTTACCTTGCTGGTGAAGTTGGCCTAGGTATGCTTTGGAACGGTTCTGCAGCTGCTGCGCAGAAAGAAGGTCTTCCTATTGAGCTAGTATGGCCAAAAGAAGGCGGTATCTTCTGGGTAGATAGCCTAGCAATTGCTAAAAACGCGAAGAACGTAGAAGCGGCACACAAGATGATCGACTTCCTACTTCGTCCTGACGTTGCAGCAAAAATTTCTGAAGAAACGGGTTACCTAACTGCGGTTGAGAAATCAAACGCGAAGTACAAAGACAACCCAACTCTATTCCCACCTCAAGCTGATCTTGACCGTGGTGAGTGGCAGGATTCAGTGGGTGACATGAGCATCCGCTACGAAAACTACTTCCTAGAGCTTAAAGCCGGTCAGTAATTTTCATTCTAAAAAAGCAGCTCTTCGGAGCTGCTTTTTTGATCCTGGCAACAAAATCGGTTACGTCCATTTTTCTCATTCGACCCCTCTGTTTTCTCACACATTCGTGACTATCCCACTGTTCTGCTCGCCGCCCTTTGTGTATCACTGACCCACCTATATGCTTGCCTCAAATCCTAACCTCTTTGAACGCCCTCATTTGAATCTATTTTCTTATTCACGTTGGATATATCGCGTTGAATATATAAAGGGATTCACTACAACTAAAACATCTTCACAGGTAAAGCACCTGCTAATGAATATTTCAGCAAGATAAAATCGGGCATTATATGAGCATATACAAAACGATATTGTACAAAACATGACAAATCCAATTATTGTTTGTCATAACTTGTTGATACCCTGCTATAATAGTGCTGACTTACACAAGTTATCACCCGTCCGGAAATAGAAGCGCTAAGTTTCTGTTTCCTTTTATTATGTAGGAGAAGCGGTAAAAAACCGCTAGAGAACACTCTCAAAATCCCTGTTTGTTAGGAGCGTTAAAAATGAAAAAATGGTCTTCTTTGATGGCCGGCGGTATGTGTGCTATGGCAATGTTTTCAAGCATTGCGACAGCCGCAGACAACGAGTTATATTTCTACAACTGGTCTGAGTATATCCCAAATGATGTACTGGAAGAGTTCACGAAAGAAACGGGCATTAAAGTCATTTATTCGACTTATGAATCGAATGAAACCATGTACGCTAAGCTGAAAACGCATGGCGGCGGTTACGACCTGATTGTACCTTCAACGTATTATGTATCTAAAATGCGTGAAGAGAACATGCTTCAGAAGATTGATAAATCAAAGCTTTCTCATTTTGATGACATCGATCCAAACTTCCTACACAAGCCGTTTGACCCAACAAACGACTACTCTATCCCTTACATTTGGGGTGCGACGGGTATCGGTGTCAACACTGATATGATGAACAAAGCACAAGTGTCTAAATGGGCTGACTTCTGGGATCCTAAATGGGAAGGCCAGTTGATGATGATGGATGATGCACGTGAGTTCTTCCATATTGCCCTACGTAAACTAGGCTACTCTGCGAACACCAAAGATCCTGCGCAAATCAAAGCGGCTTACGAAGAGCTGAAAAAGCTGATGCCAAACGTATTGGTATTCAACTCTGACTACCCTGCTAACCCATACATGGCCGGTGAAACGTCACTGGGTATGCTTTGGAATGGTTCAGCCTACATGGCTCGCCAAGAAGGTGCGCCGATTGATATCGTATGGCCTGAAGAAGGCGCAATCTTCTGGATGGATAGCATTGCGATCCCTAAAGACGCGAAGAACATCGACGCGGCACACAAGATGATCGATTTCCTTCTACGTCCAGAAAACGCAGCGAAAATCGCACTTGAAATTGGCTACCCAACGCCAGTTGCAACAGCGAAGAAATTGCTGCCGAAAGAATTTGTGAACGACCCGATGATCTACCCACCACAATCTGTAATGGACGCGGGTGAATGGCAGAACAGCGTAGGCGACGCAAATCCTCTTTACGAAGAGTACTACCAGAAGTTGAAAGCGGGTCAATAATCCCTCTTATCTATGGTAAAGAAAAGCCTGATCATTGATCAGGCTTTTTTCATTTCAGTGTCCCATACAGACAACGGCACCGTATCGTCATCACGCGAACACCTTGCCTATCATTCATTGTGTACTATTAGTTCATCGGGTCAAGCAACGCCTTAAGCGCTTGCTTTAACCACGTTCCCGCAGGACCCAGTGTCACATTTTTGGCCGTAACAACCTCGACAGGGATCGACCAGTCTTTATGATCAAACGACACCGGCAATGTATGCAACGTGCCCGCCTGTATTTTATCTGACACCAAATGCAGCGGCAGATACCCCCAACCTAGGCCACGCTCAATCATCTTTATCATGCTGTATTGATTAGTGACCCGCCAAACATGTGGTGACACCACCGGAAAATAACGGGCTTGGTCGTCTTCAAGACCGCGCGCCAAAATTTGTCGATAGGGAATCAAGTCCATCGGTTCTACACATGATAAATCAGCAAGAGGATGTTGATGGTTCACCACAGGAACAAATGCCAAGTTCCCTATATAGCAAACGTCAGCCTCACGGATCGTCTCAAAGTCACACAACATCACACCAATACAGGCGTTGCCTTCGAGCACTCTATCCCTGACGTCAATACCAGATGCGGTCAAAATATGAAGTGACGTTGCGGTGAAGGTGTCACTGAACCTCTCTGCGATATGGTATAGGCGGTCTACTTGCAACGCTTCATCCACCACAATGCTCAGTTGGCTCTCTTCGCGTTTTGTCAGTGCGTTAGAGGCACACTCTAATTCTTTCGTCTGCTGCAAAACGGCTTCTGCAAAATGAAATAAATGTCGCCCCGCTTCTGTTAATACCGGTTTGCGCGTTGTCCGGTCGAACAACTCTACATTCAAATCCACCTCTAAGTTAGCAATGCCCTGACTCACCGCTGATTGCACCTTTCCAATGTGTCGTGCACAGGCCGAAAACGAGCCTAATTTGGCAGAGAGCACAAACATATTGAGTTGATCTAAATTATACATACGCACTTCCGTTATAAGTGATTGAATCTACGTATCCTGATACTTTACCCATCACTAAAACTGATAATAACTAACTCGATATAATCATATAAAAAGATACATTACACGTATAGATTCAGTGCGAACTTTTCGTTTCGCACATTGTTTGAAACATCGTTAAGTTAATTGAGTGGTAAGTCGTTATGACCATTAAAGAGCGTATTTTACATTCCGTCTTGTTTGAAGTGTTTGCCCTGATCATCATGATGCTAGGTGCATCTCTATTTACAGACAAGAACCCAGCGATGATTGGTGGTATCGGTATTGCGTTGTCGTTAATCGCCATGGGCTGGAACTATGCCTACAACCTTGGCTTTGACAAGATATTCGGCGCTGATCGTTTATCTCGCACCATTGGCACGCGTGTTGCGCATGGTTTTGGCTTTGAAGGCGGACTCTTGGTGGTCACCATTCCTGTATTGATGTGGGCCTTGCAGATGGACTTCTGGACGGTGTTAATTTTAGATCTCGGTATTGTGATTTTCTTCCTGGTGTACTCCATCATTTATAATTGGATCTACGACCAAGTTAAAGCAAAGTACTTTACGCCGAAGATGGCTTAAACGAGCCATGTTCTAAATAACAAATAAAAAGAAAGCGCCTAAATTAGGCGCTTTCTTTGTTTTACAGATACAAGCAAAAGGATTTAAGCCAGCAACTCATCCACAAAAGCAGGCACCAACACAGATGCAGGACCATAGCGTTTCTCTGCAAACTCACTTTGTACGTCGCTCGGTTCTAAATTTAATTCAATGGTATGTGCACCATGCATTGCCGCTTCATGTACAAAACCCGCTGCAGGGTACACCGCCCCCGACGTCCCAATAGAAATGAACAAATCCGCTTCCATCAAGGCATCGTGAATGCGATCCATCCCGATGGGCATTTCACCGAACCACACCACGTTAGGGCGCATCGGTGAAGGCATTTGGCAGCAGTGGCATTGATCTTCCATTGCGATATCCCCACTCCACTCGACAGCTTGGCCGGTATAACTGCATTGCGCTTTTAACAATTCCCCGTGCATGTGAATGATATTTTCTGAGCCAGCGGCTTCATGCAGGTTGTCGATATTTTGCGTCACGAGTGTGACTTTACCATCTAACTCTTTTTCTAAACGCGCTAACGCTTTATGTGCATCGTTTGGGAAGACGGTACCGCTCTCAAGTTGCTGACGACGCAAATTATAGAAGTTTTGTACCAAGGCGGGATCACGGTGATAACCTTCAGGCGTTGCGACATCTTCAATGCGATGCTTTTCCCATAAGCCATCTTGATCACGGAACGTTTGGATACCTGATTCAGCGGAAATCCCCGCCCCCGTCAAAATAACAATGTTTCGATATGGAAATAGCATGCGCGTGTCCTTTCATTAATAAGCGTTCTTTCTATTTTATACCATTATTTTCATGTGGTTATAACCTACTTGTTTACGACATTAGTCTAATAAGCAATAACAAACATAAAATTATGGTGCACCAGACTATCATTTGCGAACTGTCCTTGTTCAATTATTTTCCCATAACGACTACAGATGGTGACAAGAATCGATTCCATAACAATATAATTATAGTGCATTACGGTTACGTTATATCAAAACCAACCCACATAAAAAAACAGCAGTCCATTGGACTGCTGTTTATTAACGCTTTCGCTTAAGGCTTACGCATTGTTCTGCGAAGTATCGCCTTTTTTATCGGCTTCTTGTGCCGCATCATAACCTGGTTGGTTTTCAGGAAGATCTTTCACTTCGTTATACCATAGGTCGTGGTGCTCTTTCGCCCATGTTTCATCCACTTCACCGGTGATCATACCGTCAAGTGCCGCTTCCATACCGAACAGACCGATGTAGATGTGGAAGATGAAACCACAGATCAGGATCAGTGCAGAGAACATGTGCAGCAAGTTAGACAATTCCATATCACGGCGTGTTTGGCCGAAGATTGGGAAGTCTAGGATAAAGCCACTGATGGTGATGAAAATACCAAAGAAGATAAGCAACCAGAAAATCGCTTTCTCACCACCGTTCGAGAAACCAGCAGATGGGTGGGTACCTTTATGCTTACCGACCATGCCGCCCATTTTCATGAACCACTTCATGTCCACCATGGTGAACAGGCTCTTACGCCACCACTTAACCAACACTGCAATCAGCAAAACACCAAAAATTGGACCGATGTAGTTATGGTACTGCTTCGCCGCATAAATGATCCATCCCCAGACTTCTGTTGGCACAACAGGCTTAATAAAGTGCTTGCCGTAAACGAGGGTTAAACCACTGAATGCCAGAGTCAGGAACGTGAATGCCATGCTCCAGTGCAACGCACGATCAAAGCGGCTCCAGCGTTTGATCTTACGGCCTGTTTTTGGCTTGCTCAGCTTCAATGGACCCACGACAACGTACGCAAGACCCACCATTGCAAGGCTACCAAAAATGGCCAATGCACCCAGTGGAGACATCCACTTCTCTTTCAAGATGTACCACGTCTGGCCCGGCACACTGATCAACACACCATGCTCTGGTGATGCTGATGTGGTGTACCCTTCCTGACCATCTTTCACCGCACGCCAATAGTCAGCACCTGCAAAACCTGCCATTTCAGATTTCACAACAGACTCACCCAAGCGCTCAGTATTCGTGTTTGCGTTATTTTCATTGCTGGCAAACGCTGACACAGACAGTGTCAGCATCAATGCCGTTACCAGCATCGCAAACCAATGTTGAATTCGCTTAGTCATAAAACTCCCGACTGTTTTCAACAGTATTTCTCAATCTACAATTCAGCCCGAAGCAAGCTGCCACGGGCTGAATACATCGGCGTTAAAATCAACACTTAACACCGATGATGGTTATGGCTATTAAGCCTTGCTGCCTTTTGTTGCGTCGTATGCTAGATCGTCAGTTGTTGCCCAACCGGCTTCCTTCGCACCACGTGCAACCACACGCTTGCGGTAGATGTCAGAGATCTTCTCTGCATCACCCGCCAGTAGCGACTTGGTTGAACACATAGACGCACACATTGGTAGCTTGCCTTCTGCGATACGGTTTGCACCGTACAACATACGTTCTTTTTCTGAGCCCGGTTCCGTGTTTGGACCGCCAGAACAGAACGTACATTTGTCCATCTTGCCACGCTCAGCAAACGCGGTTTGTTTCGGGAACTGAGGCGCACCGAACGGACAAGCAAACAAGCAGTAACCACAACCGATACAGAGATCTTTGTCGTGCTGAACGATGCCATCTTCTGTTTGGCTGAAGCAATCTGCAGGACAAACCGCCATACAAGGCGCATCGCTACAGTGCATACATGCTACAGAGATAGAGTTCTCGTTCGGTAGACCGTCGTTAAGTGTTACTACACGACGACGCTGAATGCCCCACTCTAGCGCTTCATCGTTGGCGTTTTTACAAGCTGTCACACAACCATTGCATTCAATACAACGCTTAGAGTCACAAAGAAATTTCATACGTGCCATCTAAGGACTCCTTACGCTTTAGTGATTTTACAAAGGGTTACTTTTGTTTCTTGCATCTGAGTAACCGGGTCATAACCGTAGGTGGTTGCCGTGTTAGCAGCTTCACCTAAAACATACGGTGCACAACCTTCAGGGTAACGGCTATGAAGACTTTCACCTTCGAAGTAACCACCGAAGTGGAACGGAATAAACGCAAGACCCACTTGAACGCGCGGTGTTACCATCGCTTTCACTTTAATACGGCCTTTTTCTGCGCCTTCTACCCACACCATTTCGCCATCGCGGATGCCAAGGTCGTTCGCATCTTTCAGGTTGATTTCAACGAACATTTCACGCTGAAGTTCAGCCAACCATGGGTTAGAACGGGTTTCTTCACCACCACCTTCGTACTCAACCAGACGGCCAGACGTTAGGATAATTGGGTACTCGCCAGACACGTCTTTGTCCTGAATTGACTTGTACAATGTTGGCAGACGGAACATCGCTTCGCTGTCGTTCCATGTCTGGTATTCTGGCAATAGATCACGACGTGGCGTGTAAAGTGGCTCACGGTGTAGTGGCACTTTATCCGGGAATGTCCATACAACAGTACGTGCTTTCGCGTTACCGAATGGGATACAACCGTGCTTAATCGCTACGCGCTGAATACCGCCAGACAGGTCAGTTTTCCAGTTTTTACCTTCAGCAGCGACTTTCTCTTCTGCTGTTAGATCATCCCACCAACCCAGTTGCTTCAGCATCTTGTCAGTGAATTCTGGGTAACCGTCTTCTAGCTCACAGCCTAGAGAGTAGCTGTCGTCAGCCAATAAGCTTTCACCGTTACGCTCAACACCGAAACGTGCACGGAAGTTACCGCCACCCTGTGCAACCGTCTTAGACGTATCGTAAAGAATGTGCGTACCTGGGTGCTTCATCTCTGGCGTGCCCCAACATGGCCAAGGCAGACCGTACGTTTCACCGTTCGCAGGACCACCTACCGCTTCTAGCGAGGTGTTATCAAACGTGTGCCAGTTCTTCTGGTGTTCTTTCAAACGCTCAGGGCTCTGACCGGTGTAACCGATTGTCCACATACCTTTGTTGAATTCGCGCGTGATGTCTTCGATCACTGGCTGGTTGTTTTCAACTTTGATGTGCTTGAATAGCTGATCCGAAAGACCCAGTTTCTGCGCAAGCAGGTACATGATTTCGTGGTCAGGCTTAGATTCAAATAGCGGCTCGATAACCTGATCACGCCACTGAATAGAACGGTTTGTTGCTGTTACAGAACCGGTCGTCTCAAACTGTGTGGTCGCTGGAAGCAGGTACACGTTATCAGTACGGCCGTTCATTACCGCAGCCACACCTGGGTATGGGTCAACGATAACCATCATGTCTAGTTTGCCCATTGCAGTACGCATTTCTGTACCACGGGTCTGTGAGTTCACGGCGTGACCCCAGTAGAACATGGCACGGATGTTGTCGTTCTGCTCGATGTTCGCTTTGTCTTCCAACACGCCATCGATCCAACGAGAAACTGGAATACCTGCGTTGTACATTGGCTTTTTGCCACGGTATTCGTTCTGGTCGAAACGGCCTTTTAGCCACTCGTAGTCAACATCCCACACTTTAGACCAGTGCTTCCACGCCCCTTCAGACAGGCCGTAGTAACCAGGAAGGTTGTCAGACAGTACGCCGAAGTCCGTCGCACCCTGTACGTTATCGTGACCACGGAAGATGTTCGCACCGCCGCCAGATTTACCCATGTTGCCTAGTGCAAGCTCAAGGATACAGTACGCACGTGTGTTGTTGTTACCAGTAGTATGCTGAGTACCACCCATACACCAAACCACACAGCCAGGACGGTTTTCAGACAACAATTTCGCCGTCTGGTAAACGTCAGCTTCTGGCACGCCTGTTACGCGCTCAACTTCTGCTGGTGTCCACTTCGCCACTTCGGCACGCACTTCTTCCATACCCCAAACACGTTGGCGGATAAATTCTTTATCTTCCCAACCGTTTTTGAAGATGTGGAATAGCACACCCCAGATGAAGGCAACGTCAGAACCCGGACGTAGTGATACGTAGTGATCTGATTTCGCAGCAGTACGTGTACGACGTGGATCAACCACCACGATCTTACAGTTGTTACGCTCTTTCGCGATAAGGATGTGCTGCATCGCAACTGGGTGCGCTTCTGCAGGGTTTGAACCGATGAACAGCATAGACTTACAGTTATGCATGTCGTTCAGCGAGTTCGTCATCGCACCGTAACCCCAAGTGTTTGCTACACCGGCCACTGTGGTTGAGTGACAGATACGCGCCTGGTGGTCAACGTTGTTGGTACCCCAAAGAGAAACCATTTTACGGAACAAATACGCTTGTTCGTTGTTGTGCTTCGCCGAACCCAACCAGTAAACGGAATCTGGGCCTGACTCTTCACGGATTTTCAGCACTTGCTGGCTGACTTCCGTTAGTGCCTGATCCCAGCTCAGTTTCTGCCACTTGCCGTTAACCAGCTTCATTGGGTATTTCACACGACGCTCGCCGTGACCGTGTTCGCGCAGTGCCGCACCTTTTGCACAGTGTCCACCAGCATTAAAAGGGTGGTCGAAAGCAGGTTCCTGGTGAGTCCAGACACCGTCTTGAACTTCCGCGTAGATACCACAACCCACAGAACAGTGTGAACAGATAGTACGCTTCACTTCTTTTGGCGCGTCATACACATCTTGCGATGCGGCTTCGGCTTTTTTCATCATACCTGGTGCAAACATGCTTGCACCCGCTACACCACCAGCCGCAGCCAGTGACGTGTTTCGGATAAAGGAACGACGGGTAATACCTAGCTGGTTTTCGTCCTTGCTCACGTTGTCGGAACGTTTAATCAGTTTCATTTATAGCTCCGCCTTACAAGGTTTCGTAGTAATCGCGAACGTGTTGCGTTTCGCGATAGCCTGTTGTTTTTTCATTCTTCTTCTCTTCTGGCTGAGTCTCTTGGGCTTGAACAGCCGTTGATACACCAGCCACAACAGCACCAGCTGCCACACTAAGGCCAATGTTTTTCAACAACTGGCGGCGGCTTTGATTGGGTTTATTGTGCTCACTCATAAAAGCGTGCTCCTTTATCGTATCTCCTGATTTTTCACATGACTTCATGCGTTCAGGATGTTTTTTTGCTACGTTTTCATCAAATGTTATGGGTCAACTAAACGTCGACCCTAACGCTGAGAAACAGTTACATTGTCACGAAGTGAATTAGAAAGATTCTAGTTCACTTCCATGAAGCGTGTTTTTTCAATGGTCAGGAACTGTAGGGCAACTTCCCCGACCGCACTATAAAACACGGCACTTTTTGCGGTTTTCATGTCCGTACAAAGACGTTCTACCCAAGCGGCAAGATGACGATTGAAGAACGTACGTTGTAGATGAAGATCCCCGCCTTCCACCAGCATTGCCATCACTTCAAGCAATGCCGAAATATGATCTTCAGGTTCTTTTACAGATTCATCGCGAGCAAAGCCCAATTGCGCCAAATCACGACGAAGGTGTGCCAAAGGCATTTCCATCAAAGAACCGGTTAGATACCAAGAACCAAATGGAACCAGTTCACCACGACCAATACCAATAAACAGATCCTGATATTCTTCTTCAAGGGCAATCACAGAGGTTTTCTGCGCCGCCAATTTCAATACAGGCCAAGCCGCAGCCATATCGGTTGTAGCCGGTTGTTTCGTTTCCACATCTAGCGTAGAAAGCCAATCGATTACATCTTGTTCTGGTGCGCGACGTAGAAGATGAGCAAGCATCGCGTAGATATCCACGCGCAGTGACGTTTCTTCTTGTTGTGCATTCATTTGTTGCTGTTCCATAATGGCTTTCCTACATCTTCAACTGACTTTCAGGATCATCGGCAAGGTTGGTAAAAATGTCGCGAACACGACAGTCTTCACACATAGCGACACGACGTAGTGCCTCTCCTTGGAAGTGCGAGTGACCTTGTAACTTTTCAGTCAGCATTTTAATCATGGATGCAGGCGCAAATGCCTTACCACAAGATGTACAACATGCTGCTTCTTCTTCATGCACAGTACGTACAGATTGACGAGCAGTCGCATCCCAAGTCATACCTGGTTTTAGGGTAATGACTTTTTCCGGACACGCTTTTTCACACATGCCACATTGCACGCAATCTTGCTCAACAAATAGCAGGCCAGGACGATCACCAATGGCATGCAAGGCACGGGTTGGGCAAACAGCCACACAACTCATACATAACGTACAATCGTCAGTTTTACAGTCCACACCACCGTAAGGGGCATTCTCTAACAATGCAGAATGCGCAGGTTTAACTGACGCTTCGGCATAAAGGGCATCAAGTACAGTAAACAGTTTTGCGCGCTTATTTCCTTCCAGACGATCGGCGGTTTGAAGTAGCGCCGCATCAAAACCGGTAAAGGTTTCCGCATCTGCAAAGTTAAACAAGGCAATACGCTCTGCCTCATACCCCATTTCCGTTAAGAACGTTTGCGCAATGGTCAATTCATCACGCAGAACACGATCAATCGTTGCTGGGATATAAGCCGTATTCGTTGCGAGCAGAACCTGATGCGCACCGTAAGCCAATGCACTAAACCATGTATCAATACCAATCGTTGCCAATTCTTCTAGGGCAACTGGAATGACTGAGGTAGGCAATGTAGGCAGAACCTGAGCCACTTTGGCTTCATCACGATTACCAAAGAAAAGCAGTGTTGGTGCTTCCCCACCCTCAGACAAATAACGGGTCAGTAAACGATGCACAAAGTGTTGCGTGTTTTCAGGATCAGGTAGCGCATAGGTAATGGCTTCTGTCGGACAAGCCGTAGCACACGTCCCTACGCCTTGGCAAAGGTAAGGGTTAATCTCAATCGAATGTCCCGTACTCGACAGTGCACCAGCAGGGCAAGCATCAACACAACGATCACAACCTTGAATGCCACGAGATGAATGCGCACAAAGATCAGGATTTAGGCGGAAGTACTTCGGCTTATCAAACGTCCCCAACATAGCGGGTAACTCATCAATCACATCAGCGACTTTGGCTTTACCTGCGCCTACGCCGTAATAACCCGGAGCAGGAATTTCTACCGCAATCAGGCCTTCTGCTGTCATATCAACAACAAGGTCAAAACATGGGCGCGCAATCGCAACTTTCGCCAAATTAACCGCTGTCAGTGAACCTTCAACTTCACAGTTAACATCGAAGGCACCGAGGTAACCGCTGACAGTCACATTCGCTGCAAAATACAGATTGTCACGTTTTTGTGTTGCGTCTGCTTTCTCTGTGGCTAGTAGGGTTACAGAGTTCAAGCCAGAAAATTGATCCGCCAATGCGATAATCGTTTCTTCTGCACCAATGATCACAACATTGCCACGGCTTTCATAAGAAACCGTTGGTGGGATCAGGTTCGACAATTCCACGGTGCCTTTAATCGCCGCGTAACGTGCCTGACCATTGTGATCCGCAAAAGCGCTCTCAGAATATGCTTCAAGTGTACTATTTAACATTCTTATTCCTGTCTACTCGTCACCGCTAGTCAGTGCCGGTTGAAGCGCATTGTTTTAAATCGGAAATTTAAAATAAAACGCTTCATACTTCTCTATAGAGCAATAACCGATCCAACTTTTCACGGAATAAAATGACCTAAAAGGAACTAGAATCCGAACGAGACAGTTTGACCGCATACGCTGGAGACATTTTGTCTCACCATCAAATGCATACTGCGCCAAAATGTCCCGATCAATATTAAGGGTATTATTCCCTTTTTGTCCCAATTCAGATTTTCATCAGTTTTTTCGCTCTATGCGTGACGACTGAATTGCGTACTTCGCTCTTTTTTCTTATCGATGACCGTTTTCCGACAACGACAACTACAACTTCGCGACCGTCAGTGATGTAGGGTTTGATTCACTGTTCGTGTTGTCTGTACTGTTATCTGTATTGCTGTCGGTATGACCGCTTTCCAAACAGGCTGTCTTTTGATCAACAGTTTGGTCAGTAATTTGATCAGCAAGAGATTCACCGTCTTCACAGTATTGCGCCAATGAATCAGGTAACGTCACACCAGAATCAATATCGTCCACAACGGTCGATACCGCCGATTCAGGGCGAGCCGTCTGTGATGTCGCCTCATCCAGCATACCTTCTACCTGTTCCACCGCTTTATTTACCCAGCCACGCAATTGCGCGGTGACCTTGGCATCAAGCGCCGGAATGTTTGAGAAGTCTTCGGTATGATCATCCATATCACTGATGTAATTAAATTCATCCGAATGGAAAAGCTTTCTCAGTGCCGCTTTCTTTACCGACTTTTCAACGCCGGTTTTCATGAAATTCGTCACACCCGAATCAAAAGAGACATTCACCACATCATTCAATGTCGGTAAGGCAGCCGCTTCTTGTTCATCGGTATCGGTAGCTACTGCTGTCGTTGTATCTGTCACATCAGTTGCAGTAGCATCTGTTTGAGCACTCGTTGCCGTAAGCGCCGGCGTCTCACCACCCGCCACGTCACGATGTGAAACTTCATTCGCGACATTATTCGCCGCATCAACCGTCAAATGGCTAGTGTCTTGTGTGGATGAAGCGTCCGTTGGCGTATCCTGTGCCTTTTCTTCCCTGGCTTGTAGTTTGCGACTTGACCATCGCTGGAAGAAATTAGTTGCCACTGGAGCGCCCTTTTCTGTCTTTGCTGTTGTCTTTACAGCGTTTCTTACGGAATTCTAATTGCTCGCCATGGCGGCCAATATAAGCTTCCATCCACGCCTGTACCTGTAACGGCGTGGTGATGTGCAATACCTGATAGTCACCGTCCATGTAACCGCTTGCCAAACCTTGCGCAGCCGTGATCAGTAACGGCGACAGTTGTTCATTCTCTTCTACACACACAATGAACAAATGGGGATCACGCGAACTCAGGTTAAAACGATAATCAGAACGTTCATGCTTATGTAACTCAAGCGGCAGGCAGTACCCGCCTTCTTTCGCGGCAAGGAAGTCTTTTTCTTCTTCATCGTAGAGACACACATCCTCAATCGACCAAGAAAGTGTTGTCCAACGTCCTATTTGCTTTTCTTCAGAGACAAGTCGGAAGGCAATAGGCCAAACCGTTTCGTCTTTATGTAATTCTGGCACGCTCACTCCTTACGCTTATTGATAGCTGTTGATGCGTTCTCTCTCGCGATAACGGCCACCATGATGCGATCATGACGCCGTATTCTGACAAGACTCTTCTGGCTAGAGTAAAGCAAAGAGTAGGCCAACTTTTATTATCCATACCATCAACACGACCAACTGCGGTTTTTCTCATCACTTTGTCAGGTTGTTGTCTCCTCGCTTGCCTCTGCGTCAGCCCCCGTTATTGGGTCTGACTCTGTGCCTCATCCACCAGCGCAAGCAGATGTGGAATGAACTTTGCTTGTAACTTTGCTTACAGTGAGATTTAGCACAACCTATGCCGAGCCCCGTCACGTTACTCCAGCCTTCACAGCATCGTGGCAACGTGACACTTATCCATAATGCTTAACGGCGTTCTCTGTGGCTGAATGTGATCACTTTAGAGAATAGTCTGACTGACTCATTTCGCGAATCGACGAATTCGCGTCTCTTACAGCACGGCATATACTTTTATTTTTTACAGCAGGAATGTTTGATGAGCCAATTGCCAAAAATCATTAAGACCCACTCGTCGGTCAAGCAAACCATGACAGTTCAAGTGATGGATGAATATGGCGATTTGATGGAGAAAGAAATCGCCTGCGAACACCCATTAACGGTTTACCTGAACTGGGTAGAAGTCGTGACCTTAATGACATTGGGCGAGCGCCCTTCTGCGCTGGTGCTGGGTTACTTGAAAAACCAAGGCTTTATTGAAGACATTAGTGCCATTGAATCGCTGATCATTGACTGGGAAACCAACTCTGCCGCCGTCATTACGCGCGAGAATACTGATGGCCTTGAGAAAAAGCTGTCAAAGAAGACGGTGACCTCGGGTTGTGGTCAAGGCACCATGTTTGGCAACGTGATGAAAAAGCTCGAAGGTGTCCAGTTACCACAACCATCCCTTACCCAGTCGATGCTATACGGCCTACTGGAATCGCTAACCCATCATAACGAAACCTATAAAGCCGCCGGCGCCGTTCATGGCTGTGCCGTGTGTAAAGACACGAGCATTCTATCGTTTGTGGAAGATGTGGGTCGTCATAATGCCGTTGATACCCTAGCCGGTGAAATGTGGCTAAAAGGCGAAACCGGCGCTGATAAGATTTTCTATACCACAGGCCGTTTGACCTCAGAGATGGTGATTAAAGTCGCGCAGATGGGCATCCCCGTTCTGTTGTCTCGTTCGGGTGCCACACAGATGGGTTACGAGTTAGCGAAGACGTTGGGCATTACCATGATTGCCCGCGCTAAAGGCCACCGTTTCCAAATCTATAACGGCAGCGAGAATCTTATCCTCGACGTAAAGGGCGATGCCGCGACAGACAAACAAGTGAATGCAGATACCGATGCACACCAAGCCGCGAAAAAACGAGGTGATGCGTAATGGACTCACCCTTTCCCGAATTCATGAATGCCAAGCAAGTGGCTGAATACCTCGACCTAAACGAAAAGAAAGTCTACGCCCTCGCGAATGATGGTTTACTGCCTGCAACAAAAGTGACGGGTAAATGGTTATTTCCCAAGGCGATGCTTGATAAATGGTTGCTCGATTCTTGCCATAACGGTGCGTTGAATGATCGCTTGTTGATTGCAGGTTCAGACGATCCCCTCTTACAGATGGTAGTGGGTGATATGGCCAACAAGCTCGGCAGTACCGCGTTAGTGGGTTACACCTCTACCGGCACGCGCCAGGGTTTGTCTATGTTAAGCAAAGGCCATGTGGATATGTGTGCCATTCATTGGGGCCATGCCGAAGAAGCCGCGTTACGTCATCCTGCGTTATTACAACAGTATGCGGGTCATAAGAATTGGGTGTTGGTGCATGCCTTTGAGCGTAAGCAAGGTTTAGTGGTGTCACAAGAAATCGCCGAGTGCGTGAATAACCGTTCGTTAATGCCACAAGAGTTAATCGCGTCTCGCTGGCGTTGGGCGCTGCGTCAGGAGGGTGCTGGCAGTATGCGTGCCTTAGGCGAATGGCTCCATAATCACGCTTATACCGTCGATATGTTGACCTCTGTGGGTGTGTGTCACAGTGAGCGAGAGTTGGCCTCTGCCATTGCCCGTGGTGAAGCCGATGTGGGTTGCGCCAGCCAGAGTACCGCTGGGGAGTTTGGCCTCGGGTTTATTCCTTTGTGCACCGAAGCGTTTGAGTTGGTGATCCCGAAAAACATTTACTTCCGTGCCCTGCCGCAGCAATTACTGCAAGCCTTAGCGGATACCGAAGTGCAAGGCAAAGGTGACAAGTTAGGTGGCTACCAGTTTGAGCGTACTGGCGCGCAGATGTGGAGTGCCAAGTAGCGAATCAAGGCTAATAAGCCTATCAAGATAAACAAGAGGGAGTGCTATCACCGACAATACGTCGTGATGGCACTCCCTTTTTTGTGTCCAAAATCAGCCGAAAAGTGTGATGGATTGTTGATTGCGTTCAATCTGAAAAATCACTATTTTGATAGCAATTCAAAACAACACCTTGATACCCGCCGCCAAGTGAAGCAATCTAAATAAATACCATTAAAGACTACCAAACAAAAATGCCATCTCTGTCATGTTCACAACATGACTAATACGCGACACATTAGAGGCTTGATGCAATACAAGCGCGTTGTGCAAGCGTCGTTTTGGCATGGTCGATAACATACTGTTTGGCTTCAATCAGATCTGATGTTTTTAACGTCATCACTGGACAAATTTTATCTGAATCTACACGACTTATAATAAGATGAGGCTGATAATCAAAAGGCGCCTCTTCACTACCCATCTCTAGCTTCGTAAGTAAGTAACGTGGTTCCTTATCTTCGACTAACCAATGAAGAGGAAAATGTAAAACAAACGGATTTTCCTTGGTCACAGTATGTAACCAACTCATCCTCTTCACATCATTTTTAATCAGCGATACAACTTGGATGTCAGGTAAAACCTGTAGCAATTCGACCTGATAGCCTTCGACCATACCGCAAGTCGACGTGACAGCAGCTTCATTTGAGTTATCGCCACTCTCCTGACAAGCGAATATCTCTTGAAAATATGATTGAGTCAGTTGACCACTGACTGCTGATGACGACACTGTAGCCAGTGACAATAGAAGTAATGCATGTTTCACAGATATCCCTCTCCGATATTTCAAGTCACGCTACTCCAACATCTGCAAGCGGGTTCGCTCGCCTTTCGGTAACTTGCTGACCACCAGCGTGTAAGACTGTTTGGCTAAATCACAGATCATGCTACCGTGTACATCTTGCTCCAGCGAAACGGTGATCCAGTGTTGTTTGTTCATGTGGTAGCCAGGGATGATCCCTGTGAACTGCTCAGCTAGAAAGATATTGTCCACTGGCGTCCCTTTCAGGGTGACTCGCCATTCCCCGTAATAGTGCGCAACCAGCGCAAACATTTTGCCGGAGACCTTAAACACCTCCGCATCCGGACCAAACGGGTAACTGCTGTCAGATTCCGGTAGCTGTGCAAGGTAGTCAACAAGATCGGTATGTTCCATGTTTACGGCTCCAGATTAAGGTTTCTTTTGAGTTTCTATTGATAGAAATGCCAATTAATTAGAATGGCGCTAGCGAGGACACTGAAATCACGATACGCTTGAATTTATAAATAACAGCCGCCGCATTTTACCTGAAACGGGAGACACTTTGATTCGTCCACTTCGCACTTTACTCCTCCTTGTCGTCAGCGCCACCAGCTTTACGACACTTGCCAGCAACATTGAAACCGCGTCAGTCAGTGCCTATGTCAGTGAACTCAAATCCGGCAATGTGGTGTATCAGAAAAATGCCGATGTAGTGATGCCTATTGCCTCGCTCACCAAAGTGATGACCGCCATCGTGGTGTTAGATGCCAAGTTGCCACTTAAAGAGGCGTTGACGTTCGATACTACGGACAAAAAGCGCATCTATAACGGCTATTCACGTATTAGAATGCAATCACAACTTACCCGTGGTGAAGCACTGCGTATTGCCTTAATGTCTTCTGAAAACTTGGCCTCAGCCGCGTTAGCCGATAACTTCCCCGGTGGACACACCGCGTTTGTCGCCGCGATGAATAAAAAAGCTAAGCAGTTAGGCATGATGCAGACCCATTTTGTCGACAGTTCCGGTTTAAGCCCCGACAATGTCTCGACGGCGACCGATGTGCACAAGATGATCGTGGCCGCAAGCAAATACCCTGAGATCAAAAAATTCAGTACGACCGTCGTACATACAGCGTATTTTAAAAAGCCACGTTACAAACTGGGCTACACCAATACCAATGCATTGGTGCGTGGGAATAAATGGGACATTACCCTGAGTAAAACGGGTTATCTCGATATTGCAGGTCACTGTCTAGCGATGATTGCCAACATAGATAAGCAGGACTACGTGATGATCACGCTGGATGCCTACGGTAAAAGGACGCCGCTGGGCGATGCGAGCCGTATCAAAAAGTGGATCACAACCGGTGACAGCGGCGATATTTCTGATTCTGCCGAGCATTATCAGCGCACGAAGCTGAGTGCCTTAGCGCAATAGCCTCTTACTTACTCGGTCAGCGCCGAAATACCATTCGGCGCTCGACTTTATGCATTTCTTACTTCGTACATTAACTTACATCGGCTGACAGCCGGTTTCCCGTTTCCGTTGTTGCACCCGCGATAAGATCTGACTTTGATTGATGGCGTATTGTTCCAGCGCCGGTAAGCCCCCTTCCAGCACAAACAAAGCGGCACGCAAGGTGTCAGGCACTGTCTCTCGTTTTGTTTGCATCGTCGTCACCAAAGCGCGATCCATCAGAAGATAGCGATCCATATTGAAGGTATAGGCCGCTTGTGAAAACAACGACGTGAGTTGTTGTTCCGTGTAGATATAGCCCCAACTGCCCAGTTCCGATTCGGCGACAAACTTATCCGGCGTGATACTCGGTATCGTGAAAGGTCTCTCTTCGCGCGTCTCTTCATGTTGCGCTTGATGTTGCTTGGCCTGCCACGCGTTCACACCGCCTAGCAAGATTTTTACCGGATAACGCAATTGCGCATTAAGTTTGGCGGTTTCTATTTCGACATCGTGATAATTGATGCCATTGCCTAACAGCAAGATCGGTTTGTCATGCAGGTAGGTTTTATGTTTGATAGCGCGCAGTGACAGCCGGAGTGTGCCCGGAATGTTATACGTCCCTTGCGTAATATCCACCACATGCCAGCTTACCTTGTTATCTGGGATTGTCATGGCATACAAATCCGGATTGCGCTCGGTATGACTGGAAACCGGTAAGACAAAATCAAACAATACATTCAGTGGCGTATCATCCGTAATCGCATCACATTGCTGCCCGTCGGCATGTTGATGCAATGCGTTTTTCGACACCGTTTGGCTTGGTGTATCGTTCGCGCTAGCAGGTAAGCTCAGCACACTCACACTTACGCCCACCAGCATACTCAGAATCTGACGCGGTATCGGACGTGATATGGCTTTTTTCGTTACATCGGGCATCGTGTTCATCCCGTTACTCCACTTTCGTCAGGCGAATCGCATCTGCCACCACAACGCCCCAGAAATAATCGTTCTCAATACTGACTTTTAATGGCCCCGGTTGCAGGTTCAGCTCACCGAGGTGACGCCATTTCCCGCCATTGAATTTCTGTGACACCGTTTTGCTGTCCAATCGTGATTGCGCATTCGACAAGGTATAGGTGACTGAGCCGCTGCGATCATCGTCTGCCGTCCACATGGCCTCCACACGGTAGGTGCCCGCTTCGGCAATTTGCGCCTGCCAATACGCATCACCCCAACGGGAATAGGCATAATCAGCTTTTGCAAAGCCAGCCACTTGGGTGCTTTTTGTCCATGAACCGGATGCGGCATGAAACGCTTCCGACGCGTTATCCAAAATGATGGCCGTGGCATCGCGTTTCACAAATTTCACCGCATCCGCCACCACACAGCCATTCACCGCGTCATTGTTCACACTGACGGTCGCCATACCTGCATCAAAATGGTACACGCCGAGCGACTGCCATTCCCCGCCACCCACGCGCTGATTTTTCAATAGAGAGGTAGACGAACGTGCAGAGGCAGATGAACGTGCAGAGGCAGATGAAGCCACAGTCGGTGCCTTGTGATACACGGTATAACGGGCATTAGACGCGCGACTTTTATGTGCCGACCAATTGGTGAACACTTCATATAAGCCTTCATGATGCAATTCCACATCCCATGCTGCACGCCCCTCGATACCCGGACACATCAGCCCGTAATCATCCCCTTGATAGCCCGCATACTGCTGGCTCACATCGACAGCACCTGAAGCCGAGAAATCAATAGAATGGTTATCCACCTTTAACGCATGACGAGATGCACCCGCCACTTTTTGCACTTTAATCGCATCAATCGCGACGGTTGCGGGCCGATCTAATTGCGCGGTCAAATCGTAGTAACCGGCCTTCAGCCAGTATTTCCCTAACGAGGCCCACGAAGCACTGCCTGCATCTTGTTCTTGCGCCGCCTCTTTCTTTGACAGCGTCCCAGAAAACGCAGCAGATAACGTGTGATTCACGTATTGGGATGACAGGCCAAAAGTTAATGCCGCATTGTCAAAACCAGGGAGGTCCCGAAATGCCAAGGCATACCAGCCATCTTCACGAATACGCAATCGCCATTCACTTTGTCGCGCAGGCTCATCGGCGTTATGGCGCATCACATGGTAACCATGCCCGATGAAACCACTGACGCGATCATCCAGTGTGGCGGTTTTATCCAGTGACGCCTCAACCATGGCATCATCCACCAGCAAATACGCCGATTCATTCACCTTGATGGTCGCGGGTGATTGCACCACCACGGTATGCACATCGTCTTTAATGATGGCGGTGACTTTATACAAGCCCGGATTGAGCGAATGGGTATCCCATTGGTAGCGACTGTCGAGATCATCTTCATTCAACGCCGAGACCATCAATTGGCTTGGTGAATCCAGCGGCAACATACGCACGTTGTCGGCAATAATGCGTTGCCCCAAGCCATGATTCACCGGTTGGTCGTCATTCAATTGCAACGTCAGTGCCCCCTCTGCCACATTGAATACGCCCAACGATACCCAACCTTCGGTCGGCTGCACATTCACAGTCGACGCAACGCCATTCTTATCCGTGACAGTGTAACTCACCGTTTGCGGGTAATCGTATTCTGCCGTTGGCCAATAGGTTTGCAGCTCGTAATAACCGGCCACTGGGGCGGCCATGTTCCATTTAGCGTGAGAAGGCACATCCGATTGCAGCAAAACATAATAATGCCCCTGCTCACCGGCGTTCACTTCTACCCAACCCGCACCGCTAACACTAAAATGATCGCCTTTCGTCGGTGTGTCGATGCTGTCCGCATAGTTGGTGTAATACAAATCAACCGATGCACTGCTGTCTGGATCTTCATCGCGCCACGCCAGTGTGATCGGCTCACCCACATTCACTTCTATATCTGAGTATGGTTTCACCCAACGCAATGTCGGGGCGGTATCCGCCAATTGATCATCCACGTAAAAACGGGATTTGTCGGTCCATTCACTGTAACGGCCGTTTTCATCACGCGCTCGCACACGCCAGTGGTACCAAGTGCGATCCGTTAACGCGCGATTCACCTGAAACGTCGGTTCTGCCGCCATGCTGGTGGTCACCAAGCTGGCCGACAGCCCTTCCGCATACACTTCAAATTCATACTCAAGGAACGCAGGGCGGTCGAGACCTTTGAATTCGGCCTTCTGCAATTCCAATACCGGTGCCGTACTGGCCACCCATGCACCATGGCCGGGATTCTTCACGACAGGTCGTCGTAATGCCGTTTGTGCTTGTTCCACCGTAAACTGGCCGTTTAGCACATCGCTATAGGCATCATTATCATCGACCGCTTTTACTCGCCAATAATACGATTGGCCGGCCTGTAGCTGATCAACACGCCATGCCACATCACCATCATCTTGTGGCCAAATCAGCTGACCGCGTTTTGCCGCAGAGCTGAACGTTGGCACGGTATCCAGTTCAAACGCATAACCGACACTGTGGCCATCACGATCATCAGATTGTGAAACCACGATATCCACGTAGCCGCTCCCGGCCTGATCCAGCGCGATCACGTCGCCATGACGCGGCGCAATCAAATCCGGCATGGCCGGACGCGCATTGGCTTTTAATACGGTAAATTGCGATACCGCAGAATGGGCCGTTGCGCTATCAGGATCGGTGGCGGTAACTTGCCAGAAATAATCCGCCCCTTCCAGTAACGATTCGGTCGATTGCCACGCCGTAACGCCTGTTGCGTCACCGACAATCGCACTGGATTGCGCGACGGGTTTCGTCAATCCTTCATCACTGTACAAGGTAAAGGTGTACGTCAGTTCGCCCCCTTCCGGATCGTCAGCATTCATCACGCTAAGTACTGGCATAAAGCTATCTACACTGGTGGTGTCCAACGGCGAATTCAAACGCGGAACGGTTGGTGCCTCATTGACTTGATTGAGATAAAAGTCGCCGTAATTCCACGTACTGTACACATCACCATTAAAGGCCCGAACGCGCCAATAATAGTGCTGATTTTCCGTCCATAATCCGCTCGGTTGCCAATACGTCTGTTGCTCGCCTTCTTCCACGGGGCCGGACGCCACAAACGGCTGCGTCATGCCCGCATCGGTAAAGACTTCAAAGAAATAGGTGATCGCTTTGCTGCCCGCATAAGCGGCATTGTTTACCGCCAGAGCGGCTTTAGGATCAAGGACCACACCGGCAAGCGGTGCCGTAATCGTTGGGGTGTGCGGGCCATTATCCAAGGTTGGGTTGCTGCCGGTTTCAAACTCTTCAAAATCAGGGATACCGTCATCGTCATAATCCCCGATGCCATCGCGATCCAACGTCATGAAGTGCTTGCGTTCCCACTCGTCGTCCATGCCGTCGCCATCAATGTCATAGCTCGGGTTCACCGCTAACAACACTTGCTGATTGGTATAACGTTCGCCATCACTGGCCGACACAATGATCGGATAGTTACCCATTTGTCCAGGCTTGATCGGCCAATTAAAACGCGCTTTGCCGTTGGCGATATCCACCAGCGTGGCACCGGGGGGCAATGGTGATACAGATAACATCAGCGGATCATCATTGATGTCTTCTGCATCAATATAAAAATCTAACATCCCGCCTTCATGGCCGACCATATCGGGAATATAACGCATCAACGGCGCAGCCGGTTGCTCGGTACGGTCACTGAAATCAAGGATATATTCGCCTGGGGTTTGGGTATCAAACAGGTGTAAATCATACGACCACACCTTGGTGTCTTCATTAAACTGTTTGGAAAACCACACGTTTTTAAGATTCAGCAAACGACCATCACTGCGCAGCACTTGCACAATGGCTTTCTCGCCGTTGAATGGATCGGGAATACGCACATACGTCGCCCCCGCTTCCGCCGGGAAATTCAATTGATGGGTGTAAAGTACAGGGTGCTTATCTTTCGTCTCATCACGACCCGCATCGTTATTCTTCGCATGATTAATATCACCGTTGCCCTTGACTTGTTCCTTGATCGCGTCGGCATCAAACGCCATAGGCGATACTGCGGCAGATTCGGCAGAAGGTGCGGATAACATCAGAATATCGCGGGCTTCCTCTGCATCATATCCAGCGCTACCTTCCGCATCAGAAGCAGAAAGTGGTGCGGCAGGTGAAGCCTTAGGAGTGGCCATTTCAGTCAGACGGGCATGCAACGAATGATCAACCACAGGGATGTCGTTTCCGTCGGATTCAAACGCCGTCAGCACATCGCCTTTATAAGCCAGAAAATCGGTAATGTGATCGTGCCCGGGCGATGCCACCAGCACGTCTTTAAGTAATTCATGGGTTTGTATCGCCCCAACAAGCGTCGGCAATTTACGTCCGTGTTGATCCGCGTGACTGAACCGCATATCAAAACCACGGAGGCGAGCGGTACGGGCGGTTTCCATTTGCCATCGCCCTGTCACACTGGCCTGTGCGGGCAAATTGCCTAACGCCAGCATTAACGAATTGCTCGTATCGGTATCCCCGACAAAACTCTCGGTGATCGTATAGTTTACGGGCTGCCCGATGGCATCTTCGACGATCTCTGTCACCGCGGTATCAATATTCACCTGACGCGCGTCACCATGGCCGCTATTACGCACGCGCAGCCCCACCGTAAACGGTTCAACCGGCTCAATACCGACCGTACGCGGGTCATCCCCATGCACATCACGGGGTAAGAAATAATCCAATGTCAGCATCGGAATGGGCTGCACGCGCACAGAATCGGGCGTGACCGCAATCTCTTCCCGCAGATCATTTAAGGTATATGACAGTGAAGCGTTCGCGTAATACAGCGTGCCTGTTGGCACCTGCCCGCCACTGCCCATCGCCGGGACAATCAGCCAGCGCGCCGTGGCTTGTTGTGACGGCGGCAGTTGGCCTTTACCGGCAATATCGTTGATGCCTTCCAGGTGGGCTTCTTGAATAAAGAACGCTGCGTTGGGGTGTGCCGGATCAGAGGAGGCAATCACGGGATTACCTTGCTCATCAATAAAATGAAGGGTGATATGAATATTGTTCAGGGCTTGATGATCCAACGCGTTATTCATGGTCATCACGGCTTCAAACCCCTGCCGTTCAAGGATCTGCGTTTGGTTGATCTCAAGTTCAACAACGGCACACAGATTGCGTTCGCTCGCCTGCACAGACGAGCCTGCACAAAGCAGAAGACACACCGCTAACTTTTTAAATTGCGTCAATTGCGATTCCACGAATAACATCCTTTGTTAAACGGCATTTTTAGGGGATTAATGCTGAGTGACGTTAATGAACGACACCTGTGCTTTGCTTGCCATGCGATCAACCGGCTCACCCCGAACAACTATGGGGGCTGACGCAGTACTCTGTAACACACGGCTATCTAGAGCAATTCTATCGATTAATTGCTTGTTTTTACCGACAAAAAACGTATGAGTGTTGGCAACATCCAAACTATAACGGGTTGAATGTGTGATTTTGCGAGCCACATTCACAACGGCCGTCGTGTGATCTGGCTTCATATGCAGGCCATCGCCAATAGCCAACTCACTTGCCTTCATCCATGTTGCGGCCGGTACCTTGTCATTGTTTTTGTTAGAAAGCGGAGAAACCGGCGAGACATAAAACGTCTGTTCTGGGTTCACCGTGACGGTGTCACCGTTAGCCAGTGACAACACCACGTATTCTTGGCGTTCTGATCGCGTCAAAATGTCGGTGACCGGCTGGTAGCTTTCCTGTCCACTCCATTTATCCAATGACAGCACGCGGTCACCCACAGCAATCGCCGTGATCGGTGTGACACCCGCGTCGGTATACACAATTTGTTCCGGCGCGACATACCACGCTGCTTGTGCCGATATTGTTGACGGTGTTATTGCCTGTGTTGATGGTGACGGTGACAGAGCGGTGAATGCCCTCGCAGATGACGACAACGCACAGGCTGTCAGGTGTTGGCTGCTTGCCTCGCCACCCACATCCCTCGCATCCCTACCCAAAGGCTGAGCATGCAATGTCATCTGACGATGAGCATCGCCGATGAATGCGGTTAACACATCATCAGCATGCATGTTTTGTTCACGCGTATTTTTCGCCATGGCAAGCATCGGCGTGGTGGAACGTGCTGTTACGCCAGTAGCTGCACCCGCTTCCGTGTATAGATTATCAGCAGTGGTAAAGGCATGGCGATCCGGCGTGGTATAGCGACCGGTTTCTGGATCGTAATAACGTGCTTGGCTGTAATGCAGGCCGGTTTCATGGTCATAATACCGACCCGCGCGGCGAATATTATTTTCAACGACCTGTTCAGTTGCAGAACGTCGATGGTTATCTACTTGAGGCAGTGACCACACCACTTGCCCCGTACGATCGGTTAGAGCATACGGGGTGCCTTGTGGATCCGCATGGTAGTAATAGTAAGTGGCAGTATCTGCCGCCGCAGCCTCACCCGTCGCCGCGCTTGGATTAACATTGTGGTTATTAGAATCAGGGGTAGGCACGCGAACAAACAGAGGCATATCGCCTTGTTTAGCTGTCGGACGATAACCGTAGCTGCGTAATAGATTCCCTTTTTGATCGTACTCCGCTAACAGGCCAACATCGCTGTACAAGTAATAGATGATTTCCCCATCGACAGTCTCCCCATTGCCCGTTTTCACATCCGTTGCTTTGCCATTGGTCGCTTTTCTATAAACAGTCTTACTGACTCGCCGATCAAACGGGTCATATTGATAATGTGTAGTGGTTCGTTTTTCACTAGCTTGTGTATGATCGACGACAGCAATCAAGCGGTCCCGTGCATCATAGGTAAATGCACGATTTGGCAACCGTTCAGATCCCGCTTCTAGTGTCGCTGATGTCTTCTCTTGCAGCGAGTCTTGCGGCGTGGCGCGATGTTGATGATTGATGCGCTGCTGGATGAGATTACCTTGTGCATCATACTGGTAAGTCATGTCCCCTCGTTGGCTGAGTTGCCCGGTAGACAAATAATTCATCTCCAACACGTTATGAGCCATTTCTTGCGTTAAGCTTTCTAATCGCAAAAGCCCTGAGTTCAACGCATGCCCGACCGACGGCGTGTCACCCAGCGTCAAAATCGGTTGTTGATATGCATTTTCCAACGTCACACGCAGGGGGTTGCCTTGGTCTGTGTAGCGGGTTTTTCTCACCACGCCGCCCGGTAGCAGTTCTTCTGTCGGCAAGGTATCGTGATGAGAGCCCCGAACAGTAATCGCCCCTTCGCCCGGCAATGTCATGCGCGTGAGGCGATTGCGCTCATCGTAGTCATAATGGTATTCAAGACCATCTGGCATGATCAGGGTCTGTAACATGCCGTCGGCATAATAACGGTATTGATAGCGTTTACTGAACGGCCCAAAGTCGACGGTTTCTGAGGTTATTCGCCCTTGCTTGTCATGGGTGAAGGCCCCGGCCAGTATACTGCCGTGCTGTGCTCCTTTTTGGGCGTTTCCAGTCGTCACAGACCAACTGCGTAAGCGACCGGTTTTGTCATAACGGTACGCCACGGTACTGTCGGGCGTTACCTTCGTTGACTTAGTTTGCTTATCTTGAACAACGGCAGAGTCCGTGGCGGTATACCACTTTTCTTGGCGCAGTTGATTGGCGTCATCGTAAACAAAGTCAATCACGCTCCGATTGCTGTCAGCAACGCGCGTCACGTTACCATTCCCATCGTACTGCCACGTCCAAACACCAAGCCCTTCTCGAGCCTGTCGAACCAGCCGTCCCCACGGGTCATATTCCATATCCACCGCGCGGTTGGCATCGTCTACAATCTGTGTCGGCGTATCCAAGAAGGCGTGCTGATAACGATGATCCAGATCCCCCTCCACCGAATCCGATAAACGAGGGTGACCTACGGGTTCTACCGGTACCGCGATACGCTCACCATCTTCACGAGTAATGGCCACCAGCACATCCGCCTCATAATGGTAGGTGCGCATGGTGTCGTCAGGATGAATCACCGTCACTAACTGGTCATTGCCATTGTAGGTAAACTGCGTTTTTAGCTGATTTTCATCCACAATCGTGCGCAAATTGCCGACGTTATCGTACTGATACGTTTTTTCGTGCTTGTTGGGGTTAATCTCTGCCGTGAGGCGTCCCATAGGGTCATACCGGTACGTCCACGTTTTCCCGCGACCATCAATCACGGTCTGCGGCTGTCCCGTCGCCGTGAAATCTCGGTATTCCCATGTGATGGCATCATTGATCACAGTTTTGACCACGTTACCCATGGGATCGTACACCCAATCATATTTGACGATGTGGTGTGACGAACCGCCTTGATATGTCGCCTGACTCAACAGCTTGTCGCTGTTGTAGCGATAATCCACCGTACTCTGCTCGGGCAAGCCTTGAGCACTCACCTTTTGCGTCAATAGCCCAGTATCATCGTATGAAAACGTGGTGATAACACCATGTTTATCCACCTGTCGGGTCAGTACATTACGTTGTGGATGGTATTCAGACACCGTATAACGGCCATCAGGATAGGTTACTTTGATCGGCTGTTGAAAACGATTCAAGGTGACGGTTGTTAGCGGGTTGTTGCCCTTGGGGCTTATCCGAACTTGAGTGTTCAAATAGGAACTGCCCTGATCTTGCCCAGTTTTGCCAGTAATGGCGTTGTCGCGAACAGCCTGATCTTGAATGAACAGTGTATCGCCTTGGCGCACTCGGCGAATGACGGTCTGATCATCAATGCGTACTTGCGTCACCGCGCCGTCACTGCCATAGAAGGTCTGTGTTTTTTGTCCGGCCGCGTCGATCTGTAATTGGTAATACGCTTGTTGTGCCAGATGGTAGGCATACGCGTAGCGTTGGGTGCGCCCATCGGGGTTTGTCACCGACTGGGTGATCATTTGACGCGGTATGGTGAATGCCTGACAATTTTCGGTGCCGGGCAGTATGCTTTTTTCAATCGTCACCACACCGGTTGCCGTTGGTGTTGATATTGGTGTTGATATTGATGTTTGCGGCTGCTTTTGATCATCCTGCCCGCCAACCTGTCGCTCCAGCAAGCGCCATTGTGGGCCGCGATCCGCACAGATGTGTGCGACCTCTCCCCCAACAACCGCATTAATGAAAGTCCATGTCCTGTTTTCAGGATCCGTGAACGACGCTAACGCGTAAGGCGTATGTTGTTCTGCCTTTGGGCTGAGCGTCTTTTCGTGCGTAGCCTTGCTGCTATCGTTGTTCTGCGACGCGAGGAACGTGTTGTCATAGGTATATCGCCACACTTGGCTGTTTACGTCTGTCACCGCCACCAGCGCAGCCCCTTGCCATTGATAGCGCACGGCACGCCCGACACGGTCAATCACCGCCACAAGTCGGTTATCGACATAGTCGAGCGTTAACACCGTTTGCCCATGACGATCGTTAACCGCCACCAATTGGTTCATCGCGTTATGCTCAAACGTCGCGGTCACTTGCGTCCCTTGGCCATAAGCAGCAATGCGTCCATTTTGATCGTAACGGATCCAGTCGCCTTCGCGGTTATGCCAGATAAAGCCGTCGTCAGTTTGCTCGATATATTTATTGGCATCATAACGGTAGATACGGCCTGCCGCTTGGCGATCTAGACGATAGGTATACCCGTTACGCAGTAATACCGTTTTATCATGATGGGTCGAGGCGTGCTCTTTGGCTTTCTGCTTGCTCTGGTCAACCGCACGCAAACTGCCATAATACAGATTGGCCCACTGCGTGTTAAACGCCCAGTGTCCTTGGCTGAATTCACGTTGCCAAGTGATGTCGCCCCCCATAACGGCGATGCGCAAATCTTCCACCCGTTGTTGCATTAACCCCGTGTTATACGCAGGCGCCTGCTCAATGACCTTGGTAGCAAAAGCCATTGTCGGTACAAGGTGGGTCGCCATGGCCAAGATCAGGCCGATCTTTTTTTTCATCATCATCCTGCTACGCACTTACTCTGTCATCTTTCGGACTTAATACGAACTTCAACGGGCTTCATGTTAATCAGCCGCACCGTTCCCACGCTGTTGACACGTATCACCATCATTTCGGCAACCGGGCAGTCCCTTATTCTCGAGCTGAGTGGGCGTTAACTGAGTAGAAAAATCGCCTTGCAACGGGTCACTGCCGACATGATTGCCGAAGGTCGTACCATACCAGCCAAACGGATTATCAAAGGGCAACGTCGACAACGGCATCTGTGCTGGCGTTGAACCCGATGTTGAATCTAATGCCGTACTCAAACCACCACAGCCACTGTTCATGGCGGGTGAGGTAATAAAGCACGCTTTTGCCTCGGCCTGTCGTATTACCGACAAGGTGGACGTAAACCGATATGTCCCCAACGTACAATGTGCATACGTCGAACAACTTGCGTTACTGCGCGGATCACCGTGAACCAGTTCACCATGAGCTTTGTCAGCACGGGTTTTTAAACTCACGACACGATACGGGATTGTTACTTGTGCTTTAGGCGCTAATGACGAGGGAATCGCGGAAGGCAAAAACGAAAATTGCACATATTCATCCGACGGCGGCAATGCCAGCGACACGTTTTCGGCAGGCAATAACCCGTGATTGGTTAAGGTTAACTCGCCATACACCACATCCCCCGCTTGTAGGTCAGGCAATGCAATTGCACTCGGTGACATCACCACAACGGCGGCAGGTACATCGGTTTCATACACCACATTCAGTGCGACAGAGGACGGATTTGATGCGCTTTTTCCCGTGTTGTTACCCAGAGCGTTCCCCATAAAGGGTACCGTATTCGCCATCCAATCAATGGATGTGGTTTGATAATCTAGAAACGCATCAAAATTTCTGACAATGCTTGGAGCGATATGGATCTCACCCGGTTTGTCATCATGATGTGGCGCAGAAATAACGTAGCGATATTGACCATGCTGCATCTTCGGTAAAAAGATCTCACCGGCGTCATCAGTCACCGCATCGTACTGCACCGAGGGTAAATCCACATGCTGCAAGCGTACCAACGCATCAGCTTTACCCCGAATGATGTTGCCATTGGCATCTAGCGACCCGCTGTAAAGGTTATCAACCTTAAACTGCATGCCACCGGTCTGTTGTGCTGATACCAGCGCAATGATCGGAATGTCTCTGACCGGATAATTGTTACTGGTGACCCGCAATTTATAGTGATACACCCGTGGACGCAGTTGATTTTGTGGTGACAACGTCACACTCACACCCACACGATCCCCAGGGGCGATATCCCCCAGCGTTGAGGCGCCATTCAGCGTGATCCAACCGGATGCGGGCGAGTTATCCTGTGCCAACAATTGCACGTTCACATTCTTCATGACACCGTGACCGCGATTTTCCAACTGCACCGTCTCACTCACTTTCCCCGAGGTGGTGACGCCGGTTTCTATTTGTGAGGGCGAATAAAACAGCGTCGGCGTTTTCTGCCCTAAGGTGTAATCCAGCATGACGGTCGCCAATGCTTTATTGCCTGTCGCGGTCGATCTCAGCTGTAAAGGCAGCGTCCCTCGCTCTGCACTGTGCGCATTCGCGGTGAATTGGATGGGCAATGGAATTTCACTGAGCCCTGTAACGTATGTCGGTGCGGGTACGTTCAAGGTAATGCCCGTGGGTAATGCCTCATCGACATGCCAATACACCCCGTCGTAATCCACATCCAATGGATTACGCAGCGTCACAGCCACCTCAGCAGTTTCATTACGAGGCGTCAACAGCGAATACGCCGTCACGCTAGGATGCAAACGGCTAATGTGGAAACCGCCCTGATCAGGCCGATCCGTGCTGGCAGGATGAATAACAGAAAAACGGTATCGCCCGCTTTCTTGCGCCGTCGGCTGATACTGGTAACGGAACATACCGTTAATATCCGATGCCAATGTTACGGTTTTCTCAAACCCATCAATATCGAACACCATTTGTAGGCTGGCATTGGGCACCCGTTCATGGGTATGGCTATCACGCACTTCACCTTCCAGCGTGATGGGCTGACCGCCATACGCGATCGTCGGGGTCACGGTATGCAGTTCGGCATAATACGCAGGCAACACGGTGGATACCGCTTGGCGGTGTGACATGCCCGCCAATTCAGCCCCCAGCAGTTCCTCTTGCGGACTATTCGCGGAAGGACGATAGAGAAGCGACGCAATAGCCACGTCCAATATCGCGTTATCCGGCACGTTATGAGGTACCGGCATAGCGAACCAAGGGGATGTGAAGGTACTGTTCGCCTCAATCGTTATTGCTGTGGTCATGGCTGTGGTCGCATGGTCGGCATGTTCTTGCCAATCAACCGTTGTGAGTCGGTTACCATCGGTATCATACAGACTAAATGTCACAGCCTCTGAAGCGCTCGCCGTGTCGAGGGTGATCGGTAACGCGGAATGATTTTCCAACTTAAAACGCACCTGAGCAGTTTCACCGCGCACCGTATTTTTACTGTCGAGAGTCAATACATAACGGTTGTCTGTGACGGTTTGCGTAAAGGTGCGCTGTATGTCGATACGATCCCCCCCTGACGGCTGAATCACTAACGAGACCGACACCTTTTCTGTCGCTTGCCAATCCGCATGCCCAACCACAGGTACCGACACTGTTACAGGTGCATTCGCAGCGACCGTTGATGCTTTCGTATTCGGTACAGCCACCGAAAAAGGCGCGGAGGTATACGTTTTTCCTGACACCGTGACATGCAGTTGCGCGTTCTCAATCTCAGCGTCACTCTGTACATCAAACGACAAGAGATTCATGACGCCACGTTGCAAGCTGTTTGACTGTGAGCCTTTTGTATCGGCGAGAGATATCGTCACATACGGCAGCGTGATATCCCGGGCAAGACTTTGCTTGCCGCCTTCATCAAGGGCAACCACCTGATACGTCCGCGCCTGACGCTCAAAGCCCTGATCAGTATACTGATTCTGTGTGAGCGTACTTGCGTGTAACGCCGTAGATTTATGCTCGGTTGCCAAACGCACCTCAAACCCGTCAATGGCATCACTCGGGTGCTGCCAATGGATCACGGGCGCATCCGTATCACGTTGTGTGATCACCACGTTATTGACTGGCAATATCGGGGCATAAAACGACACAGGCGCAGACGGGGCCGATTCATTTCCCGCGGCATCTAACGCCGTCACCACATACACAACTTGATCCACCCGCGGTGCGCGGTCAACGATGCCATCATAAGGAACATCGGTAACGAGAGCGGCGTCAGCCAACGTGGTAAATGTGTCACCCGCCTTACGGTACACCCGATAACGCATGTCCATGTCGACACCGTTGTTGGCCGCCGTATCGGAGAACCACTGCACATGCACACCATCCGGCTGTAGCGTTGCTGTCAATGAATGCGGAGCGTTTGGTGCTTGGCTGTCACTGTCGACGACCACTTCTTCACTGTGTGCGCTGACGACATCATTCAGCGCATTCTGCTGACGCACACTGGCCACTGCGTACACATAACGGCCATCGGCTGGCACGGTATCGATAAACGCGACATGGCCTGCGGTTTGTGCTGTTTGAATAGGCGCCGAGACCTCAGCAATGCGCGTCATCTGCTCATCATTAATACCACGACGGTAAATCGCGTATCCTGCTGCTTGTTCAACCGGTTGCCACCCTAACGCCACTTGCCCCTTCGCTTGTGCTGTTGCACTCACGCTAGTGGGAACCGCTAAAGCGGGTAATTCGCCTTGGTACACTTCGATCGCTGCAGGATGTAAATACCCGGATTGTGTGTTCCCCAATGTGTCCGTTGCTTGGTACGTCAAACGTAAAACGTCAGTTTTTTCATACCCTAATGACGATGGCAGCGTGTAAGACGCCAGCCAACGCGTGGCCGATTGCTGTGCCAATGAAGTGACCGGCAATGCGTCCCCCTCTGCACGCTGCAATGTAAACACAGGCGGAACACCCAAGGGTTCATTCATGTCAACAGCAAAACGGATCACCGCCGGCTGGTCGGGAGCATTCTTGATCGGGCTGGTGGTATAAAACTCGACGTCTTTTACTACGGGCCCTGCGGTATCAATCTGGACACGGGCAAATTCAGGGGCAACAGACGAGCCTCGGTTTCCAACCTGATCGCGAGCAGAAAACAGGACTTTTGCTTCGATGCTTGATTCACCAGACTGCTCATCAGGCTGTTCACCGAGCCATTCATCGAGCGAGTCACCGCGATCTTCCCCTGCATGGTATCCCGCAGGGATGAACAACTCACCGACGTACTCATAAACACCTGCCTTATCAACAACCGACAAAAACGCCACACCCAGTGGACTTTTGCCTTCCGCCTGAATAGCAAGATAAGGGACTGTCGCAACCGGTTCATTCAATAGCAGCGTTACCTTAACGCGTTCAGGGCCCAGTAACGGCGGTGTCAGAGTAGATGTTGACAAGCTATCAGGCAGGCTATCCTGATCACGCAAATCGCGAACAGGTTCAAAAAGCACGGCTTGAGCCATCGGCAATGTGCGATCAGATACCGCGACAACGTGATCTGACAGCTCACCTTGCCGACCATCCATCGATACCGGTTCCACGCGGTAATAGTAATGTCCATCCAACGGAGGCATATCATCAAATGCCGCTTGCGTGATGGGGTAAGTATTCAGTTTTTCAGCGGCGTCTGTATCTGTAAACGGCTGCGCACTGCGATACAAGTTATAGGTTACTGTTTTGCGGCCACTGTAGGGCTGCCATTGCAGCGCAATACGCCCTTTCGTGTGCGCCGTGGCCACCACACCCACTGGTTGTGGCGGAATATTAGGGTCAAGCACAATTCCCACGGACGAAGACGGCTCACTTTGCCCCGCCCGATTTTTAGCGAAGGCCACCACGGTGTTCAGGCCATTGGTCAGCGCAACGGTCAATCTGGCTTGCCCTTGCGTATCGGCCTTTTGCCACGGCAAGGCTTCGCCATTGACGACTAACTGCACCTCTTGATGAGCGTGCGCCGCAACCACCACCGAAGACACCGGATGACGCGTATGTTCGCTCGGCGGCGGACTGATGATTGCTGGTGCATCCGGTACGCTTTTCAACACATGCAACGGGTACGTGACCGTCGTTGTATTATCTCGACTGTCTTGTGCTATCACAGTCAGGGTATATTCACCGTCCTCTAGCTTATCTATCGTTAATGGCCGTTCGAAATCCGACGCTGGCTGAAACGCCTGACCCAAAGATTGATCGCTAAACTGGGCATTTCGACGGCTACTCAAGCGATAATTGACCACTGACACGCCGCTGGGATCGTCCACCTTCACGGTTAATCGCCCATCGGCTACCACGTTATTCTCCAACGCCGTCAGTGGGATCCCATCCAATAACACTTGCGTAATATCTGGGCCTTGCAGATCCGCCTTCGGCGTCACAGCCACACTCTGCACGGCCGTATTTTCCAGTCCCATGCTATTCACCACGCCCACCCCGACATGGTAAGTGCGATCATTGGTCAAACCCACCAGCACTGCTTGGCGCGCATCGCTATTCACCGTCAAATACGGCGCTAAATCGTCAACCGATGCAAATGGCGAGTCAGAAACATAGATCTTATAGGCCGAGACAAATTGATAAGGGCTTGATGGCAGCCATTGCAACAAGGCTTGGCTATCCAGCGCCATCGCTTTGACCGCACTTGGGTTTACCAATAACGACACGGTTGATACCGCACTCGATTCCCCTTCATTGCCCACGGGATTCACAGGGGTCACCGTAATGGTGTAACGCGCCGCCGGGATCAAGGGAGAGAACGTAAAGGTATCCACATCCCGCGCTAACGCAATCGGTGCTTGCTGGTTGATCGTGACATGATAGCCCGCCAAATCTGCGGCATGCTGCGCATTCGGTTTTTGCCATGACACGGTTAAATTTTTCGCACTGACATGGGTAATCTTGAGCGCTTGCACCTTACCCGGTAGCACATTATTAGGATGGAAAATCGACTGTGAGCGTTTCGTCATACCGCGATTGGCAGACTCTGGCGGTATATCCACACCGGCATCTTGTGCACTGGCAACACTTTGCACACTGAACAAACTGCCCACGGCAAACAAGATACAAACATGTCTTCGCATTCACTCACGTTCCATTTTAGCGATGTAGAGGCACGATTATAATACAGAGATATTGTGCAAATGATTCCGTATTATCAGACACTTAGAGGTATGACGAAAGAATGGAAAAAATGACGCCATACTTGCATCATTTACTGGAAACACGTCACGAAACTGACATATTTTCACTGACACCTGTGTCGATGCTGAGCAAGATCTCATTGTTTAGAGGCATGTTTTGCATTTTAGATATCCCGAACAATAACATTGCCCTTCTCGATCAATCGTTAATATCACTGCTAATCTTTCAAGACAGCGCAAATTAATTGCACCTCTATCAATAACCTAATGACCGTCTGTGATTTATCTATGATTGTGCCCTATCTTTTTTTAGCCAGTATTGTTGTCTTAATTGCAGGATGCCAAAACATTTCTGCTCATATCGAACAGCCAGAGGCAACGGATCCGCCTGATCTGACCGAGGAACAGGCGCTCGCCAGCGCGCACACCTTATCGGTAGACACACTGAATCATCGCTGCCCCATATCCAGTGATTTGTTCGAAGGCAGCTATATCGCCACGGGTGAAAGTGAAACCCGGGCGCAATCCGCATCGCGTTCAATCTCCCCCCTAACAAACGCAGACGCACCGTCAGCCGAAGTCTCTGACGCTGTGCAAACACAGACCCAAACGACTCAGGCGATTCAAGCCACATGGCCACACGACGTGCTCCCCCCAGCGTTACCACAAGAAGCCCCCGAAATCTGGGACGTACTAAGTCGCCAATTCAGCATGAATGTGCCGAACAATCGCCGCATCAATCAACATAAACGGTGGTTTATCAACAACCCCTATCACATTGAAACCGTGACAGCCCGTGCTGAACCGTTTTTGTATTATCTGTATCAACAAGTGAAGGCACGAGACCTGCCTATCGAACTGGCCTTACTGCCGTTTATTGAAAGCAGTTTTGATCAGTTTGCCCATTCCCATAAAGGCGCTGCCGGTTTATGGCAAATCACCGCCCCGACCGGTCGTACATTTGGCTTAACCATTACCTCTGGCTACGATGGCCGCCGCGATATCGTGGCATCCACCCAAGCTGCGCTGGATTTACTGGAATATTTATACGAGAGGTTTGATCATGATTGGCTTCATGCCATTGCGGCCTACAATACCGGCGGGGCAAGAGTCAGAAATGCGATCAAGAAGAACCGTGCCGCCGGGAAGTCCACCGACTTTTGGGCATTAAAACTGCCAAGAGAAACCCGCCATTATGTCCCGAAATTATTAGCGATGGCGGAACTCGTGAAACAACGCCAGCAATACCCTTTAACGTTTGCCAGCATTAAAGCGGAACCTCAAGTGGAAGAAGTGGTGATTCAGAAGCGCATTCGATTAAAACATTTGGCGGGCTATGCAGGAATGTCGAGCAAAACACTTTATCAGCTCAACCCAGGATATACGGGGGGATATACGATGAAGAAAAAAGAAAATACAATCTTACTGCCCGTCGCCCACCGCACAACGTTTTATGACAATGAGAAATCGAAAAAAGTCACCAAGCAGTCTTTTGTGGTATACGACATACAAGCAGGCGACTCACTTAATCAACTGGCAAGGCTGAACAACACCTCTGTCGATGTGATAAAACAAGTGAACCACCTGTCGCATTCTTTCATTGTTGCAGGCCAATCCATCTTGATACCCGAATAGGTATTATTCGGCTGTCGTATTGAAAAAGGCTTCTTGTATAACAGGTTGAGCGTCTTGTTGTTGCTGTATCGATAAGGCGTTCATCGCTTGTTTTTCTAATGACGTTAACACTTCAAGATCAGCGTCATTATGCGATAACGACAACCCAAGTAAGATACCTGAAAGCAAACATACCGGTGCGATTAAACTGCGGATCACCATAATACATGACATTGCTGCAACAGAAATCAGCGTGGCCATATAAATATTGCCATCCATGTCAGAATAGAATGCAACATACAGCGCCAAGCATTGCAGCAGGACGCCAAACATTAATAAAAGTAATTTCATCACCACCACCACTGAACGTATTTTCTTTTAGTATAGGAAAAATATTTTTAAATATATCGTGGATTTAACCCTAGCCTGCAAATCCTACCTTCAGGTGGTAACTATTCAACGTATCCCTTTCTTTTCTGCCGTGTGCGCTGGTAATCTCCTATGAATATTTCACTACTAACATAAAAAAAACGGATGCCATCACATTTTTGAAATCTAAAATATGAGAAATTTGAACTACACTTTATTAAGTAAATTTAACGATTCCGTCATCACTCTGTCATAAAAAGGACGCCTATGCAGCATCAAGAAATGATCAACCCTACTCACGCTGGCATCATCACACGAACCGCCTTGATCGGTTTTGTCTTCATGCTCTTTGGTATGATCTTCATGTAACACGTCATGTTGATTGGCTAGAAAGCAGATAACAACGAGTCTTTCATTGTGTCTTGTTTCCTCTTACCTCAAACGTAAAAAAGGCATGAATCAATCATGCCTTTTTTGTCTCGCCCCGTTTTTTATCACATCCCGCTTTTCACGTCCCTGTGCAGGCTGTCTGAGTTATTCCACTAACAGATACTTTCTAACTCTAGTGTCAACTTACTGCCCGACGAGGCTTTTTCTGGGAGGAAAATTGTAAAGGTTGCTCCTTCGCCTTGTGCCGAAGTCACCGAGATTTCCCCACCGATGCCCGTGATGATCCCCTGACTCACCGATAACCCCAGCCCTGTACCACTCCGACGCGTGGTAAAGAAGGGATCAAAGATACGCTGCATATTTTCAGCAGGGATCCCACAACCATGGTCAGCAATAATCACTTTCGCCCCCATCGCGTTCCCCTCATTATCCAGCCAGTCTTCAGTTTTCACCTCCAGCACGCCGGCATCATCCATGGCATGCACCCCATTCATCTGCAAATTCACCAAGACCTGCAGAAGCTGGTGGCGATTCACTTCCACACAACAGCGGGCATTTAGCTCAGCATGAATTTCGACATCCATTTTCTTGGTACCGGTACGCACCAAGGTCAGGCTTTCTTCCACCAGCGGATTCAAATGCTGCCACGTGACTTCATCTTGCACCCCGCCTTGGCGACTGTATTGCAACAAGCTGCGTGTAATATTGCGAATCCGGTCGATCTGTTCATGAATGGCATCCAGCTCTTCACGTACGCGTTCTGTTTCGTCGCCAAGTTCAAACTGCAGTAGCTCTACATTGCCAAGAATTACGGCCGTTGGGTTGTTGATTTCATGGGCAATTCCTGCCGTTAACTCCCCCAATGCAGCCAGTTTTTCACTACTGACAAGGCGAGTGCGTGCCTGATTGAGCAACTTAATGTGCTGTTCAAGCTCGTGGGTTTTCTCATGCAGACTCAGTGTGCGATCTCTGACCTTGTCTTCCAGTTCCAGTGAAGCCAGTTTGATCGCTTCATTGCGTTGATGCAGCTGATCCAACATGGTATCGAATTGTCGGCCGAGTATTTGTAACTCATGGCCGTCCGTTAAATTCATACACCCAATACGGCGATCTAACCCGAGTTGCACCGCAGAGACGACTTGGTGCATCTTTTCGATGGGCCGGAACAAGTCACGCGCCCCGCGATACACAATCACGCCAGAAAGCAGTAACACCGCCACAATGCCAAAACCCAACTCAACAATGTTGGTAAGATAGATTTTAATCATCGGCCATTCCAGATAACCGGTGTAGAGCATACCGATGATCTCGCCTTCTTTGTTTTTCAGTGGCTCATACGCCGACACATACCAATCGTCATACACGAACGCGCGATCGACCCAATGTTCGCCTCGCACTAACACTGAATCATTCACATCTTGCGATACCCGGGTACCAATGGCGCGACCATTCAACCGCTTGCTGTCTAACGGGACATTGGTACTGACACGAATGTCATTCATGAACAAGGTGACGGTGCCGATACTGCCCGCAGGCAAGGTATCAGACGCATAAACAAGGTCACGGATCCTATCTACCAGCGATGTGCTGTTATTGAGCAACATGCCGCCATCAACAATCCATTGCAATTGCCCTTCTTTGTTAAAAATCGGGATCAAGCTACGACTGATCAAGCCTTGTGACACAATCCCCTTTTCATTCAATAACGGGATCTGCGCCATAGCAGGCAAGTCGGGGTTCAGGGCCGCCAACTGATAGGCTTCTAACGTCTGGAAAAACGTCTGCTCTTTGCCCGCCATCAAGAGTTGGCGATTTTCTTTCGAGAACGCACCCAGTTCAGACGCAGGATGGATAACAACAAAATCCAGATCGTAATGGCCGGTTTGCTGTTTCACCCAATCAATCAGCTCCCCTTCATGCTTGCGCATCGTATGCTGAAAGTCATAAGACTCGGTCAGCGCCATTAACCGCATGCGCTGTTCGCGTTGCAGCAACTCCATACTGTGATGCGCCACGGCCAAATCGGCCCGCACATTCATCAGCGCACTTTGCCAGGTGTACATCACCGTCCAATACATGGTCAGCGCTATCAACGCCAACAAGGTAATGATGATCGGGGTAGAGGTCAGGATAAGCAGGCGGTAACGCACCATGGTACGCAAACGCCGAATCCACATTGCAATAAACGGCTTCACGGCTTAATCCTGCTCCGTGGATAACACGGCTTCATCGGCCCAGTCTTTGTATTTACGCTCTAGCGTTTTGCGTGCCACGCCCAATTGACGCGCCGCCGCCGACTTATTGCCTTGATGTGAATCGACCACTTGCATAATGTGGGCTTTTTCCACGTCTTTTAGCGCCCAGTCACTCGGGTAACAATAGGTTTCCGCGTCGCTATCCTGATCATGACACTTACAAGGGCGTTTACCGTCATCCCCCAACACGGGTTCACCGTGTGGTACGTCTTCATGGTCATGCTCGTCAGCGTCGAGGTGAGCACCGGAATCAGTACGATTGGCCGTCTCCGCGGCGGTTTCAGGAGACGTCACAGGGCGCAATACCGCTTTATCCCCCGCTAATTCATGCCAATACTCGGCCGGCGGTTTACCTAACAGCAAACAACGTTCCATCATATTACGCAGTTCACGAATGTTACCCGGCCAGTCATAGGCTTGCATGGCCTGAATGTCTTCATGGGTCCAGCTCACAGGCTTAGAGCCTAAATCTTTGGCTAATTGTTGGGTAAAATGGTGGGCCAAAGCAGGAATATCTTCTAAACGTTCACGCAATGACGGTAATTCGATGGTCAACACGTTCAAGCGGTAATACAAATCGCGACGGAAACGGCCTTCTTCGACTTCTTGCTTTAAATTTCGGTTCGTCGCCGCGACAATACGCACATCCACCTGCACTTCGCGCTCAGCGCCGACCGGACGAATGGCTTTTTGTTCGAGCGCACGCAACAACGACGATTGCATCGACAGCGGCATCTCGCCGATTTCATCTAAAAACAGGGTGCCGTTATTGGCGACACGAAACAGGCCTTCACGGCCTTTTTTCGCGCCAGTAAACGCGCCCGAGACGTGACCAAACAATTCACTTTCTAATAAGTCAGGCGCAATGGCGCCACAGTTAAGCGGCACAAACGGCCCACTGCGTTGACTCAGTTGGTGCAGCGCACGGGCAACCAACTCTTTACCGGTGCCTGACTCGCCTTCGACTAAGACAGCAGCGACGGATGGCGCTAATTGGCTGATCAGCTTTTTCATCGACAAGGTGCTTTGCGCATCACCAATAATATCGACCGGATACGAACGCTCAACATCACGCTGCAGTGCAAAATTCTGCCGTTCAACCATACGGCGTTCGATACAACGCTGCACAGACTGCATCATCTGCTCAAGGTTAAACGGTTTGAGGATAAAATCAGACGCCCCTGCACGTAGCGCTTGAATCGCGGTGTCGAGATCCGCATACCCCGTCATGAAAATCACGTCGCTGCGACGCGTTGAAGGATCAAACGCTTCATGCCATTCAATGCCAGAACGTCCCGGCAAGTTGATATCCACAATCAACAGGTCAAAGTGGCAACGCTTACGTAATTCTTCGGCTTCTTCAATACTGCCTGCCACATCCACTTGGGCAAACTGCTTACTTAAGGCTTTTTTTAAGATGGCGCGCATCCCTGGCTCGTCATCTACGACCAGTACCGAGACCGCAGACCATGTCATTGCCGCATTATCAGACATAAATATGTATTTTAACTATGGTTATGTGTGGGACATTTTGTCTCACAGCGATGACTTATGTCAAAGGTGTTTATTTATGTTTCGTCACACCGTTTGGCAACAGACCAATAAAACATTTAAAATCATCACATTACAGACACACAAAACAACCTTTCATTGAAAATGCCAAATTGGCATCCGAATTGCTTAAGGCACGGTATCTCAACGTTGTGTGTTTTGCCTTTATCAACACAGCGTTAACTGTAAATTCGTGTATCAATCAAATGACTCAATGTCAGGAAGACCTATGAAATTACTAAAATCAACACTCGTTATCATCGCGCTTTTGTCCACCAGTGCCGTTCAAGCCGCGCAAGACATGACCATTCGCTTGGCGACCACCACCAGTACCTACCATTCTGGCCTGTTGGATTACTTGCTGCCTGAATTCAAAAAAGACACAGGCTACGACGTCGAAGTGTTAGCCGCAGGTACCGGCAAATCACTGCGTATGGGTCAAAACGGCGATGTCGATTTGGTGATGACGCACGCCCCTAAAGCAGAAGCGACGTTCGTTGAAGAAGGTTACGGTGTACTTCCACGTAAGCTCATGCATAATGACTTCGTGTTGGTAGGGCCTAAAGCGGATCCTGCGCACATCAGTGGCATGAACGACGTTGCAGCGGCACTGAAAACCCTTGCTAACGACAATGAAACGTTTGTTTCTCGTGGCGATGATTCAGGCACCCATAAAAAAGAACTGAACCTGTGGGCACAATCTAAAATGGAACCTAACTTCGGCGGTTACAAAGCCGTTGGCCAAGGCATGGGTCCAACACTGAACATGGCGTCTGAACTGCAAGGCTACACCATCACTGACCGTGGTACGTGGCTGGCTTACCAGAACAAACTTGACCTTAAAGTGGTGCTTCAAGGCGATCCTCGTCTGTTCAACCCTTACCAGGTGATCTTGGTGAACCCAAGCCGTTACCCGGATATTAACTACCAAGGCGCAAAATCATTCAGCGATTGGTTGGTGAACACGAAAGCACAAACGCTAATCAACAACTACAAGCGACATGGCGAACAGCTATTCGTTGCGGATGCACTTTCTCAATAAATGGATATATGGCAAACCACACACCAGGCGATCCAACTGCTGTTAAGCGGGGATGCGTCCCTTTGGGGGATCGTCGGTGTTTCATTTTCTGTCTCACTGCTGGCAATTGGCATTGTGCTATTGCCAGCCATGTTGATGGGATTCGCCCTCGCCTACGGGACCTTCCCGGGGCGCTGGCTGATCTTGTCGTTAATGAATACCTTCCAGTCGATTCCGACCGTGGTGATTGGCTTACTGCTGTATATGCTACTCTCGCGTGCTGGCCCCTTGGGCGACTGGAAAATGTTGTTTACGCAACAAGCGATGATTTTAGGGCAAATTCTCATTTGCTTCCCACTGCTGGTTTCCATGATGCATGCGGCATTTCAAAACAGTGACCGCCGTGCATGGGAAACCGCCCTAACGCTTGGCGCCAGCTTACCGCAAGCCTTTATCAGCTTGATGTGGGAATGCCGCTTCCCGTTACTGGCTGCGATCATTGCTGCATTTAGCCGCGTGATCACGGAGGTGGGTTGTTCAATGATGGTAGGGGGAAACATTTTGAATTCCACCCGTAATATCCCCACCGCCATTGCACTGGAAAGCTCCAAAGGCGCTTTTGCGCAAGGTGTTGCGCTCGGAATGGTGTTACTGATTTTGGCGTTAGGACTAAACTTTTTCTTATCTGTGGCGCGTGGCAAAGCCCACCTGCGAACAAACTAAGCCGGAGATATTGATGACACAGCTCTCGATTCAGGCGCATGACCTGTCAGTAAGATTCAAGGATCGGCTACTGTTTCATGTTCCTAAGCTTATTCTTGGACCACAGGATGCGGTCTACCTGACCGGAGATAACGGCGTCGGTAAAACCACGCTGTTAAAAGTGTTGAGCGGATTACAAAAACCCACGACCGGCTCGATCAACTTGGCGCAACACTCGTTTCTACGACGGATGTTCTGCGCACAAAGTAACAGCGGCGTGGTGTATATGCACCAAACACCGTACATGTTTGACGGCAGCATTCTGGATAATGTCTGTTATGGCTTAAAATTCAGCGTAACGAACCGCCGTCACCGTCGAACAGAAGCCATTAATGCCTTACGTATGGTAGGGTTAGAGACCTTGGCCGATGAACACATCTCTGTGTTGTCGGGCGGGGAACGGCAGCGTGTGGCGATGGCACGCGCTTGGGTGTTAAAACCCGGCGTACTCTTGATGGATGAATCCAGTGCCAGCTTGGATCCGGAATCCATTGAACGGTTAGTGGTACTGAGCAAAGACTTAATTGAGCGTGGCACTAGTTTGGTGATCACCAGCCATCAAAAAAATGCCCTGACCGATCTCTGCCGTCGTCAATGGACGATAGCCGACTCAAAACTTATTGAACGCGCTGAACTGCAATTGGTAGATGAGGACAAAAATACCTATGCCTATGCCTGAAAATACACACTGGGTGATCTTAGCGGGCGGACAAGCCAGCCGTATGGGTGGCAACGACAAAGGGTTAGTCGAATTAGCAGGACGTGCCATGATTGAGCATGTGATGGCGACCCTGAAACCACAAACCTCTGCAATTTCGATTAACGCAAACCGTAATCAAGACACCTATCGCCAGTATGGCGATGTGTTTGGCGATCATATTGCAAATTACCCAGGGCCGTTAGGCGGTATGCATGCAGCCCTTCACCACCTGTCGGATGAGTGGATCGGCTTTGTACCGTGTGATTGCCCGCAACTGCCGGTGGATCTTGTCGCCCGTATGAGTGCAGCATGCGATAGCGACACTGACATTGCTGTTGCCCACGATGGCGAGCATATTCAACCTGTCGTCACCTTGGTTAACCGCCGCATTTTACCCCAGCTAGAACAGTTTCTTGCCAACGGTGACCGTAAAATCATCCTGCTGTATAAGCAGTGTAATATGATCACCGTCGACTTTAGCGACCAACCTAACGCGTTCGTCAATCTGAATACGCCAGAAGAACTCAAACAATTCGGACAAGATTTATGAGCCAGATTAAAGCGTCTCTTCCCCTGCTGGGGTTTGCTGCATGGAGCGGTACCGGCAAAACCACCTTATTAGAAGCCATGTTGCCGCACCTTGTGGCGCGAGGTATCCGTGTTGCCGTGATCAAACACGCTCACCACAATTTTGACATCGACCAAGAAGGCAAAGACAGCTACCGCCTGCGTAAAGCCGGTGCGGGTCAAATGCTGATCTCGTCCCGTTACCGTCAAGCCTTAGTGACGGAAACCCCCGACGAAGAGTCCACCCTGCCCCAACTGATCGCAAAGCTGGATCAAACCGCATTGGATCTGATTCTGGTCGAAGGCTTTAAAAAACGCGATTTCCCGAAAATTGAGCTGCACCGTGAAGAAATTGGCAAGCCTTGGCTACACCCTGACGACAGTAACATCATCGCGGTTGCCGCGAACATTCCGGCTCCGACGGATCTGCCACAGCTCGACATCAACAACCTTGATCAGCTGACCGATTTTGTCGTGAACTTTGCTAAGCAAGCGGCAGTGTCTTCGTTAAGCTGTAGCGATACCGATCCTTCCGGCATGCTGTCTGTGGCTGAAGGTCGTGCGAAGATACTGACCCAGATTGTCCCACCGACGGCTCAGATTGATGTCGACCTGAAAGACGCATTGGGACAAATTGTCGCATCAGACATTCTATCGCCAGTGAACGTGCCGCAGCACACCAATTCAGCAATGGACGGCTATGCCATTCGTGGCGATGACATCGGTCGTGACAGTTACCAAGTTGTCGCGCACGTTATGGCGGGTCACAGCTATGATCACCCATTAGCCGAAGGTGAAGCGGTTCGCATCATGACCGGTGCGCCCGTACCGCAACATGCTGATACCGTGATCATGCGTGAACAAGCACAACAAGACGGTGACAGCGTCACGTTCAATATCGCAATGGGCGCGATTAAACGCGGTCAGAACGTTCGTCAAGCCGGTGAGGATTTGGCATTAGGCCAAGCCGCCGTTGCTGAAGGCACACAAATTACGGCGCCAGAGCTGGGCATGATCGCCTCACTCGGTTTACACCGTGTTGCGATTCGTCCGCAAGTGCGTGTCGCCATTTTTTCAACCGGTGATGAAGTCCAACACCCGGGTGAAGCACAAAAGCCTAACTGCATTTATGATGCAAACCGCTACACCCTGCACGCGATGTTGACGAAGCTCGGCTGCGACGTGGTTGACTTGGGCATCATTGAAGACAGCGAAGCCGCACTGGAAGCCACGTTAACCGCTGCCAGCGAACAAGCTGATGTCATTTTGTCATCCGGTGGCGTATCTGTGGGTGATGCTGATTACATCAAAACCATTTTAGATAAGCTTGGCCAGATCAACTTCTGGCGAATCAACATGCGTCCGGGTCGCCCACTGGCATTTGGTCAAATTCAAGACACGCCATTCTTTGGTTTACCGGGTAACCCTGTCGCCGTGATGGTCGCCTTCCTGCAATTTGTTGAGCCAGCCATTCGTAAGCTGCAAGGCATGGTTAACTGGGAAGCGCCTTACTTCATGGCCACCGCCACCGAGACACTGCGCTCGCGTCCGGGACGTACCGAATACAGCCGTGGTTATTTCAGTATTGATGCCAATGGCCGTTTAACCGTCAGCAGTACGGGTAAGCAAGGTTCCGGTATTTTGCGTTCAATGAGCGAAGCGAACTGCTTGATTGAAATTTTGCCTGAGCAGTCTGAAGTGGCTGTGGGTGAAAAAGTACGCGTGATCCCACTGGTTAATCGCCTGTAACCGCCCAGCTTCACACCACAGTTATGATTCGCCGACCATCATGGTCGGCGTTTTTTTTCGGAATTTTTTGCGGAAAAATGCAAAAAAAGCACCTGTTCAGGCCTTCCCGGAGGAAAGGCTGAACAAGTGCTTTCATCGATGCTATCAGCAAGCCACAGAGGCTATGTATAATTTAGCACTCAGCAAGCGACCCTCCGCTCACGTTCTACCGTTTACGTCGCGCCACTTACTGAGTGCCTATTTTTTATACGCAGCTTCCCTGCTGCTTTATTTGTCCTGAGCTTCTACACGTCTAGAAGAGGGTGTGCGGTTCGGTTTTCCGTATGGAAACCGAACTGCAATATTCGACTCAGATAAAGCAACGCTAGCTGATTGTTCTTAAGAACAACGGCTGTCTGTCATCTACGGCACATGATGTAAAATGTTTTTTTAAAATGTAATCATGATTAGTTACCGTATTTGACTCATAATACAAAAAGTTACACCCGATTTCAGCAAATAAAATCTCAATTACATTGATAACTCTCACTTCAATGTGTTTCGTCAATATTTTATGCGTCAATAAAATCACAAAACGTCAATTTTCTACCGAAATCATAACCAAATTGGTCAAATCCCCCGCCCCAGCAGATTTAGTGCGCCATTTTTAATCAATTTGCGCTATGATGCTCCTTTTACCATGCCTGTCGGCACGATCCACTGGCTAGACCATTAACAATGATCGAATCATGTAGAATAGCTGACAGTTTGATTAATCCACTGACAGTAGTGAAGCATGTTTCTAGAATCTTATTACGCCGAACAGAATGGTGAATTTTCTTTCACACGTGAGCAAGCGAGTCATTTTGCAAAAAAAATCGCTGGCGATTTCAATCCCATTCATGACGAAGACAACAAGCGCTTCTGTGTACCTGGCGATCTGCTCTTCTCTGTTGTTCTCGCAAAAGCAGGGATCAGTGAAAAGATGCGATTTGAATTCGCAGGCATGATCAGTGACAACATGTTACTGAAAGCGGCACACAGCTGTTTCAACGACTTTGCTGTGGTCGACGGCAATGGCAAAGAATACCTGCACGTGACGCGTGAAGGCAGCATTAACACCAATGCCGCCCTGATTGAGCAAGTGACTAAAAGTTACGTACAGTTTTCAGGCATGAATTTCCCGCACATCATGGTGCCGTTGATGCAAGAAAAAGACATCATGATCAACCCAACACGTCCGTTGGTGATCTATGAAAGCATGGAAATTGACTTCACCCGCTTGGATCTTACTGCACCCACGGTAGAACTGACCAAATCAGAGATGGATGTTGACGGTAAACGCGGCAGTGTGACGTTGCATTTCTGCTTTATGGAAGACGGTGAAGTGGTCGGCACGGGCCGTAAACGCATGCTGATGAGTGGCTTGAAGCCCTACTGCCAAGATGACATTGATGATTTGGTTAGCCGTTTTAACCAACGTAAAGTCGACTTCTCGGCAAAGCAAGCGGCGTAACACACCCGCTTACACTGAATACAAAAAAATCCCTGTCTCGCGATAGGGATTTTTTAGGTTCATCGCGGATAAGCGGGAACTCAAAACAAAAACGGTAGTAAGTGATAGAGTTTTATCGCCAAACAAAACCAACACAAACTACCGTTTTCATGCCGAATCATACTTTCCTATCTTCATTCTGGGAAGGCTTTCAGATAGTAAAGTCTCATCAGACTGCATCACTTATTACGCTCACGCTTGAACCTCACTCTATCGCAAAGTGCCCTTGCGGACTTAATGCTCAATCCGTGCATGAGTACCAATGGCGTAACGTGAAGGAAGCAACGCTGCTTGGAACGCCAGTTGAACTCTTTGTTCAAACTCGGCGGATTAAATGCAGTCACTGCGGTATTAGAACGGAGCGATTATCTTGGCTGGAGCCTTATGCTCGTATCACCAATCGCATGCGAAGTTATATCGAACAACTGCTGCCTCTTTTGCCGATCAAGCATATCGCCGAGATGACAGGAGTGCATTGGCACACCATCAAAGAGATAGATAAGCGCCGGCTTCAACAAGTGGTACCTCAAGTTAAATGGGGTGAATTGAGGCAACTCGTCATGGATGAGTTCGCCATTTTTAAGGGGCACCGCTACGCCACTGTCATTGCAGATGCGAAAAGTCATCAGGTTATCTGGATTGGTCTAGGTCGCAGCCGCAAAGATATACGACCATTCTTCGAGTTGTTAGGCGAACATGGCAAGAATATCGAAGCGGTAGCCATGGATATGAATACGGCTTTTGATCTTGAGGTTCAAGCGCATTGCCCAAATGCACGTATTGTTTATGACTTGTTCCACGTTGTAGCAAAGTTCGGTCGAGAAGTGATGGATAGGGTCAGAGTCGACCAAGCCAATAAGCTAAAACATGATAAGAAAGCGAGGCAATGGGTAAAGCGGTCACGCTGGGTATTATTGAAAAATAGAGATAATTTAAATACACAGCAGAACAGCTATCTCAATGAAATATTGGAGATAAATAAGGACTTGATGACGACCTATGTATTGGGCGCACAGTTGAAGGAACTCTGGCGTTGTGAGTCAGAGCATCAGGCAAAGAGCTTATGGAAGGTGTGGTGGGCTCAAGTCAATGAAAGTGGAATTAAACCCCTACAAGAGTTTGCCCGAAAGCTCAGTCCTTACCTTCATGGGATTACCGCTTCAGCACGCTATCCGTTGAACACCTGTACGCTTGAAGGGATCAATAACAAGATAAAATTAATAAAACGGATGGGCTATGGTTACCGAGATACCGATTACTTCTTCTTAAAGATCAAAGCGGCTTTCCCCGGAAAGCCGCGATGAACCATTTTTTATGCGTCGTTTTTATGTCACACAAGGATTAAAAATCGAACTGCACATACACGGTGTTGTAATTACTGCCGCCTTTGATCCGCCCAAACTGAGAGGCACTCTCGAAAATCGCAGAACGGTGATGCAGGCTATACCCCACCCACACATTATTCAGTGACTTTTCGTTGATCAAATCCCCCACATTCACATCCACAGAGATGTCGAGGAAGTTGAGCAACTTACTGGGCTCATACCCTTTTTCATCCATTTCCGTTTGTTCGATATAGGTAATATCGCTGCTATAGGATAACCCTTCAGCGACCCCGACACGCCATGTAAACGGCCAGTTAAGGGTATAATAGGCCTTGATCGCCACCACATACTCTTGCGTGCTGCTTTGCACATCGGAATGCCAATGCCACACCACACCCGGAGTCAGGTAAATATCCAACGGCACTCCAAACAATTCGTCCGTTAACGGATGGCCATAGAAGAAAGACGTCAGCTGATTATTGTACGGATCTTTGACTCGGTTACCGGCAAAGATATCACCGATGTTAGACGGCGTTCCCCAACCATGCGCGAGACGGAAATACGGTTGCGTACTGATTTCCGGTTTTCTTGGCCGACTGCGATCATTAAAGAAGCCAACGCCCAGATAGAGCTCGCCTTGCCAGTCTTCACTGACCATCTGTGCATCTCTGACACTTTGGCCAAAATGCCGCACAAACGCGCCGCCGACTACGTGTAACTGAGACGTGACGTGATAACTGGCTCCCATGCCGGCTTTAATGTCGATTCCTGCATCAATGGGTTCAAGGTTAAGCCCGTAGTAATAGCTGTTATAGCGTTCGCTTTTTACTATGGCACTGACCTCTGGCAGTAAGCGCCAGTTATCAAACATCAAATCCGCGCCGAGCGTAGCCTGTCCACTGAAACGCCCATCGGGGTCATTCAGTACGTCAAACTGCGCGTAATAATCATCCCACGAATATTTGACTTGAAGCCCTAAGTCCGCGGTATCCCCGCCAATTTGGTTTTGAAACGAAGAGGGAATATCAATGAAATGCATCCGCAATAACGCATTTAACTCCCAGTTGTCTTTGCGAAAAAGACACATCCCCCCTTCCGTACCGTTCAAAAAGAAACGGTCACCTCTATAGAACATCATCGGCACAAACGTAGACACGGTGCTGTCTTCCACCACCGATTTTGTCGCATAGGGAATTGTTGCCCCCCGAATGACACCCGCAATGCCCCATAACGCTTCACTGTCTCGCTCTGCACGTAATGTATAAGGCGATACCGCCTGCGTCACCGCGCGCTCGTCAGCGTCTGATGCCCACACAGGGGCATTGACCAACAAGGGGGCACACCCCACAAACCAACCTAGATGCTTAAACAAACCTACTCCCTACGGCTTGGCGACACACTATCAATAAACGTGCGTATCTCTTTATATTTACTGATTATTTTAATCTATTTACAGCCGTATGTACGTTTTACACGCACAAAAAAAGCCCGATAAATATCGGGCTTTTGTAAACAGTTGCGACATTAATGGTGAGAAGCGATTTCTGCTTTCTTCAGATCTTTAACGCTCTTGCTCACTTCGCGACGCTCTTTTGATAGCTCAGCACTGATGATGATGTGATCATCAACACGATCTTCGTAATCGCCTTTCATGTTTTCAACGATTTCAAGAATTTGATCGTGTGTCATGTCTGCCTTGATGTAATCAAGTAGGTTTTCAAGCAATTCAACACGCTTACGGTTATCGCGAATTTTACGATCGTTATCCAGGATCTCGCGCTTTAGCTTGTTCTTACGACGTGTTTGACGAACTAGCTCTAGGATATTATTCATTCTTTTTCCTTTTATGAATCTAAAAAACCTAACTCATCCCGTTATAACAGAAACCTTTGTTGCTACTCAAGTCACATTTTAACCAATCAAAAAAGATCATTCATTACTTTGATGTAGTGCAGAAACCCGCACACTAATCGTGAGCGAAAAAGCAGCGTTATACCTCTCTAGCCTGCCCCTGCGATTTGCTTCGTGATGATGCCATTTATACGCATTCCATGGGATATCAAGGATATAAACAGCGTTCGCTCAATAAACTTTCTGCGCGCTGTGCACCTATCGAACGGTTTGCTGTGAATGCCTCCACATTTTTCTAACAAAAGTATTTGCAAATGGCATCATCCTGCCTAATCTTGTGGAAGACCAATAATGTTTGGCAATACGCAACACTGAGCAAGAATCGCTTCATCTGGCCATACTTTTTGCAAGTTACACTGGAACTAGAGGGATTCAATTGTTACCAATGATGCTGTTAAATAGTATTGGCATATGTACAGATGTAAGTAATTCAGGAGACAACATGTCTAAAGCAACAGGTACCGTTAAGTGGTTTAACGAAGAAAAAGGTTTTGGTTTTATCACACAGGACAACGGCGGTGCTGACGTATTCGTTCATTTCCGTGCTATCACGGGTGACGGCTTCAAAACACTGGCTGAAGGCCAAAAAGTCAGCTACGAAACTGAGCAAGGCCCTAAGGGTCTTCAAGCAGCGAACGTAGAAAAAATCTAAATCCACGCATTTAGGTTGAGCAAAAAGGGCTGCTACAGCCCTTTTTTACTTTCTGCTACTTTCTCGCAATCTCCACCCAGCTCCGACCTCTTTTCCTGCATTTTTCCCACACCGCTAACAATCTGTATATTCACGTATATATCTGTAAATGCCTGCTATCTTGGTCACACTTTGCTAGTTAAACGCTTAAACTCACTAGTATTTACTTGCCTCTGCCCTTTTCGTGTGGCCTAATACTACTCGGCCTGTAATGCAGACCTATTTATGCCACAAATTGAAATAGAAAACTTCGTTCCACCGCTTCAACCAGCGACCGACCTGAAGATCTCAACATTCTTTTGTCCATAAGTAATACATTATGATGGCTTAAGTGCGCTCTCTAAGCGCGAAACAATTTATTTAATTCAGGAGACATAACATGTCTAAAGCAACTGGTATCGTTAAGTGGTTCAACGACGAGAAAGGCTTCGGCTTCATCACTCAAGACAACGGCGGCGCTGACGTATTCGTTCACTTCCGTGCTATCTCTGGTGAAGGTTTCAAATCTCTAGCTGAAGGCCAAAAAGTATCTTTCGACATCGAACAAGGTCAGAAAGGTCCTCAAGCTGCTAACGTTGAGCGCGCTTAATTTTAAGCCCCTTACGTAAAGTTTCCAAAAGAGCGCTCTTGTAGCGCTCTTTTTTATGCCTGCTATTTACCCTCTGCGACCTCTCCTATCCCCGCATCGCCTCATCGTTACACCAGCCACACAGTACAGCACGAAACATTACACACAACGGACTATGTCGCTATCCCTGCTTGTCCTATCATCCCCCCCTGTTTGACCCATAAAAAAGCCGCAAGCGGTGACCACTTACGGCTCTTAACAGCAATCGCGGACAATGCATAGCACTGAACGACGCGCTCAGTACGGGCTAAACAACGCCGTATTCGCGTGCCTCTATCCGCTCTGATGCTTTCTGATAGAACAGATCATAGCGCATATCTTCCCGCTCTTGTTCTGTCGTCAGCTGACGGATCATCTTGTCGCAATGCTCGAGCAGTTTAGCGATATCCTCAATCTTCATCGTGCGCGGCAAGCAGCGCGACATAATCATCACAATTTTCAATGCCACAGCACGCAATGTTGGGCAGCGACGAATGATCAGAATGTAAACATTGAGCATGTCCGGAATATTGTCTTTCTTGCTGTGGATTGTCCGATACATGTTTTCCAGCCACTTCTGCTTGTCGGTATTGACCTGCTGCAAGGCTTTCGCCATCTCGATTTTACTCGACATGATGATCTCGGTTTCATTCGCCACCAGCGACTCATTACACCAACGGATACTTTTTGAGAACTCCGAGTCATAAGACATCACGTTCAGCAACCAACAGAAGTGGTAACGGTCATAGAAATGCTTAAACGGCTTCGTTTTATAAAGCGGGTTTAAGATATCAATGGCTTCAACGAACTTCTTCTCTTCCATCGACAAATGCGCCACCAGCAGATCCAACTGACTGCGGTATTGCTCTTTCTTATCTTCCTCAAACAACGCTTTAAGCATCATCCGCGCTTCGGCTAACAGCTTCTCACGCGCTGCGCCTTCACTGCTGCGCGCCGTGAACAAAACTAAACGCGTCAAGTTAAAACGGGCAAAGATAGAATTACGGTATGTCTCGCGGTTAATCTCCATATACACACGGTAACGCTCTAATGCGCTCGCGTAATCCCCCACTGAGATGCAAAGGTTAGAGATAACCAACTCACGCTCAGAATGCTCCGGCACCAGCTTATTCGCCGCTTTCAGGTGCGCGATTGCCTCAGGAATGTTCTTGTTCATGATGCTCAAATTCGCCGCTTCAACCCGCGCACCAATGTTATTGGGCGAGGTAGCCAGCAGTTCATTAAGCACTTCAGAGGCTTCGACCCGCTTTCCTTCATGCATAAACACGTTCGCCAGGCCAATCTTCGCCCAGTCAACCGGCTTTTCTTCCAGCGTTTGTTCGTACACCGCTTTGGCTTCTTCATACAGCTTTAAACGCCGCAAGAAGGTCCCTTTGAACTTCTGAATCGTGAAATAATACTCAGGGAAAAACGGTGACAATTCATCACACGCTTTCAGGCCATCATGGTACTGCTTGTTCGTTTCCGCCGAATACAACGCCAACAGCGATTTTTTCCGGTGCAACGACAAGGTCAAGCGCTGCTTGAGCTGATTAATGTTGATCGGCTTTAAAATGTATTCATCCGGCATTAGCTCAAGAATCGATCGCACAATGATTGACGAGCTTTCTGCGGTGATCATGACAAACACCGCATCATCATTGATCAGCTTATAATGCTTAAATTCTTCAAAAACCTGTTTACCGTTCAGCCCTCTGCCGAAATTGTAATCACAAATGATAATGTCGTACTTATCACGTGACGCCATAAAGATGCAGGCACGGGCCGTTTTGGTATGAAAAATATTGTGGTCTAAAAAGCCTAGCTTGATCAACATACCGCGTAAACTGGCTAAAACAATCGGTGCATCATCGGCTATCAGCACCTTCAATTCTTTCAGATCCATTTTATTCATGTTCTATCACTCAATCTTATTGAACTTCAGCAGTTCAATGATCGACTTAACACCGCATTTGGTCAGTACGCGGGTTTTATACGTACTGACTGTTTTTTGACTGATATCGAGTTCATTGGCGATCTGTTTGTTAGACAGCCCTTTGATCAGGCAATCCGCCACGAACCGTTCACGTTTCGAGAGTTTTTCTTGCACGGTACTGTCGATGGCGTAACGATTTTCACCGTGCAAAATCGCATTCACAATTTTGCTCGCCGTTTCGTTTAGGGTTTTTTCTTTTACGAGCCAACGGTATTCCGTTAATTGCGCAGAAATAAACTCAGGGCATTGCGCATTATAATCCGCCAGGAAGATGAACTCGCCCTTAAAGCCTAAAGTGCGCGCTTCAAGGCAAAGTGCAACCGTTTCTGCGGACACATCATGCTGGTTGATGATAATGGCGTTAATTAAATGGCCGTTCACTACCTCAATGCTCTTGCGTGTGACCATCTCGCACTTGGCACTGAACACATGGTAATTTTTCAGCAACAGTTTTTTCAGCGCTTTACCGCTGACATTCTGGTTATCCAAGATCAAGCAATGCAAACCATCAAACAGATTGGCGGCTTCCACTTTCTTGTTGGTATTCTTGTAATACAACTCCAGCAGCGCATCAGCCGTCATGGGCGAGCCGGTATAAAAGCCCTGACAAATATCCCCACCATGGTGACGCAGGTATTCCCACGTTTCTTCATCTTCGACGCCTTCCACCACGCAGGTTAAGCCTAGAGAGTTCGCCAAGATCAAACACGAATGCGTGATTTGCTGGTTTTTGTAGTTCGTCGACAATCCGTTGATAAACGATTTATCTATTTTCAGCTCGGTGTATGGCAATTGCGCCAATTGCTCTAACGACGAATAGCCCGTGCCAAAGTCATCAATCGACAGCCCAACACCATTCATACGCAAGCGTGCCAAATTCGCTAACGAGGTAATAGAGCCGTTATACACATCGTGTTCGGTTAACTCTAACGTCAATTTGTGCAATGGAAAATCATACTGCTCACAAATCGCGAAAACATCTTCACAAATTGTTGATTCTAAATTGCTTTTTTCAATATTCACCGACAGTTGCAGTTCTGTATCCATACTGCTTATCGCTGCCACGGCATTTTTCAACACCACATTGAATAAATTCTGGCTGTAACCCAACCGTTCAATCACGTTCAGAAAACGGTGCGGGCCAATCACGCCATGTAACGGATGCTCAAAGCGCACAAGGGCTTCCACCCCGACCATTTCACCGGTTTGAAAGTGGAACTGTGGCTGGTAATGGTTCGTGAATAAACCGTATTCAAACCCCGCCGCCAGCTCGTCTGCCGTCAATTCTTCTTGCTGGCTTTGATCAACACTGTGCTCATCCACCAATGCCAGCTTTTCAAAGACGTTATCAAGATCGTCTTGTTTGTACGGCTTTTTAATCACCTCAACAAATTTGAAGTTAGACAAGCTGCACATGTTATAAATCAGCTGCAAGACCGACTCATCCGCCGCACTCAAAATCACCACGCTCATCGCACAGTTACATTCAGCCAGCTGGGCAAGGAAGGTGACACCGTCCATTTCAGGCATGCGCAAGTCACAGAACACCAAATCGATAGTGTTGTTTTTAATGATGTCGAGCGCTTCAATACCGTTCGTGGCGACAAGAATATCGTCAAAGCCCAAGCGTTTAATCTTTAGCTTCAGGCTCACCATCTGGATGGTATCGTCTTCAATAAGGAGAATTTTCATTATTATTCCGGTTTATTCACTTGCAGCCAGTGCTCTGCTTGCGCGATCACTTTTGACATTTCATTCACTAACTTGTGCTTGTGATGCGCGATCTCAGCGTCATTTTCTGACAGCTCTAACTGACTGGCATACATGCTCAAATCTCTTAATCCCAGTACGCCAGCAGACCCTTTAATACGGTGTGCGATGGCTTTGTATTCATCTTGTGCCTGAGCCAGTTGCGCAATGTCCGCAGACATCGCACTCACAACCACCGTGGCGACCTCTTCACGCTCACTTTCCAGATAATCATCAATCCAACTGGTTTGCGTGATCGGCGAAGGCTCTGTCGCTTGCAAATGCGGTTTGAGCACTTGATACAACGCCATTAAGGTATAGGGCTTAAATATCACCGTATCCATGCCCGCCAATTCCGCTTTGGTGACAGCAATACGCGAATCTTCCGCCGTGCAACCAATCACCACCTTGCCTTTCCAACAGGTGCGCTTCGCATGTTTCGTTAACTCATAGCCATCCATGTTAGGCATGTGGCAATCGGTAATCAGCAACGCGTATTCATCGCCATGCGCTTCCAATTCCTCAAGGGCTTGCTGACCATCGTCCACCAAGGTAGCCGTCACGCCCAACTCCGTAAGCTGACGTTTAATCAATAAACGGTTAATCGGATCATCGTCAGCCACCAGCACATGGCCTGTTAACCGCTGGCTATTGACAGGCGATACTGGCTCTGTGCCATGATCAATCAAACGCAGCACCTGACCGAGTAATAAATCAGGGAAGATATTCGTGCCATACTCATCTTGCGTTAACCAATGATCCGCATCTGACTGTGAGGCCAACTTGACGCCCCAGCGCAGTAACCATCCGGCAATCTGATCATGGTTGGTGTAAAACGTAGTGCCAGCATGATCAGTCACCACCGCTTCTGCTTTAATGGGTAATGAAACACTCACGGTGGTGCCTTTACCCAATTCACTGCTTATCTCAATGCATCCTTTCATTAAGCGAAGTAAGCTCTGCACAATCGACATACCCAGACCGGTCCCGCCGTAGCGGCGGGCAATACTGGCATCTGCCTGCACAAACGGCGAGTAGATACGCGACAGTTGCGCTTCCGTCATCCCGCAACCGGTATCGCTGATCTCGATGGACAAATCCGTTTTCGTCGTCGTGATATTCACGCTAATTTTGCCTTGCTCGGTAAACTTCACCGCATTCGACAACAAATTCATCACCACCTGATTCAAACGCATGGCATCTACTTGCGCATAGATATACGGTGTGGGCGTCCAGTTCACATCAAACGTTAAGGCTTTCACCTCCGTGTTCGCCTCAAAGCTGCGCAGCATCGGCGACAATTCATCAATCAAACTGCAACGGCGTACATCGAGTCGCAACTGATTGGCTTCGATTTTGGAAAAATCGAGGATATTGTTGACGTGATGCTTTAAGCTATCGGCCGAGTTAATCGCATTCTGAAGTAATAATTGGCTATCATCGTTGGTGATTTTCTTCGACAGAATTTCCATCAACCCTAGCATTGCCGCCAACGGGTTACGTAACTCATGGCTCACCACCGCCAAGAACTGATTACGTAAAGCGATAGCTTGTAACGCTTCTCGTTTGGCTTTTTTTACTTTGCGGTAAGACACCACCAGCGGCATCAAAATCAATAAAAACACCAAGAACGTAATACTGCTCATGGTGATGATTTCGTTCTTATCAAAACCGTAGTTCACCGTGATACGGCTGTGCAACGCACGAATGCGATCTAACTCCTCCGGCCCTAATGTGGAAATCACTTTGTTGATCAGATCATGCATGATGACGTTTTCTTCACGCATCACCATGCCGATATCCATCTTCAGGCGAGACTCTTTGCTCGGCTCAATCACTTCATAGTCGGTATCAAAATGCAGCATCAAGGTTTGGTTAACCAAATCTTTGTTTATCAACATATCGGTAATTTGGCCGTGCTTGAGATCCGTCAGTAAGTTATCAAAACGCGTGTACACCTGAATGGAATCAAATCGGCCATCGGTACGCACGAAGTTATAAAAATCCCCCATACGGTCTAAAATACCCAAGCGTTTCTTTTCACTCGTATTCTTCATGCGTAAGTGCAAGAATTCTAACGTCGAGTATTTTTCCGTGATCAAGAAATCTTGCTTACCCACTTCCAACATGTGCTGGTAAGGCAAAATATCCACCTTACCTTCACGCAGCATCTGCATCGGGTCTTGCCCGTACGTCGGCACGTATTCCAATTCCAGAATTGTGCGAGAATCCAAAATATTCATCAGATCGTGCACGTAGCCCTTCAGGGAGCCGTCAACTTCATCGCGATAAGACAGCGGGAACACATCTTCTTCAACCGTATAACGCACCACATTGTCGCCACCTCGCCCGCCCATCACGAAATTGAAATTCGCCTGTTCTGCCAAGGAATAAATATTGTGCGAGTTAATCGGCAGTTTCGTTTCTCCCGCTTTTTCCGCCGCAATCACCTTGTTAAAGATACTCAGTAGCATCGGCTTGTGCTTCGCCACGATGATACGGTAGTCCTGCGCGCCGATATCGCGGTCAAACACCACTTTGCCGGGAGCCGATATATTTTTCCCCAGCGACGACAACAGCGAGGTGTAATTCAAAATGGTGGCATCCGCCAAGTCTTGCTGAATCATCTCTTGCGCGGCTTCAGGGGTATTCACCAACGACAGCGACGAATAGCCGCGGCTGGCAATAGCATCACAATACGATGAGTTTTTTACACAGACCCAACGCAGCGAGTTTCGGGGTTTGTCCACCAGCTGTTTGTCACGCAGCCAAATGATGCGCTGACTTTCATAAATCACATCACTGAGTAGAAATTGTTTTTCACGTAGATCGGTTTTACCGAGTCCGACAATCGCATCAACCTCACCCTCTGCAATGGCACTGTGAAGATCATTCAAGGTGTTATAGAAGGTATAAGTGAACTTAAAACCGAGTTCATTACTGATCCCGACAGCGTAATCGTGATTGATGCCAGAAAATGGCGGCACATCGCCCCCCCAATAGGGCAACCAGGCTTCTTTCAACACACCAAATTTGAACAGGGATTTTTTGTCGAGATATGCTTGTTCGTCCTCAGTCAGGTAATCCGCTGAATATGCAGGAAAAGCAACAAGGAGAAACAGAAAAGAGAGTACGCGTTTCAATATAATATAGACCGTGACATTGATCGCAAAACAAGGTCGTAGTGTAAAGCTAATACTCTAAAATTCCAAGAGAATGCACACATTTGCACCCTAAAAGTAAGCATTTAAAATCAGTCACTTACGGCAAGTGTAGGAATAATCTTACAGCATCTCCATTCTACGCACTACATCCAATTGCTTGTGTACCCATTTGCATGTGAGATTGATCATGGATTATCTACGGTTTCTCCCTTTTATGACGCTTATAGCACGTACTTCCCCCTATTCAATTGTCGTGAATAATTGGTCATTTTATTGCACTGTAAGGTGAATGTTTCAGCGAAAAATCGCCTAGTTTTGGATGGAAAAATTCGCCAGGTGTTACAGTGTCACTTGGCAATGAACGTATTTGCCAAACACCATAACGCCAATTAATTTGTCAACGCATCTCTGTCGTTGCCTCAATCACTTACGGAAAATCCTTATCCTTAGCCATGAATTTCCCTTTCTGCCTTGCCTCTTTCCGCCTAGTTGCGGGATACTTACTGTATGTGTCCTGAGATGTTACGCTTAGATTGACAGCAACAATGACAAAATTAATTATAAAACAATCACTTATTTTAGCTTCCGTGGCTTCAGGAAACGACGATGAAAAACACAAATGAACCAACGCTGTTTTGGCTAGATTACGAAACCTTCGGTGCTACGCCTTCTCTTGATCGTCCTTGCCAGTTCGCGGGGGTGCGTACGGATATGGACATGAACATCATCGGCGAACCGCTGGTGATTTACTGTAAGCCGCCGATGGATTACCTCCCTGCGCCTGAAGCGTGTTTGATCACAGGTATCACGCCGCAAAAAGCCCATCAGGAAGGCTTGTCTGAGCCTGAATTTATTGCCCGTATTCACGAAGAATTGTCGAAACCGAACACGTGTGTGATTGGCTACAACAACGTACGTTTCGATGATGAAGTCACGCGTTACACCCTGTACCGTAACTTCTTCGACCCGTATGCGTGGGCATGGCAGAACAACAACTCACGCTGGGATTTACTGGACATTATGCGTACCTGTTATGCCCTGCGTCCGGAAGGCATTAACTGGCCAAACAATGACGATGGCCTGCCAAGCTTCAAGCTAGAACTGCTTTCTGTGGCCAACGGCATTGAACACGCCAATGCGCACGATGCAATGGCCGATGTGTACGCCACCATAGAGCTGGCGAAGATTGTGAAAAACAATCAACCGAAACTGTTCAATTATTTCTTTGAGCTACGCCATAAGCGCAAGCTGCAAGAGCTGATTGATATTGTCGAGCTAACTCCGCTCATGCATGTTTCTGGCATGTTTGGCGTGGAGTGCGGCAACACCAGTTGGATTGTGCCGATGGCTTGGCACCCAGATAATAAGAACGCGGTGATCACGGTGAACTTGGCGATGGACCCGACCCCATTGCTGGAACTGAGTGCCGATGAACTGCGTGAGCGTCTGTACACCAAGCGCGCTGATCTGGCGCCTGACGAATTGCCTGTGCCGCTAAAACTGGTTCACCTGAACAAGTGTCCGGTATTGGCACCGGCGAAAACTTTGCGTGCGGAAGATGCAGCGCGTATCGGTATTGACCGTGAACTGTGCCTAAAGCACCTGCAAATACTGAAAGCGCACCCTGAAGTGCGTGAAAAACTGCTGGCCATTTACAGCCAAGAACGCGAGTACGCCGAAAACAACAATGTGGACACGCAGCTGTATTCTGGCTTCTTCTCGCCGGCTGATCGCTCAACGATGGACATTATTCGTCAAACCTCACCCGAGGAGTTGGCAAAATTTGAGCTGAATGTGGCAGACCCGCGTATCAAGCCATTGCTGTTCCGCTACCGTGCGCGCAACTTCCCGATGACGCTGGATTACAAAGAGCAGCAACAGTGGAAACACTACTGTCAGGATTTCTTTGAAGAGAACCTGCCGAACTACATGCAAAACCTCGAAGCATTGGGCCATGAGCACCAAAGCAGCGAGAAGAACATGAAAATCCTGAAAGCGGTGTATGACTACGTAGCGTCACTGGTCTAACATTTTAGGCTTTATCGTGTTACCTCTGCGAGCAACGCACTGCGGGTAAACAATAGAAAACTCGGCATATTTATACATCCCCTCACGCATTACATGCTGAGGGGATTTTTTATAAGACAATATCCTAACAATGACATTGCAGAACCCTGTTTGAACGATCACACTTTACGCTGTACGGAGCACAGACATTCAATGGTCCAAGGAAAGTCGTCGTAACAAAAAGTAGTCGTCATTCAAGTGGTATCTATGACAACGCAAACACTGACCCGCTGTTACCGTTTCACGACGGTCGATTTTGAGCCTGATCTCCGCTTACTGGTGTGGAAAGATCGTGACGACACGGCACTGACGGTGCATGAATCACGTTTGTTAGAAGTGCTGTGCTACTGCGCGGGGGAAGTGATCAGTGCGGAATCACTCTACGACAAAACCTTCGTGCAACTTGACCCCTACGAAGACGGTCACACTAATCACTATGATTTAAACACCATCTTCAAATCCCTCACCCGTAAATTGGAATACCACGGCGCGATGGGTATTCCCATTGAAGCGGTACCCCATTATGGCTTTCGCGTGCCGTTACCAGAAAAAGCCTGCCGTCGGATCCATGAAGAAAGCACGCCCCCAACAACGCCGCCAGACGATCCTTCGCCTGAACCTGACCCCTTATCATCGACCGAGCACATCGTAAAACACAGCCGTTTACATAAAGTGTCTGTCGCCCTGCTTGCCTTAGCCGGTCTTGCTATGATCTTTGCCTCAGATTAGCCCTCTGCGCCCTCCCCTTGCCCGTGAAACACGTTATGATCCCGTTCTAAGCCTGATAAATTTTCTGTGGCTTAGATCACGTTTATTTTGTATGATAAATAAAACTTCCTCAGACAGTTCCTGAAGGGCTCATGGCATATCTTCGCTCATTTTTAATCATTTTTGTGTGTCTCATGATCGGTAAAGGGATACAGCACTTCAGCGGCATCGCGATTCCCGGCAGCATTATCGGCATGCTCCTTTTGTTCCTTTCCCTCTCGATGGGATTGGTGCCTGCGCATTGGGCGATGCCCGGTTGCCACTTTCTGATCAGACACATGGCACTGTTGTTTGTGCCGGTCGGTGTGGGGTTAATGAATTACCTCGACTTGATTCAGAATAACAGCTTAACCATTTTACTCAGCACCATCGGCAGCAGCGTGGTGGTCTTTGTGGTGATCGGTATTGCAACGCATTATAAGGAACAACAATGATCTGGTTACTGGCTACCCTTGTTGTTTTCTACGGCGCGCGTTATCTCACCAAGTTCATTAAGCACCCGATTGTGAATCCACTGCTGATTTGCCTGTTGGTGCTCATCCCTTTGCTCATGTGGCTTAACGTGCCGTATGAAACCTATTTTGAGCAAAATAAGTGGATCAATGCCCTGTTGGAACCGGCGGTTGTGGCGCTGGCTTTTCCTTTGTATGAACAGCTGGGGCAAATTCGTCAGAAGTGGAAAGTGATCCTCACCACGTGCTTTATCGGCAGTATTTTATCGATGGTTACCGGTGCCGGCATTGCCCTGATGATGGGCGCAGATGCCCAGTTAACCGCCTCTATCCTGCCAAAATCGGTGACAACACCGATTGCGATGGCGGTGTCTGAACAAATTGGCGGCGTGCCATCGGTTGCGGCGATCATGGTAATTTTGGCGGGCTTGTTTGGCGCAGTATTTGGTTATCCCCTGTTTAAGCTGATTGGGGTACACGCGCCGATTGCAAAAGGCTTGACCATGGGAACGGTATCGCACGCACTGGGCACCGCAAAAGCGGCCGAAGAGAATCACCAAGAAGGTGCGTTCAGTTCGCTGGCATTGGTGATATGCGGGGTAATGACGTCCATTTTGGCACCGCTCGTATTCCCACTGATAATGAAGCTATTTTCATGAAAAATTTGCGATAACGTGCAAGTAATCGAATACATGGGTAAGTTATTGATTAAAATCGTTAATCTTTTTACAAACCGTGTGACTCGACTCCCAAACATGTAACAAGTGAAAGTATCAAGCACTTAGTGTGATCTGGATCACACACAATTATTATCACTCCGCCTACAATATTTCTCCATATACAAGACGGAGTGATAACTCATGCACACTAAAGTAAAGGATGCTTTAGGCGCTCTTCCGGCAGACCTTGCCGCTGCCATCAAGCCGGTGTTAGAAGCTGATAACTTTGATGCCACACTTAGCCCTGAAGCGTTCGCTGAACTCATGTCGAAGACGCAATTGTCAGACAGTGAGTTACGTGTTGCATTACTTCCCCTTGCTGCCGCCTATTCTGTTGCTCCTATTTCTCATTTCCACGTTGGTGCGATTGCCCGTGGCTTATCCGGTACTTTGTACTTTGGTGCCAACATGGAATTCGTTGGGACCGACTTGTCACACAGTGTCCACGCCGAGCAATCTGCCATTAGCCATGCATGGCTAAAAGGCGAAACAGGCATTCAGGACATCACCATTAACTACAGCCCATGTGGTCATTGCCGCCAGTTCATGAACGAACTGACCACGGCGAATGATTTGGTGGTACAACTGCCACAACGTGATGCGAAAACACTGCAAGCTTACTTGCCTGAGTCATTCGGCCCTGGCGACTTAAACATCACTGATGCGCTGTTAACACACGTTAATCATGGTATGACGTGTGATGATGCTGATGCGTTGCTACAGGCCGCGTGTGAAGCCGCTAACCACGCTCATGCGCCTTACACCCATAACTTTGCCGGTGTCGCACTGCGTACACAGTCAGGTGAGACGTTTGTAGGCATGTACGCAGAAAATGCCGCATTCAACCCAAGCCTGCCACCGTTGCAAGTGGCCCTGATCAACATGAACATGGCCGGTTATGATTTGTCTGAAGTAGCAGCGGCTGCATTGGTCGAAAAAGCCGGTAGCACCATCAGCCACCGCGCCAATACCGAACACGCATTGCACGCCTTAAACGCGGATATTCCTTTTCGTTATTTGGCAGTGTAATCATCAAAAAACCGCCTTAGGGCGGTTTTTTTGTGCCAAACCACCGCGTTGAATAGAAAAATGTTCCATCCCATTGGCGGCAGGAGTATGATTTTTGCGTTTATCACTTAACGAAATCACCCATTCATGTCACACCAACATCACCCGCTACAAGGGGCGAGCTGGATGCTTACGGCAGGGTTTGCGTTTGCCTTAGTTAATAGCTTGGCGCAATACCTCAGCATGTATATGCACCTTCCGTCCACGACCGTTGCCCTGATCCAATACTTTATTGCGTTAATCGCCATTTTTCCTTGGCTGCGATCTCTGGGTCTGCGTACTGCCCTGAAAACTAACCATTTTGGCATGCACTGTTTCCGCGTCTTTTTATCGGTGATCGGGATTCAGCTTTGGCTATGGGCGCTCGCTTATCCGGTACCGATTTGGCAAGGCATTGCCCTGCTGATGACATCACCGCTGTTCGCGACCATTGGCTCGGGCTTGCTGCTGAAAGAGAAAGTCGGCACCGCACGTTGGATTGCAACCCTGACCGGTTTCATTGGTGCCATGATCATCCTTGAACCGTGGGCAGATGGCTTTAACTGGGCCACATTACTCCCTGTAGGGGCGGCATTCTTCTGGGCAGGCTATTCGTTGATGGTGAAGAAGATGTCAGCGTATGATTCGCCGACCACCATGGTGGTGTACCTGCTTATTTTAATCACGCCGTTCAATATTTTCTTGGCATTACCTGACTTCACAATGCCGGCGACCCCGTTCACGTGGGGCTTGTTAGCCGCGGCGGGCTTGCTGACCGCGTTGGCACAATGGGCGATTGCCAAAGCCTATGCGGTGGCTGATGCGTCGTTTGTGCAGCCATTTGACCATGCCAAACTGCCACTGAACGTACTGGCGGGTTGGGTTGTCTTTGGCTGGGCGCCACCTGGGCGTTTATGGCTGGGGGCGGCGATCATTATTGGTTCTGTTGCCTTCATTACCCAATGGGAAAACAGAAAGCACGCCAAAGCAAAGGCCTAAGCCCTCGGGTCATGTCCAAACTGCCTGTTATATTATGAAAGCCGCTGTTGAGCGGCTTTTTCTTTACGTACCTAATCCTTCCCTGCCTTCCTCTCACATCCCTAGCCCAACGGTAAATAAACAGAATAAGGGGAAATGTCGATTTTCTCGCCATTCATGTTGCTTTCCTCGCCAATGAAATAGCAAACGATTGCGTGGCAACTAAAATCCTGTATGATCTGCTGCACTGTCAGCCTCAACCCAGTAAGGAATGTCAATGTTAGGATCAGCAACCCGCCCTCAGGCTACACGCGTATTACTTCTTGGCGCTGGTGAACTTGGTAAGGAAGTCGCCATTGAATGCCAACGTCTAGGACTTGAAGTCATTGCTGTTGACCGCTATGCCGATGCGCCGGCCATGCATGTGGCGCACCGTAGCCATGTGATTGATATGCTTGACGGTGACGCATTGAAGCAAATCATTGCCGCAGAGCAACCGCATTACGTGGTCCCTGAAATTGAAGCGATTGCAACTGACACGTTGGTGGCACTTGAAGCACAAGGTGTGAACGTGGTGCCAACGGCCAATGCGACGAAATTGACCATGAACCGTGAAGGCATTCGTCGCCTCGCGGCTGAAACATTAGCCATTCCTACGTCCCCTTACGCGTTCTCAGACCAATACGATGACTTTGTTGCCTCTGTCGAGCGCATCGGCACACCGTGCGTTGTGAAGCCGATTATGAGCTCTTCTGGCAAAGGCCAGAGTGTGATCAAAACACCGGCAGACATTGAAGGCGCTTGGCACTACGCCCAAGAAGGCGGTCGTGCAGGCGCAGGACGCGTGATTGTCGAAGGCTTTGTTGAGTTCGACTATGAAATTACCTTGCTCACCGTACGTGCCATCGACGGTGTGCATTTCTGTGCGCCAATTGGTCACCGTCAGGAAGGCGGTGACTACCGTGAGTCATGGCAGCCGCAGCAAATGTCAGACAACGCGCTGAAAGCCGCACAAGCCATGGCAGAGAAAGTGGTGAACGCACTGGGTGGCTACGGCTTGTTTGGCGTTGAGTTGTTCATTCGTGGCGATGAGGTGCTGTTTAGCGAAGTATCCCCTCGCCCGCATGACACTGGCATGGTGACACTGATCTCGCAAGAGTTATCCGAGTTTGCGCTGCACACTCGCGCATTCTTGGGTTTGCCTATCCACGCTATCACGCAGTATGGCCCGTCAGCGTCCGCGGTTATCCTTGGGCAGGGTGAATCACAAGATATCCGTTTTGATAACCTCAGCGTTGCGCTGGCGCGTCCTAACACGCAAGTGCGTTTGTTTGGTAAACCTGAAATCAATGGCGAACGCCGTTTAGGGGTGGCACTGACCCGCCGTGACAGCATTGACGATGCGGTGAAAGATGCGGTGGCAACCGCTGCCGACGTCAAAGTGATTTACTAAGCTTTTTTAGCTTCAAACAAACGAAAAAGGCGCCAATCACTGCATCAGTGACTGGCGCCTTTAAATATGTGGTTTCCGTGTACTAAACACGATCAATTAACCACAGTTCGCTAACGGCTATCAGTTAACCTCAATCAACCAAGCTTCTTCAGCGAAACGGGTCAAACCTTGCTGACGACGTGGATGGGTTTCATCTTTTTCATCGCGGGCTAAACGGCGGATCTGGCAATCGCTAAACAAGGCTTCCACTTCGGCTTGTGCCACGCTGAACGGAGGACCATCCATCTCGTGCTGCGGGTAATCAAGGGTGATCAAAAGAATACGGCCCCCCGCTTTCACCATCGACAGCAGCTTATCGGCATACTGGCGACGTAACGCCTCTGGCATTGCAATCAATGCGGCGCGATCGTACACCACATCCACAGGATCAATCTGTGTTGTGAAATAATCACCGCAGTAAATACCGATCTCATCGAAGTTGTACAGGGTTTGGCCGTTGCCTAACACCGTCACCATTGGCGTATAAAAATGCTCAGCAAAGAACGAACGTACCGCAATATCACTTAATTCGATACCGACTACATTGTCGTGTTTTTGTGCCAACCATGTTAAGTCCACAGACTTGCCGCACATCGGCACCAATACCACGTCTTCGCGTTTTGTATTCAGTTCCGGCCAATACTTCACCAGCATTGGGTTGGTTTCATCCAAATGAAAGCCAATGCGGTTTTGTGCCCAACGGCTATGCCAAAATTCTGCATCCATTTTCTGTTTTCTCTTTTTATGACTGACTGCACGCTTTATATCAAAGTTCGGTAATCATATAAACTGCCCATCGATAATGGCTAACAACTTGCGGTATTACGCACGAGAAGAGGAAAGAGAAAAAGGGGGAAAAACCGATGGAACAGGTAACAATAGAAAAGGACAAATGAAAGGACAAATGACAAGAAAAATAGACAGGCGAATGAGATAGGAAAAGTACGAGCATCAGCGGAGAGAGCCGACGATTGAGCAGGAATCGCGGATACAAAAAAGGATGCCGAAGCATCCTTTAGTGTTAACTGAGACTTGCACAGCAAACATCAGTTAAAAATCTGTTCTTCAATTTTTCTTTATGAGAGTCATTGAATAAACGATATTGGCTATTGAATTACGAAATTCGGAATAGCTTAATCGAGTCACGACGAACAGTGACACCACGGAAAGTTACAGGCTCAAGCAATGTCATCAACTGCTTAGAAACAAAAAACTTACCACCGTAGCTACGATCACCACCACGATTTACCCAATCTGCAAATTCATCTGCCAAGCTGAACATAGAGTTTCCAACAAGCAGAACCAACACTTTAGCGACTTCACTGTCATTCTGTTTATTAAACTCCGCATCGCGGACTTTCTTACGATATTCCTCGACGATTCTTTCTAGGCACTCAAATCTGCTCATATACACCACCATAAAAAAAGAGGAGCGGATACTACTGCTCAACACCGCTGAAATCAAGCGATAGCACAAGGATTCTTAATAGATTGGTGCGTTTTTTTCCTTCTTTTAACATGTAAGTACGCAATTATCATGAAAATCACGATTTAGGTCATATTTTTTGAGCAACTGTAGGTGTATTTTATATGCCACTTATTGAGCGAATAATCGGCTTCCACGCCCAAGAGGCAACCCAGTGACAGATGAAAAACAATGGCCGCCATTGCTTGGCGCACTGAATGTAGAATATCGCACCCTAAAAGCCATGGTGGTGATTTACTGCAAACAGCATCACCACACACCGGCCTTGTGTGACGATTGTCTGGATTTTCTCCACTATGCCCACACGCGATTAGATCGCTGTCCGTACGGAGAGAACAAGCCCACCTGTAAGCAGTGCCCCATTCATTGTTACAAAGCGGATTACAAAGCCAAGTCACAAACAATCATGCGCTATGCCGGCCCCAAAATGCTGATCCGCCATCCGGTGCTTGCTATTCGACACGTAATGGCCGGAAAGAAAGCCATCCCTGTGAAACCCGCAGCCGGGGCGTCCAATCGTCACAAACGCAAATACACAGAAAAATAGGCATCATAAAAAAGAAGATAAAAAAGGACGCTGCAATGCTTCATGATGAGCAGACAACGTCCCTTTTCTTGTTTTTTTGGGGCTAAGTTTGTTTAGATCGAGCTTCTTTGGATCGAGCTTCTTTGGTTCTCGTTTCTTTGAAATAGGGCACCGCAGCAATCACGCATTACCACGGTCAAAACACCCGATTAATTGCGGTAATAATCGACAATTTGCAGCGTCGCTGCTGGCGCTTCTGCTTCTAACGACACTTGGAATGCATTGTCGCTTAACATCTGTACGGATGATCCCATTTCCCCCGTTACGCTTACGCCTTCGATTTTTTCAAACGGTTTCACTTGGCTATAGTGCATATTGATTTGCAGATCGATATCTTCATTGGCCGATAAATCAAATTGGCAAATACCGGTTTCGCAATACACATCAAGTTGAGATTGGTGGTACTGAATACTTTCTACCCCTTTCACCGGGGTCGCCGTGATCTGCAATTTGTCACCACAGCCAGCCAATGTGAATAAAGCCAACCCGATTGCCAATGCTTTTACATGCTGTTTCACGCCTTTATCCTCTGACTTTAATAATTCTCGCTATTATGCCATATCTACAAAAACAAAAAACGCCAGTCAACACTGGCGTTTAAGATAACACAAAGGCATCTGCGATTTAGTGTTGCGGTGATGGCGTGCCCGCCTGCTCCGCTTTCTCAATCGCTTCCCCTTTTTGCACCAATGACGTGATCACTTTTGACAATGCCAAGGTCACAAACGCCATCACAACCGCCAATATGGCCAGGTTAAAGAAATAGCTCGCATACACATTTTCGATGATCTCTGGCGTCAGCGCTTGGCCTTTCGGTAACGCGATGCGGGTTGAGATGACCGCGGCTAAAATACCACTCAACGACAGCGCAACAGAACGCAAGCCGATAGAGAATGCCGACAAATAACGCGGTACCATTTCAAAAATGAATCCCGCCCCCAGCGCGCCCACAATCAATTCTGCCAATGACTGGAAGAAATGCACCCAGAGAATCCAGTTGGCTGAGATTTTACCGTCAACGCCCACAAAGTGGGTCGACAATCCCAGCAGAGAAAACGCTATGGCACTAAAGACAAAAGCTGCCGCGAATTTGGTTGGAATAGACGGTGAAAAGCCTTTCTTCTCAAGCCATGCATACGCATAAATTACCGGGCCACCCAACACAAAACACCATAACGGGTTAAACGCGGCATTCGATTCAGGACGGATAGGAATGAAACCGAACAGTTGATCGCCCATTAAATTAATGGCGTAAATGTTCATCGATGTCAGCATTTGACCGTAGTAAAAATAGAAGACAATCATGATGAAAATGGTGATCAACACACCACACATTTTGTACTTGTAAGCCGGTGTAGCTTGCGTAATTTCATAAATGAAATAACCAATGGCAGCAAAGCCTAAGGCATACAACAAGTATTTACCCGCATCCAAGTTAGAGAACACCCAGTACACCAAACCCAGCATGACCGCAGAACCCAGTACAAAGCCAATCCACACTGGCATACTGACGGGCTTTTTATCGAGATCATTACCGACTTCTATCAGCTGTTTTCTGAACAAAACAAACAGCACCAAGGTGATCGACATCAAACCAGAAGCAACATAGAAATTCCCTTCATACGCCAGGTAAGCCACCATGAAGGGGAAAAGGTATTTGGATGAAAACGAACCAAGGTTGTTCAATGAGTAGTTAATGGTTAAACCTTGCTGGAAGGCTTCGCGGTTGGTGGCTGAATACGAATTTCCCAACAATACTGTTGGACTGGTCGCTGACAGGCCTCGCGCATAACCGATCAATGCAATGGCAAAAATACTCAATGGCACATTCAAATCACTGGCGCCATAACCTAACAAGAAAAAGCCAAACGTATACACGGTGTAACCAATGTAGACCGCACGGAACGACCCTAAATACCGGTCAGCGAAGAATCCACCAACGGCTGAAAAGACAGGGCCTACCGCACCAAAGGCACCCATCATCATGATGGTGTCGGCCTCACTGTAGTTCAACTCATCTAAGAAAAACTTGGTTAGCAGCACATACGTGCCGTAAAACGCAGCCCCCCAGAGGAACTGACGAAAAATTAGCACGTTGGCTATAAATGGAAATCTAGAATTTGCACCTTGCATATTATACTCCTTCAATATTATGCACTGAAGAAGCTAGCATTTTGCCATTGAACATTTCATGATCAGATGCAATTAATCACATAATAGTCGCCCATTAAGAGAAGAATATTACTCTGCTGTGATCTCGCTGCAACTGACGATGAAACCCAATGAGTAGCGATTAGCGTGTATGACCTTTCTGCTGATTAACACGCCACTCGTCTTCCGTGATGCGGTACAAACAATGTCGCTTCACGGCGTCAGGATACGCCAATAGATTGGGGTGATCGAAATCCTCCTCGATGTTGATCATACCCAGCCTTGTCATGACGTCGCGTGAGGGCGCATTCGTCAACAGGGTAAACGCATACACACAAGGCTGCTGAAGGTGCTCAAAAGCGAACTCTAGTGCAGCACGTGCCGCTTCGGTGGCGTAACCGTTATGCCAATAGGCCTTATCCAATCGCCAGCCTATTTCGACCATCGGCGTATGGGGAATGGCGATGGTCGCATCTTGCCGGTGCAAACCAACAAAACCGATAAATGCCCCACTCTCCTTCAGTTCCACCGCCCAAAAACCCCATCCGCATTCAAGTAAGAACCCTTGAATGCGATCGGCCAACGCATGACTTTCATCTGTCGACAAGCAATGGGGAAAATAGCGCATCACGTCAGGGTCTGCCGTCATGGCGGCAAAATCTGGGTAGTCACTGGCTTGCCAACCGCGTAAACGTAAGCGCGCGGTTTCTAGTTCGATAATCGGTGATGCCATGATGCTTTTCTCCCTGTCTTTGTGACCTCTGCGTTACGTGCTTTTATCACGGTTTAGCGTGAAAGGCACCTGCGACCGCCTTCGTTTGCGGCACCTTACCGTATTCCGTCATTCCCCTTTCTCTCGCCGCCATGCTTTTTCAACTGACTTCATAAGCAAATTATGCGTCTTGCCGCTAAAATAATGACCTATGATTATGAAATATTACATTTTATGTAGAATTGATTGTGATGAAGTTCAAGTCACATTATTATCTTTCGAACTAAACATACCCCAACAGGATTTTAAATAATGAAAGGTATTCTCTCTATCCAGTCGCATGTTGTATATGGCCATGCTGGCAACAGTTCAGCCGTATTCCCTTTGCAACGTATGGGGTTTGAGGTGTGGCCTATTCATACCGTTCAGTTCTCCAACCACACGCAATACAAAGAAGGCTGGACGGGCCGTGCATTTCAAGCCACTGACATTACTGATTTAGTCTCGGGTATGGCCGCTATCGGGCAGTTGGAAAACTGTGAAGCGATCCTTAGCGGTTACCAAGGCAGTGCTGAACAATGCCTGGCGATTCAAGACAGCGTTATTCAAGTGAAAGCGGCGAACCCGAACGCATTGTATGTGTGTGATCCTGTGATGGGCGCACCCGACAAAGGCTGTATTGTGGCACCGGGTATTGCAGAGCACCTGATCAATACGCTGATGCCAATGGCTGACATCATTGTTCCTAACCAGTTTGAGCTGAGCCAATTTGCGGAGATGGAAATTCATTCTCTGGAAGATGCGGTGAAAGCGTGTCAAATCGCGCTGGCGAAAGGCCCTCAAATGGTATTGGTGAAGCACCTGCACAGTGTCTCTGATGAGATGTTCTCTATGATGCTGGCAACAAAAGAAGGCTGCTGGTTGGCGCAACGTCCTCACCTTGCGTTTGATAAACAACCTGTCGGTGTGGGCGATTTGATTTCTGCGCTATTCACGGGTCAGTACCTGGCACGTGGTAACGCTGTGGACGCTTTCGCACACTGTAACGATGCGTGTTACGCCATCCTTAAAGCCACCAGCGATCGTGGTGAGTGGGAGCTACAAACCATCGCAGCACAACAAGAAATCGTTGAACCAACAGAAAAGTTCACGCTGCAAGCGCTGTAATCTCTCAGCACGGCAAGCACTCCACACTGCAATCCAGCGTTAATATGACAAACGACACTGCGGTGTAAAAAAAAGCGAACAACGCAGGTTGTTCGCTTTTTTGTTTTCTCTCACCGCCGCCGATTCACCATTCGCCAGGCACGATTCAGGTGGTCGATGTTTACGACGTTACGCGTGTGCCTTGGCTTTCCCCTGACGCGGTATTAAACGTCAGTAACAAGGTTTCAAATTCCTCAGCCGGTACAGGCTTGCTGTAATAGTAACCCTGACCAAAATCACACCCCATCTTTTGCAAATGATTCCCCTGCCAATGGGTTTCTATCCCTTCGGCGACAACCGTGAGTTTCAATGCTTGCGCCATCGCAATGATCGCCGTGACCAGTTCTCTATTTGCCGCATTACTGTGAATGTCGAGCAAGAAGGATTTGTCAATTTTCAACCGATGAAACGGGAATTTCTGTAAATAGCTTAAGGCCGAGTAACCCGTCCCAAAATCATCAATGGTTAACTGAGTGCCTAAACTTTGCAGCTTTTCTAACAAGGCAATCACGGCTTTACTGTGGTCGAATAACAGGCTTTCTGTCACTTCGATTTCAAGCATATTGGCCGGTAAGCCTGACTTGGCTAACGCATGTTGAATTTGCTGGAAAATCTGATCACAGAAGCGAAATTGCACACTGGAAAAGTTAACCGCGATGACCAAGGGTTGAATGGATTGCCACTGTGCCGCTTGCTGACATGCTCGCAGCGTCACAAAATTCCCCAGCTTATGGATCAGGCCGTTTTGCTCTGCCAAAGGAATAAACTCTTCCGGTGATATCATGCCGTATTTTTTATCCTTCCAGCGCAGTAACGCCTCGGCAGCCACAATTTTATTGGTTTGCAGATCAATGATAGGCTGATAGTAAATGGCTAATTCACCTTTCACGATGGCCTGTCGCAAACGGCCATCGAGATCCAATTTACGCTGCAAATCAGTATTCATCGCTTCATGATAAAAGTGGTATGCGTTACGCCCATCTTGCTTCACACGATACATGGCGGTATCGGCCGTGGCCAACAACTGCTGAATATTCTGCCCATCTTCGGGATACACCGAGATACCAATACTGGTCGACATGAAAAATTCACGGTTATTCCAAATGAAAGGCTTTTCAAACAGCGCCAAAATGGTTGCGGCAAGATCCTTCGCCTTATCGACCTTAGCATCATCAATGACCAATAAGAACTCATCGCCACCTAAACGCACCAAAATATCTTTGTCATAGGTTGCCGCTTGCAAACGTTGGCTGCTCTGTTTAAGGATATAATCGCCGGCTAAATGCCCTAAACTGTCATTGATCTGCTTGAAATTATCCAAATCAATGAACATCACCAAAAACTGCGTGCCTTTGACTTTTGCACGATCAAGCAAGGCCTCTAACTGCTCATAGCCGTATTTACGGTTGGGTAACCCGGTCAAAGCATCATGTGTCGCTTGATAGGCGAGTTTTTGTTCCGATTCTTTCCGCTTTTCTATTTCTTTGACTAATCGTTTGTTCTGTTGAAATAACGTTTTTTTCTTTCGATTACTCTCATACACTTTAGTACGCAGAATAATATTCGAATTGTTTATTTTAAAGATATAGAGTAAACCGAAGAATACGGGCACCGCTAAAAATGAAATACCGGCAATAAACCATGCTGAGGTTAAAATGTCTTTCTCATTGATCGGATCAAACCAACTTTTCAAGGCGAACGGGGTATTTGCAATCGGTGTTTCAAAATAAATCTTATCGGATAACAAGGCATCCGGTTTATTTTGCTCTTCCGACTGCAATGAATCCCAAACAAAAATACCTTCGTTGTTTTCCACTAATTCAATGCGGCTACGACTGCCCTCATGTTCTTGCGTGGTAAGTTGACGAATGATGACATCTTTATTGATATCGACAATGAGGTACGCAACCGGCTTACCGCTGTAATAAACATTCTTGATCATTTCGATGTGCATGCCATCGGCTTTCTGCACCGTTCGCAGCATGAAGTCTCGGTCAGTGGTTGTCGTATAGCCATGGTTTACGACATCCCACTCCTGCCCATCATCACTGCCTGCAATCACTTTGCCATCGAAACCCAGCAATATAATCCGCTTATACACCGGAATACCGTGTACATCCGTATCGGCAGTGAGATCACTCAGTTCTTTATCGAGTTTAAACAAGCTGGCACCCAGCCCATATTGCATCGACATGCCAGAGGCTAAATTGGCGAAATACGTTTGCATGGACTTATTGCGGCTGAGATTCGCAATTTCATCATCCGTGACATAGAAAAAGTATTCGAGCATGGTCGCATAACTTTGTACTTTCAAGTTAAGCTCCCGCTGCTGGGATTCCATCAAGCGAGTTTGACCCAGATTAGTCACAGCCAAGATCAGGATTAAATAGGCTGCGAGTAATACGGATGCTAATATAATTAAACTGCTACTCGACAGCTTTTGTCTTTTCTTACTCATAACAAAACTTATCTATTTCCATTAAAATAGTCGCCATAGAAATAAAATACTGATGGGTAATATTTCTCCACCAAGCGATTAAAGGTGCCGTTATTTTTTATTTTTTTAAGGTAATCGTTAAAGGCATGACGTAATTCAGGGGAATCATTGCGAAAAGCGGCGGCCATGTATTGATCGTCGGACACGGGGCCAATCACTTTGATTTCGCCCGGCCACTTCTCAAGGGCAATTAAGGTATCAGCGACATCGAGTAAGGTCGTTTCTGCATCGTTGTTCAAGATGGCGGGAACCATCTCACTTAATTTTCGCGCATGCGCCGGAATAATGATATTCGCCTGCGTGGCATAGAGGTTATACAAGTTAGGATCCAGACATGAATGCTCCATCGCCAATACATCTCGCCCTTTCATGAGCGTTTTGACCATGCCAATATCATAGGCTTGGGAACCACTTGGGGTGATCGGCTGAAGATCGGAGTCACCGCGCGCAACCAACCAGACGGCAGATGGGAAATAATCATCCGAGAACGCAACCATCTCCTTACGCCAGTCCAGCACAGTGACGCCATTGGCAATAATGTCACCTTCTTGCGCCACTTCACGCCCCAGCACGATTTTATTGTCGGAGAAATTCGCCTCTTGGCCGGTTAACTTGCCAATAACGTTGCTCCACTCTGCGGGCACGTACTGATACTCTACGCCGATTTGCTCGGCAAACCCTTTGACAATATCAACATCTAAACCACTCAAGGTGTGCAAATTTTCTTTGTTGATATAGTTAATGAAATTCGCGTACGGCACACCAATATGACGCAGTACGCCCTCTTCTTTAATTTGCGCTAAATCACGAGCATGACTCAATCCACTGCTGAGGGCACCCAGCATGATCAATGACAACGTCAGGCCGTGTTTTACGTTTTTTATAAACATCTTCATTATTCAGCCATTGCCCATTTTTTCGCGACGCCAGCCCCACTGGCGTCGCTTACGCTTACTTCATTTGTTTATATAATGCGTGCATTGCGCGCACCAAGCCTTTCACATCGTCTTCATCATGGAAGAGATGCGTCGAAATTCTCAGCGCGTACGCTTTGTTGGTATCGTCTTTGTACAATTTGAAGTCTGTGGTACGAATAATGTAGCCGTAGTCTTCACGCAGACGATCCCGATACTCTGTCAATCGCTCACCATCATCCAACGCAAACGGGTTAAACGTGGTGATCGCACTGGCCAATTCGTCTTCTTCCGGAGAGAAGAAATAGGCATCTGGCATGGCTTTTCTTAAGCGCGACTGGCACAAGCGTTTTAACGCTAACACGCGATTTTCAATGCGTTTCCGACCAATATCATCCCACATTTTACAACTGTCTACCAATGCTTGCTTCGCTGGATAGTTGTCATTACCCACATATTGCAACGGTAATTGGGTGCCGGAATCGCTTGACGTTGCCAAAGAAGAATTAATAAACCAAAGTGGGGTGTCACGATCGCTCCAATAGTCCGCTAAACGCTGCGCGTTATCACGAACATACAGGATCCCCGTCGCCCCTGCCCCACACTGCCATTTATGGCCAGAACCGGCAAAAAAGTCGCAATCCATGTCATGCAAATCCACTGCGAGCATGCCAACAGTATGCGCACCGTCCACCAGCGTTGGCACGGCATAGGCTTTTGCTAACTCACACAGACGTTTTGCAGGCAAGGTCGTACCGGTTTTATAGGTAATATGCGAGAACGTAAGCAGGCGCACATTGCTGTGTGCATTCAGGGCATCACGGAAAGCGTCAACATAATCGTCGGCTGTCACTGACTCGGAACCGGTGTAAACAGGCAGTTGTACTTCAACAACCTCAACACCAAAACGTTCTTTAACGACCTGCAACGGCGACGTGGCGGCAATGTGTTCGTGATGGGTAGTCAGAATCACATCCCCTGGCTGGAAGTTCAGACCATTGATAATCGAACATAAGCCATCGGTGGTATTGCGGCTTAATGTCAATTCATACGGCTCGGCACCAAAGCCCGCCGCAATATCATTGATCATCTCCGTCATATGAGGCCATTCACCAAAGCGTCCGCCGAGATCCCACGGATCTTTTGCAATACGTTGGTTATTCTTGTTGTACGCTTTCAATACATGCTTAGGCATTGAACCTGTGGTACCCACATTCATGTAGGTCGTTCTTTTATCCAACACGAATTGATGTTGCACATCACGCCAGAAACGTTTGCTGTGCTTATCGTGCTGTAATGATTGCCAACTCTCACTCTCATCAGCTAGTGCCGTATGGCTAAATAGGCTGCTCCCCATACCCACGGCAGCAACACTTGCCGTACCTTGTAAAAAGCGACGACGGTTTACATTTTTAATCTCTGAATCATGATGACTCATTTATGACTCTCCTTGTTCTTTTTCATATTGTGAGAAACACCCAATATCGGCCGACAATAAAACACAAAATGTAACTAAATGTAAAATGGTAAGATTCATTTACTGGCTAAAATTATCGATACCGATAATGATATGTTTATCATTTAATCAATATTTTATAAAACACTCTCCGTCACCCTTTTCCAATTCTTTTGTTTCGCGCACAAAAAAAGCCCATCACTTTACGTCATGGACTTTTACTCACCTATTTCCCGTATCACGGAAAAGTACACGAAGATAATTGTTCAGGCACTACTTCTCGCGGCAAAACTCACTGAAAGCGGCCTCAGTATTTTCAAAATTTTCTTTCTTTGCCAATTCCCAAGGACGCTCACATTGATTAGTTTGTGCGCACCATTGATAGCCTGCAGACCCTTTACAACCATGCGCATCCGTATCGGCCCCCACTTTCACATCCTTTTGTGGGGCTTCACTGCAACCAAACAACAAGATGCCCCCCATCAGCATCATTACTGAACGTACTGCGTGATTTTTATTTACTGGTTTCATGTGTTACCTCTCTGATACACCATTATCATCATGTGCAAACAACAAATAATTGCTTATTTATTCAACACTTAGTCGACCATCTCGCGTAAAAGTGTGACAAATGTATCAATTTTGCCGTCTTGCGATTGCTGTTATACAAGCATCGCTATTATTATCTATTTCGTCCAGTAGGCATGCTGAATAAAAAAGAAAACAAATGCGGATATCGTATAATGGTATTACCTTAGCTTCCCAAGCTAATGACACGGGTTCGATTCCCGTTATCCGCTCCAATCATTTCCCCGCTACTTTTCTTTTTCCAACGCTCTCTTTTTTCTCTCTTATCTTTAGATAATTTACATCTCTCGCTATTTGCTTTACTTTCGTTTTATCGTCTCTATTGCGCGAATAAAAGGATTGTTATGCCAACTACACGCCCTTTACTCTATTCTTTACGTCGTTGTCCCTATTGTGTCAGGGCGCGCATCGGTTTATTGCTTGCTCAACAGTCTGTCACACTACGTGAAGTCAAATTAAAAAATAAGCCCGCAGCCATGATGGGTATTTCGACACTAGGCACAGTACCGATTTTACAGTTACCCACCGGCGAGATAATGGAAGAAAGTCTCGATATCATGCTTTGGGCATTACGCCGGAACGATCCGCATGATGTGTTGCAGGACAAGCATCCAGACGCCTTACCCGCCATGCAACAGCTTATTGACGACTTCGATACCCAGTTTATTCCCCGCCTAGAAGCTTTTAAACATTCCGCTCGCTATCACACGGCGTCTGAACACACAGACCGTGCAGCATGCCTCCCGTTTATTGAGCAACTTGAACAACGTTTACAAGCATCATCCTATTTAATGGGAAACCATCCCACGTTGACTGATTTTGCGCTTTTGCCGTTTATTCGCCAATTCTCACGGGTTGATAAGCCGTGGTATCGGGCGATGGCATGGAAAAACCTGCAACGCTGGCTCAGCGACCTGTATCAACATCCAGCTTATGGTGAGGCGATGAAGGTTTTCCCTGTTTGGCAAGAGGGTCAGCCAGACAGGCCATTCCCCTCTTAACAGGCAAGATGCCGCCCGTTTTCCATCCACATATCGGATTATTCCGGCTGCATCATCTCCATGATTGGCCGCCACATTTCGTCCAATTCTTCGTCAGAGGGTAACGCTGACTGTTCAATGGTGCGTACCACTTTACAAGGACTCCCCACCGCAATGGTATCGGCCGGAATGTCTTTCGTGACGACACTGCCCGCCCCAATAATGGCACGATCACCAATAGTGACCCCATCAAGTATGACTGCACCAGCACCAATCCAGACATTGTCGCCAATCACAATGGGGTTTGCGGCGGCAATCGGTAGCACACGTTCAGCCAAGGTCACAGGATGCCCAGCCGTACTGATCACCACATTGGGACCAATAAGCACGCGTTCGCCGATTGTCACAGGGGCGAGATCTAAAATTTTCACACCGGCATTTAAGAACCCACCCAACTTGAAATGGATGTTTCTCCCCATATCACAGTAAAACGGCGGAATAATGTGCGCGCCATTGTGGCTGCCCAATAATGCGGTTAATAATTTGGCTTGTCCGGGATAATCCGACGGGCGAAGTTGATTAAAATCGTACAGAATCTCTTTCACTGCGGCTTGTTCAGCAAACAATGCAGGAGTAATAGGAACATGAAGGGAGTAATCAGATAGATGCTGGCTCATTGATAATAATCTCACACGCAAAAGGTGCTTGGAATCGTATTACAATCAATGAGATATAAGTATAGCTTCACACGAAAAACGTGCAGTCACTATAAGAAAATGTGCGCAACAATACAGCGATGGCGTTTACAAGGCGCTAATCGCAAAGCCCAGTGTTGCGCCAATCACAATCAAGCCTATCTGCACAATCACATTGGTAAACGCAAGCATAAAGCCCACGATGGTGTTCACACTGAACACAAGCGTAAAAATCACACCGCTGATCAATATCGCGGCAAAAGAGGCTAAGAAAAAATCACCAATATAATACGCAGATACCGCAGACACCCCAAGTGACACTGTCACGGCAAAGAGACTTTTTATCACGCTCGGAATGGCAATATCGAGAATACGCGCGGCAACCTTAATCGAAATAACGGAGAAAACCAACACACCGGCAATCAGTACCCCCCACTTCATATCAATTACATTTAGCATCAAAAATACACCACTAAACATCGTCTAAATGAATAATATTTCGATGATAAAACATAATAATCAGATGAATAATAGGCACTTTTTTTCCCATCTTCATTCTGCGATCAAGTCGCGCACATTGATGCAAGCCATGTAACTGAGCCCCCTAACATTTGTAAGCTTGGGCGTTTATGTCATTTACGTAAATAAACAAACAACCTTACGCTCAATGGACGATCATCCCTATTGACGCCAGATAACAACACCTCACACCACGATCATCAGTGATCAAAACAGATCCCATAATCAAGCGGCCTTTTCTCGCTGAATCAGTCCGTATTTACGCATGCAGAGGGTATTTTCTCTGATGATGTCTTTGGCTTGCTCGATCATCTTGGCAACAGCTGCCGCATTGTTATCGGGATCGTCTTGGTAGGCTTTCACTGCGCGGGTCACGAGTTGTTTTGACTCCGCCCGCTTGGCATCATACTGACATGTGTTTTTAATGATTTTCAGCGATCGCTCACTGGCGACGTTTCCTGATGGGGCTATCCACTCGTATTCTTTTTTTTCGGGTTCTTGTGTACTTGAACAACCCGACAAAAAGATAATGACGGCTAACGCCAAAGAACGCTTCATGATGGATGACCCCGATCGTTTTATGGATTCAATACTGTCGCTGTAGCGTGTCAGTATCTATAACGCCGTTGTTATACGCAATCCTGTGATCGTCGAAGTGTAAGCTTGCTCGAAAGCCCACTGCATACATTGCAAAGAGACAGCAACTACCGACTCAATACCCGAATAGAGCTGACGGTATTATCAAACGCTGCCGCATTGCCTTTTCCGCCATTGCGGGTATAAAACGCGCCAGTGTACTGTTTACCTTCGTAAAAACGCACCGTCCAATGGGCGGGAATGAAATACGACGACATCGCGTCATTAAAATGGAAATCCGCTAAATCGGGTTCATCATGGGTGATCACCACCGCTTTACCCCGCTGATGAGGGCCGCTATAAATCACGACGTGATTCGGTTCATTGGGTTCGTCATCGAACAGCAAGGTGCTGGTGATGCATTTCGCTTCACGCGAACGACAAAAAATGCTGTCTTCACCCTGTGATTGCTCGCATCGACGCTTCACTTTATAACGCGCCATATCTTCACTGATCCCAACATCGGCAAACACCTCCTGGAAGGGCTGCAAGGTGCACACATACACCTTACCCTGAGATGATGGATACGGCTTGCTGGGATAGTGTTTTGTGTTCGCTTGCGCTACCACCGTCATACTCAAGATCGCGATTAACAGTATCCATTTGTTCATGACACACCCTCATTTTCTCATGATGAAAAGCAGGCAACCCTCTCTTGTGATAGAGAGCGACCGCCTGCTTTCTCTTTTAACGGGTTACAAAATGCCAGACATCACCCGTGGTGACTTGGCCGTCTCGCACCCCATCCACTCGCCAGAAGTAGGATGTATTCGGCTGCAGTTCTGACACGGTATAAGTACCGTTCGTCTCGTTCACCGCCTGCAATGTGGATGGTGACGATCCAAAGTAAACACGATATCCCCATTCAGGGCTCTGTTTAAACATCAGATCCAACGTCAATTCCACCTTTGTGGCATCATTAAACGGAACGGGATTCATCGCTTTATCACCATGATGACCGGGGATCCAAGGTGCTACGTCGCTATCTTCGTAAGCGCCGATATCCGGCGCACTGCCTAAATAGGTGATCGTGCTCAAGCGACTATCCGTCGTGCCGGCATCAATAATGCTGGCGTCAGCTTTCGGTCTGAAATCCCCCCAATGTGCCCCACGTAACTGACCGAGGATATCCCCTTCTTTGCGGGTCATGTTACTGACCACCGCACCAGGGACAGTTAACTGTTCAGGCGTGCCCGATTTGCGACCTTGCAAACTGCCAACAAGGTTGTTCAAGGTTTCTGAGTTAACATTCAGGCCACCCGCATCTTCTTTATTGAAGATAACCAGATCCGTGACTTCACTATCAAACATCAGGTTATTAAACGTGGCTTGGTGATCACCTTTAATGATAGAAAAATTGGTGTTCCATACGACGTTATGATGTACGACACCTTCACGACCAACTTTCGACGCGCCTTCCACACCATCAAATCGGATACCGGCTTTCGGTGTATCATGTACCCAGTTATACGCAATTTCAGTGCCCGCCTGTTGCTCGACGCCCACATTAATTGCTGCGCCATCGTGTTGCAGTAAACTGGTGTTAAACACATGATTACCAATCACTTTCGACGCTGACCCAACACGTACCCCTTCAGAATTACCCGCGGTATGGAACGTATTATTGGTGAAACTGATATCACGACTTTGTGAGGCCATGTTCAATGAACCTTCACCCCCCGTGCCAAGGTTGGAATAATCAATATCATGGATTAGGTTGTTATCAACCGTATCCCCAACCTCTTTGATCATTTCAAAGGCAGGGCCATCCGTGTACGCCAGATAACTGTCTTTAATTGTGTTATCAGTCGTTTTCAGTGTTTTGCTATTATTAATGAACTTGATCGTTTGCGGACGAGTCAGATCCCCCAGCATACGTTGTGAATAGGCATAATACTGGGCATCAATATCTTCAAAGGTGATCCCTTGTGAACTAATGACAGTAAAAGCCGTGCCGAAAAAATCGAGATCTTTGATCAATACATGGCTGGCATTGCGCACGGTTAAGCCATAGGTTTGCGTTTTACCTCGTACGGTAAGGTAATTTGGATCTTTCCCTTCTGGTGCCCACAAATACACGGTCCGGGTTTGCTTATCAAAGAACCATTCATTTTCACTGTCGAGCAGTTCCAATTTACCTTCAAGGTAGTAATGGCCTTCTTCATACTTGGTATTCTTGGTTTCCCAGAAATTCCCTTTGCCCAGCATGTTATCTGCCGCATTTTTCATTGCCGTACCAGAACCCGAAAAGTCTTTACTATAAGTAAACGTATCGGAGCCTGGTGTGTGCGATTCCACGACTTGTGCCCAGTTGAGCCACGAGCCGATATTCATGATAGCAATGGCTCCTGTGGCGTCGATGCCTGAATCCGCCAACGACTGGACATTTATCCCTTCGGGCAGCGGTTCATACTGATTACCGCTGTTGCTCACCACGATATTTTCATAAGGCCGCTCATCAACCATGGTTCCGAAACGACTTTCTGGCGCTTGATGACGCCACGTCTTTTTCATGTTCCATAATGAACCGTCATGCAGTTGGGCATTCGGCCAACGTGCAGACATCACCATTTCATCGTCAATGAACAACTGCCACACTGGGCTGCGTACTGTCGTTTTGTAGATATTACCGTGATGGACAGTCCATGGCGTATCAATGACAACGGTGCCATCAAAAGTCGCGTTGTTCCCTTGAATAACAATCGGCGCGTCGGCACTGCCGTTGGCCTTGTCTATCACCTGTGCAGTACGATAGCGCCCTTCACCCAGTTCAATCACATCCCCTGCTTTCGCCAGACTCAAGGCTTTCTTCAATGACGCAAAGGGCGCTGCTTGTGTACCGTTGTTGCTGTCTTTTCCGTCTGGGCTGACAAAATAACTCACTTCGCTTGCACAAGCGTCTAATGATGGCGCAGTGGACCCATCAGGGCACGTCACAGGTGGCACTGGACATTCTTCCAGTGAGGGTGCGGTAGAACCATCTTCACAAATCACTGGCTCATTCGGACATTCTTCTAACGATGGGGCGGTAGAACCGTCTTCACAAACCACTGGCTCATTCGGGCACTCATCCAACGATGGTGCGGTTGAACCATCAGGACAAATCACAGGATCAACAGGACCAGTTGGGCAACTTACTTCCGCCCAGAACCACGAATGCGCTTTAGGTGTTTCCCATGGGCCAGGATTATTCTTTGCAACAAAACACTGGTTGTTTAAGCCAACAATATCGCCATTTTTCACCTGTGTTTTACCCGCTACCCATGGGATCACATCGCCGGCCTCTGGATCCGGGTCGGGATCTGGGTCAGGATCCGGTGTTGGGCCAGGGGCCTCATCACAGGTTGTCGCAGACCAAAACCATGTCGATGACGCTGAAGGCGTCTCCCACTTTCCCGGATTATTTTGTGCGGTATAGCAAGCATTCTTATAGATGACAACATCGCCATTTTCTACGCTTGTTTGACCCGGAACCCAACTGATCGGTACCGTGCTAGCCAATGCACCAGCACTCCATAAGGATAACGCTAAGGCAATAAGGGTGGGTTGTGTTTTCATAAAATCTTTTCTCATCATATTCACGTCATGTCTGGAAAAGTGGTAATAACAAAAGAACGCGATCAGCTCACTATGCCAAACAAAAGACGCCGAATTTTACCCTCACCACTTTGTAGTATCTCCTCGCGCTTCCTTTTTTTGGCTCAACCTCTCACTGCGTTTTCACCTTTTCCTTTCGTTTATATTGCTTCTGCCGATCTTCACGACAGAGGATGGTTGTCACTCATCCATTGCTGATAATTTAAGCAATGGCAGTATATCGCTATCGTTCTTACCCGTATTAGCTGTTTACCCCATCCCTAAGGTTGAACACTCGAGTTTGAAGTTGATTCACAAAACCGCATGTACGCATCTCGTATTAGCGTGAGACCTTGATAGATTAATCAGTATTTTGATATCTGTTCATCAGCGCATATTGAATGGCAATCTCTGTTACTCAACATGCCCTATCCCAGCAAAACCCCTGTACATAACACTGTATACAGTACTGTATATACTGGATGAAACACCTGTACATCTCCCCTGAATATTGAACCGACTCGCAATCTAATCAAAAAAGAGAATAATTAAATCATTTTGATGACATGGTAAATCACCATTAATAACAATAACTTAAACAGCCGACACAGGTTCGAGTTGCCAGTACCACCGCTTTATTATCAATTGTATTGTTAAAAATGCTTGCATCAGCGCCCAATAATAACTACTGTACGCACATACAGTATGTATATATAAACACTACATTTGGGGATGATGGACTATGACGGCTTTTTTCGACAACATTGAGTCAATTTCTGTATCACAAGCTTATAAGGCGACCTTTTCCTTACCGGCTGAAGCTGCCATCACTCCACATACTGTGAAATGTCCGATTGAAGTGTGCTTTAACACTCAAATGCAAACGCAGCTGGCCTATTTTCTGCGTATTCTTAAGCAAGCAAGCCAGCAAAACCGCTGGATCATGTTCATTGGACAAGAAGCACTTATCGATAAACGTTTACTGAAAAATGCCGGCGTCGACATCAATAAAGTGCTGCTACTTACCCAAAAGAAAGGCCAGACTGATGCCGCATTAATGGAAAAGGCCTTAGCTTGCGGTAACTGCAGTGCCGTGGTTGCCTTAGGCGATATCGCTGATTTTTCAGCACAAACACTGCGCCATGCCGCAGAACGCAGTGGTAGCTTTGCTTTCGTACTTAACCCAAACAGCAAAGGCCAAGTGAACTTTCACTGAACAATACAAGGCTGATTGATCCTCCTTTATCCTTCTGTCACCCCCCTCCTTTTGTCATGCTATTTCACTCTTCGTGAGTAGCATGGCGATAATGATAGCCTTCTACTTTTTATCCCTGTTATCTCGTTGTCTTGTCCCATCTTGAACCTCCCGCTTTGCCCGAATTGGTATACCTTTATAGGATCCCTCCTCCTATCAATAGGATCACGCGATGGAGAAAAAGCTCGGGCTAGGCACCTTAACTGCACTGGTTATTGGTTCAATGATTGGCGCTGGGGTATTTAGCCTGCCTCAAAATATGGCGGCAGTGGCCAGTCCACTGGCTGTGGTCATTGGCTGGACGATCACTGGCGTTGGAATGATCTTGCTGGCACTGTCTTTTCAACATTTAGCGCACGTTAAACCCGAGATTGAGAGCGGTGTATTTGGTTACGCCCAAGCCGGTTTTGGTCAGATGGTCGGTTTTTTCTCTGCCTGGGGTTATTGGTTCAGTGCGATGCTGGCGAACGTCTCATATTTAGTGATCGTATTTGGCACGTTAGGCATGTTGTTTGACTCTCCGGATCGCGTCATATTTGGTTCCGGTAATACGCTGGCGTCATTGATTGGTTCCTCAGTGCTGTTATGGCTGGTGCACGCACTCGTGCTACGTGGCATTCAAACTGCAGCAACGGTCAATTTGGTCACCACCTGCGCCAAGCTTATCCCATTATTACTCTTTATCGTTTTTGCATTCATCGCTTTTCGCTGGTCAACGTTCTCTTTAGATTTAACTGGCTTGACGGGTAAAAACCAGAATAATCTGCTTACTCAAATAAAAAGCACCATGCTTATTACTGTATGGGTATTTATCGGGGTGGAAGGCGCAGTCATCGTCTCTAAACGCGCCAAGCATCGACGTGATATTGGCCGGGCAACCATCTTAGGGTTACTGATCGCGTTGTTCATTTATGTCTGCGTAACACTGCTGTCGATGGGGGTCATTCAACCTGCGGAATTGGCCACTTACCCTAATCCGTCAATGGCACAGGTCATGACCGCGATGGTAGGTCCGTGGGGAAGCGTCCTCATCGGGGTGGGCTTACTGGTATCAGTGTGTGGTGCTTTCTTAAGCTGGACGGTATTAACCGCCGAGGTGCCGTACATGGGCGCGCACGACAAGATGTTCCCCCACTACTTCACCAAACAAAATGCCGCTGGCACGCCCGTAAACTCACTGTTACTCACAAATGTGTGTATCCAGCTTTCATTGATTGGGGTCTATATCGCTGGCAGCACCTACGATACGCTGCTGGTGATCGCGTCAGAAATGATCCTTGTGCCCTACCTGCTAGTTGGTGCATACACGTTAAAGTTGGCACTGACACGCGGTGATCGCGGAATGTTATTATTTGTTGGGTGTGGGGCAAGCCTTTATGGCCTTTGGTTGCTGTATGCCTCAGGCCTGTTCTACCTGCTGCTTTCGGCCATACTGTATGTGCCAGGGCTGGTCTTTTACCTGCAAGCTAAACGGCAACAGGCCGTAACGCCATTTACAGGCTATGAAAAGGTGGGCGTCTGTGTACTGATCGTCATTGCGGCGAGTGCAGCCGTTTTACTGTGGCAGGGAGGACTATAACGCTATTAATAAAAGAGCCAGCAAATTGCCGGCTCTTTTACTAATAACTTAAAGCATATGTGCACGTAACACTTCCCCATCTTCATCTAGCATAATGATCTTGCAAGCTGCTTTGGTTTCAATTTCCAAAAGCTGATTTTCATCCAAGGAATACGGTAACTGGATCATCAACTCATCAATATGATCCGCTCGCGCCAAACGCAATAGCCTGATCAAATTATTCGTATCGCTAATATTGGTTGAAAGCACTTTTAATGCTTGTTCCTGCAGTTTTTCAGACGCCGTTAATCCACTGTCATGAATGGCAGAAGTGCGCGTCACTTCAAAGGAAGGGATCAACGCTTTAAGCGCATCAACCAACGTCAGTTGCTGCTTGCAAGATGCTGACAAAAATGACGTGTAGTTAAACACAACATTGCTGTTATTTGAGAATTCAACGAATGTTTCCATATTCATCCCTAAGAGAAACATAATTTCTGTTGTTTATAACTCGATGCATCGTGTGGCTACATGAGTAAGCTGAGAATACTATACGACTAACTGAAGTATGATGTATGTCTAATTTATGAAAACATGCTCTTGATCTTCTTTTTACCACCAGAAAACCAAAATTTATATACAAACAAAACAATTACTTAACAATAAGTAAATCTATTACACACAGACAACTTCATTCTGATAACGATCTATTTTATAAATACGTTGTGAAATATGAAAATTATTTAAATAAAACAGCGTACAACTGTTTTCATTTTTCTCATCACGACTAAAATAAAAATCACTGTGCATTTAAATACCGACGATATGTTCAATTATACCAATATTATATATTTCCCTCCTCTCTCCGTTGATAAAAGATCGAATGATGATTTATATTGTGTTTGATTTGACACTATTTTGATATGGATTTTGGGGAGGCTTATCAGCATGGTAACAAAAAACCAGCGTTCAAAATTACACGCCATTAAGGCATTGGCTGTAACCGAAATATACGCACAACAGGCATAACAATACGCACCACAAGGTACAAAAACCACACGAACACAACAAAAACAAAAGGTTACATACTTTCAGCTTTGTTTGAAATACAGTAAGACACGAGAAATTCACTTGATATTGAATTAGCTATGACACTAACATCGTCAAATAAAAAACCACTGTTTTATTATAGATGCACAACATTATAATCTAAATGTTAATAAAGCAGATTTTTGCCAGCACCAGTCATCATCATATAGAAATAGTATTATCCTTACTATTTTTAATACATGTGTGATTTTTCGCCATTCGTCATGCCGTTATTTTAATCACAAACTATTCTCGCCGTAATCCTTATAATGACAATTGTCATTATGAGTGATTTTTTACTCAAAAAGCCAATAACCGTTAACATCTCGCAGGTTATATGGCTAAGATTCTATTAGCACAAAATATAAACGACAACAGTAAACTTTACACGTTCTTCGCTATCACCAAACAATATACGGCTATATTTCCCGAAAAATGCGAATAAATTTTCCATTACAGTTTCGAACCAGTACGTGCTTTTTTGAACAAAAAACACACAAGCAACGGTGATTATATACATCCCATTTACAAATAAAGTGACGCGGTCACGTTTTTATTGATTGACCGCTACAGGGGAAATCGAGTAGCAATACCACCTTACATCCAGCGGTGCTCCTCCCCTTTATTTCAGAGGGGAAACATAGCGACAATCCCCCCATAAAAAAACGCGATTCCCTAATGGCAACCGCGTTTAATCATACCTGCTTAACAGGGACAAGCTATATGGACAGACAACTATCCTTGCTTTAGAAAAAGAACATTATCCAGCGGATCTAATGGCTCACGCTGTTCTTGTTGCTTATCGAGAGCTGATAATTGCTCTCGCATTTCGCCCAGTTCTCTTTCCATATAACGTATATTCCTTACAAGCACTTGCCTATCCATAACCATCCTCTTCATGAATGCATTCAGGGTTAGCTTACCCACTTCAACAGATTGATACGTTTACATAAATTCACTATGGCAATTTTTAGTCAATAAAAAATACCTTATGCAACACCAACAAAGTATTAACGCCAGTGGTTAAAAGTCAAACACCGTTACGCTAACATTTCGCCCATGCAGCATTCTCAAGAAGAGATGCATGACATTTGTTTAAGAAAATGCTGGCGATCTCTAAGTTTTGCTCTTAGAATGCCGCTGCTTTGGGGAGTAGTCACCAACTGTTCGCCTGTCGTCATCTCGAAGCCAAAAGCTTCCGGCAGCCGGGGATGGATCATGCGCACCACCGCACCATCTTGACGAGACCAACGCCATTAATCATGCATACCATTGCAGGATGTTGCTCATCTTTGGCTAGTCACCTACCTAAGAAACAACGTCTTTTTTAATGCGCGAAAGGTCCGGTTTATTTCCTATTTCCTGTCCTTTTGCGCGATCGTTCGTGAAAGGAGAAAACTATGAGCCTTTTTAGCTATGAAGGGTTCTTTGTTCTGACCATCTTGATGTTGGCGCTGGACTTATACCAAACGCGTGGCGGACAAGTCACTATCAAAAAAGCGGCCATTTGGAGCCTATTCTGGGTTGCACTTGCCCTTGCCTTCAACGTTGTTATTTATATGTACTGGCCACAAATGGCACCAGACAGCGCATATACAAATAGCGAAGCGGCAACCGCTTTCCTAACCGGTTACCTGCTAGAAAAATCATTGAGTGTTGATAACTTGTTTGTCTTCGCCCTGATCTTCGGCCAGTTTGCTGTACCTGAATCGATCCGCCCTCGCGTATTGATGCTGGGTGTCGTTGGTGCGTTGATCCTACGTGCATTCATGATTATGGTGGGTTCTGAGCTGCTTACTCAGTTCCATTGGATCCTATACATCTTTGCAGCCTTCCTTCTTTACACGGGTTACAAACTGTGGAGTGAAGATGAAGAAGAGCAAGAAGATTTCTCTGAATCGCTGCCTGTACGCTTAGTGAAGAAATGTTTCCGTGTAACCGATGATTACAAAGGCAACAGCTTCTTTGTTAAAGACAGCAAAGGTTGGTTGGCAACACCACTGTTGATCGTTATCGCCGTCATTGCACTGACTGACGTAATGTTCGCGCTGGATTCTATCCCTGCGATCTTCGCAGTAACGAAAGAACCGTTCTTGGTCATGACCGCTAACGTATTCGCCCTATTGGGTCTACGTTCTCTGTACTTCGTACTGGAAGGCATGCTGACTCGTTTCTGCTACCTACGCCCTGCACTGGCGTTTATCCTAAGCTTCATCGGTATCAAGATGCTGCTTATGGAAACAGCGTATGCTATCCCAACCGTGATTTCGCTTGGTGTGATTGTTCTGACCATCACCATTGCAATCGTGGGTTCATTGTGGAAAACACGTGAAGTCAAAGCGTAATCACGCCCCAGACATCACCTGTGAATAAGCAAACAAAAAGCCCCACTTCAGTGGGGCTTTGTTTTATCCGTTGAACGTGCTGAGCGCCAATAATCTGCTGTATCAGCAAATGCACATCAGTATCGGCGATAATTCTTTAACGTCGAGAATTTGTCTTCCACCGGTTCACGAATAGGCCTATCGTAGCCGTAAATGTCTTCACGCATTTGCAGTACGTCATTCTCATCCACCCATGCCGTCACGTAGGTAAAGTCCACATCAATCTTTCTTGGTAAGTCGATGTTATCGATCCCTTCCGTTTTCACTAAGTGCTTGTAAGATTGCGTGCGACGCTGGTAATCCAGAATGTAATCCGCCAACTCTGCCGCTTTTTCGACACGTACGCACCCAGAACTCAGATTACGTTTGGTGCGGCCGAATAAACTGCGCGCGGGGGTATCGTGCAAGTAAATGGAATAGTCGTTTGGCATCAAGAATTTCACATTCCCCAAGGCATTCGTCGGGCCCGGCCCTTGCATAAATTCATACGGGAAGGTTTCAGGATCAACCGTGCTCCATTCGATCTGCTCCATAGGGATTTCGGTGCGATCCCGCCAACTATGAATAATCGTCATGTTCTTACGTTGCAGATAATCCGGCGAAGCTTTCACGCCAGGGATGACATCTTCTTTCTTGATAGTTTCCGGTACGTTCCAACGCGGGTTCACCACCATGACACTCAGCGCCGATGAAAACAGATTGGTGGGGCGTGCCGTACGCCCGACAATCACTTTTGATTCAAAAACCACTTCATCTTTGTGTGTTATCTGCATGTGGTAATCAGGAATATTGACACGAATACTTGGCCGTTCTGCGCCTGTTGCCCCAAACTGATTGCGATGCAGATTCAGGGCGATAACACGTGCCACTTCATGATAAGGCAAGGCAAGTTGTCGTGCTGTTGCTGGGCCATACACCCCGTCGACCTGTAAGCCATTACGCTGCTGAAAACGCTTCAGTGCAGTATGCACTTGGCCACTGTTGGTCACCACGGTTTCCTGCTTTAGCCAGTCATACTCCGCCTCGGGTAAATCACCATGCTGGAAAAGGATCTCAACCACTTTTTGGCCATCGGGAATGGGCTTCCCTTCTTTAACCAATAGCTTTCTTGCGGGCACATAATCATGCTCAGGCAGTTGCTGATAACGTTTAGCCTGTACCAGACTGCGCTGGGTTGTGGTGAATGCCGCTTCATCCGCCCGCAAGCTCATCATCAATGCTTGTTCATTGGTGCCAAACTGCGACATCGTGCTGGCTGGCCCCATCGATAATGCCGCCAACATCTGATGGTTCACTTGCGTCAAGGTTTGATGACGAAACAGAATGCTGGGCTTTTTCATCATTTGTTGCATCAACACCTGATACACCAAATACGAGTCAGTCGCGAGAATATCAAAACCACGCTGGTCATGCTGCGCTTCGAGGTATTCCAACTCCATAATACGCTCTGCCATGCCCGGCATGAGTTGTGCGTAATCCAAGGTTCTCAAGCGAGTGTACAACGCTTCCCGTAATTCGGCATTTTGCCACAGCGGCATGAAACCATTCGTGGCATAAATACGCTCTATCGGCTCGCTAAAGCACAGTGCATTAAGATTATTCAAACAAAGTTGCTGATAACTCTTCAACGCTTCTGGGCGTACTAAATCCACCGCTAATCGTTGTTCAGAGGGGGGACTCACTGATGCCGTGACAGGCACTGCCGGTTGAGCAGATGCATCACTCACGGTATTGGTAGGCTGGGCATTCACACTGAAAGCAGAAGCACACAGTGTGATGGCTAAAGACCCGAAGAGGTTGACCTGACGTGAACTAGAGCGGGTGCAAAACATTACAAACTATCCTGAGCTGCGAACATTGACCTATATGAGGCTCATCCCTGAACGGGGCATGATAATCAATGCGGGCTATCGCTTCTTCGACGCACAACGCATAATATTAGTTCTAGTCAAAATAGTGACATAATGACAACTTTATAACCTAAAATATTGACACTACTATAAATTCACTTTTCCAAGCCACTCCAAAAAGCCCGTTACATCCCCCTGCCACTCTGCACTTTTATGTGATCAGCGCATCGAATTTCTTTTTTGGAAATCTACAAAGTTATTATTTTCACTTCAAGAAATCACAGAGGATCGGGTATCTTAGTACCCATAGACAATACGTGGTTAATAACATCATGACACAAGAAAAATTTAAACAAATCATCACCCATCCAACCCTTTCTCCTAAGCAAAAATCAAGCTACCTTGCGCTTGAAGCCGATGCGAGCTTGGACTATATCTCTGTTTCGGATGCTGTAACACAAGCGATGAAAGACGCGGTGTTGTGTGACATGTTTGAGGGTAATGCCCCTTTCAAACCACGTTATGTTCTGCCTGACTACGCTAAATTCCTAAAGCAAGGTTCTGAGTACCTTGAACTGGCGCCAGCAGCGGATTTCGATGAGGCACTAAACAACCTTACGATCATTTACCATCACGTACCGTCAGTGACGAACATCCCGGTTTACTTGGGTCAGTTGGATGACGTGCTGTTGCCGTATGTGGGCGATCTTGACGACGAAGCGGTATACCGCAAACTGCGTATGTTCTGGATCATGCTTGACCGCACCCTACCGGATGCCTTCATGCACGTGAACATCGGCCCAACAGACAACATTATCTGCCGTACTATTCTACGTGTAGATGCTGAACTGAAGCAGGTTGCGCCAAACCTGACCTTCATGTACGACCCTGCTGTTACGCCTGACGATCTACTGCGCGTGGCCAACCAGAACATCTGTGAGTGCAGCAAGCCTCACATTGCTAACTTCCCAATGCACGCCAACGCATACGATGCGCGCGGCTTTGGTATCGTAAGCTGCTACAACTCACTGCCATTGGCAGGTGGTGCAAATACGCTAGTGCGTATGAACCTGAAAGAAGTAGCGAAAAAAGCAGAATCAAGCCAACACTTCTTCGACAGCGTACTGCCACAGTACTGTTCGACGATGTTTGAACTGATTGAAGCTCGTGCGGCATTCCTGCACGAAGAGTCTGGTTTCTTCAACAGCTTCCTTGTCACTGAAGGCGTGATCGATGAAGACCGTTTTGCCCCAATGTTCGGCATTTTCGGCATGGCGGAAGCGGTTAACACTCTGATGGAGAAAGACGGTGCAGAAGGCCAATACGGTCATGCGGATATCGCTAACCGCTTGGGTCACAGCATCTCTCGTCGCTTGAGCGAGATTGTGACAACAACACCGGTGAAATACGGTTACAACGGCCGTGCTCTACTGCACTCTCAAGGCGGTATCAGCCTAGATGTCGATGTCACACCGGGCGTACGTATTCCTTACGGCACAGAACCAGACCCAGTGAGCCACGTACAAGCATTGGCAGAGCACCACCAGTACTACACATCGGGCATCAGTGACATTCTGACTATCGATGAAACCGTAAAAGCAAACCCAGAAGCAATGTACCAGCTATGTAAAGGTGCACTGGCTATCGGTTTCCGTGAATTTACGGCAAACGTACACTCTAACGACTTGGTTCGTGTAACAGGTTACATGATCAAGCTATCAGACATTGCTAAGTTCAAAGAGCAAGGTTCGCGTACTAACACGACCGGTCTGGGTGAAGAAGCTGCTGCGACGACAGGTATCCTGAATCGCGCACCACGAGTTGTGAGTCATGAGCAAGCACCACGTTTCAGCGACGGTCAGTAAAATACTCAACTTCTCATGCGTTGACGGGCCTGGCAACAGGCTCGTTATCTTTCTGCAGGGATGTAACTATCAGTGCATAAATTGCCATAACCCACACACTATTGGTGTGTGTAACCATTGTGGTGATTGTGTTGCACCGTGCCCTGCGAATGCATTGCGCATGGAAGAAGGAAAGGTCAAATGGGATGCCACCCTCTGCACACAGTGTGATCTGTGTTTGACGGTGTGTCCTAATCAGTCGAATCCCAAAACACAGGTGATGACGCTGGATGAGATAGTAGGTTTGATCCGCAAGCAGCACTTTTTCCTTTCGGGGATCACGGTGAGTGGCGGCGAAGCAACCTTACAACTGCCCTTCATTGTTGCGCTGTTTAATGCAGTAAAAGCGGATGACGAACTGAAGCATTTATCTTGCATGGTAGACAGCAATGGCAGCTTGAGTATGACGGGATGGGAAAAACTCTTACCCGTGCTTGATGGTGCCATGATTGATCTGAAAGCGTGGCAGGAAGAGACACATCGCTGGTTAACCGGACGTAGTCACCACCGTGTGATGCAGTCGATTAACCTGTTAGCCGCACAGGATAAGTTAGAAGAAATTCGCTTATTACACATTCCCGGTATCACGGACTACGACAGCGAAATTGATGCCGTCAGTACGTACCTGCATACTCTTCCTTCGCGTACAACGATCCGCTTAAATGCGTTTCAGCACCATGGTGTGACGGGGGAAGCATTAACGTGGGATGTTTGCAGCAATGAGGCCATCAGCGCCTTTGCGACGCAACTTGAACAACGAGGCCTGACGGTGACCTACCGCGAACCGATAGGTGGCTAATTTTCACGGCTACACGTCGGAATATCAGCGTTAATCTCGCTTAACGCTGCTTTTACATTAACGGAATATTTCACCGTTTTCGCCTTCCGTACCCTTACGGAAGGCGTTTTTTTATCTGCTATTCAGTGTTCGTGCATCTTCTTTGAATCATCAATGCCACCCGTCTTATCAGGCGATACCGTGCCCGTCTTCCGCTAAATTGCCTTCAGCTAAATTGTCTTCTGTTAAATGGCCTTCTGCACATTGACGTACTAGAGGCTGCTGTGAGGCATGAGCAACGTCCACGATTTGCTCATACAACCAACGTTGCGCCGGATCATTCATGCTCGGCTGATGCCATACCAAACTGTAAGACACCTGCCCGTAATTAAACGGCAGAGGTTTAATTACCAGCCCTTTCGCTTGTAACGCCACATCGGCCCACTGACGAGAGCAGGTAAACAACAATTCGCTATGATGACACATGACCGCTGCACTGCCGAAGTCCGGCACAGTGACCGCGATACGGCGTTTATGGTGCTGTTGCGCCAACTGCATTTCAAAAAACGGCACATTCAAATCACCGTCCATGATACTGACGTGACCATAATGCAAATAGTCTTCCACCGTCATTGATTGATCTGCCAGCGGGTGATTCGGGCTCATCAAACACACCATTTCATCATCCAGCAGGGTTTCCCATACCAAATTGGTGTTGGCACTGGGTGGCTGGCTTTTATCATGGGGCAATAAAATGAAATCCAACTGCCCTTTTGACAGGCTGTCGAGTCCCATGGTTTCTCGGGACCAAATTTCTAATCGCATTCCGGGCGCCGACTGCAACACGCGGGCCGTCAGCGTTGCTGCCAGTAGCTCAAACGTGCTTTCACGCATTGCCAACGAAAAGCGCCCTTGATAAGACGCGGGATCAAACGCTTCTTGTGTCAGCATCTGATTCATTTCATTGATCATTTGGTGCACGGTAGGCCCCAAGCGACGTGCAAGCGGGGTGGCCACCAGCTGATTACCATGGCGGTAGAAAAGCTCATCATTCAAGCTTTCACGCAACTGGGTCAAGGTTTTACTGACAGAAGAAGGGCTTAAACAAAGTCTCTCCGCACTGGCTGTCACACTGAGTGTGTCCAACATGACATGAAGCGTCACAAGGTGCTTCATACTGATTCGAGAAAGTTTGATTAAATCCATAGTCGCTGCACTGGTTATCGTCGATAAAAAAAGCCAGTAGAACGTTCTACTGGCTTGTTTAATAATAAATAAATCTGAATATGCGTCAAATGAAGATTAACGCACGCCATGCAGAAATTCTGCACGTGTTGCGGGATTACGTTTGAATATCCCACCCAATGCGGTCGTGGTGGTCACGCTGGTTGCGTCCATCACACCACGGGCTTTCACGCAATAATGGGTCGCATCAATCGTGATGGCCACATCATCGCTTTCCAACAAAGTCTGCAATGCCACGAGAATTTGTTGCGTCAGGCGCTCTTGCACCTGTGGGCGCTGGGCAAAGAAGCGAACAATACGGTTGATCTTAGACAGACCAATGATTTTGCCGCGTGGGATATACGCCACTGTCGCTTTACCGTCGATAGTCACCAAGTGGTGCTCACAGGTACTGGTCAAGGTAATGTCTTTTACCCGTACCATTTCATCACAATTCATTTTGTTTTCAATGACGGTGATTTTCGGGAAATTGGCATAGTCTAAGCCAGAGAACACTTCGTCAACGTACATCTTCGCGATACGATGCGGGGTTTCTACCAAGCTATCATCCGACAGATCCAAGGAAAGCAATTCGAGGATCTCACGCATGTGATACTCGATTTTCTCTTTTTTCTCTTCGCGGCTAACGACTTTATCAGTCATCGGCGTTTCAAGGCCGCGTTCAATCAGTGCTTGGCGCACCAGTTGCGCAGATTCGCTAAATGCAGTCATTCTCTTCCTCCAACTCGCTGGGCTTGTAGAGCAAACATTGAGCATTATTAAATACTTAACTGTTTAAAAAAGCGTGCCAGCCATATTTCAGCCCGCAGGATACCTGTAATTGAAAAGAATTACACCACGAATTTACTCAGGTATTAGTCCTCCTACCCTTTTTTTGTCATAATAATGGCTATAGATAATAAGAAGATGTAGACGGATACCACTATGGGATGTTGTGACGCGCCAGGCTTGATGCCGGTTGAAAAGGCTCTGAATAAAATTCTGGACCAAGTAAAACCACTGGATACCGTAAAGACCGTTGCCCTCTCTGAGGCGATGGGCATGGTATTAGCGGAGGATATTCATTCACCAATTAATGTGCCGCCTTTCGCCAATTCCGCGATGGACGGCTATGCACTGCGCAGTGCCGATCTTGAACACACCGATACCCTCGACATGGCCGGTAAGTCGTTCGCGGGCGTACCGTTTGAAGGCACCTGCCAAGCAGGCCAATGTATCCGTATCATGACGGGCGCACAAATGCCGGACGGTACCGATACGGTGATCATGCAGGAAGAAGCGGAAGTCGATGGCAACACCATTCGCTTCACGGCCAAAGCCCCTCACGGGGATAACGTTCGTCCGATTGGTGACGACGTGGCACAAGGCGACGTCGTTGTCGCGAAAGGCAACCGTATTACAGCCCGTGAAATGCCACTCTTAGCGTCACTGGGCATTGCGACACTGCCTGTCTTCGCCCGCCCTATTGTGGCCTTTTTCTCGACCGGTGATGAGCTACGCCCTGTGGGTGAACCGTTGGCTGCTGGCCAAATTTACGACAGCAACCGCTACGGCATCCGTGCGCTACTGGAAAAATTCGGTTGTGATGTGATCGATCTGGGCATTATCCCTGATTGCCCTGAAAAATTGCGTGAAGCCTTCACAACGGCGACACAAGCCGATGTATTGGTGACATCAGGCGGCGTAAGTGTCGGTGAAGCGGATTACACCAAAGACATTTTGGATGAACAAGGCCAAATTGGTTTCTGGAAAATCGCCATGAAACCGGGCAAACCTTTTGCCTTTGGTACCATCAACAACACATGGTTCTGCGGACTACCGGGTAACCCTGTCTCGGCTATGGTGACACTGTACCAATTGGTGCAGCCGATGTTGGCAAAACTGGCTGGTCACAGCCACTACCAGCCACCGACGCGCCTAAAAGCGAAAGCCACCAGCGTATTTAAAAAACGCCCTGGACGTGCCGATTACCAGCGTGGTGTTTACCAGATCAACGCAGAAGGCCAATTGGAAGTCGCTACCACCGGCAACCAAGGTTCAGGCGCATTCAGTTCAATGCATCAAGCCAACTGCTTTGTGGTGCTTGAACAAGATCGCGGTCGTGTCATGCCAGGTGAAGACGTGATGGTGGAACTGTTTAATCACACGATGTACTAAGCCCGTCTGTATTAAACCCGTCTGTATTAATCAAAGGCTCATAATCGTCTTTGCAAACACACAACGTGGCAGGTAACGACACACTGGTGCCACGTTGTCGTTTTTGATACACCACAATGAGACAACACAACAGGAAGAATCCCGTGGTAGAACTTACCGATGCGGAAATGCTGCGCTATAACCGCCAAATCATTCTGAAACAATTTGATTTTGAGGGGCAAGAAGCCCTGAAAGCTTGCTCAATGCTGATTTTAGGCGCGGGTGGCTTAGGGTGTGCCTCTAGCCAGTATCTGGCAGCGGCCGGTGTGGGCAAACTCACTTTGATCGATGATGACAAAGTCGAAGTGTCTAACCTACAACGCCAGGTGCTGCACAACGACACGACCGTGGGCATGTTAAAAGTGGACTCCGCCAAGCAGGCGCTGAGTACGATTAACCCAAACACCCAGATCGAGACATTCGCGCGTCGCTTGGGTGATGAGGAACTGCAAGCGTTAATCGCCCAGCATGATCTTGTACTCGACTGCTGCGATAACGTGGATACGCGTAACCAACTCAACCGTTTGTGTTTCCAGACGAAAACGCCACTCATTTCAGGGGCTGCGATTCGAATGGAAGGCCAAATCAGCGTGTACACTTATGAAGACGATGCCCCTTGCTACCAATGCTTGAGTGCCCTTTTCGGTCAACAGGCATTAACCTGTGTAGAAGCGGGGATCATGTCACCGGTTGTCGGTATTGTCGGCGCCGTACAAGCGATGGAAGCGATTAAAGTGGCCAGTCAGTTAGGCCAACCGCTGGTCGGTAAGATCCTGATGTTGGATGCGATGAACATGGCATGGCGTGAAATGAAACTGAGTAAGCAACCACGTTGCTCGGTATGTGGCTCAGGGGCCTGAGTTCGTTTACGCGCGGATAAAACAGGACAAAGAAAAAAGGAAGCCATGGCTTCCTTTTTTATGTTGTGTGCATTGTCACTCATGCGATTGACGCTGGCCGATTACTCGAGGAAATTATCAAAAATAGGCGTCAAACGGATTTCAATACGGCGGTTGTCTTGGCGACCAGACGCTTTCTTATTGTCTGCAATCGGTGCACTTTCACCAAAACCGAACACACCTACGCGCTTGCTGTCGACGCCGTAAGTGGTCAGTAGATCTGACACTGACGTTGCACGCTTGGTCGACAATACGCGGTTATACTCATCAGAACCAACGCTGTCTGTATGACCACCGACAAAGATGCGTGAATTTTTCTCATTCACCAAAATACCAGAAAGCTTTCTAAGTACATCTTCACCTTCTGCGCGTACTGTTGCACTGTCATGATTGAAGCTCTGATCACCTTTCAGTGTGATCAAGACTTGATCGCCTTTACGGGCAACACTGCCCACATCACGGCCCACGACCGCTTGAACATCACGAAGACTTTGGTTCAAAAACGCATTCACTTTCTCTTTCGAGACCGTTTTCGTCTTTGTGACCACTTCTTCACTTGTTGACGCACACCCTACAACAAACAGGGAGAATAATAATACCCATACAACTTTCATTTAAACACCACGCTAAGAAAAAGCAAAACCCTATGAATAAATGACTTTATCAAAAGGCGCTTTCTACATCTGAGCGAAAAAGTAGAGTATGGAGATACTTCACAATCAAATTTGCAAGCGAATAGCGAATTCTTTCAAATTGTGCCGAATTACTATTTCTACTTCACATGGCGTGAAATGATAAAACCCGTTTCCTCTCAGCAGATACAGTCTGTCATATCAATATGGATCACCCAGAGTGTAAGACGGCTCACGTTTTGAGGACTTATCATGCTACTTATCAAAAATACCCATGTATTCAATGGCACTGACCCTACCCTGCTAGAAGCGGTCGACATTGTGGTCAACAACAACCGGATCGAAACCATCAGCCACCAGCCTATCAATGAGGCTGGCTTTGAGCAGGTCATCAATGCCACAGGCCATACCGTGATGCCCGGCCTTATCGATGCACACGTGCACATCTCCCTGTCCGCCGCGCCACATGTTCTCGACACCATGACCCGTGAAGAGATCGCCATTCGTTCTGCCAAAGTGGCAGAAGGCATGCTCATGCGCGGTTTTACCTCTGTGCGGGATGTGGCCGGTAATACCATCGGCCTTAAAACCGCCATCGACAGTGGCTATGCCACCGGCCCGCGTATTTTCCCGTCACAAGCTGCAATTTCCCAAACCTCTGGCCATTCCGATTACCGTCAGAATCGCGGTCAGCAACGTCTTCGTGGCCATGAAGATTCACCGCTAATGAAAACCGGAGCGTTCGCCATTGCCGATGGGCGAGCAGAAGTGCTTAAAGCGGTGCGTGAACAACTCTTCATGGGCGCATCACAAATTAAGATCATGGCTGGCGGTGGCGCATCATCAACCTTTGATCCACTGGATACCCTGCAATACACACTGGACGAACTGAAAGCCGCAGTTGAAGCGGCTTCTGATTACGGTACCTATGTCGCGGCACATATCCACACGACACCCGCGATGAAGCGTGCTGCCGAAGCGGGTATCATGTCGTTTGAACATGCCACTATCATGGATGATGAGATTGCCCAGATCATAAAAGAAAAAGGCATTTTTGTGATTCCGTCCTATTTTACATCGTCACTCATTGCTGAACGTAAAATTCCATTGGGATCAGAGTCGCTCTATCAAAAGACCGAACGCGTCGGTAAAGCAATGTTGAAATCCGCAGCGCTGATCAAAAAGTATGACATTAACAACCTCTGCTTTGGGACTGACTGCGTGGGCGACTTAGGTGTCCATGCCACCCAGTCACACGAACTGGCGGCCATTGAACAGGTCTTTGATACCCTCACCGCCTTGCGCATGGTGACCTCTAACTGTGCCAAGCTATTTAACTTGTCAACATATCAACATCCGTACCAAGACGGCACATTGGGTGTCATTGCGGAAGGGGCTTACGCGGATTTACTGATCATTGAAGGCAACCCACTGGAAGGCGTGGCCTGTGTGGTTAATCCTGAAACACAAAAGGTGATCATGAAAGACGGGGTGATCTACAAAAACACACTGCGCTAGGGTCTCGGGTCTCGGGTCTCGGGTCTCGGGTCTCGGGTCTCGGGTCTCGGGTCTCGCACAATAAAAAGCCGGCCAATCATTCAATCAAGGCCGGCTTGCTGTCATTGACTTACTTTCATGATATCACTGCTTATTTCATCATATACAGATCGCGGGTATAACGCGGCTCAGACGCATTCGTGGTGGAATAGCCCCCGACTTTGGTATTTTTCAAGACTGAGCGCGTGTAGTGATAAAGCGGAATGGCAGGCATGGCATCGGCAAAAATCCTTTCCGCTTGTTGGTAATACGCATTACGGGCCGCATTGGTGGGAGCTTGAATCGCCTGTTTCATCGCTTCATCGTAAGCAGCATCAGACCAACGGGCATAGTTCATTCCGGCGGACTCAAAGTACGATAAGAAGGTCGAGGCTTCATTGTAATCCCCCATCCACGCATAACGGGCCACGGAGAAGTCTTGCTGACCCAGTTTCTGCAAGAACGTTTTCCATTCCTGATTCGCCAAATCCACCTTCGCGCCCAGTGTCTTATTCCACATCGACGACATCACAATGGCCAATTTTTTGTGTGATTCTGACGTGTTATAGACCAACTCAAAAGACAATGGCTTAGACGGCCCGTACCCGGCTTCAGCTAACAAGGCTTTGGCCTGTTTATTCCGCGCTTTTTGGCTGAGCTCACCCCATGCCAATACCGGTGCTTCAAAGCCATCTACGGACGGCGGCGTCACACCATAAGCGGGCACTTGCCCCTGCCCTAAAATGGCTTTTGTGACAATGTCACGATCAATGGCATAAGCTAACGCTTTACGCACGCGCGGATCATCAAACGGCTTTTGGTGCACATTGAACAGATAGTAATAGGTGCCCAACGATGGCATGGTCAGCAACTCATCGGCGCGCTGTTTTTTGATCGCGTTGTATTGCTCAAGCGGGAATGAAGACGTGATATCAATTTCGCCAGTGCGGAAGCGATTGTATTCCGCCGTGAGATCCGCGATTGGTAAATACGTCACCTGCTCAATCACCGTTTTATCGTTATTCCAGTATGTCGGGTTGCGCTCCAGCACAATACGCTCGTTCAGTGTCCAATGGGTCAGCTTATAGGCACTGCTGGTCACGATATTTTCAGGCTTGGTCCACGCATCACCGTAGGTTTCAATCGCGGGACGGTAGACCGGAAACGTGGATTCATGGGTTAACATTTTCACTAAATACGGCACGGGGCGATCCAGCGTGATCTGCACGGTTTTCGCATCCAGCGCTTTCACCCCTAATTTGTCTGGTGACAGTTTTCCTTGGCTGATCTTGTCGGCATTTAAAATGTGCGCGGTAGTGTAATACCAAGAATACGGTGTGGCTTTGTGCGGATCGATGACCCGTTTGAAGCTGTATTCAAAATCCATCGCCACAATGGGGTCGCCGTTTGACCAGCGAATATTGTCTCGCAAATGAAAGGTATACACTTTGCCATCGGCGGATGTTTCCCAATGGGTGGCTAAGGCTGGAATGATCTCCCCTTCCGGGCTTTGCGTCACTAACCCTTCAAACATATCTGAAATGACGCGCGAACTGGCGGTGTCCGACGAGTACGAGGGATCGAGCGTCGGCACTTCATCGCCATTCCCCCGAACCAACTCTTGCACCTCTGCCAAGCTGACAGTATTTGGCACATCAGCCGCCCATGTTGGGGCGACAGCAAGCAGCGCAACCGCCGCAGCGATAACCGTTAGCGTACTTCCTTGCATATTCTATCCTTCCTAGATACCCGTTATTCATCAGTGAATTATTAACATACCGCTAAACTTCACAACACGATAGTCTAACAGGCACAAAAAAGCCGGTGATTCACACCGGCTTCTTTTAATTTGAGTCTGTCACTACGGATCAGTTATCGTTCAAACGAATACCGTCACGCTCAATAACGATCATGCCTTGCTTGTACAGGCCACCGATGGTTTTCTTGAACGTTGCTTTACTGGTACGGAATTCTTTGAAGATTTCATCCGGTGATGATTTGTCGCTCAATGGCATGAAGCCACCTTTACGCGCCAACGTAGTCAGTACTTTATCTGCCAAATCATCAACTTTGGCACGGCCCGCTTTTTGTAGCGACAGGTTGATTTTGCCATCTGGACGGATTTCTTTAACGTACGCTTTCAGTTTCTTGCCTGGGAACAATTTACCGAACGATTCAGTACGGAACAACAAGCCCCAGTGCTGCTCTTCAATCACGGCTTTGTAGCCCAGTTCGCTGGTTTCAGCGATCATCACCTGCACTTCTTGGCCCACGGTGTAATTAGCGGGCGTCTTGTCCAAGAAACGGTTGAATTTGGTTGAACCTACAATACGGCCAGACGCTTTGTCTGTGTACACGCGCACCATGATGTCTTGACCTTCTTCCAAGCGGCGACGCTGCTCACTGAACGGCACAAGCAGATCTTTATCCAGACCCCAATCAACGAAGGCACCGAAACCACAGATACCAACAACACGTAGCAGCGCAAAATCACCAACGGTAGCAAATGGTTGCTTCGTGGTCGCAATGATTTCGTCGTTTGAATCAAAGTAGATGAACACTTCAAGTTGATCACCCAGATCCGTGCCAGAAGGAACACAAGCTTTCGGCAGTAAAATATTACCGAAGTCCTCTCCACCATCAAGGAATACGCCAAATTCAACTTTCTTGACGACCTCTAATGTGTTGTATTGTCCAATTCTAATCATTATCTCGACACTCTCTGGGTAACTCGAACAGCTCTGCGCGCTATGCACCGAGCAGTAACAAAAATGTGATCACGCTCAACGTCATCGTTAGGTCGCGCATTATACGTGATGTTCCTCTGCCATGCCTGACCTATCTTCAATTATTTGCCTGTTTTTCACGCTAATAAAGGAACGAAGGAAAAATACCGCTGCTAATAACCCGCTAATTCATCTAAAATTAGGCCTCTTCTGCATGCAAGCACAATCGTCGACACGATACTGTACGCGTTGTTTATCCTATCAGTCTGTTTACCGAGGTTATTGAGTATAGTGATCACTGTTGAAAAGAAAGACGGCCACAAGCTAAAGATTTCACACGTCATTCAAGAAACAACCAACAGAGAGCTGGATCTCTATATTTTCGTGCCCGGTGAATTGGGACTGAACCGACATATCATCACAGAAGAAGAATTCTTCCATAATGCCATTGTGGGTAAACGCACTTACTACAGTGACATTAACCACTTACCGTTAGTACACAGCCGCTTAGCCAGCCGAGGAAAACTGTCGACTGAACAGTATCGACTCAGCTTGAGCTTGTACGCCTACCAGTATGCGCTCGCTCTTGAAAAAACGACGCAAATGCTGCTCGACGACAAAGAAGAGCGGTCACTCGAAGAGGTAGAAGAAGTCGCGCAACTGACCATTCGCATTCTTAAGCGTCTGCGTCGAAATGTGCCAAGCGATCAAAAGCTGCACAAATATTACGAAAATGTCGACAACTACCTGTCTTGGTTTACCGAACAGAAATTGTTGGAGTTAGTCGCGCACCTGCCCCGCAGCAGCGATTACAGTGACATTAAAACCTTGTTGCTGGATATTTCTGCCGCCGAATCCGCGCACCGCATCGAGTTGAAGTATAACTCCAGCAAAGCCATGGATGACTTAACCCGTATGTCGAACAAGATGCGTTTATTGCGCCGCTTGATTGAATACCCGGTCACCATGAAAGAAAAAACCACGGAACTGGGTCAAAACACCCGCAAGGTGGTTACGGGGTTCGCTGCCGGTTTTGTGATGATTTTCGTCACCTTGATGCTGATGAAAGCCCGGGGTGTGTTGGGTGACATCACCGCCTCCTTCATTTTGGTGCTGTCGTTTATTTACGCCGCCCGTGAAGTCTTTAAAGATGACTTGAAAGTCATGCTGTGGCGTTGGGTACGTAAAGGTAAACCTAAATGGCGTAAACAATTTTTTGATGCCAACTCCAACCAATTGATCGGCCGTCAGTTGGAATGGATGGAATACCAAGCCTATAAAACGCTGGATAAAGAGATCCGCCGTGTGCGCAAACACAAAGTATCGCAGCACGAAGAAACGATTTTGCACTATAAAAGCACCACCCGCATGTCGCCGACGAAGTTCTTAACCGGTTACGAGCAAACACGTGAATCCATCATTTTGGATCTTCGCAGCATCACCAAGCTGATGGAAAAAGGATCGCAGAAGATTTACCAGTTGAAAGATGGCCAAGTGGCGAAAGAGTCGGTCGAAAAACGCCATTTGATCAACCTGATCACGCGTGAAACCGACGAAGACAAAACCGTGCGTATCCAACGTTGGAAGATCATTATGAACCGTTCCAAAATCGTGGATATCGAACCGATTGATGTGGATAAATAACGCACAGACTGCCAACCAATAGCCTTACTTTCTCTCCGTTGTAAGTACCGTTCAAGTTGTTATGCTTAAAGGGATCATCACTGTTGTTGAGCCCTTTATGAAAACACTGTCCCAGCTGATTTGCCACAATACCTACCGCCAACTGCCGACCGCCTTTGGCACGCCATTGTCACCACAACCGTTGGATGCCCCTTTTTTGGTGCATGTGAATCCGCACGTGTGCGAATGGCTCGACCTGGATCCGCAACAAGCCCATACCCCCTACTTTGTCGATCTGTTCACCGGTAACGCCACCCACCCCGCCTTTGATCCCATTGCGATGAAATACACCGGCCACCAGTTTGGCCAATACAATCCCGATTTAGGTGATGGCCGTGGCCTGCTGTTAGGGGAAGTGTTGACCTCAAGCGGTAAAAAGTGGGATATCCACCTGAAAGGAGCCGGATTAACGCCTTATTCCCGTCAAGGTGATGGACGGGCGGTATTGCGTTCAAGCATCCGGGAATATCTGGCCAGTGCTGCCATGGCAGGGCTCGGGATCAACACCACCCATGCACTAGCGTTACTGGGCAGTGACACACCGGTTTATCGAGAAACGGAAGAACGCGGCGCAACCTTGGTACGCGTGGCAGAAAGCCATGTGCGTTTTGGTCACTTTGAATACCTGTTTTACACCCAACAACATGATGAACTTCGCCTGCTGGCTGACTACTTGATTCGTCATCATTTCCCGCATCTTGATACATCGGCCGACCAACACGCTAGCGAAGCTGCGATGGGCACAGACGCGAGTAGCAACGAAGTGATTAATAAAAAGGCAATGAATAACGAGGCAGTAAATAACGAGGCCCTAAATAAAGAGGCGGTAAATAAAAAGACAAGCCGTTATGCGTTGCTGTTTCAGGAGATCGTCACACTCACCGCCACCATGATTGCAGACTGGCAAGCCATCGGCTTTGCCCATGGTGTGATGAACACCGATAACATGTCTGTGTTGGGACTCACGTTTGACTACGGCCCTTATGCCTTTATGGATGATTACGATCCATCCTTCATCTGTAATCATTCTGACTACAGTGGCCGTTATGCCTTTTATCAGCAACCATCGATCGCCCTGTGGAACTTGTCGGCACTGGGTTACGCCCTTACCCCACTGATCAGTAAAACAGCGATTGATGATGCGCTACACGGCTACGAGCCCGCATTACAGAAAGCCTATAGCCGCAACATGCGTAACAAATTAGGCCTTGTGTCAGCCTTAGATCAAGATACCGCGTTGTTTTCTGCCCTATTTACCCTACTGAAACAGCAGCGGGTCGATTACACCCTGTTCTTTTATACCTTGTCACAGATCCCCGCGGATGCCCTTGCAACGTCCGGCGATGATTTTGCCTCGCTGTTAAGCAACCTCGCACCGGTAAAAACGTGGCTGCAGGATTACATGGCGCGGGTACAACTCGACCCACTGTCGGATCCAGAACGACGTCAACGGATGCAACAACATAATCCCAAGTTCATTCTGCGTAATTATTTGGCTCAGCAAGCGATCGAAAAAGCCGAGCGGGGTGATTACAGCATGATTGATGACTTACTCACTGTTTTGCAATCCCCTTACAACGAACACTCACACTTGGCCCATCTTGCTGAACAGCCACCGGCGTGGGGCAAAACCTTAGCAATCAGTTGTTCGTCATAATTCATCCAACTCGCACGTTAATTATCCACGGTTTATGCGAGGCATTTCACGATTTTATCGTGGCACGTTCACAATATAGGAGAATAAATCAAATATTTGATCTAGCTTGTAAATTTATAAATCATACCCTGCTAGATTTCTTCGCTCACAATAAAAATTCAAGCGCTCACTTTCTTTGGTTTAGGGATTTATGAATACACAACGTATTGCGAGCTTTGAATGGGGACGTGTCGCTGCGCTCTGTGCCGTTATTACCCTTCATGCTCAAGCTTTCCTCACGGCACCGCTCATTAACGAAAAGCCTTGGGTCGGCATGATAATTAATCAATCTTGTCGTTTCGCCGTGCCTCTGTTTTTCTTGTTGGCGGGTTACTTCATCATGCCAAAGCTGAAAAACGCCCCCTGGGAAACCTTTCGCCAATACGCCTCACCACTGCTTACCGTGTGGTTAGCATGGAGTGCGATTTACCTGCTCATGCCGTTTAACTTCATGACCGTGATCGAACAAGGGTACCTCACCGAGCGCAGTGGCTATTGGCAATACTTACTCAGCAACCCGCTAAACACCCTCTTCGAAGGGGGGCTTGTCCATTTATGGTACATTCCCGGTTTGCTGTGTGGCTTAGCGGTAATGGCGCAATTGTGCAAAATGCAACAGCAAAAATGGCTGTTGCCTGTTGGGATCACCCTGTATGCATATGGGCTGTCTGCGGGCAGTTACGAACCGATATTTATGACGGAATCACCGATTTTCACCCGTAACGGTCCCTTTTTTAGCACCCTGTTACTCACCATCGGCTTTACGTTCCGCCACCACAATATCCATGCATCTAAACCGGTTGCAATTATGCTGGCGGTGGTTGGCATGATGATGCACTTTGCTGAAGCCTTCTTCTTAACCCGTTATGACATGCTTTTTATCGAGCATGACTACTTAATTGGTACACCATTTTGGACGGCGGGTATCTTCCTGTTCTTAGCCGGCAACCGAACGTTAGGCACATCAGACGTTGTCTCTCAGCTCAGTCAGCGCACGTTGGGCGTTTATCTGTGTCATCTATTGGTATTAGTGGTACTCATGAATGTATTGCCTTTGCTTGGGTTACCTTTATTCATTGAAGACGTACTGAGAATTGCGTTATGCATCGTCCTATCGTTTGGCTTAGTTGTGTTGATTGAGCGCAGCCCGCTCAGCCCATGGCTATTGCGACCACACAAAAAACCGCCGGTTGAACCCCATGCATCCCAAAGCACACCCCACCGCCACAGTGCGTAGGCAGGATAGATAGATAGATAGATAGATAGATAGGCACTCGTCGTCGAGACGCCATTCCCTCATATAAAAAACCAGCGAGAGCTGGTTTTTTATATATGTCAGTTGCCCTCCACTTAACGACAACACAATACGCGCATAATCAAGGAATTAAGAATACCTACTCGCGCCAAATCCAGCCTAAAAGCCCCCCTTTCCCTGATTGCCGTACCCAGAGTACAAATCCGTTGCTTAAAAGGATAAAGACACATTTTTATCCGCACGTAATGCCGCCTCATTGCTTTTTCTCTGAATAAAAATCCTCACGGTTTGATCGAGATGGCTAAAATTTGAATAAAAGCAACGAGGTTAAGAATAAAAAACTAAGCTATATCACAAGTTTGGTTTATTCCTGACGCCTTTTGGGCTATCTTTACGCGTCGTTAATTTTTGTAATACCGAGATAGGCAACTGCTATGCCAATGAAAACAGATGAACTCCGCACCGTTAGCCTTGGCCCAATGCCAACGGCCGCAGAGGTGGAAGCCGCTTACCCCGTCACTGATGCCATTGCGGATCACATCGCACACGCTCGTCGTCAGGTTGAAGCCATTCTAACCGGCAATGACAGTCGTCTACTTGTTATCGTGGGTCCTTGCTCTGTGCATGACCCTGATGCCGCTATCGACTACGCTAAGCGTTTGCTCGATGTACAGGCACAATACAACGATCAACTTTTCATTGTGATGCGCACCTACTTTGAAAAACCCCGTACTGTTGTGGGTTGGAAAGGCTTGGTGTCGGATCCGAACCTTGATGGCAGCCTGGATTTAGCCAAAGGCCTGCACACCGCGCGTAAACTGCTGGTGGACATCAATCGCCTTGGCATGCCAACCGCCACCGAATTCCTTGATATGATCACCGGTCAATATCTGGCGGATTTGATCACGTGGGGCGCGATTGGTGCACGTACCACAGAATCACAAATTCACCGTGAAATGGCGTCTGCCCTATCTTGCCCTGTGGGCTTTAAAAACGGCACTGACGGTAACATTCAAATCGCTGTTGATGCGATCCGTGCGACCCGTGAGTCTCACGTGTTCTGTTCACCATCGAAAGACGGTGAGATGACTATTTACCGCACATCCGGTAACCCTTACGGCCACGTAATCCTACGTGGCGGTAAAATGCCTAATTACCACCGTGAAGATGTGGCCGCCGCGTGCGATACACTGTCGAACTTTGCCTTGCCTGCGCGCTTGGTGGTGGATTTCAGTCACGGCAACTGCCAGAAGCAACACAAACGCCAATTGGATGTGACCGCGGATATTTGTCAGCAGATTGTCTCAGGCAGTACACAGGTTGCCGGTATCATGGCCGAGAGCTTCATTGTTGAAGGCAACCAAGCCGTCGATATCAACAATCTCGATGGATTGACCTATGGCCAGTCCATCACCGATCCGTGCCTTGCTTGGGACGATACGGTAACAATGCTGAACATGCTGGCGGATGCCATCGCGACACGCCAGTCATAATCACTATAATAAACGGTCTCGTCCCCCAGGATGAGACACAATATAATCATCACTGTTTTAGATAGTAATCATTTAGGATTTAGCCATGCCATCTTTTGATATTGTTTCTGAAGTTGATAACGTAGAACTGAAGAATGCTGTAGATAACTCTGGCCGTGAACTCGCGACACGTTTTGACTTCCGTAATGTTGATGCCAGCTTCAGCCTAAGCAAAGAAGTCGTCAAAGTGTCTGCAGAATCTGATTTCCAGATCAACCAGATGATGGACATTTTCCGCGGTAACTTGTCAAAGCGCGGCGTTGACGCGAAAGCGATGGAACTGAAAGACATCGTTCACTCAGGCAAGACCTTCTACCAAGAAGTGGCTTTCAAACAAGGCGTTGAAAGCTTGATCGCAAAGAAAGTTGTTAAAGCGATCAAAGACGCCAAAATGAAAGTGCAGGTTGCGATTCAAGGTGACAAGATCCGCGTAACCGGTAAGAAGCGTGATGACCTACAAGCGGTTATGTCGCTGATCCGCGAAGGTGAATTTGGTCAACCTTTCCAGTTTGATAACTTCCGCGACTAATTGTTCGCGTCAGTAACAGCACAATCTAAAAAGGAAAAGCGATGGCTTTTCCTTTTTTTATGCCTGCGGTAGCCGCAAACCTCTGCTTTATGACTGGCGAGACTCTGACCAGAGTTTCCGATATTTGTGCAAACAGACGAACTAACAGTGGAAATCCATAGGTCTGGTATGGATATTCCCCTATACTGCCCCGTCCTATCTAGGGTTCAATTTGTCGTTTTAAAGGTTTTATTAATTAGAGATATCGAGCAGACATGATCCACTCGCGATGTGCTCGCAGGGAATTGCACCGAAAGATAACGGATATCAACGAAGCCATTTAACTATAAAATGCGCCTCTCTCACCACTTGCCTTTGCCATGTTCACCTTTGAATGCAGCGATTTAACGCCGCATCCTGCTCATATTCCTTTGTCATTGAATGCTTCATGACAAAGCATGGAAGATACACAGCGAGAACCCTTTGAAGGTTATATAAACGATACCTAAAAAGGAGATGTCCATAATGGACTCTGTGAAAAACAATACTGCATCATCTGCCGCAAGCGATAAAAAGCTGGGCTGGAGCAAAAGCGATACAGTATGGGCGCTAGGCCTATACGGTACTGCTGTCGGTGCAGGTACACTATTCCTGCCAATTAACGCAGGTGTGGGTGGTTTGATCCCACTTTTGGTTATGGCCATTCTTGCGCTGCCAATGACCTACTATGCTCACCGTGGCATGACACGTTTTGTCCTTTCGAGCTCAAACCCAGGTGCTGACATCACTGAAGTAGTAGAAGAACACTTCGGCGCTGGCATGGGTAAAGTCATCACACTGCTTTACTTCTTTGCGATCTACCCAATTTTGCTTGTATACAGCGTGGCGTTGACCAACACCGTTGAAAGCTTCATGCAGTTCCAGCTTGGCATTGAACCACCAGCGCGTGCGGTATTGGCCTTTGTGCTTATCGTTGCTCTGATGGCGATTGTTCGTTTGGGCGAGCAACTTATCATTAAAGCCATGAGCGTATTGGTATTCCCATTCGTTGCTGTACTGCTAATGCTGGCAATGTACTTGGTACCTTACTGGAACGGTGCGATTTTCGAACACGTAATGCCAGCAGAAGGCGGCATGACCACCGTACTGATGGCGGTTTGGCTGATTCTACCTGTTATGGTGTTCTCGTTTAACCACTCACCAGTGATCTCATCATTTGCGGTAGCGAAGCAGAAAGAATACGGTGAGCAAGCTGAAAAGCAATGTGCACGCATTCTTGCTCGCAGCCACATCATGATGGTTGTCACCGTGATGTTCTTCGTGTTCAGCTGCGTATTGAGCTTGTCGCCTGCTAACCTTGCAGAAGCGAAAGCACAGAACGTTTCTATCCTGACGTACCTGTCTAACCACTTCAACACACCAATGATCGCATACGCAGCCCCAATTGTGGCTATCATTGCTATCACGAAGTCTTTCCTTGGTCACTACCTGGGTGCAAGTGAAGGCATGAACGGTCTGATGCTGAAAATGGTACGTAGCCGCGGTAAAGAAGTGAGCAACAAGACGCTGGATACCATCACGGCGTTGTTCATGCTAGTAACAACATGGGCAGTTGCGACCATCAACCCAAGCATCTTGGGTATGATTGAAAGCCTTGGCGGTCCGATCATTGCGATGCTACTGTTCATCATGCCGATGTACGCAATCAAGAAAGTACCGGCTATGCGTCAGTACTCAGGCGCAATCAGCAACGTATTCGTTGTGATCATTGGTCTGATTTCTATGTCTGCGATTTTCTACTCGCTAGCACAGTAATACGCAATCAATAAGCAACACGCATGAAGGCGACCTTGGGTCGCCTTTTTTATGCATAAAAAAAGCACTTCTGATGAAGTGCTTTTCGCGATATACGTCTAGAGTCTAACCCCTTCCATGAATACGCTTGGTACTGCGCGCTACTATTTGTACAGCGAACCTTGCCCTTCTGGACGAGTTTTAAACCGACGGTGTAGCCACATGTATTGCTCAGGGGCTTCCATAATCGAACGCTCCACGGCTTTATTCACGTACGCGGCAGCAGCCTCTTCATCACGGTGTGGAAACTTATCCAGCGGTGGGAATACTTTCAGGGTGTATTGGCCTGAATCGGTATTTCTTATCATCGCAAAAGGCACTAATGCACAATGTGACGCATCAGCCAGTAAACTGGTTCCTGTCGTCGTGCACGCATCCTCAACTGCAAACAACGGCACGAACGCCGAACGACGACGACCATAATCATGATCCGGGGCGTACCATACACGCTCGCCTGTACGCAGGGCATGCAGCATGCCTTTCACATCTTTTCGATCAACCATGACTTTATTTGAGCGCAACCGAGCGTGGTACTGAAAATAATCAAAACAAGGATTATTATTTGGGCGGTACACCCCAATACCCGGGGTTTGTAGGCCAAATGCGCGGGCCCCCAATTCCAAATTCAGCGAATGCACCGCAATCAGCAGCACGCCCTTCCCTTCGGCTTCTAACTGATGGATATGCTCGAGCCCTTCATAGGTCACATGACGCTGTACACGAAGATCCGGCCAAAACCATGCCATGCTGGTTTCAAACAGCGCTAAACCCGTATTGTCGATGTTCTTTTTGACAATCGCGTCCCGCTCTTCAGGCGGCATCTCCGGGAAACACAACGCAAGGTTGCGAATAATGGTCGCTTTACGCGCTTTCACAATGCGCATACCTACTCGCCCGACCAATTGCCCTAAGCGAAATTGGATAAAATAAGGCAGCCAGCTCAATAAGTACATGATAGCGACCATGAACAACACAGGCCAATAGCGCGGATGCAGTAATGACTTACTGAAAGTGGGTGCAATGAACTTACTCATACATTCAGATCCCGTTTTTCTTGTTATTCCGTATTCAATGTTAGCTGAATCAATACGTTGCCACACACATATTTGCATACGAAAAGTTATTCGAGAGCAGCATATTATTGTCAGGATTTTTTATTCGCAAGACGTTATAAAACTGTCCACCGACTTTTCAGCTTGTATTAAGCCAACGATGAGATTTTGCTCACATATCAGATAACAACGCTATCAATTAGCGCAGGACGCAGGACGCAGGACGCAGGACGCAGGACGCAGGACGCAGGACGCAGGACGCAGGACGCAGGACGCAGGACGCAGGACGCAGGACGCAGGACGCAGGACGCAGGACGCAGGACGCAGGAAAAATAACAGCACAAAAAAAAGAAGCAAGCGTTCAAGCTTGCTTCTTTTTATATCGTTCAACAGTAATATAACAGCCGTAACGCTTACGCTGAATGCGGTGTCAGCTCGGGTTCCTCTTTCGAGTACAACGACGGCTCACCTTCTGGGCGTGTCTTAAAGCGGCGGTGTAACCACATATACTGTTCTGGGGCCTGCATAATGGAAGACTCCACAATCTTATTCACATAAGCCGCGGCTTCTTCAGGCTGATCACGCGGGAAATCTGCATAGGTCGGAGAAATACGGATCACGTACTGGCCAGAATCTGATTCACGTACCATGGTGAAACTCAACACTTCACAACCACTGTTATCCACCAGCAAGCTGGTGCCCATGGTCGTACAGGCATTTTCTACCGCAAAGAGTGGCGCAAACGTCGCACGGCGGCGACCGTAATCGTGATCCGGTGCGTACCACACACGGGCGCCATTACGCAGCGCTTTCAACATGCCTTTTACGTCTCGTCGATCAATCAGCGTACGATTTGAACGTGAGCGCCCTTTATGCTGAAAGTAATCATAACAAGGGTTGTTATTCGGGCGGTACACCCCGCTCGCCGATTTATGAATACCAAAAGCGCGAGCACCTAGCTCCAGGTTCATCGAATGCACCGCAATGCACACAACGCCTTTCCCTTCTCGCTCGAGTTGCTCCATGTGTTCCATGCCTTCAATGCGCACATGACGGTTTACACGCGCGTCAGACCAGAACCACGCCATGGCCGTTTCAAACAGCGCTAAGCCAGCATTATCGATGTTCTGCTTAATGAGCGCTTCACGTTCCGCGGTCGACATATCGGGGAAACACAATGCTAGGTTTCGCTCAATGGTGAAGCGGCGTTTTTTCATCAAGCGCATGGCCGTACGACCAATACCCTGACCAAGACGGCGTAGCCACGTATAAGGCAACTTGCTGATCAGATACATCGTGAGTATCAATAGCAACGTTGGCCAATTGCGAGGGGTTAAAAACGTCCAAGAAAAACGAGGCGTAGTAGATTTACTCATAAAAGGAACCGCATTACATAAGCTCGAAAGGGAGTCATTGCGAGTGGCGATGCCACCAGTTATTGGGCTCGAATCATACGCTCTGCAGCACGAAAAAAATAGCAAAATCCACTGTCATATTTTGGAACAGGGCGTTCTCCCTAAAAAAAACCATCACACGCAATAAATCTCTGAAAAACTGCCCTCTTTTTGATGCGAAGATAAAAACAAAAACGGCTACTGCGCCCAGTATTCCCACAATGAAGCAACAATAACCGTTTTTATCATCAAAAAACCGTGTCTACAGCCAACTTTTTCCGCTCTCTGTGACACTAAAAGCCTTCCACTCCTTGCATGTTCGGTAAGTGGTGCGCGATGCCTTTGTGGCAATCGATACAGGTTTTCGACCCATCCGCCAGTGAGGTGGAATGCTGCACGGAAGCACGCTGAGATTGCTGGGTAAAGTCCATGTAGGTGAACTCGTGGCAGTTACGGCATTCCAATGAATCATTCTTCTTCATCCGCGTCCATTCTCTTTCCGCCATGTGCAATCGACGCGCCTCGAATTTCTCAGGCGTTGAAATGGATCCGGTCATCCATGCCCAGACCTCTTTGGATGCCTGCATTTTTCGCGCCATTTTATCGGTCCAATTATGCGGAACATGACAATCAGAACAGATCGCCCGCACCCCGGTACGATTGGTAAAATGGATTGTCCCTTGGATTTCCTGATAGACATTGTCTTCATGACAGCTCACACAAAAAGTTTCGGTATTGGTGAGTTCCATCCCTGTATTAAACGCCCCCCAGAAAATAATCCCAGCAATGAACCCCCCTAATGTCAGGAAGCCCAAGCTGAAGTACTTGGCCGGTGAACGCAGCAGTGCCCACCATTTCTTTAACCATTGCCACATACGCCTCCTCCTTATTTCTCTTCATCGAGCAGCGTATCGAGATCGGTAAAGGTGGAGCCGACCAAGGGTTTTGCATCGGTCTGCACCACATGACATTGCTGACAGAAATACCGTCGCGGTGACAGCTCCGCCAAAAAGTTACCGTCTCTGTCCATATAGTGAGTGACACTGATCATCGTCGCCTGCGTTTCCTCTACGCGACTGCGCGCGTGACAGGCCATGCATTTGTTTACGTTCAAATCAACTTGGTAGTTATCGATCTTATGCGGAATAATCGGTGGTTGCATCGGATAACTGCGCGCCGGGATCCGGTCGTTATTAATGGTTTTACTCATCAATGGCGGCTCGGGCTCCCCTTTTAGCTCAAAGTGACGCAAGGTGGCGAGATCATCGCTTTCTATTACCCCTGCCGCTCCAACGATGGTGCTCACCCACATCAATAGAAGCAGCGAAATCATTTTGTTCATGCTCAGTCCCCCTTAGGCTTTCACCACTTTCACGGCACACTTTTTAAAGTCCGTTTGCTTGGATAAGGGATCGGTCGCATCCAAGGTGACTTTATTGATGAGCTGACTGGCATCAAACCAAGGCACAAACACTAACCCTTTAGGCGGCTTATTCCGCCCACGTGTTTCAACCCGCGTTAAAATCTCCCCGCGTCGGGACACGACTTTTACTTCATCCCCGCGTCGTAGTCCGCGTTGTTTGGCATCATCGGGATGCATGAACACTTGTGCGTCTGGGTACGCTTTATACAGCTCCGTCACCCGTTGGGTCATCGAGCCAGAATGCCAATGCTCCAACACCCGCCCCGTAGAAAGCCACATATCGAATTCATCATCCGGGCTTTCTGCCGGCGGCTCATAAGGCAAGGCAAAGATAATCGCTTTGCCGTCTGCATGGCCATAAAACTCAAACCCCGCCCCGGCTTTCACATACGGATCGGACCCTTCGCGATAACGCCACAGCGTTTCCTTGCCATCCACCACTGGCCAACGTAATCCTCGGGTCTCGTGATAACGTTCAAAGGGCGCAAGATCATGGCCATGTCCACGGCCAAATTGGGCATATTCCTCAAACAACCCTTTTTGCACATAGAAGCCATACACTTGGGCTTCACTGTTGGTGACATCTTTCGGAATATCTTCCAATGGATACGCATCAACATTGCCATTAGCGTACAGCACGTCAAACAGCGTTTTTCCTTTATACGCAGGATTCGCCGCTAACAGTTCAGCCGGCCACACTTCATCCGTGGTGAATCGTTTGGAAAACTCCATCAATTGCCAGAGATCGGACTTCGCCTCTCCAGGGGCCTCCACCATTTGGTGCCACAATTGCGTACGGCGCTCCGCATTCCCGTAGCCGCCTTCTTTTTCCACCCACATCGCCGAAGGCAGGACCAAATCAGCCGCTTGTGCCGTAACCGTTGGGTAAGCATCCGACACCACAATAAAGTTGTCAGGGTTACGGTACCCCGGCAGCCCTTCTTGATTGATATTGGCCGCCGCTTGCAAGTTATTATTCACCTGCACCCAGTAGGCATTGATTTTGCCATCTTTTAATAATCGGTTTTGCAGCACCGCATGGGCACCGACCTTCTCCGGTACGGTTCCTTCTGGCAGCTTCCAGATTTTCTCGGCGGTTTTGCGGTGTTCAGGATTGGTCACGACCATGTCGGCCGGTAAACGGTGAGAGAACGTCCCCACTTCTCGCGCTGTCCCACAGGCAGAGGGTTGCCCTGTCAACGAGAATGGGCTGTTGCCTGGGGTGGAAATCTTGCCCGTCAACAGGTGGATGTTGTACACCAAGTTATTACACCACACGCCGCGGGTATGCTGGTTAAAGCCCATGGTCCAGAACGATGTTACTTTCACATTCGGGTCTGCATACAGTTTGGCCAATTCAATCAGCTTTTCTTTCGGTACACCCGACATCTCACTGGCTTTCTCAACCGTGTAGTCAGAAACAAAGGCCTTGTACTCCTCAAAACTCATCGGCTCCGAAGCGCCGCTGTCGGGGTTTTTCGCTTTTTCCTGTAACGGGTTATCAGGCCGTAACCCGTAACCGATGTCCGTCGCCCCACGTTTGAAATTCACGTGTTTACCGACAAAGTCCTGATTCACTTTGTTATTGGTAATAATGTAATTCGCAATGAAGTTAAGAATGGCTAAATCGGTTTGCGGCGTAAAGATGATGGGAACATCGGCCAATTCAAAGCTGCGATGGGTGTAGGTAGACAGTACGGCGACCTTCACATCAGGATTCGACAAACGGCGATCGGTGAGACGGGTCCAGAGTATGGGGTGCATCTCTGCCATGTTCGAGCCCCACAACACAAAGGCATCGGCCGCCTCAATGTCGTTATAGCAGCCCATTGGCTCATCCATCCCAAAGGTACGCATGAAGCCCACCACGGCTGACGCCATACAATGTCGTGCATTTGGATCAATATTGTTCGAGCGAAAACCGGCTTTCATCAATTTCGAGGCCGCATAGCCTTCATAGATAGTCCATTGCCCCGAGCCAAACATGCCAATGGCTTCCGGTCCTTTGGCTTTCAGCGTCGCCTTCCATTTCTCCGCCATAATGTCGAAAGCTTGATCCCAAGAGATCGGGGTAAACTCCCCATTCTTATCGAACTTGCCATCGGTCATCCGCAATAAAGGCTGGGTCAGGCGATCATCGCCGTACATGATTTTGGACAGAAAGTAGCCTTTCACACAATTCAGGCCACGATTGACCGGTGATTTGATGTCCCCATGGGTCGCCACCACATGGTTCTCTTTCACCCCCACATTCACCGAACACCCCGTTCCACAAAATCGGCAAGGGGCTTTTCGCCATGTGATTTTCGTTTGGCTGGCGTCTGTCACCACATTACTGGCCACTGCGGGCAGTGAAATACCGGCCACAGCCGCTGCACTGGCCGCAGCCTGTGCTTTAAGAAATTTACGCCGAGAACACGTCATTGCTCCCTCACTCTGCTTTGTTAATTGACTTTATGAACGGGGTAAGATTGTTATTGCTTACATTCTTCGCGCCGAAAAGCCGCACTCGCTGCGTCAGCATTACGGTCTAACACTGCTTTGTTACCCTGTAACTACCTGCAAAAACCACACAAAGAATCCATAGCCGCCAACAACCGCAACCGCCAAGATCGGAAACAAAATAATGGTAATAAACAGGAAAGCTTTGAGTTCAGCACGGTGTCGATTGTCATCTGTCATGACGTCCTCCCTTTCACTCGATACTGTTAACTCTAGTTAGCTTCTGAGAAATTGATAACCCAATCAGTAAAAGCTCGCCGCCCGAGAGGTACAACAAATGCCGCCGCAGCGCAGGGGGAATGTGTTACCCTGATAGCTAACGAATTAACATTCCAAGAAAAAGGATGTACGGGATGACGGTAAGCAAAACCAAAGCCAGTTTTTACAGGCGGCTCTATGTGGCGTATTTAATTGATCATGGCGTGGCAAGCGTGCCAGGGATTATGTCTTATACCGGCATGCCACGAAGAACCGCGCAAGACACGATAAAAAGCTTGGCGGAGCTGGATATCAGCTGCCAATTTGTGCAGGAGGAAGGGGCGCGTAACCGCAGTGGTCACTATGAAATCAGTGATTGGGGGGCGATCAACAAACAGTGGATCGCCGATAACCTGAACGAGATAAAAACGCTGCTGGATTATCCCTAAGCCGATTGTTTATCGCTACACCGTTGCTATAAATAAGCACATGTTATCGGTAAACAAAGGCCAAGGCCGACACAGGGCTGTTCACCCTGTTATTTTTTACCTTTTTCCATCATGGCTTTCAAATCCGCAAACGGATTGAATGTCGCCGCCACATGATCGTTATCACCGGCTTTCACCACGCTACCCATTTGGTTATCGTGCTCGGTGTACTTCTCATGCTCGTGATCATGACAGAACAAACACAACAATTCCCAGTTGCTACCATCAGCCGGGTTATTGGTGTGGTCATGATCCACATGGTGGACGGTTAGTTCACGCAGATTAGAATAAACAAACTCACGGGAACAGCGACCACATACCCAAGGGTATAACTTCAATGCTTTTTCACGATAGCCTTGCTCTTGACGTGCATAGGCTGCACTGGTTCCGTAATAGTCTGATGACATGTTCTCACCTAAATAGATAATGTTTAACCTGCCGATATTAACCGAATTCTGCTTGAAGTGCCGTAATCTTGCGACAATTTCATGAATTCACTCACCGTTCCCGACAATTTGCACTAAAAATGAAGGGGAAGTGGAAGAAAATGGGGAAAATATCACAGCATATCACTCTGTTTATATGCTTATGACAGGGCTATGTCAGCGCGAGTTGCTGTTTAATTAGCCGACAAGAATCCTAAATGGTTCAAATCGGTCAAAAAGTTCATGCGCAACAGTGTAATGCACCTTGATTATGATAATATTCTACCTAATTTGTGAATGTAATCTCACTTGATAGAGAAGACGGATTATGGCTTTTGATTTTTCTAAATTAACTGTGGATTTATCGGCAATGCCGACAACGATCGACATGGGGCATGCTTGGCTAGGTGGTTTATTGCTGGTCATGCTAGTACTTTACATCGCCAAGAAAGGCAAACCGGTTGAAATCGAAAAAGTCGTCGAAAAAGAAGTCGAGAAGATTGTCGAGGTTGAAAAACCTGTCGAGAAAATTGTCGAAGTCGAGAAAGTCGTTGAAGTAGAAAAAATCGTAGAGAAGATTGTTGAGGTTGAACCGAAACTGAAAACCTCTACCCCTGATGCAGCACTTCAGCTATTGTCGTTGCTTCAGCAGGAAGCGCGTTTTATCGACTTCATGCAAGAAGATCTGAAAGGCTTTGCCGATGCTGAAATTGGCGCGGCTGCCCGTGTGATCCACGAAGGTGGTCAGAAAGTCCTTAACGAATATTTCCGCTTTGCCCCAGTGCGTGACGAAGAAGAAGAATCACGCATTACGCTACCACAAGGCTTCAATGCCTCTGAAGTCCGCCTAACAGGTAACGTTGTAGGTGAAGCACCATTTACCGGCACCCTTATTCACCGTGGCTGGAAAGTTACTGATGTGAAACTGCCAAAACTGGCAGAAGGCCACGATGCGAAGATTGTTGCCGCGGCTGAGGTTGAACTGTAATGCAAGACACACAAGAACACCGCTACAGCGTCGGTATCGACTTAGGTACTACACACTGTGTTTTATCGTATGTTGACCTTCAAGACGAAGACGCCGCTGTCACTGTCATGCCGATTGCCCAATTGACCACGCCGGGCAATGTGGAAGAAAAGGATCAGCTGCCTTCTTTCATGTACCAAGCACATGAATCTGAGTTGGCCGAAGGCGATACGGCACTGCCATGGAGCGCTAAACCGAACGCTATCGTCGGTGCAATGGCGCGTAACCTTGGCAGCAAGACCCCTATCCGTCTTATTTCAAGTGCAAAAAGCTGGCTTTGCCACGGTGGTGTTAACCGTCGTGATGCGTTCTTGCCACTGAACAGCCCTGAAGAAGTGATCAAAGCCTCTCCTGTTGAAGCAACACGTCATTACTTGGCGCACCTTGCTGACGCATGGAATCACCAACACCCTGACTCACCATTGTTTGAACAAGACGTGACGATCACGGTACCGGCTTCGTTTGACCCTGCGGCCCGTGATTTAACCGCTGAAGCGGCACGTGAAGTGGGCTTCAAGCACATGACGTTGCTAGAAGAACCGCAAGCGGCTGTGTACAGCTGGCTGAAAAATAACGAAGAAACATGGCGTGATCAGGTAACGGTTGGCGATGTGATTTTGGTTGTTGATATCGGTGGTGGTACCACGGATTTGTCTTTGGTGGCCGTGACGGAAGAAGAAGGCAACCTGACACTGAACCGCGTAGCCGTTGGCGATCACATCCTATTGGGTGGCGACAACATGGACTTGGCCCTTGCCTACCGCCTGAAGATGAAGCTGGCGCAAGAAGGCAAGCCACTACAGCCATGGCAGATCCAAGCGATCACACACGCGTGTCGTGATGCAAAAGAAGCCCTACTTAGCGATGCAGAACTGCAAGCCGTGCCAATCGTGGTACCAAGCCGTGGTTCTAAACTGCTAGGTGGCACACTGCAAACTGAGTTGACCCAAGAAGAAGTCCAGCAAACGCTGGTAGAAGGTTTCTTCCCGCGTACTGCGATTGAAGAGCATCCGGTTGAAATGCAGCGCGGCGCCCTGACCCAAATGGGTCTGCCATACGCACAAGATGCAGCTGTATCGCGCCACGTTGCGGGTTTCCTTAGTCGTCAGTCTTCTGCGGTCGACGAGTTGTTTGAAAAATACGAGCAATTGCACGAAGGCTTTATTCGCCCTACCGCAGTCTTGTTCAACGGTGGTGTGCTGAAGTCTGATCTGTTGTCTGATCGTCTGATGGCGATCATCAACAGCTGGCTAACAACCGCGGGCAGCGACGAAGCCAAGCGTCTAACAGGTCTTGATTTGGATCTTGCGGTAGCAAGCGGCGCGTCTTACTACGGTTCTGTGCGTAAAGGTAAAGGCGTACGTATCCGTGGTGGTATTGCCAGCAGCTACTACGTGGGTATCGAAAGCTCTATGCCAGCGATTCCAGGCATGGAACCGCCAGTGGAAGCCCTTTGTGTGGCACCGTTTGGTATGGAAGAAGGCACACATGCCGATGTCCCAAGCCGTGAATTCGGTCTGGTGATTGGCCAGCCTGTACAATTTAAGTTCTTCGGTTCAACGGTTCGCCGTGAAGATCCTGCCGGTACACACCTTGATTGGTGGCAGCCGGAAGAGCTTGAAGAGTTGCCGTCTATTCAAGTGACCTTGCCTGTCGTTGAAGGTCGCAGCGCAGGTGAAGTTGTGCCTGTTCGCTTGGCATCGCGTGTAACGGAACTGGGTACGTTGTGCCTAGAAGCTATTCCGACCGATGGCGGTCAGAAGTGGCAAGTCGAGTTCGACGTACGCGACAACTAATCTCCATCAAAACGGCGCCTCAGGGCGCCGTTTTTTTATCCCCCGAATTCTTCATGATGATGGTGTGATGACATCGACATCATTTGATACAAACGCAGACTGAAATCAAAGATTTATCTCCGCGAATATTGCTATACAGCGGTATACTATCGCTAAAATCGGTCATTCCGAATCGCTATACATCGAACGATCTGCTCTGGAGTAACGCATGCCTTCCCCTCGTTTTCTTGTTGGTATCGACCTCGGCACAACTCACACGGTTGTCGCCTATACCCCGATCTCTGACGACCTTGAGTCCAGTCCTATAACTCTCTTTGAGATAGACCAGCTCATCGCGCCTGGGGAAGTCGTCCGAAAGCCCTTATTGCCCTCTTTCCGTTATCACCCTGCAGAAGGCGAAATGGATCCCACACAATTGGTTCTCCCTTGGGATCACCACCCAGTCAGCGGCGATATCAGCTACGCCATTATCGGCGAATTCGCCCGTGAACTGGGGGCGAAAGTCGAAGGCCGTCAAGTGGTCAGTGCCAAAAGCTGGTTGTCACACACGGGCGTGGATCGTAATGAAGCGATTCTGCCTTGGTCCTCGAATGCCAGCATCAATAAAGTCTCGCCGGTTGTTGCCAGTGCCAGTTACTTAAACCATGTGCGTCAAGCATGGGATTACCACCACCCTAGCGACAAGCTCAATGAGCAGGAAGTCGTCGTAACCGTACCGGCCTCGTTTGATGAAGCGGCACGCGCACTGACATTAGAAGCGGCGAAATTAGCGGGATTAGATAACATTTTGCTGCTAGAAGAACCACAAGCGGTCTGTTACGACTGGTATGCCAGCCACAAAACACAAGCCGATGTGTTACTGAAAGATATCCCCCTACTGATGGTGTGCGATGTCGGTGGGGGCACCACTGACCTCAGCTTGATCAAGGTCGGCACCAAAGAGGACAAACTGACGCTGGATCGTATCGGCGTGGGTGATCACCTCATGCTGGGTGGTGACAATATTGACTTGGCCTTGGCTCACTTGGCAGAACAACGTTTGCATGGCAGCGATAAAAAGCTCAGTGCGGCCGCCCTGTCGAAATTGATCCAACAAACCCGCAAGGTCAAAGAAAAACTCCTCTCCGGCAATGCACCAGACACCGCGAAAGTGACCATGCTGGGTAGTGGCTCTCGCCTCATTGGCGGGGCTAAAAGCGTCGATCTTACCCGTGATGAAGTCCACCGCGTGGCGCTGGATGGTTTTTTCCCGCAAACCGACTTTACTGATCAGCCTAACCAACGCCAAGCCGCCGTGGTGGAATTTGGGTTGCCGTATGCGGCCGATCCTGCCGTCAGCAAGCATATCGCCCAATTTATCGATCTGCACGATACCGTGTGTCGTGAATCGTTTGCTGCGCAAGGGGTCAACATTTCCCCATCGCAACCTGCGATTCCGGTGGCCGTGCTGTTGAATGGCGGCGTGTTCAATAGTCCCTTATTGTCTGAACGTGTGCTATCCACGTTTTCGCAATGGCGCGGGAAACCAGTCATCGAACTGAACAACCCGCACCCGGATCTCGCGGTGGCTTATGGTGCAGTGGCCTATGCCAAAGCCCGCCATGGTGCACAATTGAAAATTGGTGGCGGTTCAGCGCGCTCCTTCTTCTTGGTGTTAGAAGGCAAAAAGAAGGCTAAGCAAGGATTGTGTATCCTACCGAAAGGGCTGGATGAAGGCACAGAGATCCGCCTCAAAGACCGAAAGTTTGCCCTCACATTAGGTGAACCGGTTCGCTTTAATTTAATGTCATCCACCGATGACACCCATACCCAAGCAGGCGGTCTGTACACCCTCGAAGCCGACAGCTTTGTGGCACTGCCGCCATTCATCGCCACATTAGACAGCGAAAAAGATCGCGCAGACTTAGCGGCGAACCAAAAAGATCGCGAAGAAGTGACACTGGCTTGTCAACTCACCGAAGTCGGCACACTGCAAATTGAATGTGTCAGTACGCACGATGAAAACAAGCGTTGGAAAGTGGAGTTTGCGATCCGTAAAGACATTGCCAAGCTAAACCAAGGCAAACACGACGGTACCTTGGCCGAGTCTGCCCTTCCCGCGCACATGGACGACGCCATCGCGCTGGTCAAACAAGCCTATGGCGGCAGCACCAAAAACGCAGACACCAGCACCATCAAAACCCTGCGTAACCAACTGGAAAAGCGCTTAGGTAAACGTGATAACTGGGAAACTCCATGCTTACGTGCATTGGCGGATTCTCTGCTCGAGAGTAAAAAACGCCGTCGCCGTTCAGATATCCACGAACGTAATTGGCTTAAACTCACAGGTTTTGCCCTACGTCCGGGCTTTGGTTACCCCACCGATGAGTGGCGTATGGAGCAAGTGTGGGCACTGTATCAGCACGGCATCCAATCTGAGAGTAACACGCAAACCTGGAGCGACTGGTGGACATTCTGGCGCCGTATTGCAGGCGGCCTCAGCCAAGAACAGCAGTTGGTGATCTACAAAGACATCGCGAAGTACATCAATCCAAGTGCCACGCGTGACAGCAAGCTTGCCAAAGAGATGCAGGAGCGCAGTTACGAAGACATGGTTCGTTTGGCGGCGTCATTGGAAAATATTCCGTTCGATAAAAAGCTGCAGTTAATTGAATGGATTTTTGGTCGTTTACAAAAAACTCAATATGCGCAAGCCCATTGGTGGGCCATTGGTCGTATCGCGACCCGTAGTCCATTCTCTGGCAGTGCGCACAACCTGCTCACACCGCAACATATCGCTTTTTGTTTACCTGAGTTAATGGATTTTGATTGGCGTAAAGATCCCAACATTGCCTTTGCGGCGGTCATGATGTGTCGCATGACGGGAGACCGTACATTGGATGTTGATGACGCTAACCGTCAGGCAGTATTGAAAAAATTGCAGTCAAGCAAAGTACCGGAAAGCTGGATTGAGATGGTATCAACCGTGAAGGTATTAACGGAAAGCGAAACAAAGCGGGTATTCGGGGATGCCTTACCAACAGGATTACGCTTAATCGATTAAGGTTCTGTTAGGGTTCGGCTGGTACTCTCGAAGACATAAATGAGAACGAATTTTTTATTCCTTAGCACATTGCTTTGAAATTTTGTCTAGCGAGTATTATATGAACCGTACACAATACCAGATTATTGCGGATCGGATTTTTAAATCTGAGAACCAGCGTGTAGCCGTCGAGGCCGTGATTTTTGAAGGCCTCTCAAGCTATGAAGCTGAGAAACGCTTTGATGTCCCTAAAGGTACCCTGTCACGCAATGTACGCAAGTACAAGCGTGAGGTTCAATATCTTCAGAACATTGCTGCCGCTTAGCTGTCGCCCAAGCGATCAATAGATACAAAAAAACGGAGAATAATACGATTATTCTCCGTTTTTTTGTCTTAATTTTTATATGCGATATGTGGGATATTCAGTAGGGATTAGCCACTAAAGCAATCCAACAATAATCCCCTCTCATCACTGTCAGACCGCTTTTGTCGCATCATCACGGCCGCGTAACCAGCAGGTCACAAAATACAACGCGATTCCCGCCACCAGCATCAATCCATTCGCAATGACACCAAATGCGAGGTAAGCATCAAGCGCAGAACCGCTGATAAGGATGTCGACCGGCAACCAATAGATTTCCGTCAATTGACGGCCTAACTCGCCACTGCCCGTCGCTTGGAAAAGGGCAATTTTGATAATGACAATCACAAACATCACGGTCAACAATGGGTACCGCGTCAACTGTGACACCACCAATAACCCACATGCCAATGGCAATAATGCCAGACTCATCAAGGCTAATGTGCCCATAAACTGCCCCCAATGCAGCGCAATACCCGATAACGAGATATGCATAGACTGCATCATATCTGCCGGTAGCCACAGCATAGCCAGTAACCACACCACCAGATCGGAGAAGATAAGCAAACAAGAAGCAATCAGCGGTACCACACCCAAAATAAAGAGGAGTTTCGCCCCGACGGTTAAATGGTCAGACACAGGCATGGAGCGCCAAAACATCAGGCTGCCTTCTTGTTTTTCTTTACGTAGCGTTTTCGGCACATAAATCATAAACAAGATGAGGTATAGCATACCGGCAATCAGTACATTTAGCTTACCGATTAACCCCGCAAAGCCATCTTGGGTTAACCCCCAATCAATGACACCATTACCGCTTGATTGAATAGAAAATGTCACATTATCGCCCATCATCACAAAGGCAAAATTCAACACCGCAAACAGCGCAAGAAATAGCGGGAGTTTAACGACAATGCGATATTCCCATAATTCTTTTTCCAGCAAGGTTAATAATGTTTTCATGATGCCACCTGCTGAACAGCAATGAAGATTTCAGCCAGTGTCGGGCAAGAAACCACACCGAGCGTCGCCAGTTTCTCTGGTCGAGCATCCTCGTAATACGCCACTGCGCCTTTCTCCCCGTATTGCATCAATAACGGCTTGGCCGTTTCTGCCATTTTCACTTTGTCCATCGGTACATCAACTTTGGCATAGCGTGCCGTGACTTGCGCCAATGGGCCTTCACACACCACTTTACCCTGTTTAAGCATCAACACATCCGTCAGTAAATGGGCAATTTCATTCACTTCATGGCTTGCGATAATTAATGCGCGCTCCCCTTGCTGAAACCACGTCATTAACTGCTGATAAAAACGTTCACGGAAGAGTAAATCAAGCCCTAACGTCGGTTCATCAAGAATAAGCACGCGCGCCTCTGATGACATAATCAACGCCAAATGCAGCTGCACTTTCATTCCTTTAGAAAGCCGAGCAATTTTCACCTTTGGCTGAATGTCTGTATTGGCTAGATATTGGTACGCCCTGTCTGCATCAAATTTTGGATGCACACCCGCCATATATTTAATGATCTGCTTTACCGTCATCCATTCTGGCAATAAAGCCACATCCGATATATAAGCGAGATCTTGCACGATAGTCACACGGTGTTTTTGTGGCTCTACACCAAACACCGACAATGTGCCTTCATAATCATGAGCGCCAAGCAGGCTTTTGATCAGCGTTGATTTACCGGCACCATTGTGACCCAGTAACCCCAGCACTTGTCCCGCTTGTAATTGAAGGTCAACACCCATCAATGCACGAAAGTGTCCGTACGACTTTCCCAACTGGTGTGATTGAATCAAGGTTTCCACGGTATTTTGCCTTTTATTCACAAGCATGCGTGCCATTCATTCACGCACGTTTAAAGATTTATCCTAAACGCCGTCGTGTATATTGTCATTGTCTCTGTATGATATCAGTAAAGGGAAAGTGTTAAGTCCCTCCCATAACAATGAGCAATATCGCCATCAAACGACATACAAAAAAAGTGCGCCAAGATCCCTTGGCACACTAAAAAGGTAGGATAATTTATTCTGCCAGATCGCAGCGTGTTTATCGGGGATGACGGATTGCACAACAAAAGCGACGCAAATAAGTCAATCTCAAGTGGTACTGTCAAAGCAAGTACATCTTGAAATAAGAATACGCATAAGAGTAAGAAAAAGAATGGCTAAGAATTTTTCCCTACGAGTCGCGTTTTGCTTTTATTGCTTGTCAAATAAACAGGATTGACACGCATTGTATGCAAGCTATTGGGTATTACTCGCCCTTTTCGAATGCAAGTAATTCTTCAGGGTGTACACCGTCTTTTTCCATTTGAGCAAGAATTTCGTTCATACGTGCCTGACGCGCTTCGTCTTTAAACTCATGAAGTACCGCAATAAGATTATTAATCTTATGAATAGGCATACGCTTAATAACAGCCTTCTGACGACCTGGTACTTCATCAGCGAAATCAATCAGCATTTGACGGTAGTCAGCACGCTCCTCTTTCACTGAACCTGTTTTTGTATCAACGTTTTTAAGCATTGCTGACAATGCTTTTTCAGCAGCTGCAAAATTATCCATGAATATTACCTCTTAAACCGAATACCATGATTGTGCGACAGGCTTAGCATAAGCCAATAAACAGATGTAATGCCGCACACGGCGATCGAAAATGATGACGAATAAAATTATCTCAATCGAGAGAGAAAATCTCTGTAATATTGAACCACATACGATGCAGATCACTGATTCGTTTGAAAGCAAGGGTTGTGGCAATAGCTGAAGACCACACAAGGCAGATGCGCCGATGATACCTCTTGTTTCCAAGTAAGTGAACTTAAATTTTATCGAATCTATCATCCACTGAATCGCACACTGAAAGGCATTGAGAGATGCATATACCAGTAGTTTGGTTCAGAGTTTTCACTTTGGCAACTCAGGGTGTGCTACATTTGGAATAAAGACAATATACTGCTGAACTTACCCGCCAGCCCCTGACTGGCACTCACGTATAACCAGACCTCGCATAGACTCGTGTATAATAGGTTCATATTTTGATTCTGATAATAAATTGCCTAACTCCCATGCATACACTCATTCGCATCTTCATTTTATCTCTCAGCTATTTTATCGCGTCCCCTGCACTGGCTTCGGTGAAAATAGACGGACACTTTACCGCGACAGACACCTGCCCGGTTTATCAATCCATCAAGAAAAAAAGTAACCCCGGCGCCCACAACACCCACATTGGGACGAAATATCAGGCCTTATTCCTCAATAAGGTGAATGGGGATTGGGTACAAATTCGCGTGCCAGACGCCACACCTAACACGCGCTGGGTCAATATACGCTGTGGTAACGCTGCGTTTAGCCCTGTCGGCAGCGGTAAGAACAAAGCCAATAATACCGCATCAGGCGCGGCTTCAGGCACAGGAACATCTAATGAAAATCAATGTACAACCAAAGGGTTACATGACTCCTATGTGCTTGCTGTCAGTTGGCAACCCGGGTTTTGTGAACACAGTAACAGCAAAACGAAAAAACCAGAATGTGTCGCCATGGCAAAAGGACAGCGCACTATCCACAATATGACGCTTCACGGTTTGTGGCCCAATAAGCGTGCGTGTGGCATCAAATACGGTCACTGCGCCCCCAATAACAAAATGTCTCTGTCACCTAGCACTATCAACACAATTGCCCCGTGGATGCCTAATTTCTATTATGAAAAAGACTTCGGAGCTTACCAATGGAAAAAGCATGGCACCTGCCAAACCCGTGATGATGATGCGTATTTCTTGCTCGCTGCCGGACTGGTCAAGCAAGTGGACAGTTCACCGATCGGTGAATATATAAAGGCGCACATGGGGGATTCCGTGACCGTGGTGGATTTTCAGCGCACTTTAACCAAGCAATTAGGGCGCGAAGCGACTCAACGCATCCAGCTTTCTTGCTTGAAGAAACGCTACCTGCAAGAAGTGCGCATTAACCTCAGTAATGATTTTGAGCGATATTCTTCGCTGCAAGAAAAACTCACAGCAGGCCCAACAACCCGTAACTTCCGCGGTAATTGCTCAGCAACTATCCATATTGAAGAGTAAGGGCAATAAAACATCGGCTGTTTTTTTGCACAGTTACCTACCGCTAAATGTTGAATATGGGATGTCGGTATGATTTCTCATATTCCCTCTCTTGCATTCTATTCGGCCTCTTGTACACTGATCCGGTAAGTTGCTAACGCAATGAATAAAAAGCCATTTGGCGGACATTAGCGCAGTTTGGTAGCGCACTACTCTGGGGGAGTAGGGGTCGCTGGTTCGAATCCAGTATGTCCGACCAAAGGGCTTTTTGTTGAATGATTACTGAACTATCCCTCACCTTCCCTTCATCACGCTTTGCTGTTTTTTGACGACTTTTTTACACAACATTTTCAGATAATTAAGGTAGTATACTTAGGCTTACTGTCTATTTTTGTTTGTTTCTAGGTTTTTATGAAGCTGCTGAATTTTTTCCGTTTGAGTGCAGTGGTCTGTATTGTTCTGGTCGCCTCTATTTTACTGGTCGACCGGTGGCTTTCAGCGCAGGCTTCATCACGCATTTTTGACTCCCCGGCCGAGATCCCTTCGCGTTCCATTGGTTTAGTACTCGGCACCAGCAAATATATCGCTAAGTCCTTAAACCCTTACTACCAGTACCGTATTAATGCCGCCATTACCCTATACCAGCAGGATAAAGTGGACGTCTTACTGCTAAGCGGAGATAACGCCCACCGGTCATACAATGAACCGTGGACAATGAAACGTGATTTACTCAAAGCCGGCATACCGGATAAGAACATCGTGTTAGATTACGCAGGATTTAGAACATTAGATTCGGTTGTCAGAGCAAAACGCGTCTTCGATGCCGATCACTTTGTGATCATTACACAACGCTTTCATTGTGAACGGGCGTTGTTTATCGCCGATCACAATAACATTGATGCCATTTGTTTAGCCGTGCCGGAACCTAAGGGCCTTGCAGGATTAAAAATTCGCACGCGCGAAGTGCTCGCACGCATTAAAGCCATCATGGATATTTACATTCTTGATATGAAGCCAAAGTTTTTAGGCCCCAAAGAGCCGATCACACCGCCTGAGTCAGAAAGTCCGTTATCAGATAAATAGCGCATGGACACGTTGCCATCATCACAATATTGGCCCCCTCTTTTTTCTATGCACTGTTTTGCATTTTGCTAAATGACCATCATGAAAATAAGAAAGCCACTGTCCTTCAGTGGCTTTCATTGATATACGACTATCACCATCGCATATTATTGTTTTTCCGCCTTTTCTGCCGTTCCAAATGACCGCATAAACTTCGCACGCACGCTGCGCATGTGAGTCTGCACGTCACGCTGAACGCGCTGTCGCATAACACGTTGTTTTTTATCCATTCCCTAGCCTATATTATAGTAATCATCATCCTTGAATGACTCTATAATAACCAAGCCACTCTTTAAGCAGAATACGCCCATAATAACAAATAAAAAGTATTAGACTCACATCACAGAAATATACATTCCTTTTCATGCCTTTTAGATATGTATCCTACATACCGCACGACATCACCAGCCTATTATGCGTATTTGAAATAACAACAAGATACGCTCACACCATTAATTCTACTCAGCTCACAGCACTAAAAATTTTCGACACGAAATATCCACAACAAGAAAGCAGTCAATTAACAAAAACAAAACATTTGTTAGCATTCACTGTGTTAGCCAAGGAAATACATGGCCCTACAATAACTATAATCAAGCAAAGGAATCACTATGACTACCCTGACCATGACAATACAAAAATGGCTGTTTGATAAAAAAAGCATGATATTACTCGCTGATATCGCGTTATTTCTTGTGCTGTTAAATACCTTACCGTTTGAGCAAAATGTCGTCACAGGACTCAGTATTTTAGTTTTCATTGCTGTGCTCTGGCTGACAGAGGCCCTGCATGTCAGCATCACCGCTATCCTTGTCCCGCTTCTGGCTATCGGCTTTGGTATTTTTGAAACCCCGCAAGCATTAAGTAATTTTGCCAATCCCATTATCTTCTTATTCTTAGGGGGCTTTGCTCTGGCAGCCGCTTTGCATCGGCAAGAGTTGGATAAAGCTATCGCGGATAAAGTGCTCCTGATCGCCAAAGGCCGTATGTCTGTCGCCGTGTTCATGCTATTTGGCGTCACCGCCGTGCTCTCCATGTGGATCAGTAATACCGCAACAACCGCGATGATGTTGCCACTGGTTCTCGGTGTCCTGAATAAAGTGAACGCGAAAAGCGAACGCAGCACCTACGTCTTTGTGCTGTTAGGGATCGCCTACTGTGCCAGCATCGGCGGGATCGCCACCATTGTGGGTAGCCCACCGAATGCCATTGCTGCAGCAGAGGTCGGATTGAGCTTTACCGAATGGATGGCCTTTGGTGTGCCTATTTCATTGGCCCTGTTACCGCTGACCGTTTTCATGCTGTACATGATCCTCAAGCCCAACCTGAAACACACCTTTGAGCTTGATCATAAACCGGTCACATGGAGCAACGGTAAGCTGATCACACTGGCTATTTTTGCCATTACCGTCTTTCTTTGGATCTTCAGTAAACCGATCAATGCCTTTCTGGGTGGGTTCAGTAAATTTGATACGCTTGTGGCCCTGTCTGCCATTGTCATGTTGGGCGCCTCTCGCGTTGTGCAATGGAAAGACATTGAGAAATCGACAGATTGGGGGGTGCTATTACTCTTTGGTGGGGGTATTTGCCTGAGTAACATTCTAAAAGCGACGGGAACGAGCGTGTTCTTGGCACACAGTTTAGGGAGCTTCCTGGCACAAGCTGGCCTGTTCTTTACCATTTTGGTGGTCGCGGCCTTTGTCGTGTTCTTAACAGAATTCGCCAGTAATACGGCCAGTGCCGCGTTGTTAGTGCCAGTTTTTGCGACCGTGGCAGAAGCACTCGGTGTTTCTCCAGTGATTCTGTCTGCCTTGATTGCGATTGCGGCTTCTTGTGCCTTTATGTTGCCCGTGGCGACCCCGCCAAACGCCATTGTGTTTGGGTCTGGCCACATCAAGCAAACAGAGATGATGAAGGTCGGGATTTACTTAAACCTTGCCTGTATTGGCGCTTTGTCCGTGATGGCTTACCTGTTCTGGTAACACGTACACATAAACCAACAAGGTGGCCTTTCGCCACCTTGTTTTATTCCTACATTGCGACTAATCGCCACTAATCCGCTAAGCGTTATAAGTCATCCGCCGGATATCGCACACCCATGATTTCTCGTGCTTGCGTAATTATTGCGCTCACAATGTGTGTACGGGTTAACCCGCCGTGAGCACTTTGCTTGCTCTGCACTAAACGGGCAAATTCAGCCGCTTCGTACACCATGGCATTCTCATCTTGTTCAACCGTTAGATTCACGGCAGGTTCACCGCGACGGTGTAAATGCACACCATGACATTCCGAAATAAAATCGATCAGCAATGTGCCCTGCTCACCCTGAATTTCACTCGGGATATAACCATCACTGACTTTAGAGTGGCTGATCGTCACATCAAAGTCGCGATAATGCAGCACCAGTGTGCCATGGGCATCGACACCAGAATCTAACCGGACACCTTGCGCCGTCATACTATTTGGCTCCCCAAACAGGCTAATAGCCGCACTCAATGGGTAGATACCAATGTCCATCAATGAACCGTTTGAAAACGCAGGGTTAAACGTATTCGGGTTCTCGCCCTGCAGGTATTTAGCATAACGAGAAGAATATTGGCAATACGAAAAAGACACTTTGCGTAAGCGGCCTAATTTTGGCAAGGCGTGTCGAATCACCTCGAAATTAGGGGTGTATGGCGTTTTCATCGCTTCAAATAACACCACATCTTGCTGCTGAGCCAACGCAATTACGTCTTCCACTTCGGCGATGTTTGAGGCTAACGGCTTCTCACCGATCACATGGATCTGATGGTTAAGAAAAACACGCGCCTGCTCGGCATGCAGCGAGTTAGGGCTGGCAATGTACACCGCATCCACCTCTCCCGATGCCGCCATGGCATCCAGAGCATCGAAGCAATGTGTGACATGATACTTTTGCGCAAATTGCTGCGCCGTGTCCATGGTGCGTGAATACACCGCATTCAGTGAATACTGACCAGTCGCTAATGCTGCACGAATAAACTGATCGGTGATCCAGTTGGTGCCAATAATGCCTAAACGGATCATGCGTGCTTCCTTCGTTTGTTTTTTGGCAGTGTATCAAATCAATCATGCTGCCATTATAAAAAATCCGCGATATAAAAAAACCAGCCACAAGGGCTGGTTCTATTTAAAGACTCATCACACCATAGACTCGACGCGATTGCGCCCTTGTCGTTTCGCTTTATACAGGGCGAGATCAGCACGCTGAATAAAATTATCAATACTTTCGCCTGAAATGTATTCCGATACCCCAACACTGCATGTCAGCGTGAGATCACTTGACCATTGATAACTTTCGATGATCGTCCGGATCATATCGGCGAACTCTTTGATCCCGCGAAGATCCGTCGCAGGACAGAACACGATGAACTCTTCCCCGCCCCAGCGTACAACCACGTCCGTTTTTCTGGCGCGTAAGTTCAATACCCGAGCGAACTCTTTCAAAATTTCATCACCGATACGATGCCCATGGGTATCATTGATTTTCTTGAAATAATCAATATCAATATATGCCATAGAAAAAGCGTGGCCGTTCAATGTTGAGAAGGCTAAAATTTCCTTTAACCAACAGTCGACAGCATGGCGATTTTGCGCACCCGTCAAATTATCGGTATACGCCAACTCTTCAAATTTCAATGACTGTTCATGCAAACTATCATTGGCATCTTTTAAGAATTCCGCTTTGGCGACCATTTCTTTGAGTTGTACATTCAAACGACGGCGTTCCACAAACAAGAAACAGGCGGCCGCTAATACCCACAACGCCATGTTAATGCGTAACAACAACTCTTCACTCACCCATTCACCGTAAAAGACTAAACGGTTCAATTGGAGGGTGTAATGCGCTTGCTTTACATAACTGCCCGTCGCAATTTCAATCTGTAGGATGTTATTAAACTGCGGGCCCGATGTTTCAATCGGCAGTTCATATTCAGCAATCCACCATGACAGAACCTGAAACGCGTCTAGCGGGATCACGGTTAAGCCTTGGTCAATCCCCGGCGCATATTCAATCGCATTAAACTTAAGTGAGACAGGATCCTCTTGACTCGAATACGCAGGATCAAAGTTACGCAAGTAAATACGAATTCGTTCGCCTTCCACTGCGCTAAAGTAATCCACATCAATACCGACGGAGTGAAAATCACTCAAATCCAGCCCTTTTGTGGTCTTGGATAAATCAATCGCTATTTCACAATAAGGCCACTGACCTTTATCACCCATATCACAATTCAATACCAATGATTGCCCACTGATATCGATTTCCGATACGGTATTGCCCCCCTGAGTACGATCATCAATATACTTTACCGACGCGTTCTTCGCACTGATGCTGTATTCTTTATCAAAACCGCCTAACGCATAAAACAGATAGGAAAAAAAAGAAAAGGATAATAATGCGTAAGCAGTATGCCGCAAATGACGGCGCAACTTATCCATTGAAATACCTACTCATGACAACTTATTGACACCTAAAACAACCATGTAAATTAACAGAAACAGTCTGCATCTGTACTACACGCTATAAGCATATATTACAATTTGATGACACTATCAGAATGAGTTGCACATACCAAACGGATTCTTAGTGCAACGAGATCACACCGACATTTCTTATTTATAATTATCTTATTTGTTGTTTTGATGTATTTCAAAAAAACAAAAAGCACTGCGCTAGGCAGTGCTTTGGGAGGAAATTAACCGCTATCGCGCTGAGTGGCGACCTCGATTTTTGTGAATTTTATGCTTAGCTTTCGCACGGCGCTTCTCACTCGAACGTCCACGGCGTTGGTTTTCTGGCGGTTCGATCGTTGGATCCGGCTCGTAACCTTCCAGCCATTGTTGCGGTAATTTCTTATCCAGCAAATCTTCAATGGCACGCAGCGCCCATTCTTCATCAATACTCATCAATGAAATAGCATGCCCCGTCATACCCGCTCGACCCGTTCGGCCGATACGATGCACATAATCTTCCGCTTGGAATGGCATGTCGAAGTTAACCACGTATTCCAATTGTTCTATATCCAGACCACGCGCAGCAACATCTGTCGCCACCAGCACGCGTATTTTGCCTGATTTAAAATCATCTAAAGCACGCTGACGTGCCCCTTGGCTTTTATCGCCATTGATTGAGGCGGCTTTAATGCCGTCTTTGCCTAACTCTTTGGCCAGTGCATCGGAACCCTGCTTGGTTTTCGTGAACACCAATACCTGCTGCCAGTTACGCGAACCAATGAGGTAAGCAAGTAATTCGCTCTTACGGTGTTTATCCACCGGGTATACCATCTGCTCAACCGTGACCGCGGTCGAGTTTGCTGGCGTCACTTCAATCAGTTTAGGGTCAGTCAAAATATCGTAGGCAAGTTTTTTCACTTGCTTACCAAACGTGGCAGAGAAAAACAGCGTTTGGCGCTCGACTCTCATGCGACGCATGATGCGTTTGATATCGTCAATAAAGCCCATATCCAACATGCGGTCAGCTTCATCCAACACCAAGAATTCAACCTGACGCAGATCCACGGTACCCACGTGTGCGTGATCCAATAAACGTCCAGGGGTTGCCACTAAAATATCGGCACCCGCTTGGATCGCCTGAATTTGCATTTTCATGCTAGTACCACCGTAAGCCACGGCCGTTTTCACAGCGAGCCCTTGGCTGTACTGCGTCAAGCTTTCATACACTTGCTGGGCTAATTCACGCGTCGGCGTTAACACCAAAGCACGGATTTGTTTATTACTGCGTTCAACGACGGGACGCGCTAACAGGTGGTGGATCAATGGCAAACCAAACGCTGCGGTTTTACCGGTACCCGTTTGCGCACCCGCAAGGACATCATGACCGGCCAGAATCTCTGGAATGGCTTGAGACTGAACAGGGGTCGGCTCAGTAAAACCAATTTCGTTAATTATTTCAAGAAGTTGGCCATTTAAGCCCAAAGATTGGAAAGACATGGAAAGTTCCGGCGTAATATAAAGAGCCGGATTCTAACAAACTTACCCGTCAGGGAATACGAATGATGTGTTTTCGAGGGGAAAAACGTGCAGAAAAAGAAAAGCACAGCAGGGATAACCCCATGCTGTGCTTGCATCAATTTCTATTCACTATCAAGGCGTAACTCAGCAACGAGCGCCTTATTGTTTGATATTCAGGAAGGCTGCGCCACGGACACCGCCCGCATCACCGTGCTTCGCTTTGATGATGGTCGGTACGCGAGACACTGACAACAGGTGCTTCGGCAGACGCTTCGGCATTTCTGTGTAGATAAGCTCGAAGTTTGACAGACCACCGCCCAATACCACAACGTGTGGGTCAAGGCCGGTAAACAAGTTTGCAAAGCAAATTGCCAACAACTCCATGAAGCGATCAACGTGTTCAACCGCTTTCGCCTCGCCTTCTGCGTGACGTGTGATGATCTCAATCGCTTTTAGTTTCTCACCGTAGTAGTGCGCGTAAAGCTGCTCAAAACCACGGCCAGACAAGTAGTTATCGATACAACCTTTGTTCTTACAGCCGCAATCAAACAACGGGGCGTTTTCCCCCAAGTGGAACCAACCGTCGATAGGCATACGGGTATGACCTAACTCACCCGCCACGTGGTTTTTGCCCGAGAACACTTGGCCATCAAACACCAAGCCGCCACCGAAACCCGTACCCAAGATCAAACCCAGTACCGATTTTTCGCCTTGCAGCGCTTCATCCCACGCTTCAGACAGCGCAAAACAGTTGGCATCGTTATCAATCGAAACACTGCGACCTAAACGCTCTTCCAAATCTTTGCGTAAGTTACGTCCCATTGCAGCGGGGATATTAGACGTCAACAAGGTGCCATTTTCCGCGTCTTCAATACCCGGAATACCGATACCCACATGACCTTCACACGCAAACTCGTTGTCTGCTTTTTCAATGATTGAAGCCAGGGTATCAACCAGTTTGTTGTAATCGTCACCCGGTGTAGGTACGCGCTCCGTGGCCACTCGCTCTAATTTTTCATTAAACGCACCAAATTCAATTTTGGTTCCACCTACATCAAAGCCGTAGTACATCCTGCACTCTCCGATAAAAATCATAAAAAAACAAAACTGAAAAAATTATCCACAGTTCTACACCTACAGACTGTGACCAAACACCAAGTTAACGTTGTTTTACTATGAGATTTCTCGCGTTTGTTGAAAGAAACGTCATTTCTTTGCAAAAATGACGCCTTCTTTGTCATTAACTTACCAATGAAAAGCGCAATCGCGATCAATTAGGCATACGTAGCCATGTAGGATTGGAGCTGTGAAATGCTATTGTGATCCGGCAACAGGCGGTTCATTTTGCCGGTAATGTAGTTCTCACGGAACACATCAAACCAAAGATCCAGTACGTCGGCATTTTTCTGCTCGCCATACAGATCAATAATACGCGCAGCCACTTCCGCGGTACCCAGTTGGTTCTCTTTCGACGCTTCGCGCACTTTATAACGTGACGGCTTCTCAGGGCTAATAGATAACACCGGGAATTGATTCAGGTACGGGCTCTTACGGAACATTTTCTTCGCTTCCGCCCAGCTCCCGTCCAACATAATAAACAGTGGACGCTTGCCGTCTGCGATGGCCACCGTCGGAGCAACACGTTCCGGCTCTGCATATTCTGCAGGGAATACCACATACGGCTGCCATTGCGGATCGGCCAACAATGCCAACATGTCCGCATTCGGCTCCGTGCGTGACCAAATATAGGCATACGTGTCTTTAAACAGATCGGCGATCAGGCGTCCAGTGTTGCTAGGTTTAAGCACTTCATCATCGTACATCACCAGCAAGAAAGCCGCGTTGGAGTCAATCTCTGGTTTATTGGCACAAATACACAGGTGTGTACGTAACATGCAAAAACCACAACGCTCCACTTTCCCTCCGCGAGCAAGGAAAGGACGGGTAGAACGCGCAAGGCGCTCATCATATAAAGTATGGACAGCATGTATACGCATAACGATTCAACCAAATACAAAAAACGCCAGCATTGTACTGGCGTCATGGTGGGTTGCAATCATTATTGATAAACGTCGTACCCTCCTTCCCGTATTTGGCACGCGTTAAGGCGGGTATGGGGGCGGACGTTACTGACAGATTTCAATCAAGATTACGCCGGCATTAATGCGGCTTGCTGGCTGATGGCGGTATCAAATAAATTTTTGACCAAGCCGATATAATCCTCAAGAAAGATCACTTGCTCATTGGTCGGGCTGCGCGACCACGCCCCGGCCAGCACTTCACTCAGATCTGCCATTACCGCATCCGCTTCTTGCATCAACTTGAAGCGCAGATCAGGGTGCAAATCTGGATTTTGGGAAAACACGGCCATAATATTGGTCGCAATCATATCCATTACTACATCTTCCACTGTCTCGTCACAAACTTCAGCGGCCGGTTTTTCAAACAGTGACAGGTGTTCGGTAAAATACTCGATCAGTGCGTGATAACCTTCAGACTCTACAACCATGGTACAACTCAACTCTTTTTACTGATTAAACCTAACTTATGATTTTGGCAGCCATGGCAAACGACTCTTCGCCCTTTTGCACATCATCATAAGCCAATATAAACATGCATTCGCAATACGCCGATGTGTTACGCCATTGAGGACATGCCCGTCCCGCTATCCACACCCGCAATGTAGTGGACGGCACTTTGATTACGCCCACTTTTTTTCGATTTATACAACGCCGCATCGGCACATTCTAGCCAATGCTCATAGTTTTTTAGCTTGGGGGACCATTCACAGATCCCCAAGCTGATTGTGACCTTCACGTCCCGTACATCGACCGTCACAATATCTTCTGCGACACGTTGACGTAACCGTTCAGTAAAGCACAATGCCAACTCAGCAGTCGTTTGCGGCAGAATAATGCCAAATTCTTCCCCCCCATAACGGCCTGCCATATCACTTTGGCGTTTGGTACGGCGCAATATACTGGAAATATTTTTAATTACCGCATCACCGATCACATGCCCAAAGGTATCATTGACCAATTTAAAGTGGTCAATATCAAACATCACCAAACTGGCAGGCTGTTGGCTTTGATGACACTGCTCAAACGCATCCGATAAACAACTTTCCCAATGCCCTCGATTGTACAACTGCGTTAATCGATCCGTCATGCTCAAGTGTGTTAACTGCGCATTCGACTCACGCAGGTGATTCTTACTTTTCGCAATATCCGAGACATCCGTTAACATCAGGCAAATATGGGTAAACGCCCCCTTCCCTGACTTTAGCGGCGTTAATAATAAATTTTGATACATTGATGACGAACCGCCGGTGATAGGACTGAAATTACTGAACTGAAACACATGCGGTCGATCTTCCCAACAACTGAAAGAGCGCGTACCTAATTTAAACGTGGACTGAATTTTATTCTTCAACCATGTTTCAGGCAAATCAGTCACCACTGAGAACAAATTTTTTCCGATGATCTGATCATCACTGATCCCACTGTACGCCTGCATAAACGTATTCCATGACAACACCCGGTACGCCTTATCCAACATGACCACCCCAGCGTCGATATTGTCAATAATTTGCATAGTGAGATGGCTATCAGCAACGCCTCCTTGATCCATCAATGCAATGCCTCCATCATTTTTTTGATCACCAGAGTGGAATGTTGATCCAACATGAAGAGCACATGGCACTCAACATCCAGCAATTCAGACTGGTAGCGGTATTCTACGGTAAATAACTCATTTATTTCGCATTTTCTTTCATCCCATGCCATGTATTCTTCCATGCGTATGGGTTGACGAACAGAAAATGGGATCGCCAATTGCTCTGACAATGAAACCAAGAATGACGACACCATAAGGTTAGCAATATCGATCACGATTTCACTTTTATACTCATCAACTTGACTAAACCCCAAACGTTCACCGAACGCATAGATGTCTTTCCCGTATAAACACACCAACGCTTCACCGTGTATGCCTCCCCCCACAAACCGTTGCGCGATCGCCGTCGTTTGATGTGCCTGCCTAATATCACTAATGGCCATCGCCAATTCACCCGCACTGAGCATCGCCACATTGGGAAAAGGCATTTTAATAAACTCACCAAAATGATCTGAAATAATCGCGGCTCCTCGCCCTAGCGCTACATTTGCCACATCTTTAAACGTCGTGATGTATTCCTCACAGTCCGAAAAGGAGGACTGCGCCAACGTGGCACTGTAAACGCTCGGCATAGCGGCACGCTCTACAGATAACGGAAAGCCGCACTGTGTCAGCGTTTCAAGCAATTGCTGCTGGGTAAACGGCTTGGGCAAAAAACGAACCGTACTGTTCGTTAAGCGGGGGTCAACCGCCTGCTCATGTCCCTCCGTCGACAGCACGATGATCTGGGTAGAATACGCGTTAACAGCACGTTGCCTAAGCTCGTCAAAATCAGCCATCTCTAGCACGAGCAAGTCCAGTATGGCTAAGTCCAAAAACAACACATCAATTTCTGAGGTCGCTAAACGTTCAAGGATTTCTTGACCATTTTCAGAAAAATACAACATGACACCATCAAAGCAACCTAGCTGCTTTAACATGGCGCGATGCACAATTGGCGAGTCATCACAGATTAATATTGATACTTTTCTTAGCACGCACAATGCCTTTTCATGCATAATGATTAATCATAATGAATCTCATCTATATTGATATTAACTCGCACAGAAATTATTCAGGCAGTGAGCTAGGTCAGCTTTTATATTTGAACCAATAATGCCTTTTGCAAATAAAAACAGAGCTTCGTCTTGTTTATTTTTAAAAGGCATACACTGAATGCCCTATTTAATTTGTCAATAACACGCGCGACGACACCTGAATGCAAAGCAGTCAGAGATTGCACTTCAATGACGAGATACAGTAGGATCATGTGATAACTCAATAAAAGGAAGTCAAACTATGAAAGTGATCCGCCTTGTGCTTGGCAAGTTAATCTTATTACTCAATGCTGTTTTTTCCCCTAAATCCATCCAACGTGACAGCGAATCACAGCAAAAAGTCGAACAAGAATTGCAAGCTATTACGTTATATCAGTTTGAATCGTGCCCGTTCTGCGTCAAAGTACGCCGCACGGCGAAGCGTCTCAACCTGCCTCTACAGATCCGTGATGCAAAGCAAGCCGAACATGAAGAAGCACTGATTGCCGGAGGCGGTAAACGCAAAGTCCCTTGTTTACGTATCGAAGACGAGGCGGGCACCGTTAGCTGGATGTATGAGTCCAACGATATCATCGCCTACTTAGAACAACGCTTCGCCTGATAGCCACCGTCATCCACATGTCAGCGTAATGTCACCCTTGCTCAGTGCGTTACGCTTTCATTTTCTCCTTATTTGTACAAGCCAACTCCCTCTATCTGCGTATTCCTTTGCTAGACTTTATGCATAACTCCCTCCATGAGGATACCTTATGCGTTGCTGGCACGTGCTCCCTCTTGCTTACTTTGGATTCACCGCCCTTTTGCTGCCGCCAAGCGCGCTGGCTGAAAAGATCACGTACAGCACCTTAAAAAATGGTGATGTTATCACCGTCACCTTAGATCAATTGCTGCCGACAAAGGCGGTGCTCGATTACGATGCGGAATACGCCAAGCTGCAATATTATGCCAATGACCGTAAACACATCTTCGATACGTTATGCCGCGTTAATGGCGCGAAAGGAATTAAAAAGTGGGATGACGATGCCTCTCCGCTTGATCCCGAAAGTTACACCTGCAAAGCCGATGCTGGCACCGATGTGGATGCACTCAGTAACGTCATTATTGGCCCGGAAGAGGGCATTCTCTATCTTGTGGATCACCTTACGGTATTATCCAGCTTTTGGGATATGCCCAATGGGGGCACCAGCGTGCCAGTCATGGTGAAAATCAGCCATAACTTATTGGCCTCTGGCGACGACTTTTGGGCAGAGATGAATAACGACCACGAAGTATGGCTGAGAAACTACAAAGGGAAAAAAATAGCACCGGATGATTTACCGGAATACATTGGTTTGAAACAACTCAAACACGATAAATATTACTCGTTAGCTAACTATCTTGACGGCATCAGCTATGCGATGCCGAAACCTGATGGTAAAGATAACACACAGGCTGACATCCCGTTTCTTGCCTTACATTGGGCATTAACATTGCGCAAGAAAATGAAGATTTCGGACTATAACCTGAATGATCCTGATGAGTATGCGACGGCGATTACCGAGGCGGCAACCATCATGGTGGATACTCCCGACGATCAAAACATTGGCCTGTCAAAACGCACCGCAAAAGAGATGGGGAAATTTGATCAAGTAGACAGTGAGGCCCTTGAGAAACTACTCACAGACAAAGACTCCGCCTTTTCATTAGCGATGGCTTATCGACTCGCGAAAAAAGAAAAGTCCACGCCCAAATCACTCATGGTGAAAGACGACGATAAAAACAGTGACAAAAAATACGCTGATAACAAAAACGACGCAGAAAAAAACGGGGATAAAACCGAGTCACCCCAATCTAATGCCGATAAACAAACCGAAAATAAAAAAGCAGATAATGATCAGCCAAACGCGATCAATGAAACCACAGAAAAGCCCTAATGTGTTGCGCGTGATGTATGGATAAACATTAAGGCTCCCCTTACTTCAGGTGGTTAATTCGATCAGCATTCCCCTGTATATAGCAGCCTAGATGCAGGCTATAGTGCTGCTGTATGGCGCGATCAATTAGGACGGTGATATCGGTCGGATACGTCCGTAATGTGGTAAGCCTGTGCAGCGGTACCCATTCGAAGCCTTGAATATAGTGTTCATCATTGAGCCCCTGCAAATTATTCAAATGGGGATCCCCCTGATGAGCCACGATGTGGTAGAAAAACTCAGCATGATAACGCTGCGTGGTGGTTTCATGGAATTCCCGTACCGCCAACAGTTCCCCGACCGTCACCGTAAGCCCTACCTCTTCTAAGCACTCTCGGCGTAGACACTCTTTGGTGCTGATATCCCCCGCATCAACGCCTCCACCGGGTGGGATCCAATACTCGCCGCTGGCATCGTTTACCCTTAACAATAAAACCGCTTCATGTTCTATCAGGATCCCAGCCGCTCTAATACGATATTTCATACGCTTTATTTTTCCCCTCAAAACTGAATTTATCGACAAAGAATAGAGTAATGCAGAAACGCCATGAAATACCATGTAATAAAGCGTGATGTCTAACGGATAATGGCACGTCGATTTTCACTCCACCGTCTATCACCATTAATGTAATCGATTTCACCCTTCATATAAGGCGAATCCATTTTATGAGTGAGCATGCTGTAAATAGAGTAACAACACATCATGAAGGCGAAGTCTTACATATTCATAAGTCTTGGTTTACGTTTAAAAGCCTTATTCTCTTGGCCGTTTATTTTTTGTTAATTCAACTGACTGGCATGGTGATTCAACACAGCGTACTGAGTAAAGAATACATCACTTTTTTCAGCATACACTATTTTTTCTTTTCCTGGTTTATATTGAGCTACTTATTTTTTGCGACTTGCATTAATCACACTATCTTAGTGATCAATGATAATATGCTTATAAAATATAATGCCCCACTCCCTTGGAAAACAAAACAAATCATTTATCTCAATCATATTGAAAATATCTATCCTACGCCCCATAAGCTTCACTCCACCAGCAAGGGGGAAAAGGTCAAACATTACTCACTGACCATGCTGACGACAGAAGGGAAGACGATTTCGCTATTTAACGGGGTCGAATCAAAAGCAGATATCGACATGATCGTCAGCCATATCAAACAAAAACACGCTGCGATTCCATCATCTAAACACCCCTCTCTCCCTTCTCACCAGCCACCTTTTTTCCAATAAAAAAGCCAGCATCATGCTGGCTTATGGTATGGTTCTATCGAAGGTCTATGACAACTATGCACCACATTATCGCTGCCGACTGTCCTCTATTTGCGAAAATGACGGGCAATAAAGGTATCCAGTTTGTTGGCAAAGTTCTGGCGATCAGCCTGATTTAACGGTGCTGGGCCGCCGGTTTGAATACCTGAACTGCGCATGGTTTCCATGAAATCACGCATCTGCAAACGCTGCTTAATGTTCTCTTTCGTGTACATTTCACCGCGTGGGTTTAAGGCATGCGCCCCTTTCGTGATCAACTCATCCGCCAGTGGAATATCTGCGGTGATCACCAAATCGCCAGGCTCGGATTGCTGTACGATATAGTTATCCGCCACATCAAAGCCGGATTCTACCTGAATAGAGCGAATGAACTTCGATGGCGGCGTACGAATATATTGGTTCGCCACCAGCGTCACCTCGATACCCACACGATCAGCAACGCGGAATAAAATGTCCTTAACGACATTTGGGCACGCATCGGCATCAACCCAAATTTTCATGCTTCCTCTCTTATTATCCCACTCATCACACGCCATCTTCGGCATGAAGCGTACAAGGATAAAAACGTGTCCTAGAAAAAAGCCGCCTTAACGGCGGCTTTCATAATAATCAGCTAAAGCTAAAAGGCAATTAACCTTCTAGGCCTTTCTTCGCCAAGTATTCTTCGTAAGTGCCGTGGAAGTCTTCCACGCCATCTTTCGTGATTTCAATGATACGTGTTGCAATAGACGATACGAACTGACGGTCGTGAGAAACGAACATCAATGTCCCTTTGTAGTTCTCTAGTGCAAGGTTCAATGATTCGATAGATTCCATATCCATGTGGTTGGTTGGTTCATCCATCAACAAGATGTTTGGACGTTGCATGATCAACTTACCAAACAACATGCGACCTTGCTCACCACCAGACAGTACTTGTACTGACTTTTTGATGTCGTGCTGAGAGAACAGCATACGGCCAAGGATACCACGAACAACTTGCTCGTCATCACCTTCACGTTTCCACTGGCTCATCCAATCAACAAGGTTCATGTCAATGTCGAAATCAGCACTGTGATCCTGCGCGTAGAAGCCGATGTTGTGGTTTTCTGACCACTTGATCATACCTTCCATCGGTGCCATCTGACCCGCTAATGTGTTCAGTAGGGTTGATTTACCGATACCGTTCGCACCGATGATCGCAATGCGCTCACCTACTTCAACCAATAGCTTCACGCCATTGATAAGAATGTTGTCACCGTAGCCTTGCTTCAGGCCTTCCACTTCCAACGCGTTACGGAACAGTTCTTTTTCCTGCTCAAAACGGATGAATGGGTTTTGACGGCTTGATGCTTTTACTTCATCTAGCTGGATCTTATCAAGCTGCTTCTGACGAGATGTCGCCTGCTTCGCTTTTGATGCGTTCGCAGAGAAACGGCTTACGAACGTTTGCAGTTCAGCCATCTGTGCTTTCTTCTTCGCGTTATCCGCAAGTAGACGCTCACGAGACGCTTCAGCAGCGGTCATGTATTCATCGTAGTTGCCAGGGAATAGGCGAAGTGCGCCGTAATCCAAGTCAGCCATGTGTGTACATACGCTGTTTAGGAAGTGACGGTCGTGCGAGATGATGATCATGGTGCAGTTACGTTCAAGAAGGACACGCTCAAGCCATGCAATGGTGTGAATGTCCAAGTTGTTCGTTGGTTCGTCAAGTAGCATGATTTCTGGATTAGCAAACAGAACCTGCGCCAATAGAACACGTACTTTCAGACCCGGTGCAACGGCACTCATTAGGCCAAAGTGTAGATCTTCAGGAAGACCAAGACCAAGCAGCAATTCACCCGCACGAGCTTCTGCTGAGTAGCCGTCCATTTCTGCGAATTCTACTTCAAGATCAGCAACGCGCATGCCGTCTTCTTCAGACATATCCGGCATCGAGTAAATGCGGTCACGCTCTTCTTTGATTTTCCACAGTTCTTTGTGACCCATAATAACGGTGTCAACAACGGTGTACTGTTCAAAAGCAAACTGGTCCTGACCCAGTTTAGCCATACGCTCGTTAGGATCTTTTGAAACAGTACCAGAGGACTGCTCTAGCTCACCGCCAAGGATTTTCATGAATGTTGACTTACCACAACCATTCGCCCCGATCAGGCCGTAACGGTTACCTTCGCCAAACTTAACTGAAATGTTCTCAAACAGAGGCTTCGCGCCGAACTGCATTGTGATATTAGCTGTTGAAATCAATGTACTGTTCCAATAATGATGACTATCAAGCAATAAAAAAGCCGCCTTGAAGGACGACTTTCTCACTAAGTTGACAGGAGTATAACAGGTTTTGTGATGATCATCACCCCTTAGCCCATTGTTGCCCCATTTTGAACGCTTTTTTGATTATTTAGGCTAAGGCATTTATGCAAATTGCCTCACTGACGTGGACATTTACCGATAAAGTACCTGCAATCTGGCAGTTACACTCACTGCTTGACCAATCTTAATCCGCTAATGTTGGGCGGTATGGCTCTTCACGAACACCATGAGATAACACCAATTTAATAATGAAAATCGGGGCTAGCCATGCCAAACCGACTGGCGATGGCACTAACGTTGATAGGATGATTGATAACATCACCACCAGCAATGCCACAGGGCGATGTAAATACATCGGCAACCAATGAAGCACAATAATCGCAGCCATCATTAAGCCATACCAGAAGAACGCATAAGACCACGCGATATCAAAACACAGTGGCACCGCAAACAACTGAAAATGCACAGCGGGAAACAAAAACTTGCTGCCGACCAATTTCCCCAGCCAAGACACCTCCAATGATTGTTCAGTATGCAAGTACCGCTTCATTGAGCCTAATGAATTCGTCAACACCCCGCCGATCATGTCTAACGTCAGCAACGCCGCGACAATGATTTGCACCCAGCTCCAGCCTAAATATTGCCAGGAGAAAAAGTACAAAATGACAGGAGCAATCAGCGCCGCATAGTTTGCGATTACCGATTCTGCTTTGGTGGCACCAAATCCGGTCGTGAAATTGAACTTGCCCTCACAATCCCAGCTGATATGGGCATTGTTGATCGTGGTTTTACGCTTTGACATCGTCACACCTCTACGTGCTGACTGGGTTAAATGGGTAAGTGATATTTAAAAAGACCACCTGGTCTATAAAAAGCTTAATCGATCAAAACTTACCCTGTCAATTTTTTAGTCCAAATGGTCTATAATAAAATTTCATTAGACTGACTACATGAAAATCAATATAGTCCACATGGACTACAAAGGAGATTTCCATGCCCAAAATTGTTGATCACAGCGCATACCGTCAAGCGTTGGCGCTAAGGGCCGTCGATATTTTTACTGAACACGGCTTCAATGGCTTAGGTATGCGTGGTATCGCAGACGCACTTGGCATCTCAAAAAGCGCTCTCTACCACTACTTTTCAAGTAAAGAAGAGCTGTTTAAAGCCAGTACAGTAATGTTTTTGGCACCCAGCACACTATATGGTTTAGCGGAGGGTGAAGCGGTACCGCAAGAAAAGAAACACATGCTCACGCTGTTGATCGCTGCATTAGATACACGATTTCGCGGTGAGCTCACCTTGATGCTTGAATACACCAAGCACAAGAATGATCAGCAAGTGGGTGACGACAATCTGTTAGTCATGGCCAACCAACAATTCAAGCATGAGTTGAGCAAAGTTGTCGGGCAACAGCACGCAGAACAGGCATTGGCACTGCTGTTTGGCGGACTCACCATGCGTTTTTTAGATGGCAAGCAAACTGATATTACCCTGATAGCGGATTGGATTTTGGCGCTTACGCCTGATGAAAAAGCATAAATACGCGAAAGAAGATGGCATACACAGTAGATTTGTGTTTAATCGCAGCCCCGAGTCCCTCTTGGGGTCATGTCATCGCGCCTAACCATCTGAATGTGAGGAACACCCGTACTCGTTGCTATGAAAACATCCCCTGACAGCTCAAAACCCAACTTTTGATACATGGATACGGCATGCAGTCTGGCATTTAAATATATTTCTTCAGCATTCATCTCAAGAGCAATATGGATCAGCTCCGTGAGCACACGCGTACCTAAACCTTGCCCTTGTCGCTTTGGACAAACGACCATCTGAGATATTTTAAATCGTCGAGGACTTTCTTCACTGAGTCGACCATACGCACATAATGCACCATTTTGTATCCCGGCAATATGAACGCTGTCTTTTTCTAGCGCATCAAACAAAATATCTCGTGGCAGGCCTGGCTCACGGAAAAATAATTCATACCGTAAATCGAGAGCCTCTTTGTAAAGAGCGTCCGTATTTGCCAACTCGATGAGTTCCATTCAGTCCCCTATCAAAAAACATCAATCAATAATCGACAATCGTCAGTCACAACACAGTCAAAGAACAACGTCATACGCTAATATTGCTCACGGCTCCACAGGAATATCCAGCAAAAAATCCGTCGCACCAATATCACGCCCGGCTTGATGAAGCAATGTAGACACTTGCCCGCGATGATGTGTCTGATGATTAAAAAGATGACTGACAAGCTCACCAAAATTTCGCTTACTCACGATACCTTTCGTATTACTGTATTCAAGTACCTCAGCGAAATCAGACGCTATCGCTTCACTTTCAAGCCACTGAATAATCGTCCTATCCACCAACATCCTTGCTTCAAACAAATCCGCGATGGATGCATACAACATATCATCAAGCGCCTGAGGACGCTTAATCGATGACAATGCCACTAATGATGTATAGCGTTCTGAATATATCGAGAACCTCGCCAGCCATATCAGATCACCCACCAATATATGGTTCAACGTCCCCATGACAGAGGAGAAATACGCCCCTCTATCACTATGTAACTGGTCATCACTCAGTGTACGGGCTTGCTCAAACACCTGTTTGTTCATTCGCGCATTATAATGCGCCATTAATAAAAAATGATTCTGGCCATCCATATGCCGTCCTTATTGGCCGCCGCCAAACTCAACGACGAGTTTGACACCCTGTTAAGGTACCGAAGTGATCGTCTTGATTTAACTAAACACCCGCTAAGAAAAAGTTAGCGATAATGCTCCCCAGCAGTAATACCACAACCGTTATGACAGGAATTTTTAACGGAAAAAGATAAGATGGCTTACCGTTCTTTTCAATGCTCCATGCCCACCCTGACATAAGACGCGCACTTCTTTTGCTCATCCAAACACCGAATAACATCAACAACACAGAACCCAGCACACCCGCAAAAGCCATACCAGCCGCTTCATGTGATCCCTGCCTCGCCAAGAGTAAATAGTGCGAGAATGGCGTAATGCCATTTGCCAGTGCTGTAAATGCGATAAGTACGCCCCATAAGAAACCCAACAGCCCTATCACCGCATACACTACGCGCCCTACACCCGTTTTTGCTCCATTGGGTGGCGTTATCACATTCATTATCTGCTCTCCGTCCCTAGTCTGGCTCAATCATTCATTCGGGCTTACTTGCCGTTTTTCAGTATCCATAATGACGATTGTGCAGACAAGGCATTGAGCGAGTGACAATATATCGCCCGTAGGTTCTTGCGAGAGAGTCAACGCTTCCACTGCGACACAGGGATCCTGTTGCAGTGCTGAATTCGCAAAATTTGGCTTCCAGGATTAGCTTTCTAAATTACGGCCCGTTTTATTCGCCCGCCTTTGTCAGCGTAACAGGACGAGTCCCATCACAAGCCCCTTTTTCAACGTTTTGCAGCGGGCTCACCCCTTGCTGCGACCAGCGATGATCTTCACGACTGAGTTGACGATACTGTTTCGGCGTGACACCAAGATAAACCTGAAAAGTGTCGTAAAAACGACTTGAAGAGTTAAACCCCACCGTGAGAGAGATATCGAGAATGGTTTTTTCGGTATCACTGAGTAAGGCTCGCGCGTGATTGATCCGCATCGCGGTGGTGTATTGTTTGATGGTCATCTGCATAACCCGTTGAAATATCCCCATCGCGTAGTTCATGTGTAACCCCACATGATTAGCCACTTCCTTCGCCGTTAAGGCCGAATCATGATGACTGGCGATGTATTCCAGCATTTGGCTGACATAGAATTGCGCATGTTTAGACACGCCGTTGAGCGTTTTGGCTTCCCCTCGCCCACTCATTAACGGTGCCCAACCGTCTAAACAGACACGCTTTAGCATGAGGCAAATTTCATCGGTCGCCAGTTGCTTGCGGCTCTCTTTATCGTGCCGCATCTCTTGTTCCCATCTTGCCAACTCAAACTCGCTGACTAACGCATTACCTGCCGATTGCAGCACTGCACCGTGGGTGATTTGGTTGACCAACTCTTTGCTTAACGGCCAGGAAAGAAACAAATGGATCGGGATATTGATGATCCCCATGTTATGACTGTTGCCCGGATCGGTCAGTCGATGCGGTACCGATGCCCAAAAGATACCGATATGACCGGCTTTTACCACCACCGCCTCTCCGTTGATCATGTATTCAACATCATCACCAAACGGAATATTCACTTCTATCTGACCGTGCCAGTGATATCCCGGCATGCTATGCGGCGCGCGTAATATCGCATCCACTTGTTCATAGGTGGAATACAGCGATAACGGGCTGACTGACACGTTGGCATCACTGTATTGTTCCTGCTTGGCAAGGGTCGTCGCGGAAGCATCCGGGGTACGCATGAGTCATCCTTAGAAAACGGTACAAAATCTTCTTCTACCAAGTAATGGTCTAAATAACTATGAAACCCCTCATAATTTGCATTTTATGCCGTGATAAAACGGTCATTACGAGATCACGGTAACAAAGCCACACACTCCCGACTATTCAACCCCGTTAACACTCCCTAAATTCCACTTTTATCTCCTATTTCCTCAGATTTTCAGAGCCGCAAAAGCCGATCTGAGAAAACAGGACACTGATGATTGTAATCGTGAAGAATGCACCGTGATAGGAAGAGTAATGTTTGTACATAGCCTGAAACACCCAAAGCAAAACACATTCTTAAAGCCAGAATACATAACAGGAATACAAACAATGAAAACCCCAAAAATCACATTTATCGGCGCAGGATCGACGATTTTCGTCAAAAATATCCTTGGCGACGTTTTCCATAAACCGGCCCTGAAAAATGCCGACATTGCCTTGATGGACATTGATGAGACCCGTTTAGAAGAGTCCCAAATCGTCGTCAGTAAATTGATGGAATCGGCCGGTGCGAACGGCCACATTACTTGCCACCTCAATCAGAAAGACGCCCTGCAAGACGCTGACTTTGTGGTCGTGGCTTTCCAGATCGGTGGTTACGAGCCTTGCACCGTCACCGACTTTGACGTGTGTAAGCGCCACGGGTTAGAGCAAACCATCGCCGATACCTTAGGCCCTGGCGGCATTATGCGCTCGCTACGTACGATTCCTCACTTGTGGCAAATCTGTGAAGACATGAGTGAAGTATGCCCGAGTGCCACCATGCTCAACTACGTTAACCCGATGGCGATGAACACTTGGGCGATGTATGAGAAATACCCACACATCAAACAAGTTGGGTTGTGCCATTCCGTACAAGGTACCGCTGAAGAGTTAGCGCGCGATTTAGATATTGATTACCGTGACTTACGTTTTACCTGCGCCGGTATCAACCATATGGCCTACTACTTGACGCTAGAAAAGAAAACGGCTGACGGTAAGTACGTCGACTTTTACCCAGACATGCTCGCGGCCTTTGAGCGTGGTGATGTCCCCAAGCCGGGGCTGCATCACAACGGCCGCTGTATGAACTTGGTGCGCTACGAAATGTTCAAAAAGCTGGGCTATTTCGTCACAGAATCTTCTGAGCATTTTTCCGAGTACACCCCTTACTTCATCAAGCCGAACCGTCCTGATTTGATTGAACGCTACAAAGTGCCACTCGACGAATACCCAAAACGCTGCGTAGAGCAAATCGCGAGCTGGAAGCAGGATTTAGAATCCTTTAAAACCGCCGATAAGATTGAAGTGAAAGAATCACATGAATATGCCAGCACCATCATGAATGCCATTTGGACAGGGATCCCGAGCGTGATTTACGGCAACGTGAAAAATAACGGTTTGATCGACAACCTGCCGCAAGGCTGCTGTGTGGAAGTGGCATGTCTGGTGGATGCTAATGGGATCCAGCCAACGAAAGTCGGTACAATCCCTAACCATTTAGCCGCATTGATGCAGACAAACGTCAATGTTCAGACCCTGCTGACAGAAGCCATTTTGACGGAAAACCGTGACCGGATTTATCACGCCGCCATGCTTGACCCGCACACAGCGGCAGTATTGGGCATCGAGGAAATCTATGCGCTGGTCGATGACTTAATTGACGCGCATCAAGGCTGGTTACCTGCATGGTGCCATCAATAGTGGCGCCACAAGTAAGCCTTGAAATAAAACGTTTACATCAAAGTAATAAATAGAAAAGCAATACATCAACCTTACGTGAACATTACTAGACATACCCCCTGAGTGCGGGGGGTAAGGAGACCCAATGAGTGTGTCTATGAATACCAAGCTGAGTTATGGCTTCGGTGCTTTCGGCAAGGACTTTGCTATCACCATCGTTTATATGTATTTGATGTTTTACTACACGGATGTTGCCGGTATATCGGCCGGCGTAGTGGGGACTATCTTCCTTGTGGCGAGGATCTGGGATGCGGTGAATGACCCTATCATGGGTTGGATCGTGAACAATACCCAAACCCGTTGGGGCAAATTTAAGCCGTGGATCTTTATTGGTACGGTGGCGAACTCGGTTGTCCTCTACCTACTCTTTAATGCGCACTATTTTGAAGGCCCGTGGCTGATCGCCTACGCTGCCGTGACCTACATATTGTGGGGCATGACGTACACCTTGATGGACATTCCGTTTTGGTCTTTGGTGCCGACGTTGACCTTGGATAAGCGTGAGCGTGAAGAGTTAGTGCCTTATCCACGCTTCTTTGCCAGCCTTGCTTGGGTCGTAACAGCGGCTATCGCGATGCCCTTTATCAACTATGTCGGTGGTGAGGATAAAGGCTTTGGTTTCCAAATCTTTACGGTACTGTTGATTGTCTGCTTCGCATTCTCTACATACATTACACTGCGTAATGTCAAAGAACGCTACTCGTCCGACAAGTTGGATGCAGACCAACCACAAGAGAAAATTTCACTCAAGGAAATGGTGTCGCTGATTTACAAAAACAGCCAACTGTCCTGCGTGTTAGTGATGGCACTGTCGTATAACCTTGCCACCAATATCATCACAGCCTTCGCGGTGTACTACTTCACCTATGTGGTCGGCAACGAAGAACTCTTCCCGTACTACATGGCGTACGCTGGGATCGCAAACCTTGTCACCCTTGTCCTGTTCCCTAAGCTGGCGAAAATGTTCTCACGCCGCGTGCTATGGGCGGGCGCATCAGGCTTCCCTATCCTTGGTAGCTTAGTGCTGATTTACCTTGGCATGTACGACCAACAAAGCATCCTTCTGATCTCACTGGCCGGTGTATTGTTGCAAATCGGTACTGCTCTGTTCTGGGTATTGAACGTGATTATGGTGGCAGACACGGTGGATTACGGCGAATACAAATTGGGTGTGCGTTGTGAAAGTATTGCGTACTCGGTGCAAACACTGGTCGTAAAAGCAGGCTCCGCCTTTGCCGCCTTCTTTATTGGTATTGCGCTAACCATCGTTAACTACGTGCCAAATGTTGAGCAATCACCGGAAACCATCTTTGGTATGCAGTGCGTGATGATTGGTTTGCCGAGCATCTTCTTTGCCATCGCGTTAGCGCTCTACTACCGCTACTACAAGCTTAATGGCGCGTACCACCAGCAAATCCAAGATCACCTCACCGCGAAATATGCGCATGTAACAGCGGATCCTGCGGACGCTGACGGTGACAAAGGCACAGTGAAACCGGCTCCAGCGGTGTAACCGTTCAAGTTACATGAACGACTCCACCTAGAGCCTCTGTAAAGAGGCTCTTTTTAAAGGTCTATCCAATAACAATAACCATCAATACCTTGCCCACAATAACGAGAATGAAGATGAAACTAAAACGATTGGCCCCCATTATTGCCGCAGCATTTACACTGAATATATCCACCAGCATGGCATCTTCTTTATCTGATGTAGCGCCATATTCTTCCCACGGCAAACATAATCTCATTAACAATCCAAGCTTTGAAAATAAAGGTCTTGGCTGGAGCTATTGGTTCGCCAATATAAAAAGTGATGACGCCTATTCTGGCACTTATCGAGGCCGTATTGCTCAAGGAAAAAACCACTACATTGCACAAACAATCACCGTACCTAAAACGGGATATTATGACTTATCCGCTTATGTCAGAAGCCCTAATGACAATGCTAAGATGGGATTGCGAAATCTCGCCAATGAAACCCTTATTTCGACCCCGTTACAACAGAGTCAGCGCTATAAATACAATCGACTTAAGAACATCCCATTGGAAAAAGGGGAAACATTACAAGTCTTCTTTTCTGGCTCATCCAAAGGAGGTGTAAGTGTCGATGACGTATCATTACATCCCTCTTCAAAAAACAAACCGCTGAGCTTTAATCAAGTCGTGGCATTTGGCGTAGAGCAACAATCCGGTGAGACAATCATCAACAGAAATAAGAAACACATTCAGATCGCCCTCCCTTACGGTACTGATCTGGAAAATATACGCGTGAGCAACGCTCAGTACTCATCCGGCACCAAAGCAACCATCAAAACCGGCGATATTATTGACGCCAGTGAACCCATGATAATTAAACTGGTCAATGAAAAAGGAAAAACCCAGCGCTGGAAACTGACGGCCATTGAGCAAGAAAAAGAAGTTATGGTGACATCTTCAAATCAAAAGCTTCAAGACTCCTTTGGCTGGGCAATAGAAAAAACACGCCAATTTGTCATGACCGGCCAAAACGACTTGGTCAACCGTGATGAATTTAACAACGATGGCAGTGGTACCGCGGACTATATCCCCTCTTACTGGGCCGGATATTTTGATCGTACCGCCTTCTATTCTCGCGACTTTTTGCATCAGGCAGCGGGGGCACAACTGGCAGGTTTGGATATCGAGAACTTCTCTATGTTCCAAACCTTTGCGAAGCATTCAACTGAATCTCGCAAGTGGTACACCCTATGGGCAGTCAACTTTGATGGTTCACCGCATACCATTGATTACAAACATGATGAATGGTTCGTGCGCGAAGTGCCGGCCCAGTTCGAGTTTATAGAAAAAGCCTGGGAACAATATCAGTGGACCGGCGATAAACGTTATCTCGAAGACCCTGATTTATGGCGTTTCTATACCAAAGTACTGACTGATTATATCGCCCTTCATGACGATCAAGACCCGAACGGTATCGCAGAAGGTTATGGCGGCATTTTTGAAGGATCTGCAACCTACAATGAACGCGGCGAGTTTCCGATTGAAGCCGGTGACGGTATTGGCTCTCAATATCAAGCAACCGTCGCCTATGCCGCAATGCTAGAGGCCAAAGAGGAATATGGCGAAGCGAAAATCTGGCAAGAAAAAGCGCAGCAACTGAAAGGCTTCTTCAATCAGCAATGGAGTGATGCAGGTTCGTCGGACCCATTAGCAAACTACGTCAATATTGTGCAAAAAGACGGTTTCCGAATGAATGACTTCGGGAAAGAGAACAGTTGGTTTATGCCGATGAAATTAATCACCGAACCGGGAGCGCGCAATGATCGTTATCTCGACTTTATCGCCGAGAATCTGGGTAATGGTATTGGTTCAACGCCGCAAGCACCACACAATATCGAGGCTTACACCTACATTCCCGAAACGTACTTCCCCTACAACCGCAATGAGGAAGCGTGGAAGTGGATGCAGTACATTATGGACGTAAAAGATCTGCCGCATGAACGACCAACACAGGGGACGAACGGCGATTACCCAGAAATCTCCTTCACCTTCATTTCAAACACCATTGAAGGTTTAATGGGGATCAAACCGGATGCCGCCAATGACCGGATTATTACCGCGTCGCATCTTACGCACGATATAGACTGGCTGGCGGTGGATAACCTCATCATGGGCGATTTTGAACTGGCCATTAATCACGAAGGCGTGAAGAAGACCAGCCTAACCAATAAATCATCCGGCACGCTCACTTGGCAAGCATGGTTCTATGGCGAACATCCTATCTTGCTGGTGAATGGCAAAGTGATTGACGCTCAGCACAAAGTGGTCAATGGGCAACCTGTCAGCTATGTCGATGTCAGCGTGACTGGTGACACGACACAGGTTGTAGAGACAGTATCCCACGAATCTTAACGCTTGTTCTCTGTAAGAGAAGTGTCACTTTTCTCGCAATAAAAAAGACGCCTTCGACCTGTTCGAAGGCGTTTTCAAGTATTTAAATCAATCACTCTCTATTCTATTATTTCGTGGGAGATTGATACCAACATAGATGCCTACCAGAATACAAACAACGGTTGATAAGCCCGCTACCGATAACACAGGCATCGCGACCAACAACTGAGTATCATTACCTCCCCCTGCCATCACCGCGCCTAATCCCATCAGCACACCCGCCACTAAGTGTTTAGCTAATCGCGTCATAGGACTCCATCTCAGTGCAAATGACCCGGTAAATAACGCGGTGCTTACCATCCCGGCTATCAGCGATACCATCAATATGAACCGCTCACTGCTTGGCCACTCCTCTGCTCTCCCATGCCATAGCGACGTACCCATGGATTTCAATAACCCACTCGGTGTCCAGTGCGGTTCATACAAGAAAACGAAGCCCGCCATTAACCCAATACCCAACATAGAGAGCCACAACTTTCGATTGTTCGCCGTCATAAAATAGCAACTCACCATAATGACGAACGAAATAAGCCCAAGGAATGCGTATCGTGACAAGTCAGATACAACCAATTTTTCTCCTTTGAGCTCAGCAGGTAACGCCGGAGCAAAAAACAACCACGCGACTAACCACCCTACTATGGTTGCCAGCATAACCACTTCGCCACGCGCTAAACGGCTGATTGTTGATACCCCACACCCACTATTAATCGCTGCGCCAATACCAAACAAAAAACCACCAAACAGTGAAAACAGACTCGGTAAAAAAGCGGCAGATAAGACACGCCCTTCCATTACCGAACCTAACACCATCGACACCCAAGCCAACGAACCACTTAACACAATTGCCACAAGAAACATTGGCGATCCGCTTGTTGCTTCTTTAACGCCCCTAACCATACAAAGGCCTGTTGTTTGGGCGAGATACCCCAACAGAAAGATGCAGAATAAAGCGAGGGCAAACAGCATACATAGCCTCCAAATGGGATGGATTGTAATATCACCACCCGGTAAATATAGTCAAAACATGGAAAGCTAAAGGCTGAATATGGGCAAGACGCTTATTTGTTCTAAAGTTGCAGGAAGTGGATAGATCCAGTAAAAACCTGAAATGGATAACTGTCACATCAAGTCTGAATTAGTACAACGGACTTTGCTCAATCACAATTCAGACTACGATACGGAAAAAGAAAAGGGATCCACCTCAAACGTCCCTTTTTTGCAACAAGGGCACACTTCACCGTTCAATTTTTGATCAGAAATGATATTAGCGGATACACATTTTGGACAAACTGAGGTGGGTGCTAATGAATCAACCATGAATTCATGACCACACCCTAGGCATAAATGTGGGTCATCATTACCTATACAATGTGATAAGTCATCCATATATGGGTGATATACGTAACGCTTTTGTCCCTTATCATCAAGGTAATATGCATTAGCGTCAGACCAAGATTCGATACTCTTCTTGCAATACGTGCATACAAACAATGTTGATATTGCCATAGTTTAATATCCCGAAGAAAGACTTGAATGTTTAATTAATTTATTCACCCTGCATACTCAGTAAACGATGCATATTGTTTAGCCAACGTGTCACCGACCCATTCCTGATATTTGACTCAATCACACCATCCCAAAAGCGCTCTGTTCTCACAAGGCGTATCATCCAGCAAATACAATCTCGAAAAGAGGCTTGATGTAACCATGCGCCTAAATCAGTGAATGCGTCGATATCGTTAACATAAAAGGGAGCATTGTAGTCAATATGTGTAACCATGAGATCATGCTTATATGCCATCGAATACAATGCGATATCTGCAGGGTCTTGACGCTCAATGTGTACCGAGACTTCAGAAACAAAGTCTTTGACCTGCTGATTAGTCGGACGCTGGAGTAACCACATGGCAGTATCACTAATTTGACTCTCCCACGCTAACTTAAGCTGCCACTTTGATGGTATAGCTGATGAGCCATAGTAAGCCCCTGCAAGCTGACCAAATATTGCTGCCGTCGTATCAGCATCATCACCCAAATTAGCAGCCAATAGAGCGCCATCTTCAAAGCTTTCACTATTTACAAAACACCAAAGTGCGGCCTCTAAAGAGGCAACAACATAACCCGTGCCATGAATACTTGCTCGTGATTTACTGAAGAACTGACACTCTGCAATAGCACGAACCTCAGGGTGACAATCCTTTGAAAGCTGCAAGTAATCCGTAAGTGTCGTTTTCAAAAACACTTCACGATCAGGTATGTGTTCACTATTTAGCAATCGGTGAATGAGCAATGTCATGATTTCACACGCTTGAACGCATCGCTCTTCTCCATGCGTTGTCAGTGAGCTTAACTTGGCCGCCTGCATCGCTTGTTGCTCATTATCATGTGCGAAAAACAAAGCTATCGGCGCAACACGCATCAGACTACCGTTGCCTGCCGAAAAAGGAGACGTAGATCCTGATTGAGGATTGCCTGTACTTTCATAACTGGATAACGCGGTTTGAACCGTCATACCAATATCAAAGCACGTATCATTACAAGAATTCTCACCATGACGGTACCAACGAACATATCTCTGCATCTGATCATTTAGGTCCATATCGCCCTTTTCAATCAAACTATCTGCCAGGCACAGCATCATGGATGTATCATCAGTCCATTGCCCAGGTTCTAAATCAAATGGGCCGCCCCCTACCATATCGGTTAAAGCGGTATAACTGTCCTTGGGTTTAAACTCTAAGGTCGTGCCTAAGGCATCGCCTGCTGCAAGTCCTAACAATGCACCTGTTGCACGGGATATTTGAAATTCTTTTACTGTTTCCACGTTATTTAGTTCTCAAATTTATTGGCCAACTGACTGTCATTAGGTGAATCTTATGGGCCACATTTCTTTTCGGTATCATGCTCACTTTCGCTTTACATTCTTCACTATCTGGAACGTGCATTTTTCCGTTCCTATTTACTGTCTATGAGCGCTATACTAACGACATTGGCGACAAAAAATGTCGCCTGTTGGAATTTTTCATCGGTCGAATCATGAGTTTACAAATACAACGTTATCAAAAAGTCTTAGAGTCTATTCCCTGCTACCCAGAGTGCATTTCAAGCCTAGAGATCAAAGAGCGATTACAATCAGCAGGGCTACTGAATGCCAAAGCTGATGAAAAAAGCCAATTGCGCACGGTTCAGCGTTGTATCAATGCTGTCGTGGCAGACCACGAGAGCATTGAGATATATGATGAGAGCAGGCCATACTCATACCAAATTGCTAAGGGTCATCGTCACCCTATCAAGCCCGATGGCATGTCTTCCGTGGTCTCTCTACAAGTAATTGAAAAAGAAATCAAAGCAATGCTCCCCCCTACTCTCCGCTCTGATGTTAATGCTATTTTTTCATCACTTAAGCAAGTCAATACGAAACAAACCAAACTATGGCGAGAGCGGTTCTGTTACTTCCAAAACGAACATCCTTTGCTCGCCCCGACTGTTAACAATACGTTTTTTAAGCTGATTGAAACTGCGCTACTGAATAAAAGAGATATTGCTTTTACTTATCAAAAACGTGGTGCGGCAGAGCCTAATAGTTACCTTTCAACCCCTTTAGGGCTGTTTCTCCACGGCAATAGTTTTTATCTTGTTGGGCTCGTTCCCGGCACACTCGATGACTTTCGTATTTTTGCTCTGCACCGTATTCATAGCCTAAAGCTCAGCTTTAGCAGTACAAAAACATTAGAACAGTTTAATATTCGTGAATATGTACAGCAGAATGCGCACCACTTTTTTGGCGGAGATATCCAGAAAGTCGTTCTTAAAATTGAAAACTACCATGGCCTGCACCTAATTGAAGAGACCTTACTTTCTACCGAACAAAAAATTCTCGGCCATGAAAATGGCTATACCACAATAGAAGCCGAAGTTCGCGACAGTCATGCTTTTGAATGGTGGTTAATGAAGCATGCCAATATTATCGAGGTAGTTACTCCACTCACACTGAGAGAGAAAATGATCGACAACCTCAAATCTGGATTAAAAATGTACAACATTCACTCATGATGTCGTGGCTTTATGACATTAGTCGGAATTTGATGTCAGATGTTTTATTAGCACTATGGTTTGAGTCGCCGAGTATCACTCGGTCGACTCACCATTCCTAAAATCAATGTCGCTGACTTAATTCATAAGACCGACCAAATCACTTAAATTTGGCTTAGTAAGGAGCAATTGAGTATCCTGATGATTGCGATCGCTCGTTTCGGTTTATTCCGTTCACCTACTCCTACCGTTTTGTCGTTCTTTTTCTACTCTAAGTGATCGGATTGCCCATCTTTCTCATTAACTCACTTCTCAAGCCTACTCAATGACTATCGTACACCAGCTGCTCCATGAAAGCGGCTACAATGTTGTACCACTCTTAATGAGTCTGTTTTATTACATGCAAGTAACACAAAAAAATAGATGACAGTGCTGAGAAAACAAACCAAATCGTACGATTTACTGTAAGACCTGCCCAATACTCGGAATTTAGTGTTGACTGCGCAACACATTAGTCATCATTTGTTATGTGCATTTTTCAATCAATAATTTTTAATTTTAGCTTCAAACACTGAGACATAATACTCACGAAAAGCTTGTTTCATTTTGTTTTTAGTTTCTTGTGAAACTCTAGGTCGTTCATTAATTAGTGGAGAAAATTTGTTAACCATTTTTGTTTCATTTTGTGTGTATTCAGAAATTTCACATGGCATGAAATATAAGTCAAATATTGCATCAGGGTACAGTCCTAACACGTAGTTTTGGAAAAAATTCAATTTATAGTCATTAGGAGAGTGAATTTGAAAATTGTTGAAATAATCAGATAATCTCCTCTTCAGAGATTTAGTTTTTCCAACATAGACTCTATATTGTTGAGACTTAATTTCCATAACCCAGAAATACACACCAGTAACGTTACAATGATCTTTTTGCAAAGAATGACAGATTTCTAACTCGATATCGTTTCTTGTCATATCCATCAAATTGACGTTTTTAGCAACTAATTTAAAATTAGCTTGTAAGCTTACAATCATTTCACTCGTAAACTTGAATTTGTCAAAACTAGAACTCATTCTACACCCGAATTATTATCATATTGATTTATACGCTTTTTGATAAGACCTTTAAAATACAAATTAAATCATAAGCTTACAGTCACCCTGTGAAATATGGTATTTAACTTTCTATTATCAATGGTTGGCTCAGGCACATAGCCCAGTTAAGGGATGAGCTATGCAATACCGATGCTATCGCAAACCACCTCAATCACAGAAACTAAAGCACTGTATAAATCCCACACGTCATGCATTAATCTTAAACAATTTATTGAACGAAGCTACTCTGCGGCAGAGTAAAGCATACTCATCCCATATTCTCAACAATGTGCATACAGCGCCAAATGACCGTACAAGGAGGTAAAAACCACGCATGCCGTCCCGACAATGATTGATGTCGATATGAATTAAGACTAACATTACGCCACTGAAATGCGAATGTATAAGCAAAACATTGACTTAAGTTGCACAGAATTTTATGAAAAAGCCGAATCTGACGTCCAATGATATCGCCAAAGAACTGGGTGTTTCCCAATCGATGGTTTCTCGCGCCTTTAACCCGAATGCCAGTATTAGCGACGACAAACGTGCTTATATCTTAGAGGGTGCGGCAAAGTTGGGCTATAAGCCTAACGCGTTAGCGCGCAGCTTGATCTCGAAACGTTCGGGACTCATTGCCATCGCATTGGACAGTAGCGCCAACCCAATGTATGACTTGCAAGCCCGTATGCTAGCGTTAGAAATACAGGCGAAAGGCGGCCATGCCATTCTCTGCCCTATCTCAAATGGCGATCTTGATTCTGCCATTCAAAGAGCGTTTGAATATCAAGTCGATGGTTTAATCATTGCCACCAGCCGATTAAGCAGTCACGTCATTGAGCAGTGCGAAAAATATGGGGTATGTTTAAGCTTTATTAATCGATACATTGGTGACGTCAGAGCCAACAGTGTGGGCCTTGATAATGATGATGCAGGCAATCAAGCCGCTGACTACTTTTTCAAAAAAGGCTGTTCGGTGTTCGCGTTTGTGGGCAGTGAAGAAGGATCCATGACCTGTGAATTGCGTTGGAATGCCTATCGCCGCAGAGTCATGGAACTGGGATTAGCAGAGCCGATTAGAATACCTGCGTCATTCGACATTGAATCAGGCATGCAAGCCGCCGAGCAATTGATCAACAGCGACCATAACGTTGATGCCGTTTTCTGTGCTAACGACATTATCGGCATTGGGTTCATTGAAGGGTTAAAAGCACATAATCATACCGGTTATAAAATTATCGGTGTCGATGATATCCCGATGGCATCCTGGCCTTCTTACCAACTGTCAACAATCAAGCCACCGACAGATCGCATCTGTCAGTCTGCCGTCGACGATCTGTTTGACCGCATTCACGGCAACAACGAAAAAACCGGCGAGTATATTTTATTTAAAGGCACCTTAGTCGAACGCGCGTCTTAACCGATAACTGTCACACCTCTTTTCTGGATAGTCGAGCATCACCCCACTTTAGCGATGATGCTCGACTACTCTCCCCTTCTTAGCACCGCTCAAATAAAATCCCATCATTTCACCAGCCTCTCGTAATCTCAAAATGCCCTCGATATGAGGACTTACCGGATAGGCCTTCCCTTTGGCCCTCATGCCATTCCTGCTCAACACTTGCAATCAAACCACAAAACAAATAACAAAACACAAATTCAACAGATTAATTACAACACAGGCATTTTGATTGACTGGATACGTTTTATCCAACACTCGGCCTTTTCATCCATTGCTACTCTGTTTATCCCTCACTCGCCCAATTACCGACCAGTTATCGCTCATAAATCAGACCGAACCAGATAATGTAGGTGATAAGCATCACACTAAAGAGGTATGTATCGCCATAAATTGCCGTATTCTGATTTATGTCAATAAATAGAAAAATGCAATCGTCTAAATTTCTTTGCATACGTAGGCAAGGAAGCGCCAATCAAAATGACTCTCTGTAACAAAGCACACAATGACAAACTGCATGGCAATGTATTCAATATCCAATTGTTTACGCTCGATGACGGGCCGGGCATTCGTACAGAGTTGTTCTTAAAAGGCTGCCCATTGCGTTGCCACTGGTGCGGAAATCCCGAAAGCTTTAAGCACTATATTCAACCTGGCATTTATACGAACAAATGCATCGGCAAGGATAAATGTGGCGCATGCATCGACGTCTGCCCTGACAGCAGCATGCTCACGTTTGTGGACGGTAAGTTGACGGATATTGACCGCGGTAAATGTACCAACTGCCTGAAATGTCATGACGCCTGCCCTTCTGATGCGGTCAAAAAATGGGGCAATACCCTGTCTATTGATGAATGCATGAAAATCATTCGTAAAGACAAAGGGTTTTATCAACGTTCTGGCGGCGGTGTCACCGTGTCTGGTGGCGACCCGATTGGTCAGGCTGATTTTGTCGCGAAACTGTTCAAAACCTGCCAAGCAGAAGATATCCATACCTGCCTAGAATCCAGCTTTTATGGCAAGTGGTCGCAATTGGAAAAAATCCTGCCGCATACGAATTTGGTCATCTCCGACATTAAGCATATGGATACGAAAATCCATAAAGCCTATACCGGTGTGTATAACGAGAGAATTTTAGCCAACCTCAAAAAACTGGCGGCAGAGAACATCGACTTTATTCTACGCATTCCGGTCATTCCGAACGTGAATGATGATGAAAAGAATATTCAAGCAACTGCTGACTTTATTGTGAATGAATTAGATAACAAAGTCAGAACGCTACAACTCTTAAGCTTTATGCGTCTTGGTGAAGAAAAATATCAATCATTAGGTTTGCCCTATCCAATGACAGATGTTGTTTTTGAAAGACAGGCATTCCAACAAAAGATCAAAAAGATCGCCGAGTACTTCAACAGCCGAGGTATTCATTGTGTTGTCGGCACAAAAGAAAAGTAACCGGAAATCATCATCTGTAACAACAGTTAATACCTTGGGGTTAATACCTTTGAGCTAAAACCTTGAGGTAGATACCTTGAGAGAATATTAACTGTCGAGTGAGCATGACGCTCACATTCGCAATAAATGTAATAACAAAGAGGATGGCACTTATCTTCTTTCTTATTGCATTTAATAAAATATAAGGATGTTACATGTACGAAGCAGTAGCAAATAAGCAAACGACCGCCGCTCGCGGTGTTGATACGTTTGATAAAGTATACGGCCTTGGGTATGAAGTCGGACACGATGACTGGTCACCGTACCCGCGTGTTAACTATCTGCGCCAAACCTTTTTAGATCGCCCGTATGAGATTGATGTCGAGCGACTACGTTTGGTGACCGAAGCATTCCAACAGCATGAAGTCGCGCCGCGCATTTTGCAAAGTGCTTATGCCTTTGAAAATATCCTGCTTAACACCACCCTTCATATTTATGACCAAGACCTTATTCTTGGTGAGATCGCCGCGCCAGCCAAAGCCTCTCCTATCTACCCAGAATTTTCTGTTGATTGGATCATTGATGAGATCACCCACTCACCTTTTGAAGAGCGCACCAACGACCAATTCTATATTCGCAACGATGAAGAACGTGCTGAAATTCTAGCGCTTTGTGCGTACTGGAAAGGCAAAACAGTGAATGAGATGATCACTGCCACGCTTGACCAAGACCAAAAGAATGGCTCTCACATCGGTGAGAAAATCTTCCAAACCAACAACTACCATTTTGCAGGCATCGGCCACTTCGCGATGGACTTTGCGAAGTTGATGAACGAAGGCTTTGATGGCGTTATTCAACAAGCCGAAGACGCGTTAGCGACACTGTCTAAACGCGACCCGGAATTTGCCAGCAAGCGTGACTACTACAAAGCCACACTGATCACCCAAAACGCAGCGAAACAATACATCACCCGCTACGCTGATTTGGCCAACCAAATGGCAGCCAATGAGTCGGATGAAACCCGGAAACAAGAACTCTCCGCAATGGCAGAGAACTGTTACCAAATTGCGGGCGGCGTACCACAAACCTTCTGGCAAGCCGTGCAGTTGTTTAACTTCGCGACCACACTGACGCAAATTGAAGGCAACGGTCACTCGATTTCTTACGGCCGTATGGATCAGTGGTTGCACCCTATTTACTTGGCGGATACACAAAACAACGGCACGTCGAAAGCATTCGTTCTTGAACTGCTTGAAGTGCTTTACGTCAAGATGAACAACCCAACCAAGCTGAAAGACAAAGGCACGGTACGCGTGCGTAACGGTCGTGGTTTTGGTGGCGAAAGCTTAACGATCGGCGGTATCGATACGCAAGGCAATGATGCCACAAATGATCTGACCATGCTGATGCTAGAAGCTTCTGTGCATACACGCATGATGAACCCGTGGGTGTGTGTGCGCATGCACGAAAATACCCCTTACGAACTCAAAGTCAAAGTTACCGAATGTATCCGTGCCGGTTACGGCCACCCGAAACTGTTTAACGATGCACCGGCAATCAAAGCGATGCTTGCCAAGGGCATGACACTGGAAGAAGCGCGTGATTATGCCGTGGTGGGTTGTGTTGAACCAACCATTCCGGGCAAAGAACACGGCTGGCAAGATGCGGGCTACATTAACGCCGCGAAGATGATGGAAATGGTGCTTAACCATGGTCGTCTGGTTGCGGGTCCAAATACCGATCTTCAGCTTGGGCCGGATACGGGCAGTTTAGAAACGTACCAATCGTTTGATGAAGTGCTTGCCAGCGTCGATAAGCAGTTTGAATTCTGGTGTGATCAGCTGTGTAGCAGCCTGAACATCACCGATAAAGTGCATGCTGCGCTTAAACCAACACCGTTTATTTCGGCGTTCTTCGAAGGCTGTATCGAATCAGGTCGAGACATGACCGCTGGCGGCGTGAAATACAATGGCATCGGCCCTCAAGCAGCGGGCATTGCGACCTGTGCGGACTCGTTAGCAACCATCAAAAAACTGATGTTTGAAGACAAGTCATACACCGGCACACAGCTGCTGGAAGCTCTACGTGATAACTGGGAAGGCCACGACAAGCTGTATGCACTGGTCAACAGCACCAAGATCCCACATTACGGTAATGATATCGACGAAGCTGATGAGCTATTCAAATACATGTTTGAATGCTACTGCAAAAACATCTCCGGTCGTCCAACCGTTCGCGGCGGCACTTTCAGCCCTGGTGTTTACACTGTTAACGCCAACGTGGGCATGGGTCTGTTTATGAATGCGTCTCTTGATGGCCGTAAAGCACTAGAGCCGATTTCAGACAACATGGGCCCAGTGCACACAGCGGGGGGTTCGCACGACTATGCCGGTCCAACCGCCGTAGTGAACTCGGTTACGAAAGTGGATCACAGTAAAGCCACCAACGGTACCCTGCTGAACCTACGTTTCCCGGAAGATTCAGTGGCCGAAGTCGAAGGTCGAGACATTCTGATCAGCTTTATTGATGAATACATGTCTAAACACGGTATGCACGTGCAATTCAACATCATGAGTGCCGACAAAATGCGAGCAGCTCAGAAGAACCCTGAACTGTACAAAGACATGCTGGTACGTGTGGCGGGTTACAGTGCGTACTTCGTTGAGCTGGGCAAGCCGTTGCAAGAAGATTTGATTTCTCGTACTGAGCTTCGCTTCTAATTCCATCATCTGACATACAACCAGGAGGATAGCTGGCCTATCCTCCTAACGTGGAGACTCTCTCGTGGATTTCGCTTTTAAACTCGACTACTTGTTGGTTGGTCTAATGCAAGTCATTGGTTTCTTTATTCAAGGAACCACAGGCTTTGGCTGTACCGTTATCGCCGCTCCAATCACCAATGGCTTACTGGGCACAACAATGGGTGTGCCTTACGGTACCGCCATTACTATCCCGTTCTTGTACTACTTGGCGATCAAAGGCCGTAAAGATATCTCGTGGCCAGATCTAGGGAAAATCGTCTTGCTCTGCGCGCCGGGCATTCTGATCGGCCAATACCTGTTCTACCAAATTTCACCAGAAACCGCCAAAGTGCTGATCGGCGCCATGGTAACGGTGATTGCCCTGATGAACCTGCACAAATACGTCGTTAAGCCACTGGTGATCAAAGAGATCGAAGAAAATGAAGTGGCTGACACACTTGTGAAGCGCATCTTCCGTTACGGCTGTTTGATTCTGGGCGGCATCGTTCACGGCGCGTTTAACATCGGTGGTCCACTGATCACGGTGTACACGCTGGAAGCGGTAAAAGACAAGAAGAAATTCCGTAACACCATGACCATGCTATGGGTGGTACTCAACTCTTGGAACCTGTTCAACCAACACCAAAACGGCGCGTTTACCAGCGAACTGAACAGCGCACTGTTAGTGGGTCTACCTCTTGCGGGCATTGGTTTCTTCTTCGGCATGCGTTTCCTAGAGAAAATCAACCGTGAGCAATTCCTACGTATCGTGTACGTAGTGCTGCTTATCATCGGTTCCAACATGCTACTGAGCAACATTCCATGGACGGCTGACAGCAAAATGATGTCAATGGTCGGCACCGTGATTGTGCTATCCGGTTACGCATTCAATGTATTCAAAAAACGCAAAGTGAATATTGAGAAGGTGCAGGCGCTGTAATGTTGTGCCGCCTCATCTAATTCATTGACTCAGCGTTATTTATTCGAATCAGTTTATCTACCCCAAGCCACCCATGTGGCGACGGGTAACTATTTAAAACCTAACAAGCGCGACCACACGGCGTGCTTGTTAGTTAAGGATCATGCAGTGAAAGACTTTAATTTTAAAATTCCACAAAACATTGAATTTGGCCTAGGCAGCTTGAATAAGTTACCGGAAATTCTGAGCAACAATAACTCCGATCACGTCTTTTTGATCTCTGACCGTGGGCTTGAAAGCCTTGGCGTTGTCGCAAAAGTACAAGCAATCATTGAGGCTGGCGGCATTAAATGCACCTCATATTTGGATGTGAAGCCTAATCCGACTATTACGATCGTCAATGAAGCCGTTGCCCTCTACAAAGAGTGCGGCGCAAGCAGCATTGTGGCGCTCGGCGGTGGTAGCCCGCTTGATGTAGCGAAAACCGTGGGTATTTTGGCGAAATTTGGTGGCGACATTAAACAGTATGAAGGTCTGAACAAAGTACCGGGCCCTATCGTACCGATGATCGCCATTCCAACAACGGCAGGCACAGGCAGCGAAGCGACGGCATCGTCTGTTATTACAGATGAAGCGATTAACTATAAGTTCTCTGTCGTTAGCTACGAAACACTGCCTAAATACGCGATTTTAGACCCACAACTGATCATGACCGCGCCAGCATCAATTGCCGCAGCCTGTGGTGTTGACGCACTTATTCACGCGATTGAAGCGTATGTGTCGAAAAATGCCTCGCCGTTTACCGATACGATGGCAGAAAAAGCCATGCAGCTGATTGGTGCGAACCTGCGTAAATTCGTGGCCAACCGTGAAGATGAAGACGCCGCGTGCGCCATGATGGTCGGCAGTAACTTCGCCGGTATCGCCTTTGCTTGGGCGCGCCTCGGTAACGTGCATGCCATGAGCCACCCAGTGAGTGCCTTCTACCACGTACCACACGGTGTCGCGAACTCGATTCTACTGCCTACCGTCATGAAGTTTAACGCCGTGGCAGACAAAGGCCGCTATGAAGTGATTTATAACTTCATCCGCCAAGGAAACACCCCGGTTGAACACTTTACGCCTGACATGCTCATCGAAGAGATCCAACAGCTAAACGATGACCTCAACATCCCAAGAACCCTGTCGGAAGTCGGTGTCAAAACCGATCTTATCGAAGAGATGGCCAAAGACGCGATGAAGAGCGGCAACGTGCTGTGTAACCCGCGTGAAACCACGCTTGAAGATATGATTGAGCTTTACAAGCAAGCGATCTAATCGACCCATTGCGCTCTCGTCAGTCACTGACAATAGCGAGAGCGCAATAACAAAAATTCAATATATAACCTCTTAGTATTTCGGCCAATCCGAGCGCACATCACCCGGACATCACGAGTGGTTATAAATGGAATTTTTTGAGATTATTTGTTATGAAAAGAGAACATGGTAAGGAGCAACCGTATATAGCGGCGGGCCCCTTTAAAATCAGGGTGCCTTTCATTCATGTAGGGTTTGAAAAAGTCGATTTCATGCAAGGCTTGCTGCTTTGTGCCGTCTGTTTGGGCATGATTCCGATTCTACAAGAATATTTGGGCATGCCATTTGAAGTCGCGATGACCATTGTTGTCATTAATGGCCTACTCTATTTCCTCCACATTACGCTGGGTGACCCCATCATCCCTGGATGGATCACCCCCGCGATCCCTATTGTCATTTTATACCTCAACCAATATGAAATCGGGCCAGAACGCGTTCATGCGCTCATTGCCTTTCAGATATCCCTCGGCGTACTTGCCATTCTTTTGGGCGTGGCCGGCTTAGGGCAGCGCGTTGCCTCTATCGTGCCCGATGCCATGAAATCAGGCATCATCATTGGTGCGGGCATCGCCGCCGTTAACTCGGTACTCGTTGAAGGTGGTCGTTTTGAGCAAGCGCCTATTTCTATCGTCATTTGTACCGGTGTCGGCTTCTATTTGTTGTTCTCTAGTCACTTTAAGAGCCAACGAAACTACAACCGATTCACGCAGTTTCTCGCCGATTTAGGGTCACTGCCTATCATCCTGCTGGCGATTGTCGTCGGGCCTTTGGTCGGTGAAATCCCTTGGCCGCAACTGGAATGGGGCTTTACCACCCTCGCCTTTGGTGAATTATTTCAAAACTGGACAATCTTTGGCTTAGGCCTGCCACCACTAGAAATGTTCGTGATGGGTCTGCCTGCTGTCGTTTCGACGTACATCATTTTATTTGGTGATGTGATCCAGGCGAAATGCCTGTTAGAAGACGCCGGTAAAAAACGCCCTGATGAGAAAATTGATTTCAACGCCAACCGCTCCAACATGATTTTTGGTGCGCGCAATGTGTTGATGGGCATTTTCGGCCCCACCATTACGTTATGCGGCCCGCTTGCCGCCGCCATGCAAGTGGTGGTATGTGAACGCTTCAAACTTGGCCCCAAAACCATGGATTCAATCAACAGCGGTGCTATCTCCTACCGCTATGGCACTTTAGTTGGCTATTTTTTACTGCCGATTGTGACCTTGGTGAAACCAGTGTTGGGTATCGCACTGGCTGCCACCCTGCTGATTCAAGGTTTTGTGTCGTTCCGAGTGGGCGTCACCAAATCAAAAACGGTGAATGACTTGGGCATTGCGGGTGTGATGGCGGCTGTCATTGCCACCAAAGGCGCCGCTTTAGGTTTAGGCGCAGGGATCATTCTGTGTCTGTTTGTGAATCTGGGTAAAAGCCAACGTCATGAGAGTGAAATTGCTGCGGAATTAGAACCGTCCACCGTAAGCGATAACGCGAAAGCCAGTCCCGCGAAGGCTATTCCATCTAAGCCAAGCCCACCTAAACCCAGCATGGCAAGTGGCCGCTAAAGTTTACAGCAGGCAGTAGATTTGTCAGGCTAGAATAATTAAAAATGCCCCAGTGATGTCTGGGGCGTTTTTATCGTGCTTAACAATAAACGGAATGATAAAAAAGTAGAACCAGAAGTGGTATTAAAAATTATTGCGCTCTACTTTTATCATTTCTACGATCGTTATTATTAATCACCACCACCATCTGAAGAGTCGCCACCGTCAGAATTAAAAGTTAAAGAAAAATTTTTGCTCGAACATGTAAACATCGCTATCGCCATAATAATAGGGATGAGTGACAGGAACCCGCCCCCAGCAACTAAGATTACAAGACCCATCAAAAACACAGGTATAGCCATTATTTTTTGCAACATAAAATCCATCCTTAATTTTACAGAAACAACGCAACATCACCGATAACGCATGCATTACCGCCTCGTCACTAAATGATCATTAATAAAACATTATCTACCTCTACAACCCTGTAGAGAACATCTTGATGCATAAAACGTTATAACGCTCTAAAATCATAGTGAGATGTCTTCGTAAAATAGCATAAATACCTGTGATACTTCTCACTATTGAGTTAAAGTCCCACCATACTTCTCGCTTTAGAAAATAATTACTCTGCAACCAAATTATGTTCAAATTTTCATTGTATTGGTGTAGCACTGGTACATTTATTCTGAGTTTGCGCGATCACACCAATACTCTGAATAAACCTCATCGACCCAACATTCAATACGTATTGTGCCAAATTCTCTACAGGTATTTAATTCTTCGGAAATCACTATTCGCTCTGCCGATAACAAATCACTCACAGAGTCAGCTAGACCGTCGAAACCGTAAAGTATGATATGCTGGTTTTCTCTTTGAAGTGTCACTTTTAAAATGCACTGGTCTTCCGGACGTTCAGCATGCAGATTACAAATAAACTCAGGCCTTACGCATTCAAAAAGTGTCTTAAACTCGATCATTGTCTCTCCGAAATAATGATACATATCATGGATTTACTCTCATTCAGACTATGCCAAACAGTGATTAAGTATCACTCGGTGAGGAGTCATCATGTACAAAACTGTAAAAATCATGGCAGTTCTTTCTAGCACTTCCCCAATCCAGATCGCCAGTACCCGTAACATAGAAACCTGATATTGCACCGCCTTCAATTTTGGCCACGCATAAATTGCCATTACCGTCTAAACAAATGGGCATAGCACCTGACATGTAGCTCCTTGTTTTATATGCATCATCACATATCTCTGTGACAGAGAAAAACTGCAATTCTTTGAATCCAAAGTACACGATGGGGCCATTGCTAGAAATCCACCAATTCGTCATGCATTCAGGTAACGTTACCTCAAATGTGGCTTCGAGCAAGTGAATATCTTCTTGAGTCGCACCTATCGGTTTATCTATATATTCCATTCAACCCCTTTCAACATAAAGTCTAATGAATATTGCGCTATCAATATCAGGTCGTGTTGTTATGCCACTACCTCAAAAATTCAGCGTGTCATCTTCGAGCTTGCTTTTTAAAGCGTCGATATCCGTAAAAAATTCAAAGATTGGATAAGGCAGCGTCTCTCTCATCCCCTTCCAAGACAGGTGAACAATGAAAAAGCAGTCATTGTCTTCAACGAGGATATCGTCGCGATCTTCTCTCTTGCCTAGGATTTTAAATGTTTTACCAAAAAGTGGGTGGCCTTCGGATATTTCCAACGCTAATTCCTGAAGTAATGCATTAGAATGCTTAGAAGGATAGTCGCTTATATCTGACCAAGGTGCCTGAAACAAAACTGCCTCCTTAGGTATAATGAATAGTATTGGTCTTGCCAAATATTGCTTCAGTGACCAAAATCACTATGTCACTACACTCCTTTGTAAAGTAGGTACTAATTAATGTCTTCCATTGTTTTACAATGAGGGAATGCCGAACACCCCCAGAACGTCTTGCCTTTATTTTCACCACGCTTCGCTTCACGCATTATCATTTCTGACCCACAGCGTGAGCATTGCTTAATTTTTTCATTAGATGCAACGAGTTCTTTAACGTGCTGGCGGTGCTTAATATCTGTCACTATGCCCTTCTTTAACTTGATATCATTGATAGCGTCAATTAATCGGTTGTATTCGTTCTCTGAAAATACGATTTGATTGAACTGTTTGATGTATGTTAAACAACCACGTGCATAAGTGACGTTTTCTGGCATTTCTGTTTTAAACGTACTATCACCTATAAATACAACCACAGAATGTAGATTTACAAAATCAGTCCCGATTAATGATTCCAGTGTTTTTACGTGCTTATAATTTTGATGGAGTGGATTCTGAAATTTTGATAAGTGACGGTAGATTTTTTGAGTCCATTGTTTTTGCTTTTGAGAACCCAAAACCCACCCTTTCATATTTTTTGTTTCAACGACAAAAATACCGAATTTGGATACAACAATATGATCGATTTGAGTTGTACCGTCCTCTGTCGGCAAGGTGACATTGTTAATCAACGTATAGTCTGATTCGGGCAGTTGAGATAATAATTTATTGACCAAAAACTCACCAAAAACACCTTTAAACCAACGACTCTTACATATAGAGACAATAAGTAGTAAAGGGATGAGATACCATACTTGCGTTAACATACCTGTTAATGGTTCTACAATATTCACGAAATGTCCTTATTCAACTGACGAATGGCATGGCGTCGTATTGTTAGCGACTCTGTTCAACCACCCATCCATCATGATTAATCAACGGTGTTGGCCCACCATTTAACATCCGCTCTTGCGTAAAGTTTGAACCAATCCCCTCTAACAACTGATCGATGGTGTACGCCTTCAACATTTCAACGTCGTCGCTAGATAATTTTCGCCCAGCTTGGTATTCAATGCTTCCGATCAAGGCGTTTTGACTGTCAATGTATTCAAACGTGAGAATCCCACCCGAGATATCGTCAGCAAGGAATGCGGTGTCTTCATCATCCGCCAGGTAATCTGAGAATGCTTCATCCTCATAACTCAGGCCATCCAAAGATTTCAGTATCGCACTCTCTTCCGTCAATGCGATTGTCCCATCACCGTTGTCTTTCCCACTATCAACGAGAGCTCTACCTGAAAATATGATTTTATACATTTACATTCCTTGTTTTTAACCGTTTTATAAACCGTTTATGCCGAACTTAATCCATATAAAACAGTGAGTTACAATTCTCACAGAAAAACATCCCCTGCTACGCTTGCGGATATGAATGGTGAAATCTCTCTCGGATTGAGTGTTTTTTTCGCCCGGGCATGTAACGTTTCAAATTCCATTTATGATACTCAATGATGTCCATTTAACGCATTGCGAAGTGGTGGTATCGCCCCGTCCCATCTCAAGCAACGCATCGTAAAATCTAAAACTGTGGCCACTTTTGGCTGACCACGACACTACAAACAGATAGTTGCTCATCCGATAAATCTGACAACCCATTGTGGATATCTAAACAATCTTTAGACTTAACTTTCTCCTGAAGAATATCAAGACATCGTTCTAATGCTGAATCCCTCAAGTCTTTGGCTATCAACTGACCAAAAATGTCGATATTTCTCACATTAACTACCTTAGGAATGTACCGCTGCCATAAACGGTGAGTAATAGCTTGCTAAAATGTGTAACGAAGTAGAACCGTACAAGCTGTTACGATTCCGACGTGATGGCCTTGTTAGCAATTGATAGATGTATAATCATCGTGACCATAATGCTGAAATTTAAGGACTTTGCCACTAGTAAATTCGAAATCAGCAAAAACAACTTCATTGTTGCTGCCATATGTAACCTCTTTGAGAGTACTGCCTACAACACCATCAAACTCATTTAAATTTAATATAACCAAGCAAGTTGATAAACAACTGTTCACAGGCTCAGAAGGCAACTCTCCAGTTATCCAAAATATGGTTTCACCGTCAAAGTAGAGCTTTAGCCATCGGTTTTCAAATTTGAAATAAGCAACATTCGCAGGATCTGTTATGTCTTCGCCTTCTTGCTGTTGAATTAAGTAAAATCCTTGGCACTGTTTCCCAGCTATATCTGGCTCAACTCCATTAATGTGGAAACTCAACGCCTACCTCCTCAGATCTTCAATACGCGTCCAGTCCATTGTCATACTGGAAGCAATTGTTAAAAGCTTTGTTCAAGTTGATAACTCAAGCCAGTAATAAGTCCATTAACTTGAGTGTCATCTAACACAAATTTTGGAATATACTGCATACCTTGAGGTATATCCTCAACAGGAGAAAGCAAAGCCCCTCGCCCATGACCAAAATTTGACTCAATAAACTCTCTCAACACACTTGGGTGCCGTAACGAGTATGCTGTTCTGAAAATTGACAGATCACCGATAAAGCCATCAATTTCTATCCAACAGTGGCCATCCCACTTTTGATTCAACAATTTTTCAGAGCTCCCGTTTACTAGTATATTTTTCTTACACTTGAAAACAGGCTTACCCGCAATTTTTAAGTCTCCTGCTACAACAATCGCTGGAATGTCATAGTGATCATTTAACATGCCAGCCCATACTGCACTCAACATGGCACATGCACCAAAACTAGGCTGTATGGTAGACATGATTTCTTTGGCTGTTTCAATCAACGGCTGAGGGGAATCTAGGTTAAATTGATGAAACTTACTTGCCTCTTGGGCACCACGAGATCTGGCTATCAATTGCTGAATTACCGTTGTTCTCATTTTTCCTCCAAGCATGTAACAACGCCTTATATAAAATTGTCCTGTATTAGAACTCTATACATTACAGTTAGCATACGCCTAACAAACAACAAATAAGTTGATAAATATCATAAACTTAACTCCCACCCACATGAAAGTTTAAATCATTCTAGGCATCCTGTTTTTTAAATTATCTGTTACCGACACAACTAAAATTTCAGGTACAAAAAAACGGGCCTTTCGGCCCGTTTCTCATTTATGCATGTTTTCCGTGTAACGGGGAATTATTCCCAGTCTAGGATCACTTTGCCTGACATACCAGAACGCATCACATCGAAGCCTGCTTGGAAGTCATCAATCTTGTAGTGGTGTGTGATGATTGGTGTGAGATCCAGACCAGACTGGATCAACGATGCCATCTTGTACCAGGTTTCAAACATTTCACGACCGTAGATACCTTTGATCACCACACCATCCATTGAGAGCACGCTGTCAGTCACGATCAGCTTGTGGCACGCGCCCGCTTCGGTTGCAGCAATCAGTCAAAGCTACATGTGTCTGTTTATTTTTGATAGATATCTTGTTTATCAATCCCGAGCAACTGAAATAACGGTGTTTTCTTTTCACGGCTGTGTCCATTTTGATCAAAATCATGTTTTATTTTGAAAGGGAAATTTCTACCACTTTTCGGTAAAAAACAACCTTTTGACCATTTACTAAATACTGAATATTAGCGTTGAAATTTCAGTAGGATGCTTTACATGATCAGTAGTAAATGGCTAGAACTTTACCAATATCTTGGCCGACAAATCCCCACTCTTCCGCCACTTAACGATATTAAAGAAAGGCTCAATGCCCGCTTAATGTTTTTACGTGCTCAATTTAGCAAAGTCAGTGAACAACACGATGACAATAAAACCGACTGGCTAGAGCACGAAAGCATGACGCTTGTGATGAGCGACCTGCTCGACAATCTTGAACTCAATAAGGCGCAGGTGCAGTTTCTGTTCGAAACCTTAATGGCAGCGCAAATGTGTCAACTTGCCATGGTGGTGAGCAATCATTTCAAATCTCAATTGAGTGATGATGAGTTTAAGACTCAGTGTGGCCTGGTTTATCAGCAGCTTGGCGACTATGACATGGCTAAATCGATGCTTGAAGAAGCGACCGAAATCAATCCAGCGAATCCGATGCTGATCTGTCATTTAGGTTTCAACCATTTATTTATGGGAGAAAGTGACAAAGCAACCGAGCTGTTTAAGCGCGCAACCGAAATAGCGCCAGAATTTATCGCTGGCTACCAAAACCTTGCGGGCCTTTACTATCAGGCAGGCGACTTCGAATTGGCCGCCAATTATGCGGAACAAGCCTATGCCTGTGACAAGTCACTAGTTTCAACGTACGTCACCGCGATCAGCGCTTATCTCGCGCTTGGTAACAAAGATAAAGCCGAGCAATGGATCAATGCCGCGATCGACAATCAAGTTTCCTCCATTGAGTTAGTGCGTTTAGCCGGTATTTCGGCTCATCAACATGGTCGACTAGACGAGGCATTAGAGGCACTTGATCACTACTTAACCATTAATCCAAGTAGCTACGATGTGCTCAACATTCGTACCCGTGTAAAAGTGGATCTTGGTCAGTACCAAGACCTCGAAGCCGATCTTAAGCAGCTTCTGAGTTTTGAACCCCATGACGAATGGTGCCTAGAGCAACTCTTCCTTTGTTACTTTCACTCGCAGCAGTGGACAGATGCACAAAGGGTGATGGTTGAACTTAGCCGCTTAACGCGTCACTACAAAATTACCTATCGAGAACAGATCAATACGATAAACAAGCATTTGAGTCTGAATGTATTAGAAATTTCTTAGTAAAATTTTGGAGTTATTGTGAAAAATAATGTTGAATCCGGCGTTGCTGATACGTCTCGGCGCAATTTTCTAAAGCTAGGCGGGGTGGCTGCGGCAACTGCAACCGTTGGTGCCGCTGCGGGAGCGGGTTTTGTATTAGGTCGAGATCCTGATGCAAATGTGGGCTGGGGGCGCACCGAATCCGGCCATGATATGTATTTCAATCGCGAACCCTTTCGTGTCAGTGTACCACCAACAATGGAAGTCGCTGGTGAGCTCACGCGTCCTGAATGGGGAGATTTTCTGTTCCATCGTACTACGGCACTTGCGCAAGCGATCACCAAAGGTTGGACACCGACCAAAGATTGGCGTGATATCCCCCATGAGCGCACACGAGAATACTACTCTCGCTTTCCTGAGCGCTGGGCCGACATGTACGAATCTTTCGCTGAATCCGCAGAACATGATGCTAACGTTGAGAAGAACCGTCCACGCTTTGCCCTGAGTTGGGCATATTCTGCCGCTTACTACCGTGGCGTGACGAGTAATTTCCCACCAAAACCAGAAGGCCACCCAGATGAAGTGGATTTCCAGTGGGTGAAAGATCGTCCGAGACAAGAATTCCAATCACCAAAGCATGCCTCTGAACTGATCAAAAAAATGGCATTTAAGTTTGGCATGAGTATCGTCGGGATCACCAAACTTGACCCTAACTTTGTGTTTAAGAACACCATGCGCGGCATGCCAGATTGGGATGACAGCATTCCCAAACACTGGAAGAACGTCATCATCTTTGGCGCGCCAATGAACTGGGATCCGATGTACGCAGCGATTGGCTATTCCACCTCTTATGACGGTTACTTCCGCGCGAAAAATGCCTCCGGTTTAATGGCGGCTTTCCTTGGTGAACTCGGTTATGCGGCACGCCCACAATGGCCGGGGCGCGAGTACGAAATCGTCGTACCACCGCTAGCCATTAAAGCGGGTATGGGAGAAGCGGCCCGAAACGGTGTATTACTGACACCAGAATTAGGGCCAAACATTCGTCTCGCGGCGGTGATCACCGACCTCGATTTAGAGCCCGATCAACCGATTGATACCAAAGTAAAACACTTCTGTGAAGAGTGTAAGATCTGTGCTGACGCTTGCCCAAGTGGCTCGATCAGTAAAGCCGATAAACCGGATGACGTCGTACGTGGTTATCGTAAGTTCTCGTTCAACCAAGACAGTTGCTGGACCATGTGGCGCCAAGGTCCGACTGAAACGGGAATGGGTTGTCGCGTGTGTATTTCCGTGTGTCCTTACACACGTAAAAACAACTGGATCCATGCGCTTGTCAAGGAAGCCGACCCACGTGATCCAACCGGATTAACACGCAAGAGCTTGCTTGCGATGCAACATAACTTCTTCTATTACCCAGAAGCCGAGGCGTACCACGGAGATTGGAACGGTGGACGCTTTGCTGGCTACCATCAGCCACCTGAATGGCTACGCAGTGAGAACTACCTAAAAGTAGAAAAAACTTGGGATTACGACGGCAACTGGGAGGGATTCTAATGTTTCCGCAATCAACAGTACTCGATCCACTATTTTGGATGGTATTCGGCGCACTGCAAGTCTTGGTATTCGCAGGCGCCAATCAATGGGCGAAACAGTATCAACTTGGCATGAACTGGTGGAAATGGACCGTCGTCGGAGGATGGTGGGCATCGCTGATTCTCACTATCGCCGGAGCCTTTACCTTGCTCGGTGAAAATGAAGGCATGGCGGGTTGGTATTTCCTTGGCTTTGTTGGTACGGGGTTAGTTATTGGCGGGGCTGTCTTATTGCGTGTGCTTATCGCACTCAAGCCAAAGACGGTACACTGATCGGCATTTTGTAATTTAGTTAAGGAGCAAGCCACCCGTACTGTATTCACTGGTGGCTTGTTAATGTTATGTCTGAACGAAAACAAAAGAAAAAAAACAACAAAAGCGTTGAAAAGATCATGAGCGTTGGCTCCATTTTGCTGCTGATCTTTTCATGGTATTTGGGTGGTTTACGTACCGACACCTCACTCTCCCAATTCATTGATCACGTTTCCTCGGCGAGTAGTGAACTCGTGGAAGTTTCGGCTGATTTGTATCAATTGGTTGAAGTGGATGGCAACAAAGCAAACGCTAAGTGGGTGAGCTTTGGCACAGGAATTGGCTATGGCGGCGAACTTGCCGTTGGGGTGGTGTTTAGCCCAACGGGAGACGTCGACACCATCTCTTTACTTTCTTCAAAAGAAACCAGCTCTTACTTCGATAAAGTGGTGGAAGAGAAACTCCCTGAAAGCCTGTTAGGCCAATCGATCAAACGCGCACTTACCGCAGATGGGGTGACAGGCGCCACGTTAACGTCGAACGCCTATACCCTCGCGGTAGAGCAAGCGGCCGACCCTGTTCGTGAGGCACTGTTTGGCTATCGACTTTCTGAACCGGTATCCGTGTGGGGCTATTTCAAGTGGTTGGATGCGGCTGCTTTGGCCTTTTTTGCACTTGCCGTCTGGGTGAGCCGTACTCGCTCTGCACACAAAGTGAAAATGAATACCGCGCTCTTAGCGGGCTCTACCCTCTTATTTGGCTTCCATTCGGCTTCACTGTATTCCGCTTCCACCATGGGTGGCGCTATTTATGGTTCATGGATTTCCGGTGTCGCCAACTACACACCCTTTATCTTGCTGGCACTGAGTATCGGTTACATCTTTTATTACAACCGTAACTTGTACTGCGAGAGCTTGTGTCCATTTGGTGCCGTGCAAAAATGCTTAGCGAAAGTAGGCAATGCCAAAGCGTCGCCTGTTCGTCATGAGATCTTTATCTGGTTTCCGCGCATACTGCTGCTTGCGACCTTATGCTTAGGCGCGTATTTCCGCAGCCCGGCGGGGTTTGTGTATGAACCATTCGGCATTGCCTTTGGCATGATTGGCGGCATGTACCTATTCGTACTGACCGTGATGATTCTTTTGACGTCTCTCGTCGTACGGCGACCTTGGTGCCAAAGCTTATGCCCTGTCAATGCAATGACCGACTTCCTTGTGTTCAATAAAAACTGGGCTAAACAAACACGTAGTCAAAAAAATAAAGCTCTCCGTAGGGCGATCAAATAGGGATAACATCATGAGACAACGAATCTCGTTCGCTTTTTACTGTTTGGCTTCAGTTGTGATCCTATTGCAGCTTGCGACCAGTGTGATCACTTTAAATAAAGAGAAAAGTCAGCAGCAATTGCTTCACAGTGTGACTAAGCGAGTAGAAAAAACGACGGAAGTCGTAGAGAGTATGCCGCAAATCGACTATAAAAAACTGGCATTAGATTTGGAAGCCGTAGAGTACTGATCAAGTACCGATTCCTTAAATAATGCTCTCTATCTTTTGATGCAACCATTCGGTGCAAAGCAACAAGTCCGCACTTGTCTATTTGCTGAGAGCGGTTGCCACTTTTGAGCTCCTCTATGTGTTGTAAAAGCATTCCCATTGAGCGTATGCGCGCTGAATCTGGATTAACCAATCCTTACATGCACCGAGTTTCGGAGCTTTATGCTGCGCGGAGACTGGAAGAGATCACTGCTCATCATCGCGTTAACTTTAGTGCACTGATCTATATTACTGACGGTGCAGGGGTGCACTACATTGACCACCAACGTTATCAGTTGAAAAAAGGCACACTCATTGTGCTAGGTAAAAACCAGATCCACGCCTTTGCCAAAAAACGTACTGTTGATGGTTTTGTGATCCCCTTTAACTGCACCTTTTTAAATGAAAGTAGAGAGGACCCTTATTTTGATTCCATTACTGCCGCATTAGTCAAAATCAATTGCGTTGACGATGTCAGCCCTGAAATCGACGCGCTTCTTCGCATCATGGTCAATGAATTTTACTCTGATTCTGAATTTCGTTGCGGAATAATGCGAAATCTATTGCGCACCATTTTATTAAAATCGATTGTTCCTATTTACAAACAAGGTGTGACCTCTTCTCAAACACTTGCAACCAACGATTTTTACCGCCTAAAAAACCACATTGATGAACACTTCAGCCAACGTCCTTCGGTTGCACAAATAGCGCTAATATTAGGCAAAAGTGTTCGCCAATTAGACAAACTCGCCAGAGACAATGCAGGCATTAGCGTAAAAGAGTTGCTGGATGAGCGGGTGCTGATTGAAGCCAAGCGACAACTGGCCTTCAGTCAATACGCCATTGCGGACATCGCCGCCGAACTTGGTTTTAACGAAGCCACCAATATGACCAAATTCTTTAAACGTCATACTGGCGTCAGCCCAAAAGATTTTCGTCAACTGTGCCGGATAGGATTGAGGAATCAATGAAAATGCCTCCGTGTAGGAGGTATATAACGTTAATAAAAAAGGTGTCCCATTGAAAAATGAGACACCTTTTTACTGTTTAGCTGTATGGGCAACAATTTGATGGGTTAAACCGCAACCAGTCTAACTTGACCTTGTCGTGCCCTTACTCCCAATCCAGGATCACTTTACCTGACATACCTGAACGCATCACATCGAAGCCTGCTTGGAAGTCATCGATCTTGTAGTGGTGCGTGATGATTGGTGTGAGATCCAGACCAGACTGGATCAGAGATGCCATCTTGTACCAGGTTTCAAACATTTCACGACCGTAGATACCTTTGATCACCAAGCCTTTGAAGATCACTTGGTTCCAGTCGATACCCATGTCTGATGGTGGAATACCCAGCAACGCAATACGGCCACCGTGGTTCATGGTTTTCAGCATAGAATTGAATGCAGATGGGTTACCTGACATTTCAAGGCCCACATCGAAACCTTCTGTCATGCCCAAATCGGACATCACATCTTCCAACTTCTCTTCTGCTACGTTAACCGCACGGGTTACGCCCATCTTGCGCGCTAGATCCAAACGGTATTCGTTCACATCAGTGATTACAACGTGACGAGCACCTACGTGTTTTGCTACCGCTGCCGCCATGATACCGATTGGGCCAGCGCCGGTGATCAGCACATCTTCACCTACTAGGTCGAAAGACAGCGCAGTGTGTACCGCGTTACCGAACGGGTCAAAGATAGACGCTAGGTCATCAGAGATGCCTTTAGGGATCTTAAATGCGTTGAACGCAGGGATCACCAAGTATTCAGCAAACGCACCTTCGCGGTTTACGCCCACACCGATGGTGTTACGGCACAGGTGAGTACGGCCGCCACGACAGTTACGGCAGTGACCACAAGTGATGTGACCTTCACCAGACACGCGGTCGCCAATAGCAAAACCACGCACTTCCTGACCGATAGCCACAATTTCACCCACGTATTCGTGACCCACAACCATAGGCGTAGGAATGGTCTTTTGTGACCACTCATCCCAGTTGTAGATGTGTACGTCGGTACCACAGATTGCGGTCTTCTTAATTTTGATCAGGATGTCGTTGTGACCCATTTCAGGTTTATCAACCTCGGTCATCCAGATGCCTTCTTCAGGCTTTAGCTTTGATAGTGCTTTAATTTTCATTGTGTTTTCTCACTACTGCCCCGCGCAATGCGAAGCAAAGAAATCTTCTGTGTGTTTGTCGCGTTCAATGACGCCACATCTCTATTTTGATGTATTCATCTAGATGAATTAGATGATGCCCATGTCACGGCCCACTTCGATAAACACATCAATAGCACGATCAAGTTGTTCACGGCTGTGCGCCGCTGACATTTGTGTACGGATACGTGCTTGGCCTTTTGGTACTACTGGGAATGAGAAACCGACCACGTAGATGCCTTTTTCCAGTGCTCGCTCAGCAAATTCTGCTGCTACTTTTGCATCACCCAGCATGATTGGAATGATTGCGTGATCCGCACCGCCCATGGTGAAGCCTGCGCCTTCCATACGTGCACGGAAGTGTGCCGCGTTATCCCATAGGTGATCACGCAGTGAACCGCTTTCAGCCAGCAAATCCAATACACGTAGAGACGCCGCAACAATCGCAGGTGCCACAGAGTTTGAGAACAGGTACGGACGAGAACGCTGACGCAACCAGTCAATCACTTCTTTCTTACCCGAAGTATAACCGCCTGACGCACCGCCCATGGCTTTACCTAGGGTACCGGTGATGATGTCGATACGCTCAATCACGTCATGGTATTCGTGGGTACCGCGACCGTTCGCGCCCATGAAGCCAACAGCGTGAGAGTCATCTACCATTACCAATGCGTTGTACTTGTCAGCCAAGTCACAGATAGCAGGCAAGTTTGCCACGACGCCGTCCATTGAGAACACGCCGTCAGTCACGATCAACGTGTGACGTGCGCCAGCTTCTTTAGCGGCGATCAGCTGTGCTTCTAGCTCTTCCATGTTGTTGTTGGAGTAACGGAAACGCTTCGCTTTACACAAGCGAACACCATCAATGATAGACGCGTGGTTTAGGGCGTCAGAGATGATCGCATCTTCTGCGTCTAGGATGGTTTCAAACAAACCGGTGTTTGCATCGAAGCACGAGGTGTAAAGGATCGTGTCTTCCATGCCAAGGAAAGTCGATAGCTTCTGCTCTAGGGCTTTGTGAGAATCTTGTGTACCACAAATGAAGCGAACAGAGGCCATGCCGAAGCCGTGCTCATCCATACCCACTTTCGCTGCTTCAATCAGCTCAGGGTGGTTAGCCAGACCTAAATAGTTATTTGCACAGAAGTTCAACACTTCCGCACCCGTGCTGATTGATACAGACGCTTTTTGCGCCGATGTGATCACACGTTCAGACTTGTAAAGACCTTCAGCTTTTACTTCTTCTAATTGCTGATTGATTTGATCGTAAAATGCAGCAGACATGATGTTCCTCTCAAGATTCTTTTATTGCCGATGCGGGCTGTTTTCCCTGTGAATTAAGGGTTTTACCACATTCGACCAAGGCAAACAGGATACTCTGTCTCCCTTTTAATAGTTCCATTAAACAGTTTATGTTCATTTCACTGGATTTAGTCGGTAATCATTTTAATCAAAGCGCATTCAGACTATTATCCCTTCCACTGGAAAAGGACTCTTGCCCCATGAACACTAATAAACTGATTGCCCTTATGCCAGAACTGGCGATCTTCAAAATCGTCGTGGATGAAGGCAGCTTCACGGCTGCGGCCAAAAAACTGGGCGTGACCCCTTCCGCCCTGAGTAAACAGCTTTCACGCCTTGAACATACCCTGTCAGCCAAGCTGCTTGAACGCACCACCCGCAAGTTGGTGATCACCGAATCCGGCAAGGGGATCTACAACCAATGCTGTACCCTGTTGGAAGCCACCAAACAAGCGGTGGAGTTCACCAGCTCTGAACACGCTAACCCATCAGGCTCCCTGACTGTCGCGGCGCCGAAAGCCTTTTTAAGCATAGTGCTGCAACCGATGGTGAAGCCGTTTCTGCTGCAATACCCGGACATTGAGCTCAAGCTCAAAGCCACCGATGGCGAGATTGATTTGATATCAGAAGGGATTGATGCGGTATTTCGCCTCACAGAAAAACCCAGCGAAGGTTTAGTCGTCAAACACATGGGGAAAGTCAGCTTACGCCTGTGTGCCAGCCCTGACTATTTAGCCGAACGCGGCACGCCGGTTCACCCAACGGATTTGCGTCAGCATGATTGTCTGTATTTGGGGGAAACCACCACAGATCACATCTGGGATTTCGTGAAAGACAATGAAGCCCACACCGTTGCGGTAAAAGGTCGCTATGCGGTGAATCACTCACAAATGCGCTTAAAAGGCGTGATTGACGGCTTTGGTATCGGCATTTTCCCGGACTTTGTCATTAAACAAGCCTTAGCTGACGGCCAAGTCAGCCCGGTCTTGGCGGATTGGACGATCAAAGGCAACTACCAAGGTGATATCGCGTTGCAGTTTGCGCAGACCAAGTTCATGCCTGCCCGTTTACGGGTGTTTATTGATTACGTGACGGCGCACCTGTCTGAGTACACAGTTTCTTAATCGGCGCCATCTAGCAGTTCGGTATATACTTGCAAAGACACAATACTAAGAACAAGACACCGTCTCGGCTTTGATCCCTTTTGACAGGATTGTCGTTAGTTATGAATGCGTGAAGTGATAACGGGCTCCCCCATCACTTCGCTCTCTCACTCCCTTACCGTTATGCAAGTAAGGAAACGACGATGAAACTTTGGCTCGTGTTCGGTTTACTGTTGACCTCTTCACTGTGTGGCATGATTGCAACCGCGCAGGCTTATCCGATGGGCTCCATGCACTGGAACCACCGCAGCATTCTCTTCTTTGCCCCTGTGCATGATCAGCACGTCAAAACCTTTGTGAAAGAAACCCTGATGAATAACTGCCAATTAAAAGAGCGGGATATTCAAGTCATCGTGATCACCCAAGATGGCTACAACAAACCGGATAACCTGTTTAGCCCTGAAGAAATCACGTTGCTGACGGAAAAATACGGTATTGCCACCGATAGCCACACAGCCATTTTGGTGGGCAAAGATGGCCAAGAAAAGCACCGTTGGGGAAAAGAAACCAATTGGCAGTACATCACGTCACTGATTGACCGTATGCCCTTACGTATCAAAGAGATGGCATACATGCCAACGGGGCGCTGTTCCATCTAGCGCTCGCGTTTTACACGCGGTAACACTCTACGCCCCTTGCTACGCCTCTAAAATTTGACGGAGGAGGATTCTCTTTATTGCCAAAAGCAGTATGGTAGATGTTGATATTCATATTGATACTTTTCCAATGACTCTATAGGCAATACAACAATGACCAATAAGCCCTTTTTCTATCATGGACAAGACCCGAATTGGGTAGCAATCACCGAACATCAGCTGCATTTAACCCTTGTCAGTGAAGCCGACACACTCATCTCTACCATTTTCGTTCGTTGTGACCCTGACAATGAAGAAGAGCTCATCGACATGACGCGCGGTGAGCAACGTAATCGCCTGCAATATTGGCATGCGAGTATCCCGCTCAATAACGACCAACCCATTACGCACTACTGTTTCAAAATCATGCAAAACAGTCGTCAATGGTGGTTACACGGTAACGGTGTGAGCCCACGTGTACCGGGGCGAGAAAGCCATTTCAAATACAACCGTGTCCACCAGCCGCCCGCATGGATGCAATCTCAGGTTTTCTACCAAATTTTCCCGGACCGCTTCCACAATGGCGATCCGTCTATCAGCGTCAAAACCGATGAATATTGCCTGCGTGGCGATGAACGTCCCACTATTGCGCTGCCATGGGGACACCCGGTTTCAGAACATGGCCAGAACGGGCCGAATGAATTTTTTGGCGGTGACTTACAAGGCATTCACGATAAGCTGGATTACTTGCAAGATCTTGGCGTCACGGCCCTGTATCTCAACCCCATTTTTACCGCCCCCAGCAATCACAAGTACGACACCGCTGACTACCGCAATATCGACCCGCATTTAGGCACCAACACCCAATTTGTCGACATGGTGGCTGACTTACACCAGCGTGACATGAAAATCATGCTGGATGCGGTCTACAACCACACGTCTGTTGATCACCCGTGGTTTGATCGTTACGGCAAGCAAGCCGAGACACACGGCGCTTTCAATTATCCCGATTCACCTTATCGCAATTTCTATCAATTCAGTGGCGACAGCAACGATTACATTGGCTGGAAAGGCATCGACAGCTTACCGAAGCTGAACTTCTCTAATCCGGAGGTACAGGATTATATCTACGCCGGTGACGATGCGGTGATCAAAAGCTGGGTACGTCCACCTTACAACATTGATGGCTGGCGCTTTGACGTGATCCATATGCTGGGCGAAGGGGAAGGCGCGAAAAATAACGCCCATTACGTAAAAGCGTTCCGCAACGCCGCCAAATCCGTGAACCCGGACTGTTTCGTGTTAGGCGAACATTTCTTTGAAGCCACATCCTGGCTGCATGGCGATCAAGAAGACGGTGCGATGAACTATTACGGTTTCGCCCACCCACTGCGCGCCTTCTTTGCCCATCAAGACATCAGCTACCACAGCTGCCACATTGATGCGGAAGTGTTGGTTGACTGGCTAAACGAAGCGCGCAGTAAAATCCCGTGGTTCAATCAGCTGTCACAGCTTAATCAGCTCGACAGCCATGACACCATGCGTTTCCTCACGCTGCTGGATGGTGATACCGACACCATGAAATTGGCCTTGCTGATGCTATTCACTTATGTCGGCACGCCATGTGTGTATTACGGTACCGAAGTGGCACTGGAAGGCGGGCAAGATCCGGATAACCGCCGCTGCTTCCCGTGGGAACGTACTGAGACACCGCATCCGATGTTTGATTATCTACAACATTTGATTTCGCAGCGTAAGCAATCCCCTGCCCTTCAATCCGGCAGTCTGCAATGGCTATACGCCGAACATCAGCAGTTGGTGTTTGCCCGTTCTTACGGTGAGGAACAGCAGATCTGTTTGATCAACAACAGCCAATACGCGAAAACACTATCTATTCCGATGTGGAAAATTGGCGTAAACAACGCCAATGTGGTGGAGAGTTTCACCCGCGATGAGTGGGAAGTGAAAGACGGCATCCTGACCCTGACCTTGGCAGGCAAAGAAGGGATGTTGCTGTCGGTAAGGGCGTAAATGCTTGAAACAGGCGATGAATGACAAGTGCGGATCCTCATTTGGGATCCGCTTTTTATTTTCGCGTATTTTTAGCCACACAGCATTTTCTTTAACGTGATATCTCTCCCTATTTTCGTAAAAAACGTGCCAATATGAGTTTCTTATCTTTGTCTCAGCACTAATCTCATTCATGAGAGCAATAAAATGATAGTTTTTCAGTCACTTATTTATTTCTGATTTTTATCCCTGTTATTCACCAAAAAACTTTCCATTCTTGAAATATGCTTAATTTGAGCTTCAGAAATAATGATAACGAGGTTCCTAACATGATTAGGCCAGCGCTAACAGCAATGACAACCGCTTTATTAATCGCCTGTGGCGGCGGCTCCAGCGATAGCCCGGCGCCGACAGTGAATTCCATGGATGACATCAGTGTTAGAAAGATTGGTATTGATCTTGTCAATATTTCATCGCAACCCGTGGATTTTTACATTCGAGAAACTGGAGACACCAATCCATTATTTGATACGGGTAACAAAGTGGCGTCTAATCCTAATTATGACACCCAGTATCATGGCATTAGTTGGACATCTGCTTCACCGATGAGAATTGATATCGGTATTGAAGATACCAACAGCCAAACGGAACAAACGGAAGTCAATGATGTGGTACTCAATGACACCGAGAAATTGTGGGCGATTGCGTGGCAAGACGGGGATGAATTGACCTTGTCTACCGATGTGGAAATGCCCGCCCCGCTTGAAGATAAGTACCATATCCGCATTTTTTCTATCGCTGATACTTGGGTACAAGTGGTGTCGACAGCGGTATCAACCATGGAAGTTAAAAAAGGCAAATTTTCACCGCATATGACCTTAGAAAATTGTAGTGGGGAATTGTACCTTGGGGCGAACCCAACCGATATTTGTGATTTAGATATAGGGAAATCGTATCTATTAATCGTTAACGGGGAAGATCTTTTGTTAGCAGCAGAAGAAAGGTAATCATCAAAAAACAATAAATACTTAAAATACTATAATCAGCAATACCATAATAAGAAACACGAAAAAAAGAGTCACAATAATTGGGGAATAATAATTAGACAACATCATGCGCTTTCATTTTTTATCGCAAGGAATGTCTACACAATATACGTATGTCGATAGTGTTTTGTGCTTTACACATTGTGTAATTTGGGGGAATCAACACACTATCATCCCGAATTGGGTTTAGGGCAAACGCAACAAAATAGTAGGCGGCGGTGGCAAAAAGCCCCGACATTACGTATGTCGGGGCTTCTTTTATTCACTGTATTTTACGACCTGTCCAATATTATGGATAGTTCGAGTTCAGTGAACCGAGATAGCAAATAAATGCTTCTTACTTTGCATTGACGGCTGCCAGCATCTCTTCATCCGGCTTTTTAAGCATCGCATACGTCACACCCGTTACCAGCGTACCTGCCGCAATCGCGACCAAGTACATGAACACTGGCGTGATCGCATTCGGGATGAACAGCACAAACAAACCGCCGTGAGGTGCCATCAGTTTTGCGCCAAACAGCATCGACAACGCACCGGTGAGTGCACCACCCGCCATACAGCTTGGGATCACTCGCATTGGATCGCGCGCCGCAAATGGAATAGCGCCTTCAGAGATAAAACACAGACCTAACACGAATGATGCTTTACCCGCTTCACTTTCACTGGCATTAAACTTACGTTTCGCCAAGAACGTCGCCAAGCCCATACCCAATGCCGGCACCATACCTGCCGCCATGACCGCCGCCATGGGTGCGTACGTTTGTGAGGCCAGCAAACCCACACCGAAAGTGTATGCCGCTTTGTTGACCGGGCCACCGAGATCGAAACACATCATACAACCCAGGATAATACCCAGCAGTACGGCGTTTGCAGAACCCATGTTGTTCAGGAAGGTGGTCAGTGCCGTCATCGCGCCAGCAACCGGGCCACCCACAACGTAAATCATGATCAGGCCGGTGAACAAACTGGCTACCAATGGAATGATCAGGATAGGTTTTAATGCTTCCATCGATTGTGGCAACTTAACGTGATCCGCAATCCACTTGGCACTGTAACCGGCAAGGAAACCCGCGACGATACCGCCCAAGAAACCCGCGCCCGTTGTGCTTGCCAACATACCGCCAATCAAACCCGGTGCCAGACCCGGACGGTCAGCAATCGAGAAAGCAATGAAGCCTGCCAATACCGGTACCATCAAGGCAAATGCAGAGCCGCCACCAATGGTCATCAGCGCGGCGGCCAATGTGCCTTCTTCTTTGAACGCTTCGATACCGAATACGAATGACAACGCAATCGACAAGCCCCCCGCAACCACCAATGGCAGCATGTGGGATACACCGGTCATCAGGTGTTTGTATGCGCCAGTTTTCTCTTGTTTCTGCTCGGTTTGCGCACCGGCTTGGTGTTGATACACGGTCGCCGTCGCAAACGCTTTGTCCATTTCATCGGTGGTCTTTTTCAGTGCCAGACCGGTGCTGGTTTTGTACAGCTTCTTGCCATTAAAGCGAGAAAGATCCACTTCGATGTCAGCTGCGATAATCACCAAATCCGCTGCGGCAATTTCTTCTGCCGTGAGCTGGTTTTTCGCGCCCACTGAGCCACGGGTTTCCACTTTAATTTGATGACCTTGACGCTGGCCTTCTTCTTCCAGCGCTTCTGCCGCCATAAAGGTGTGTGCCACACCGGTTGGACAAGCGGTAATCGCAACAATGCGCTTTACGCCGCCTTCTGTTTCCACACCTGCCGCCGATGCTGTTTGTGCGGTTGCGGCCAGTTGTGCTGCACTCAGCACGTCAGCGTTGGCTGTTGCGTTTTCCAGAAATGCTTTCGGGTCGTCAAAACACGCTGATACCGCACTCTGGTATACGCGCTTATCCGCAAAACGTGATAGGTCCACCGCTTTATCAGCAGCCACGATAATCACATCAGCCGCAGCAATTTGTGCATCCGTCAGGGTTTTCACCGACATCACGCTCGACTGGCATTCAATGCTCGCTTCCCACTTCAGATCAGCGGCGGCTTTTTCAATCAGCCCTGCCGCGATCACGCTGTTCGCGATACCGCTTGGGCAAGCTGTTACTACTGCAATTTTCATCTCAATCCCCTCTGCTCGAGTTACGCGTTCACGCGGCTAATTTGGACATTTTCTTTCACGCTAAGCACCCGATTGATATCTTCAACCCCAACGCCGACCTGACTCACTGCCAGTGCCGATACCGCCGTTGCAAAACGTAATGTCTCTTCTTTGTTCCATTGATTCAGTTGGCCCCAGCATAAGCCTGCGACCAAAGTATCACCGGCACCGACGGTACTCACCACCTGCATTTTCGGTGGCTGCGAACGCAACCAGCCATCTTGGTTCAGCCACATTACGCCGCTGGCGCCCAGTGACACCACCACGTTGGCAATGCCGTTATCCGCCAATTGCTCAGCGACCGTTTTCAGCTCAGCATCGGTGGTCAATTCGCGGCCTGCCCAATCCGACAGTTCTTCATCGTTTGGTTTCACTAACCACGGTGACGCATTTAAGCCCGCAGCCAATGCCGCTTTACTGCTGTCGAAGTACACTTGCTTGCCTTGGCGATGCAGCGCGGCAATCCAGTCTGCACATTGCTCCGGTGACAAACCACGCGGCAGGCTGCCGGCCATCACGAACACATCGTGCGATTCCGCCAAGCTAAACAAGGTCTTCTCAAATGCCGCAACATCATCGGCACTCACTTCCACACCCGGGAAGTTAATGTCACTCACGCGGCCATCTTGCTCGACCAGTTTCACGTTGATGCGGCTCGCGCCATTTACGCGCACAAACGCATCCTGCACGCCCAGTTGCTCGAACAACTGGCAAAACGGTTCTTGGTTATCAGCACCCAGCAGACCGGTCACGGTCACATCCGCACCCAATTCTGCCAGCACTTTGGCCACATTCACGCCTTTACCGGCCGGATGCAGGCTACCGCTTTCCACCAAATTCACGGTACCGGCGGTCAGTACGGATAAGCTACCGGTCAGATCCAAAGCTGGATTAAGAGTAACGGTTACAACTTTAGGTTTATTCATCTTATTTTCCCTCACCCAGACCATCAGCAATGGCTTGACCAATCGCTTCCAGTGCCGCATCAGCATCATCACCTTGCGCTGTGAATTGCAGCTCGTGGCCTTTCTTCACGCCAAGGGCAATCACTTTCATCAGGCTCTTTGCATTCACCGCTTTGCCGTCACCATTAAGGTTCGCCACCAGCAAGGTTGAATTGAATTTTTTCGCTACGCTCACCAACATGGCACCCGGACGGGCATGCAAGCCATGTGGGTTACGAATCGCAAACACAGCGGTGGTGCCGTCCAGCGCTTCTTCTGTCAGCAGTGACACCACACCAGCCGCATCAGCCGTGAACAGCTTGTCTGCCTGTTTTTTGTAAAGCAGTTGCGCAAGGTTGTGCATCACTGCACCATGACTGCCATTACACGCCGCCACAAACAACAGGCCTTTTACGGTGATGCCTGCATCTTCAAACGGTGCAGCTGGTGTCACGAACGAGATTGCGGTACGTGTTACCTCTTTCTGGCTTTTTGCTACCCACAAGCCCTGACCCACATGGGTGGCACCTTGTGCAATCGCATCCGCCACGGTGGCATTGCTCGCCGCCTGATGGTTTTTCACCAACCCAGCGGCTACAGCGGTTAACTGCACCAAATCAGTGGCAGGGAACGCCAGTTGTACCAGTGATGTGTCGACATCGGCTTCGGATTGCACTTCACCGTTTAGAATGGCAATCACGCCTTCTGCGCTGTTACAGTTTTTCAGGCGTTCTTCCACGCCATCGGCTGACAACACTTTGGTCAACTGCTTCAAAATGCCCAGGTGCTCGTCAGACTTCGCAGCGATACCAATGGCAAGGTACACCGTCTTGTCGTTATCCCAGTTCACACCCTGCGGGAAATGGTGCACACGTACACCGGTTTGTTTCACTAAATCGCGGGTATCGGTTGTTCCGTGTGGGATCGCAATACCGTTACCTAAAAACGTCGAATTCTGTGCTTCACGGTTAAGCATGCCGTTCACATAGCCGTTTTCGACCAAGCCTTGCTGCTCTAAACCTGCCGCAATGGCTTTGATCGCGTCTTGCTTGTTTGACGCGACTTGATTGAGCTGAATATCACTGGTTGATAATGACAGCATCTGTTCACTCCCGTTGTGTTCTCATGCCATGCTGACGTACAGACCGTCAGCCGCTACTAAGTCTAGCCCACTCAAAGCTGAATCGTTTCAGCTTTTCAGCAAATGAAAAAGTCTCAGCCTAATCTGAACGCCCTGCATGGTCGTTCTGTACCACCCGCTTACGCATACTGCGCCGTTTAGACGTGTTAATCGCAAGGTGTAAGGCTAGGCTGAAACCTTTCAGCTGACATGCTGAATGGTTTCAGCTAGTATTGCAATTGTTCTGTGCCAGATCTGTTTTGGATCTATGATCTCACGCACAATTTTCTATTCCTTGTGAGAATTCCACTGTCTTTTTCAACCATTGAGAGACATGATTCGAGCGGTTTATGACGGTAAGACACTCCCATGAAATTAGACGAAATCGCCAAACTCGCCGGTGTGTCACGCACCACCGCCAGTTATGTCATTAACGGTAAAGCCCAGCAATACCGTATCAGTGAGAAAACCCAAGCCAAAGTCATGGCCGTGGTGAATGAGCATAACTATCGCCCGGATCATGCCGCCACGTCTTTACGTGCGGGCAGCAGCCGATCATTTGGCTTGATCATTCCGGATCTGGAAAACAGCAGTTATGCCAAGCTCGCTAAATTGTTGGAAAGCAATGTACGTAAAGCCGGTTATCAACTGATCATCTCCTGTTCCGATGATGATGCAGAGACCGAAATGAAAGTGGCTGACACCCTGCTCAGTCGCCGTATTGATGCGCTGATTGTGGCCAGTGCCTTACCGGCCGATAACGATTTCTACAAACGTATTCAAAAAAGCAAAGTGCCAGTCATTGCCATTGACCGTGCCTTAGATGATGAGACGTTCGCTTCCGTGATCAGTGAAGACTTGGACGGCGCGTTTGATTTAACCGAAAGCTTGCTGGAAAGCTTTCGCGATACGGATCCCGATACGGGCAACAGCATTGGCTTGATCGGTGCGGTGCCAGAATTAGGCGTCTCGAAAGAACGTGAACAAGGTTTCCTGTCTGCGATCCGCGCGCACGGCAAACAGTTGACCGCAAAAGGTAATCCGTCAGCAGAGCTTACCGCCATCACCGCCTACGGCCACACCTTCAGTCAAGCAGAAGGCCAGCGTTTGGTACAACAGTGGATAGACAATGACATGCTGCCAGACGCGATTTTGGCCACATCCTACACGCTGTTTGAAGGGATTTTAGATGGCTTATTGGCAAACCCTGAACACATGGCGACCACCCGACTGGCGACCTTTGGTGATAACCGTTTGTTGGATTTTTTGCCGATCAAAATTCAGTCGCTGCCGCAGCAATTTGAAGTGATTGCCGATAACGCCCTGGAACTGACATTGAATGCGGTAGCCGGACGTTATCGGGCAGGCGTGGAAGTGGTACCGCGTAAAATAAAGCGCCGTTAAGGCGCTTATACCGCTTGATGGTTCTTTAAGTCCTGTTCTTTTAGTCCCGTTCTTTTAGAACCTGCTATTTTAATCCTGATCCTTCAGCCAATGCTTCGCTGCGACTTTACCTAGCGAGTACAACCGTTTGGCTTGCTGGGTAAGCGCGGCACTGGAATGATCAAGACGACGACGGTTAAGCTGCGTGTTGATGCCCTCTTCAAACGATCCCAATAGGCTTTCGCCGACTTCCGCCATATTATATGACGGCTGTTGATCGGGCATCGCCACCACAATGCCTTCATCCGGCTGGAGTTGATCCATATTGAAATCAAACGCAGCTTTGATGATTTTGCCTTTGGCATCGGTCGGCTGGGTTAAATCATACGGCGGTGCCCACTCGTTAGCAGGTTGCAGGCGATCGACCTGATTGAGCAGCATGATAACCCGTGGCTTCTTACGGCTACGATTTTTGGGTTGCAGATAGAAGTCATCAAATAGCTGCTTGAGCGCCACATCCTGCTGACGCGCAGGCTGATTGGCCTTCACCACCCAGAAAATCACATCACTCTGCGTCATTTGATCCAGCAACAAAGCGTGCGTTTTTTCGTTGCCATCAATGCCCGGTAAATCCACCAAATGAATAAGATCCACGCCTTCCACATGGCAGCGGTGAACCACAATTTTATCAGTCGATGGAATGGCGCTCACTTCTGCCACCATGCTGCCGATAAATGCATTCACGAACGAAGACTTACCCGCACTCACTTGCCCCACCAGCGCAACGCGCAGCGGTTCAATCTCTTCAGCCAAACGGCCTTCGTCTTGCTGCTTCACCGTGCTTTCACCCAGTTCGCCATCTGTCACCACATAACGGCCACTGTAGAGCTCAATCGCTACAGAAATGACTTCTTGCAGCAGCACTTTTTTCAACTTGCGCTGTACGTCATCACTGACTTGATCAAACAAGGCACCGAAAATCTGCCCTCGCGCTTCCGCCACAATACCCGCAGGGGTAAACGCACGGAATAAACGGTAAGCGTCATACAGTTTTTTCGCCGCCCCCAGCCTTTCTTTATGGCGGTACCCTTGCTGCAACGTCGAGATTTTCAAATGCTCAGCAAACGGCACGTGATTCAGCAAGAAATGGCGGTAACGCTTACTCACCTGCTCCATCATCAACAAAAATTCCGGCGCGGTAAACGCCCATTCTTGTCCCTGCCCGCCCTGTTGCATTTTACCTTTGCGCATGGCAGCGTAACGGGCTGACACATCCATCGCCAGCGCCATACTGTGTTCACGTAACGCAGGCCAACTGTCATCTTGCGCCAACAAGTCTTTGCTGCGGGCGTTCAGGCTTTGCCACACTTCGCGATCAAACGCGCCCCATTCACCAGATGGGGCGACATCCAACTCGCCTTTCAAATCATCAGCCGTTACATCCGGCTCTGCGCCTTGGCGGCGTACCCAAAAGTAACCCGCCAATACCAGCAAAGAACTCCCAGCCAGTACCAGCGACAGCATTAACCAATAACCGTTTTCCACCACGCTGACCAAGCCCAATCCGGCCAGAGCCAATACCGGCAACACCAACGCCATCAGAATCAGGGGGATCACGCCTGCCGATGTTCGTGACAATAAACTCACACTATTTTTTGTTCGTTTCATTACGCTTCTGGCTCTCTTTCACTTGCTTTAAGGCTTGCTCAAACACCGCTTTAATCGCATCGCTGCTCACCGGCTCGCCTTTACTGATATGGTACAGGTATTTACACGCTGCCCGACCAATGGCATAAGTCAGTCCAAAACTCATGGCGACGGCCAAGGCGCTACCGACAGTTTGCCCGTAAACCGGTATAAATTTTGTCAACTGACGCGCACCGAGTTGCGCCACGTAATTCACCACAAAGCTGCCACCCATTAACCCCGCAAATTCCGTAAAACGCTGGCGGTTCCACACCACGCCATAATGCCGCCCCAAACTGTGCAGCATTTTTCCCTGAATGGCCGGCACCGATACTAACCCCACCGCCGGCAAGGCATCTGACGCCCCGGCGCTGCCCGCATACCACATAATTTCACGTTGTAACTTGGCAAAATTACGTTGTTCCGCATCATGATGTTGTTGGTCCCCTTGCAGCAAATACAACACCGGCAATAGCTCAGCCAATTGTTGCTGCAGGTTTTCTACGCCATAGGGAAGCGATGTTGCGGCACCGTCATCCGTTGCGCCTGCCGCAGCCGTCGTCAATTCAGGCTCTGTTACCAGAAAATCCACCTGCACCGCATTAACAGGCGATCCCCAGACGTGATCGACCTGATCTTGGTTATGCCCGATCGCTTGCTTGCGCTGGCTGGCATCAAGCAACGACAAACAGCCGGTATGCACCAACAATAGGTTTTTAATCCGACCATCTTTGCGAATTTTGCTCAATGCCGCTAATACATCGTGCTGCGCAGGCTCTTCCGCTTTCATCACCACAATCAAGGCGTGGCTTTGTTGCTGACAGGCCGTGATATCTTCGGTGGGATCATAACTGGCTTCCGATAAGCCACGGGTATCGAGAAAGCGGAGAATGGGATTATCTTCAGGAAATTGATACGACAAGGCGGTTTGTGTACAAGGCTGGAAACCATTACCAATTTCAACGCTATTATTGCCCGTCAGGGTTTCAATCAGGGTCGATTTGCCTGCGCCGGTTTTTCCCATCAACCATAAGGTCGGTAATTGGGCTTCCCATTGCTGATTGGCCGCAGACAAATCCGGGTCTTCCGGTGGATTAATATACTGATAAATGTTTTTGAAAAATTGCTGCATCGTCACTTCCATCGCGACTTATTATGAAGGCATAGAAGTGACGATACCTCAGTTACCTGCGTTATCTCAAGGTGCTTAAAGATAACGCAGGCAAAATAACGCATTACATGCGATTTATTGGCGATGCCCGAGTGATGACACGAGTTATAGGGTTATATCTTTGAACTGTCTGCACTGTTTTCTGGCATCTTCATCCATGAGGTAAACAGCTCATACCAAATGGCCAAGACCACCGCCCCCACAAACAAACCGATGATCCCGGCGAGGAGCATCCCGCCAATCGCACCAATTAAAATCACTGGCATCGGAATGTCGACACCGCGCCCCATCAACATGGGTTTCAAAAAGTTGTCCGATAACCCAGCCACAAGCACCCACACGGTGAAAATGGTCGCTGGCGTTGTCTCCATGTAAGAAAACACGTAGATGATCACAGGCAGTACAATTAACAAGGCGGGCAATTGCGCAATGGCTAAGAAAAAAACGATCAACGTAATCAAGCCAGCCGCAGGGATCTTAAACACGAACATCGCGGCCCCAACCAAAATAGCCTGAATAAAGGCCACCCCCACCACGCCCAACAACACGCTGCGAATGGTTGCCGCAATGAGCGAAGCCCACGCCTCTCCGTTTGGCCCGACCACACGAATGGCGACACGTCTCACGCCTTCGGCCATGCTGTCAGAATGCGCCATAAAACCGGCTGCAATCAGCAGTGAAATAATAAACATCACCACGGTCGCCAACCCGCTGCCCAGCACGCCGGCGAAGGCACTGATCCCCGCTTTAATTTCAGGCATAAATTTAGAAATCGCCTGCGCCATGTTATTGGCAAACAGCGCCCACACGTCATACAGCTTGTCGCCCACCAATGGTATGTCAGCCACTTTTTGCGTTGGCCCAGGCAAGGTGATCGATTCTGCATCTTTCAGCAGATCCGTCGCCGCCACGATACCGTCGTACAGTGAGCCCATCACTAGCACCAAAGGCACAATCAAAATAGCGACCCCGAGCAAGGCGAGTATGGTGGCCGACAACCCCCGCTTGCCCTTCATTCGCCTTTCCAATTTAAGGGTCAGCGGCATTAAAGCGACAGCAATAATGGCGCCCCATAATACGGGGATGATAAACGGTTTGATGATGCCGTACGTCCACACCACAAGGGCAAACAACAGCCCGATTCGTATGGCTGACTCCAGCATGTTATTAATGAATATACTGCGCTTTTTATCTTCGACTTGTTTATCCATCATTATTTTCCTGACTGGTTTGATTGCTTTGGCTGGTTTGGCTGGCGCCCACTAAACTGGCGACCACGATCGCCATGTAAAACACGCCAGCAATCGCCTCTAAATAGACAATGACTTGAGCAAACGGGGTGATCGGGCTGATGTCGCCATAGCCCAATGTGGTTAAAGTGACAAAACTGAAATAGGCGGCATTGGCAAAGGTTTCCCCCCACGCTTTTTTCTCTAAACCGGTAAACGCAGCAGGCGAAAACTCCAAGATGAGCAGATAGGACAATGCCCACATTAAGCCGAGCAACAGGAATAACGCGAGGGAGCCGACGACCTTGTTGTTATCAATCGTGCCGGTAAATAAGATCTGCCTTGCGATGGACTTAAACGTGCCAAAGAAGAACACAAACATCAGCCCTAACATCAACACGTTGGTCTGCGTAAATCCAAAGGCACTTTTGGCCACGGCAAGGATCACCCAGGCCACCACCAGTGAGATCAGAAAACGGTACCAGCCACTGTCAAACCGCAAACTGGCTAAGCACACCACAAACGTGAGTAACGTCACCCACTGAGACAACATATCAACCCACCCAGAACGCACCACCTGTGACAATGACGAACTCAGGAGCAATAAAATCAGCGCCGATGTCAGATAGAAAAAGTTATTTTGAGATGTGATCTTTTTTCTCACGCTTGTCGTCGGCTTATCATTCATGCTGGTGTTCTCCTCGCGTTTTCTCGTCGTCCGCCTGCACCATGATGGAGGCCGTCATACCAAAGCGCAGGTTGACCCCTTCCGGCAATTGCAGCAGGGTAATTTTGACCGGTATACGCTGCGCTAAACGGATCCACTGAAAAACCGGATTCACATTCGGCAGCAAGTTGTACCCCACGGAACCGTCTTGTGGGGCGATCCCCCAGCCTAATGAATCCACTACCGCCTCAATGGGCTGTTCGGGATACGCCATTAACGTTACTTTGGCTTCATTGCCAATCTGAATATTGGCCAATTGATTTTCACGAAAATACCCCGACACCCAAAAACTATTCACATCCACCAATGCCAGCAACGGCTGATTGGCCACGGCTTGCGTACCTGTTTGAATATCAAGGTTAGACACATAACCATCAACCGTGGCATGCACTTGGGTAAAAGAGAGGTTCAAGATCGCTGACAACCGCTTTTGCTCCGCGACTTTAATTTGTACCAGCGACTCTTCATAGGCTATCTGCCGACGGGTCAAATCTTTACGAGAGACAGCGCCGCGATCCTTGGCCTGAATATCAAGTAAGCGGTCATATTCGATTTTCTTGCCCCGCGCACTGATCGTGGTTCGCTCTAGCGATGACTCCGCTTGTGCCAACGCCACTTCAAACGTGGTGGGGTCAATCTCAAACAGCAACTCGCCTTTTCGCACAAATTGGTTATCCACCACCGCCACCTGCACCACCGGGCCTGACACTCGTGGCGCCACTTTGACGATATTGGCCCGTACTTGGCCATTACGCGTCCATGGATTATCGAAATAGGCTTGGTATTTCCCGTAGCCCCAATACAACGCCGCGCCAATAATCACGACGTTTATCAGTACCACGAGCAATTTTTTTATGGCTTTCATTGTTACCTCTCCCCCGATCTTATCCCTTGCTCTTGATGGCTAAAAAGGCAGCCAAAATGTATCTATCGCCACCACGTACAAAACAGTAATGGCCAAAAACGTCGTAGACGGATAAATGATCAAACGTGATAAACGGGTTTTATTCAGTACAATCACCGTCACCCACGCGGCAATCACCGCCACAATCAATACCTGCAACAAGGGCGAGTAATAGATATCTCCCCATGCCAATTCATGTGGCACCCTACTGACCGATGTCATGACTCACCTCCTGCCGGGAAGGCTGGCGTATTTTGACGATCAGACGAATGAACAGGCGCACCGGGGTAACGCTGCTGGCTAGGATCAATCGGTTCACCAAACGGTGACGTGGCCGGTGGCACTGCATCCGGCGACAAGGCGGGTAACACCGTGTCATCCAACAGCTCGCCCCAATCGGTGCGCTCTTTCAATTGCTGTTGGGTGTCAGGACGAATAAAGGCGCGGCCGGTTTCCGCCTCCCACCCACCGCCGAGTGATTTGTACAGCGCCACCACTTGATTGGCGACGTTGCCTTTGACAATGGCGTAAGCATCTTCACTGCGGGTCATTTTTTCTAATGAACTGAGCAAACGCTCAAAGTTGATCTGGCCATTTTCATACTGCGTCAGTGACAAGTTATACGCCCGCACCGACGCATCGACTGAGTTAAACGCCAGCGTTTTTTGCCTCAAATTCAATTGGTATGAAGACAACGCGGTACTCACTTCTTGCACCGCCAGCAGCACCTGTTTGTTGTAGTTGGTCAGGGTTTCTTGGAAGCGGGCATCTTGAAGGCGGATGGTATTTTTCACCCGCCCATACTGGAAAATATTCCACGAAAACGTTGGCCCCAACGACAAATTCAACGCATCACTGAATGAGAAGTCATTACCCGCCTGCACCGTGCTGTTCACACCAATGGCACCAAACAACGAAAACTGCGGGTACAAATCCGCTTTTGCGATGCCAATTTGTGCACTTTGGGCTTGCGCCTGTAACTCGGCCAATTGCAGGTCCGGTCGGCGTAACACCAGCCCGGCATCTATCTGGGGGAATAACTTGGGTGTGGCGGGGATCAACGAAAATTGCTCGTAATCGGTGGATAAGCGGCGGTTACGTTCGGTCTGATATTTATTGTCGAACGCGTTAATTTTGGCGTCAATTTGCGCCCCTTGCAGCAACCCTTGGACCTGATCAGGCAAAATGCCCAACAACACCGCCAGCGCATTGCGTGACTGCATCATGCCGATTTGTAAACTGGGCAAAGCCGATTGGGTGTTGTAGAGCTGCGTTTTGGCTTGCTGCACATCCAACTCCGTCACATCACCAGAGTCATACTGCACTTGTGTGATCCGCACTACGCGCTTTTGAATATCAATGTTGCGCTGTGATAGCAGCACCCGCTCTTGAAACGTGCGGTAATTGATGTAGTTGCGCACCACTTCTGCGGAGATCGTGACAAGAATGTCGTGATAGGACGCAATAGAGCCATAGAGCGACGCTTCGGCAGACTCAATACCACGGGCATAACGCCCCCACACATCCAACTCCCACGCCGCATCAAAACTGACCGTGGCGTTATCAAAGGTATTTTCGTTTTGGTAGATTTTCGCCACGCTGCCTGACAGCGCCTGCCGTTGCGGATACTGAAACGAATCCGCGACACCCACCGCGGCACGGGCTTGCAGGATCCGCAACCCCGCCGCTTCAATGTCTAAATTTTGCTGACTGGCCGTGTACACCAGTTGATTAAGAGCCGGATCATTAAATTGCTGCCACCAGCGCGCGGTTTTCATTCGGCTTTGTTGCGTGTCATGCGCGCCCCAACTGGCCGGCAACGTGGGTGCCGCTACGCCGGAAAAATCCGGACCTAAGACGGTACAACCGGGCATAAGCATGAGTGAAAGCAGCAAAATACCTGCGTGTCGTGTGCGCGTCACGTTTCCCCCTAAAATGACTTCATTGAGAAAGCCAGCCACTGCACGGCATCACTTGCTTGTTTACAGCGCAGTAAAGATTCAAACATGTTTTTCTTTAAGTTTAGGAAAATATAAAAATCCGCAATGTCTGAATGTGAATACGCCTCCCACTCCAATGACGTAAAGTAGGTATTAAGACGGGTTTCTAATTGCTGGTAATCCTGTGCAAGCAACACATCTTCTTTTTCATTCGCGTTGGCCGCCTCAGTATCACGCGTCGTCGGCAAGATCATTAATGCGGCGATCAACGGTGGGATCACCGTGTCTTTATGTTGTTGACGGGCACGGCGCACTAACGGGCTTTCAGCCAAGCGATCGCTGGCTTTCAGCAACATGGTGAGATGGTGATGACACCGTTCACACTCGCTGACAAAGGCGGTCAATTTCTCGGCATCCACTTCTCGGTAAAAGCCATGGTTAACCTTGCTGCTCCACACTTTCATCTTGGTCAGCGCCACTTTCATGGTGGCCATGCGCCATACCGACACCCAACGATCCCAACAACTGAGTCTCGGCGTTTGATGCAGTAAAATCAGCCGGTAGGCGTGGCGGAGAAAACGCTCTCGAAACACCATCACTAAATCGGCAGGCCGTGACGTAAAAGGAAAATAATGCGACACCACCACGACCACTACAGTGAGATAAAACAGGCTGACAATGGTTAACGTAATACCAAAGTGATACACCATTTGGTTATTCAGCCCTAAGGTGAACATCCCAAGCAGGAAGAAAATCGTGATTGGCCCTTTGAGGAAATAAAATGCGACGAAGGTATAAACAAAAATAAAACAGGCTAATTCTGATCCCAATGTTAACTGCGGCAACAAAAACACATACGCGGGAACAGAAAACAAAAAGCCCAGAGTAAAGAGGATAAACAACACAAAAGGATGGACGGGCATGTAGGACAGCAACGACACAAACAAGGTGCCAAAAATCACCAAATTATAGCCCCCAGGTGGATTAGCCATGATCCAAAACCACCCCGTCAGCCAATACACAACAAACACTTTGATTGCGGTTTTGGCGTTTTCTGCATCCCACCAATTAAAATTGGGCGACGCTTTCAAGGCAGGCAAGGTAAACCCGACAAAGCCCGTCACGGAATCAATGCTGCTAATGCAACTGTGTAATTGGCTCAGTTTTTCACGTAATTGCTTGAGTAAAAAAACGTTGGTAATAGCTTCCCCACGGTACAGGTGCCCTGTATTGGCCAATAACGCTTTGTTGTATTCAATGTTGTCGTACACCTCCGGCGGCGTGGCGGCGTGGGTTTCCCATGCGCGGGGTAACTGTTCAAACAGCGTGATGATCTGCTCATGCAGTTGGCCATACTTCACCACATAGTCCGCCGGATGCCCATCAGAACGGGCATGATCTTTCGCCGCAAACAGTAAAATGTCCGTGACTTGCTGAAACAAGCGCACCGCCCCATCCCACTCTTTTTTGTACGCCGAAATGGCACTGCATTCCCCGTTCAAGGTGTGATAGCGGGCATCAAAGGCTTGCTGAGCCGCAAAAACTGCCTGACTCAAGGTTTCTGTTTTATTATCTTCTGCGGGATAACGTGTCACCGCATTAATATGCGCGAATAAGGCTTGTTGCGCCTGACTGAGCGTGGTGGCCAATTGATGCAGGTTTTGCTCTACCCGTGGCGGAAATACGTAAACCCCCACCAAGGTATACACCACCACGCCAAAAATGGTCATGAAGGTTCGATCAACCCCGTACAAAAATGCCCCTTGCGCATCGCCGCCGTTATACATCATCAGCACCATCACGCCCGTCAGCATAAACAAGGTCGGATCATTAAGGTAAGCGGTACGAATATAAAACACCACCACAATCACCAACGATACGCTGAGCATATACAGCAAGCGATCTTGTGCGAACATTCCCACCAACAATAGACCGATGATGCCACCGGCAATGGTGCCAAGCACCCGCAACGTCCCTTTGGCTAAGGACTCTCGCCGACTGCCTGTGGATGCAATCAACATCACCGTGGTGGCCGCAGTGGACGGTTGATTCCAGCCCATCGCCATGGGAATAAGAAAGGCCAATGTCAGGCTAATCGCAACACGGAAAGCGAACTTGAAGGTATCATTCAAGCAAAACGGCACCAACCAGGTTTGCGGCTGTAACAAGCGCACGCCGTCATCAGCTGCGGATGCGTCCGCAGGCACACTGTTTGCTTTCCCCTTTAACTTAGGCACCGACTCAGACCTTGTTGCCACCTCGTCCCGCCTCCTCTTTTCTTATACGGCTCACACCAGCACACTGTGTTAAGCCTAGAAGAGCTCATCAATACTCGATGATTTATTTGTGGCAAGTTTTTGAATAGGGGTGATACAAAAAGGAAAAAACGGGTGAAAAACAGAAAAAAACACAATAAAAAACCCTGAGCGTAAACTCAGGGTTTAGGGAGCGGACATGACCGCCTCAAGCGAACGAAAAGGGCATCAAAGAATTCGAGATTGTACCGCTTGAATCGCATTTAGCATCAATTTCACGGCTGGCAGCATACGGCTTTCATCAATATCGAAATCACCATTGTGATGACCTGCGGTCAGATCGGAGCCAACCAAATAATAAATGGCTTTACCGCCTTTGGCCTGTACACGATCGACTAAATAACCCGCATCTTCACTGGCCCCGAAATCTTTCTCGGTGACAACGTCCGTGAAACCGCTGTCGGGTCCAAGCTGCGCCAGCAAGTTAACCAATTCGGCATCGTTAACTAACCCGATAGCTTCCCCTTGCGGGCTAATATCGGCCTTCACACCGTGCATCATGGCAGCCGCTTGCGCGATCATTTCCACTTGCTGGAACATATACGAGTTCAACTCGCGGTTTTCACCCCGCGTTTCGCCCATCAATACCGCATTCGCGGGGATCACGTTACGGCCGTCACCGGCATGCATTTGTCCGACATTGATACGGGTCATGCCATCACGGTGACGCGGGATCGCCAGCATTTGGTTCACCGCCGTACACGCGGCGGCTAACGCATTTTGCCCCGCGTTAGGTTCAATACCGGCGTGAGCAGGCTTGCCCGTAAAGTGAATATCAAATTTGGAACTGCACAAAAAGTGCTGCGGATCACACACCAAAGTACCACTTGGCACGTTCATGCCAATATGCGCAGCGAAGAAGTAATCCACATCATCCAGCCAACCGCTTTGCGCAATGGCTTTACCCGCGCGACACCCTTCTTCGGCAGGCTGGAACAACAGTTTGATGGTACCGGTCAGTAATTCGCGGTTTTCCGCCAATACTTCAGCCACCCCTAACCCCATCGCAGCATGCGCATCATGACCGCACGCATGCGCAACACCGGGTGACAATGAGGCAAAGCCCAAAAAGCGCGGACGATGCATATCGTCTTGGCTTTCCATCACCTCCACCGCATCAATATCAAAACGCAGAGCAATGACCGGCCCCGGCTTACCGGTATGTAAGGTCGCGCCAATCCCTGTCACGCCTTCCATTTGTGCCAGATACTGTGTTGATGCGCCCCAACTCATCGCACGCTCTTGTGCTTTCGCCACCCGCTCTTCTTCGCGCCCCATGATCGCATCACGATCAATGATGTCGCGGCTGAAATGCAAGCTATACCCCATCATTTCAAGGTGGCTGGCAATACGGCTGGTGGTGAAAAATTCCTGCCATGCCGCTTCCGGATAACGGTGAAACTCACGACGGTGCGTCATTAACCGTTGGGTTAACAGCGATTCATCGATTTGAAAATGATCTAACACGTCTACTTCCTACACTCTTTTTATGAGGCGCCAAGCACTAATAGCCCGTTAGCTCCATAAATCCCTGTCCTTTATGGCTACCAGTAATGCGAATTGGGCCTTCCCAATATGAAAACACAAACGGCAACCATTGTTCCTTGCGTACAACATCCACTTTTATTTTTATCTGGTGGGATGGTACTTCTATGTACCAGTTTAATGGGTAATTCTTGCCATTGTGGGTCGTGAATGAAACAGGCGACAATCGGATTTGTTCCGACAACAACGGCTCTGTTCGACCATCAGGCCAACTTCGCGAACCAAAGTAATATGGTCGCTTATTTTTTTCCCTGATTTGATACAACATCAGCGCACTGCCATCATCAAGCCGTATGGAAAACCAATCCCACCCCAACTGCGTCGATGATAAGCCTTTACTGCTCCACTCACGATCATACCAACCGTCGCCGGTGACATGATATTTTGTTCCGTCTAACTCCAGGCGTCCCTTCACTTTTAAGAACGGCGCGCTGTAGTAATACGAAGCAATGTCTAACGTTGGATGCTTTTTACTGTACCCGCCGTCACCTTGTAGGACGACGGCCCCATTTTTCTGTATGGCCAATTTGGCTTTCACGCCCTCATCATCAAACGACAACACACCAGGAAACGGATTATCGCCGTAGGATCGCCAATACCAGTTATCCATCCACGCACGGAAAGGATGACCAATCACACCGGCTTGGCCTACGCCGCCCCGTGCAAAACGTTCAAACGCCCAAGTTTTATTTTCGCTGGTGACGACCACATGCGCCATATAACGCTGCGGACTTTGCCAGCCATTACCGGTTCGGTTGGCTGACGCATGGCGGAACAGTGTCCACTGCACCCCAAACTCTTCCCCGCTTTCTGCGGTTAAATTTGACGTGAAATACCACCACTCATTGCGAAAATCAGGATGCGGTAAATGGTCTTGCGGAAACGTAAACGTGCGCCTCGGTTCAACCGGCGTGAACGTGTCAGTTTCTTCATCCATCATCACTGATACAGAACGGCCCACTGTCGGCGCGGGCTGATCACACCCCGCCAGTAACGCAAATACCGCACCGTATAAACAGGCCAGTCCTTTATGACGTAAAGTTCGCATTAGAACGCCTCTCGCAATGACAAAATCGCCGAACGCTTGACTAAGCGCCATACCGGCCAAGCGCCCGCCGCCAGTAACACCGCCAACGCAGAGCCCAACGACACAAAGTAATCTACCGGGAAATATTCAACCGGCATGGTCCAACCAAAGGAATATTTCAATACCACATCAATCAACAACTGGGCCAAAACTAATCCCAGTGGCAACGCCATTAACGCGGTCATCAAACCAATTAACAGCAACTGTCCACCGCCCAGCAACGCTAACTCACGGCCTGTCATGCCCATACAACGCAACAGCGCAAACTGGCGCTGGCGTGACATTTCACCGGCTAACGTGGCAAAGAACAGCCCGCACACCGCCACAAACAAGGTTAACTTACCCAGGGTCGCGGTAACGATAAAGGTACGATCAAACACCTTCATGGCTTGCTGCATTAACTCGGTATTGTTCCGTACCCGCTCTGGAGGTAAACGGAATGCCTCACCCAATTTTTGCATCATGCCCATGGTATTCACCCCATCCGCGAGATGGATAGCCAGTGCCACTTGCCCTTTATGCGGCCAAATAGCCTGCCAACGCTTCTGCGATAAGATGATCTGCCCATGCGGGTTGCCGTAGTCGTAATACACTCCGGCAATGTGCCACTTCTTATTCATCGGTGGCGGTAAGTCCACCACTTGTCCCGGCTTCCACCCTTGTTTAAGGGCTAATGATTCACTCACCAAAATCGAACGACCATGGTGCAGTTTCTGCCAGTATTCCGGCACCGACACTTTGATCGCCATTGCTTGTTTTTCATCGCCTGTCCCGCCGATACTCACGACCTGCAATTTGCCGACTTGGGTCGCCAATGTTTTGCTCCATTGCCACCATACCTGCTCAACCTCGTCCTGCTTTTCCAGCCAGTTCGACATCCGCGGTGCCATGTTAATGGACGGACGCACATAAATATCCGCAGCCAGACGCTGATCCAACCAAGTTTCGGTGGTGTTTCGGAAACTGCCCACCATGGTTTCCATGCCGATATTAGAGGCCAATGCCAACATGAAAGCCATCGCGGCCACGCCACGGTAACTCAGGCTTGCGGCGGCATCCGAGAAGAACCAGCGCAAACGCGCCGATTTCACCACGTTGCCCAGCAAGCGGAAAAATTGCAGTAACACAAACGGCATCACCAAGGCCGAGGCAATCAGAATACAGGCGATCAAGACGAAGCCTTCTTCCTGCCCATGAGGCAATTGATACACCGCCAATGCCACGCCCAAGAAGAGGCAAGAGAACAAGGCTTGCAGCGCAAATTCACGGCCGCTAAATCGCACTAACGACATATGGGTGGCTAAACGTGCTGGCGGGGTTTTGATCAAACGCAGCAATGGCCAACCACACGCCAACAAACTACCGATAATGGCCACCAGCAAGGACGCAACGCCCCACTCCCAGTGCCATTCCACCGCTAAGCTAATATTCGCTCCATACAAGTCATTCAGCGTTTCAGCCACGGATGGCAATAAGCGTTCGGCCAACAGCAAGCCAAGCATATTTCCGCCGATCAAGCCCAGTACGATCCATCCCATCAGCTCCATCATCAGCACACTGGCTAACTGGAAAGAAGAGACCCCCGCTTGGCGCATTAAGCCGACCAAGGGTTGGCGCTGACTGAACGACAACGACATCGCCTGATAAAAAATGAATAACCCCACGACAAACGCCAGCATGCCCATGGCAAACAAGTTTAAATGGAACGCATTGGTCAGCGGCTCTAAACCCGCCACTTCTTGCTGTTCCAATTTCAGTGCCATCGGCAATTGCGCCATCAGTCGACGTTGATCATCTGTCGAGAGATCGCTACATAGAATCGCGGTTAACCCTGATCCCGGTTGCAATGAACGCAGTAATGCGAGATCGGCGACCATGCGAGGGCCACTGATCCGCTCTTCAGACACCACTTTCAGCGGGCCGATTTGCTTGCCGGTTTCCAGTGTGAGGTATTGCCCGTCCACCAAATTCATGTAATTCGCTAACTGCTCACCCACCAATAACGGATACGGCGGCTGCATCAGCGACAGCATTTGCGCTTGGGTGCCCCCACTCACCGTTGGCTGTTGCTTAAACATGGAATACAGCGCGATCGGGTCAACCCCGACAATATCTACATCGCGGCCATCATTGGTTTGCACGCGCAGCTGATCAAGCGGGACGCATTGATCAAATCCGACACGACGAAGTTGAATATAAAAGCCTTGCGGCACTTTTAAGGATGGCTGGACGTGACGAATGCGATACGGAAAAGGATTGGAGAAAAGTTGTTCGCCATCACGGTAACTTTCACGGGCTTGTTGGTTTACACCAAGCACGCCCACCAACAGGGCAATACCTAAAGTCAAACCAAACCAGACCAGCACAATTTGCAGTGGGTGACGCTTATAATGCCCCCAAAGCGCCTTAGCTACGGGGTTTAACATGTAGCTGTCCTCCTTGCAGACGAATACAACCGCTCATGTGTTCCGCTACTTGATGGCTGTGCGTCACCAGCAGCAAGGTACAATCAAGCTGTTTGGTCAGGCTAACCAACAAACGGATCACCGCGGCGGCATTGCGCTCATCTAAGCTACCGGTCGGTTCATCAGCAAGTAAAATTTGGGGTTCCATGTACAAAGCACGGGCAATCGCTGCACGTTGTTGCTGTCCACCGGACATCTCTTCCGGATAGCGACTGAGCAATGGCATTAGATCCAACGCGGCAATAATTTGTCGCCACAACGCGGGTTTTTCAGGTAGCCCTTTTAACTGACGGCAAAAACGGATGTTATCCGCCGTGGTCAGCGTAGGCAGTAAGTTGAATTGCTGGAAAACAAGGCCAATGTTATTACGACGAAAGGCAGTACGTTCGCGCTCAGAGATGGCATGAATAGGCTTATCACCCAACCACACTTCCCCTGAATCGGCGACATCCAACCCGGCAATTAAATTCAGTAGTGTACTCTTTCCCGAGCCACTCTCCCCCATTAACGCAAGTTGTTCACCCTGTTTGAGGTCTAATTCTGCACCTTGCAACACCGAATGGTATTCGTCACCATCCATATAGCCTTTGCAAAGGTCGACCAGTCGTAACATTATTGTCCCCGGCAGTAGGAAAGTTGAGTGCTGTGGAATTTACAGGAAAGCGGTATCTCTATAAAGCACTTTAAAACCCTTACGCAGAAAAACAGCCAAGTCACTACAAAACCATTACAATCCCTTACATCACACTCACAACCGTAAGAAAATCAATACGTTTAGTTACAGATTGTGGCTATTTTTTGCTTGTTTATTCTGCCAGATCTTGCTTGTTAATATACCCAAAAGACACGTTCTGCATTCCTATTACTTTACCGTCTCTCTCCGTTACTACGTAACGTCTACCCTGCAAGTTTATTCTGTGGTTTCACGTTGTGACACTCCCCCTGCAAAAATATCCGCTACAGTGTTATATAACAGTATGTTGTGATAGCGCCATGAATGGCAACGCGGTGCATGGGAAACGGCATACGCGATAATAACAGGGAGTGAACAATGGTAAAAACGGTCTTAGTGGTTGGCGCGTCAGGGTATGTGGGGTCGCATTTGGTACCGGAACTGGCCAATGCGGGTTACACGGTTAAAGCCACAGGGCGTAACCTGAACGTGCTCGAAAAGCGCGGTTGGGAAGCAACCGGCAACGTCACCCTCCACCACCTTGACCTGAATGCACCGGATAACCTCGATGATTTGCTCACGGATATCGACAGCGTCTTTTTTCTCGTTCACGGCATGAACCATGGTCATGACTTCATTGACATTGAACTCGATGCCGCGCGTCGTTTTTCCGATGCACTGAAAAGTAATGCCATAAAAAACAACACGGTGAAACACGTTATTTATCTGGGCGCCTTGCAGCCTGCTGACGGGCATTCCAAACATTTGTCGGCCCGTAAAGCCACGGGGGATATTCTGCGTGAAAGCGGTATTCCCACGACCGAGTTGCGCGCGGGCATCATCGTTGGCCCCGGCTCGGCCGCCTTTGAAGTCATGCGTGATTTTGTCTATCACCTGCCTGTTCTGCTGACACCGAAATGGGTGACATCACGTAATTCCCCCATTGCACTGCGTAATGTCATTCACTATTTACTGCAATTACTCACGCTGCCGCCGCACACCCACCGCATCATGGATATGGCCGGCCCCGAGAACCTGTCTTACCAAGACCAACTGCGTAAACTAGGCAAACTCGCCGGAAAGAAAGTACGCATTGTACCGCTGTCCTTCCTGACACCGTCCTTTGCGGCGATTTGGCTACGATTTATTACATCGGTGCCGACCAATATAGCCAGCGCCCTGATCGGCGGGCTACGGTTTGATCTCCCTGCTGATGGCCATGATTTGCAAACATTAATCCCGCAAAAGCTGCTCTCATACGATGAGGCGATCCAACATTCTTTAAGCCATGAATCGGAAGTCGTTAGAAACGAAATTTGGGGCTTTGATCCCGATGCCCTCGCGCGCTGGCAAAGTGGCTATGGTTACTACCCCAAACAGGCCGGTTACACCCTGAAAACCGATGCCACGTGTGAGCAATTATGGCGCCAAGTGCAATTGGTCGGTGGCAAGGAAGGTTACTTCTATGCCAATTTCCTTTGGCGTATCCGTGAATGGATGGATGCCGCCATTGGCGGGGATGCCCTGCACCGTTATCGCCGCGATCCTGATACCTTACAACTGGGTGATAAAGTGGATTCATGGAAGGTCATCAACCTTGAACCTAACCGTTTCCTTTCCCTGCTGTTTGGCATGAAAGCCCCGGGGTTAGGCCGATTGGAATTCACCATTGAAGACAAAGGCGATCACCGTGAAGTCGATATTCGTGCATGGTGGCACCCGGCGGGATTTTCTGGCCTGCTCTACTGGTTTGCCATGATGCCTGCCCACCTGTTTATTTTCCGAGGTATGACCCATGCGTTGGTCAAACGCTGTAAAGCCAAAGCACAAGAGGGGAAAACAGAGACGGTTTAATAGGGCTTAAAGGGGTGAGGAAAAGCAGGAACAAGGTTCGAGTCAGCGCGTCGCGAGTAAAAGCGAAAGCGGGATGAGGGCCTTGTTTTTATCGTTTCTGCCATTAAAAAACGTTTGAATTTGTTCGAAAAAACATTATCTAGCAAGGATATGCATCATAAAAACATACATTAATAACAGCAACACCACTATCTAATCAATGACTTAAACATAACTCTGATTACTTTTCTCGTTACCTTAATTGTAACTTTTTACTTAAAAATCATAATGTTATGAAATAAAAGGCTGTTTGAGCACATGTTCACGTAGTATACTCGTCATGTTTCTTCAATATTTCGAGGGCTACAAATGAAAGTTCATTCAATCTATCTGATAATTATTATTGCCACATGTGGAATTTTATTTGTTGGTGGAGAGTTTTCACTAGGCAATCAAATAATTAATATTGAATTTAAAACAAATGGTTTAGCCAATGTAATCATCGAAGAATAATCATTGATTTTGTTAATTTCATATATTGATTATGTTTTATGCCCTCACTTAACTGATGAAAAACGGGCCTCTCAGCCCGCTTTTCATTTGATTCAACCGATCATAAGGACGATCAGAAGTTGTAACGCACACCCACAGTGACGCCTTGAATAGACACTTTTACGTCATCAAAATCAGCGGTGCGGTAACGGTAGCCAATGCCGACATCAACGTTGTTGAACATGTAACCCACCTCTACACCCGCCTGGTAGGTGAATTTAGAATCCGAACCTGATTGACCAAGTACTTTGGCTTCGCCGTTCATTGTGCCGGCACCAAAAATGAAAGCACTGTAAAGGTTGTTGTTCGGGGCGGTGAATTTTGGACGGAAGTTAACATAGTATGCATCACCATCTACGCTCACGCCTTTCACAAATTCTGCTTGGCCGAAGTTTTGGTATTCCAACTCCAAGCCCAAATCAACGTTTGGCGTCATTGTGAAGCTGTAACCGCCGTAAACGTTAACACCTAAATCATTTGTCTCATCAATGGAGCCCGCCTCTTTTAACTCGGTTTTATTGCCGAGCGCGAGATCAGCACCGCCATAAAAGTGATCGCCAGCGAAGGCACAGTTGCTGAAAAGAAGGGATACAAGAAGGAGCTTTTTCATTTTTGAAACCACATGTACTGCAAAAGCGCACATAGTAAGGCGTTAATGTGCACTTAGGCGTGACATTGATCACTTTTTTATATATGAGATTTCAGGCAATATATTACCATCGCGCCTACTTTGACAGACACAGCTGATCTGTGAAGACACAAAAAAAGCGGGCATCAGCCCGCTTTTTCATTGGGATCCATCTATCCCCTGCCCTTATTCGGCTGGGGTTTCTGGCAAGTGCTTACCGGCGTTATTCGGATAAACCACATACTCACCGTGATACTTCACGATAGATTTATAGTCAGTCACTTTGTACAGCAACATGCCCTGCTTGTACGCCTCTGCCAGTAGTTGCTTCACGTCACCACGAACAAACAGGGACAATGGTTTCACGAGTTCGCCGTCTTCGGCAAAGGCCAATTTGGCTTTCGCGGCACACACCACCAGCGAACCTTGACCGTCAGTATGGTGCGTCACCTTACGGTTCACTTCATACTCGGTAGCAACGATCCACTCAGCTTGCTCAAGGACGGCATACAAAGCCGTAAATTGTGACAAGGTCACGGCGTTAGCTTGCTCACCATCGCGAGGAATACCCGCGTAAACACGCTCAATATCGATAAACTGCTGCTTCAGTTGCGCGTGTTTACCCATGCTGCGTGATTGTTTCTGCCAGCTCACCAACGTATCGACTACGCAGGTGTCATAACACTGCTGTTTAATGGCCTTGGTAACCCAAGCACTGAAAAAGTGCGTTTCGCTGATTGGGTTTTTAGGCGTTTTGCCCATTGCTTGTGACTCCGCAAGGTCTTGAAGACCATTCGAAACCACTTTATAAATTTCTTGATAAAACGTAGCCATGTGTTTCCTTAAGCATTACGCGATAACGACCAGTAAAATCCCGCCGACAATATTGCACAGGCAGCCATAGACAGGGCCATCGGCCACACGGTGGCATCCGGCATCATCGCCACCAAACCACCAATCACGGTACCCGTACCAAAACGCATGGTGCCGGCAAGTGACGACGCTGTACCTGCCATGTGGGGATACTTGCCCAACAAGCATGCCATGGTATTACTACCGATAATCGAAATCGTACCAACAAATAGCATGACAGGGATAACTACCCCCCACAAGCCTAGGTTAAGCAGTTGGCCGCAAACCAAGCCCAGACCGGCGATTAACTGCACACTCAGGCCAAATCTTAGCATCCAGTGTGAGCCTTTCTTTTTCACCAGACGACCGTTAATGCTGGTCATCACGATCAAGCACACCACATTCAAGCCAAAGAGTAGACCGAAATACTGCGTACTGACGTGGTAAAGATCAATATAAACAAAGGCGCCCACGGTTAAGAAGGTGAACATGCCAGCAAACGAGAAACCACTACAAAAGATCAAACCCACCGCTTGTTTGGTGGTCAGCATTTTTGCGTAGTTACGCAGTGTCGAGCCTAAATGGAACGGTAACCGTTTTTCAACAGGCAAGGTTTCAGGGATTTTGACGCCCACCGCCACAATGATGAGCAACGCAAAGCCCGCCAACACCCAGAAAATGGATCGCCAACCAAACCAGACCGCTAAATAGCCGCCCAACATGGGCGCAATCAGCGGCGCGACGGTCATGACAAGGGTGATAAACGACATCATCCGCGCAAACTCTTCACGCTCGAACATGTCTCGCACTAACGCCTGAATGATCACAGCCGCCGCGGCACCGGCAAAGCCCTGTGCGGCACGTACCCACGTGAGCTCCACAATGCCTTGCGACATCGCACTGAACATCGCCGCAATCGCAAAGGCAAAAATACCGATCAACAAGATCGGTTTACGGCCATAGCTGTCCGCGAGCGGACCATGCAATAACTGACCAATGGCAAAGCCGGCGGTATACGCGGTTAGCGTTGTTTGTACCAAGCTGGGCGACACCGCGAGATCACGCGCAATGGTCGGCATCGCGGGAAGGTACATGTCAATCGCAAGCGGTGTTAAGGCGCCAATCGCACCTAAAATCAAAATAAATGGCAAACTCAACGATGGGCCGTCTTTTGTCGTCATAGGGACTCTGTGGGAAAGAAAATGATCAAAATGGCGGGCATTGTACGATGAATCAGCTGAATAAACTCTTTCTTAGCAAGAAATAGTCTCGGTCTAACAGTGTTTAGCGATAAAAAAAGGAGGGTTTCCCCTCCTTCTGATTTCATCATGGCGTAAAGCCACGATGCATACTGACTGGTTATGGCATGAATGCAGCGATTTCTTCTGCTGTTAGCTGACGGTATTCACCCGGCTCTAACGCTTCATCTAACGCAACAGGGCCAATTTGTGCACGGTGCAGACCCACGACACGGTTGCCAACAGACGCAAACATACGCTTCACTTGGTGGTACTTGCCTTCTGAAATGGTGATCACGGCTTCGCGTTCACTCACAATTTCCAGCTTCGCAGGACGTGTTAGTTCATCTTCCCCACGCAACTGCACCCCTTCAGCAAATAGCTGAATGGTTTCTTCCGGAAGCGGGTCAGCCAACTCAACAAAGTACACCTTCTCACAATGATGGCGAGGCGAGGTAATACGGTGTGACCATTGACCATCATCCGTTAACAATACTAAGCCTGTTGTATCGCCATCCAAACGACCGGCAACGTGCAGCTTTTCAGGGCTCACAATATCCAGTAGAACAAACACGGTCGGATTATGATCATCCACATGTGAACACACGAAACCTTGCGGCTTATTCAGCATGAAATAACGCGGGCCTTCAAAACGTAGAGGACGGCCGTCAAATTCAACGTCGCAGTCATCGGTCACTTTCAGCGCAATGCTTTTTGTGATTTCGCCGTTCACTTCAATACGTTTTTCTTTCAACACTTTCGCCGCTTCTCTGCGGGTGATGCCGAGTGTGGTACACAGGAATTTATCAAGCCTCATTACTGGCTCCAGAGGGTACTAAAACGCCTATGATACAACTTATCTGGCGACTTCACATTACCATTGTCGGTTTTGAACTAAAATTGAAGCACGTAAATAAGTCCGGCGAGGTATGTGCATTGATGCAATGTGCCCGCCATGCGATTGACCCGAAAGTTCCGTGCATTTTTTCAGAATTTAACTAACCTCAAACTCTCGAACATTTTTTGAAGATTACCACCTCAAACAATGGACGGAACGCATGTTGATTTCGTATAAAAAGACAATCTCCTTACCTTTCGGTGAGGATGCCTAACTGCAAAGGTCTCATTATGAATATCTCACTTGTTGCGCCAAGTCTCTCCTCCATGGATATGTTGCTCAAACTGGTTGAAGAACTGTTTGAGTATGAAGTGCTTCCGCAAAAAAAAGAGCAGACACAACAGGCGATCCATCAATTACTCAGCAACCCAGAGCTCGGCCAAGCCTGGCTGATTGAAATCGAAGACGGTGGCGAGAAAAGCATCGCTGGACATATCATTATCAGCTACAGCTTCAGCCTTGAACACGGTGGCCGTATTGGCCTTATCGATCAGTTCTATCTGAAGTCTGATTGGCGACAGCAAGGTATCGGTACCGATCTACTGCCAAACATTGAACGACACCTCACAGCGGCTGGCGTTAACGCCTTGTCGCTTGAAGTGAATATTGGTAACCGTGGCGCGAGAAAGTTCTATGAAAAGCATGACTTTGTCCCACGCCGTCAATTCTGCATGATGACAAAAGTGCTTCATCCTGAAGAAGTGCCGCTAACCATTGCCTCGTGAGCACGCCCATATAACGCGCAACTGAATTCACAACGCGCGGCCCTTGATTCTCAGAACAGTCCTCGCACTGCATACAACCTCGGTATACAAGCTCTATATCCGTTCGTTGAATGTGGTGCGATTCTTTTTCATCTCCTCGCATATCCGAGTGCCAACCAGTACACTAGCCACAGATCTCCCATTGAACAGCGTCTGACCCAAGCTATGTATACTCTCCGCCCCTATCAACAAGATAGCGTGAATGCCACCATCCACTATTTCAGAAAACACAGCACACCTGCCGTTCTTGCCCTGCCTACCGGTGCTGGGAAGAGCTTGGTCGTGGCCGAATTAGCGCGCATTGCCCGCGGGCGAGTCTTGGTACTGACGCATGTGAAAGAATTAGTGGAACAAAACCACAGCAAATACGAAAGCTATGGCTTAAAAGCATCGATTTTCTCTGCCGGATTAGGCCGTAAGGAAACCGACAAGCAAGTGGTGTTTGCGTCGGTGCAATCGATGGCCAACAGCTTGGATCTCTTCGCCAATGAGTTTTCCCTGCTAGTGATCGACGAGTGCCACCGCGTGCCCGATGACGAAAATAGCGCGTACCGCCGTGTGATCAGCCATGTGCAAGCCATTAATCCCGGCATCAAAATTTTGGGCTTAACCGCCACGCCATACCGTTTGGGGATGGGCTGGATCTACAAATACCACACGCGCGGTCAAGTCCGTACTGAGCAAGACCGCTTCTTCCAAGATTGTATTTTTGAACTGCCGATCCGCTACTTGCTGGATGAAAACTTCCTTACCGAACCGAAAGTGATGGACATGGCGGTGCTCGGCTATGATTTCTCCAGCCTTAAACCGTCAGTCAACGGCCGCTATAAAGAAGCTGATCTCGACAGTGTGATTGAACAGTCGCAACGTGCCACACCGATGATCATCGATCAAGTTGTCGACTACGCGAAAGATCGCCGCGGCGTAATGATTTTTGCGTCCACCGTGAACCACGCCAAAGAAATCATGGGCTACCTTGCCCATGAAAACGCCGAACTGGTCGTCGGTGATACCCCATTGGATGAGCGAGATCGCATCATCAATGCCTTCAAGCGCCAAGAGATCAAATACCTAGTCAATGTGTCGGTACTGACCACAGGCTTTGACGCTCCGCATGTGGATTTAATTGCGATTTTGCGCCCTACCGAATCCATCAGCCTGTACCAGCAAATTGTTGGTCGTGGTTTGCGCTTGTTTGAAGGCAAGAAAGATTGCTTGGTACTGGAATATGCCGGTAACTGTTACGACCTGTACCAACCGGAAGTGGGCGATCCCAAACCGAACAGCGACAGTGAAGTGATCATGGTGCCCTGTCCGGCCTGTGGCTTTAATAACAGCTTCTGGGGCAAGTTGGATCCTGCCGGCTTTTTGATTGAGCATTACGGCCGCCGCTGTCAGGGCTACTTTGAAGACGACGACACTGGCGAGCGCGAAGAGTGCGGCTACCGTTTTCGCGCGAAATACTGTGAAGAATGCGGCGCAGACAACGACATCGCTGCCCGTCGCTGCCATCAGTGTGATGCAGTAATGGTGGATCCGGATAAAAAGCTGCGTGATGCATTGAAGCTGAAAGACGCGATGATCATGACATGCACCGACTTTCGCTTAGAGCCGGGCAAGAACAAGTTTGGCAAGCCTCAATTGAAGGTGATTTATATTAGCGATGAAGAGGCTGAGATCAGCGAAGTGTGGCCACTCTCGACCAAAACACAAAAAACCGAGTTTTTGAAGAAATTCATTAATCCCCACTTGGTGGATCGCCATCGCCCGTTTACGGACACCGCGCCAAGCAAAGTGGCCAACAACGAGCACCGCCTGCGCCCGCCGGAAATCATTATCGCGCGCAAGAGCGGCCGATTCTGGGCAATCCGAGACAAGTTGTTTGATCTCGACCAATACCAAAAGCAAGATGCTTAACGCGCAAATGCGCTAAGCATAAGCAACACCCAAAGTGCCGCAATTCGATGCCAGCTCCCCTCTCTTTTTAAGGTGGGGAGCGGGCATATAACATCAGTCATCGGTCAGCGCCTGTCTGTTCGGTAACACTTATTTGGTAAAGCTTATGCGATGAAGCTTATTCGATAAAGCTTATTCGATAAAGCTTAGCCTCTCGTCCCAAACGTTTTGTTTTCAAGGTACTTCAACGCCGCTTGGCAGTGTTGGCGACGGGCTTTATCCGCCATCATCATTTCAGCGGCAGCCATATTGCCCGCCTCGTAATTCAGTAGACTGTCTAATTCGGCATGGTAGCGAGTCAATTCTCGCACAATGCTTTTCTTGTCATATTCACTGGCAAGATCGCGAATCGTATTGAGGGTGATATCTGTTGCACTGGCTTCTTGGCTATCAAACGCGTTTGACGAAACAGCAATGCTGCTCCTCACTTTCTCTTTCAGCGTCACAAAAGACGCATTATTCGTCTTCGTATCCATGATTCACTCATCAAAATTAGTTATCAACATGATGAAATTACGTTGATTTTATGATCGCGTACACTATTTTCATGTTTCCTTCATTAAAAAGTGGGAGGTTCACCGCACTTCCTTGTCAGATTCACCCCCCACTCACTTACCATTTTATGCTCTTTTCGAGGCCCCCCAACGAGGCCATCGCAATGAAAGTGGTTGGAAAACAACCATAAAATAGCGTGCAGTGTGAGTATTTCTAACGATACGGTGATAATTTACGTCATTGACTAAATTTGATGGGTTTTATGCTTGCTGCTGACGGACAACATTGGTAATATCCGCGCTCGATTTATGACATTGAGTAAGGTCGCATTACTTGGTGGATCATGGATCTTATTACTAACTTAAAGAGTATTTAAGATGAAATTTGAAGCAGTACTACGTACTGACCTAGGTAAAGGTGCGAGCCGCCGCCTACGTCACGCAAACAAGTTCCCAGCAATCATCTACGGCGGCGAAGCTGCTCCGATCGCTATCGAGCTAAACCACGACGAAGTTATCAACCAGATGGATAAAGCTGCGTTCTACGAAGCAATCACTCTAGTTGTTGATGGCCAGGAAATCCAGGTTAAGCCTCAAGATATCCAGCGTCACGCGTTCAAGCCAAAAGTTGAGCACATGGACTTCAAACGCATCTAATTGCGGGTTCATACTCTTCAAAAAAGCGCCTTTATGGCGCTTTTTTTTGGTTCATCGCGGCTTTCCGGGGAAAGCCGCTTTGATCTTTAAGAAGAAGTAATCGGTATCTCGGTAACCATAGCCCATCCGTTTTATTAATTTTATCTTGTTATTGATCCCTTCAAGCGTACAGGTGTTCAACGGATAGCGTGCTGAAGCGGTAATCCCATGAAGGTAAGGACTGAGCTTTCGGGCAAACTCTTGTAGGGGTTTAATTCCACTTTCATTGACTTGAGCCCACCACACCTTCCATAAGCTCTTTGCCTGATGCTCTGACTCACAACGCCAGAGTTCCTTCAACTGTGCGCCCAATACATAGGTCGTCATCAAGTCCTTATTTATCTCCAATATTTCATTGAGATAGCTGTTCTGCTGTGTATTTAAATTATCTCTATTTTTCAATAATACCCAGCGTGACCGCTTTACCCATTGCCTCGCTTTCTTATCATGTTTTAGCTTATTGGCTTGGTCGACTCTGACTCTATCCATCACTTCTCGACCGAACTTTGCTACAACGTGGAACAAGTCATAAACAATACGTGCATTTGGGCAATGCGCTTGAACCTCAAGATCAAAAGCCGTATTCATATCCATGGCTACCGCTTCGATATTCTTGCCATGTTCGCCTAACAACTCGAAGAATGGTCGTATATCTTTGCGGCTGCGACCTAGACCAATCCAGATAACCTGATGACTTTTCGCATCTGCAATGACAGTGGCGTAGCGGTGCCCCTTAAAAATGGCGAACTCATCCATGACGAGTTGCCTCAATTCACCCCATTTAACTTGAGGTACCACTTGTTGAAGCCGGCGCTTATCTATCTCTTTGATGGTGTGCCAATGCACTCCTGTCATCTCGGCGATATGCTTGATCGGCAAAAGAGGCAGCAGTTGTTCGATATAACTTCGCATGCGATTGGTGATACGAGCATAAGGCTCCAGCCAAGATAATCGCTCCGTTCTAATACCGCAGTGACTGCATTTAATCCGCCGAGTTTGAACAAAGAGTTCAACTGGCGTTCCAAGCAGCGTTGCTTCCTTCACGTTACGCCATTGGTACTCATGCACGGATTGAGCATTAAGTCCGCAAGGGCACTTTGCGATAGAGTGAGGTTCAAGCGTGAGCGTAATAAGTGATGCAGTCTGATGAGACTTTACTATCTGAAAGCCTTCCCAGAATGAAGATAGGAAAGTATGATTCGGCATGAAAACGGTAGTTTGTGTTGGTTTTGTTTGGCGATAAAACTCTATCACTTACTACCGTTTTTGTTTTGAGTTCCCGCTTATCCGCGATGAACCTTTTTTTATGCCTGCAGATTTTATACTTGTAGAAAACACCCTGACAGTTAAAACAAAGGCTGTTGCGGATCCGTATTTTCACCCCTCCCCCCTTCTTCACCTTGCTGTGCAGCCCGTCTTGCACGCTGCACCCGTAAATAGCGTTGGCGACAAAGGCGCACCACATTGCGTTTTTGTTCATTCGTCAGATGTTGCCAATGAAAACGCTCTTCACGGCTACGATAGCACCCTTTGCAATATCCGCGATCATTGGCTTGGCACACGCCAATACACGGGCTGGGGATCGGAAAAAAATCTAATTGCTCCACCGTGTTATTCCCCTTCCTCGTTCTGCGTTTAACGGTCTGATAAAGCCTTAAATACCTGATAAAACAAGTATAGCGGCATTTTCATCCACGCTTTCAATGACGTGATATCGCAGCAGAATTGTTAATGTAATTCATCAATGTTAATAAAGATGACATTAACGAACTTGCCAATTAAACAATTTTTTTGCTAGTCTGAGAGAGTTATCAGGATAAATAACGCTATTTTTTGAATGCAGTCACTATTGTCTGCTATCTCACTTGGAGGGAACCATGGATTTTTTTGTACCATCGGCAACAAGCCCACAGCAAGCAGAAGCCATTTTCAGCTCTATCGCGACGCACATTGCTGCACCTGAACAAGCGCAGCGTGTTTATAAACTGTCATGGGAACATGAAGGGCAAACGTGCACATGTGAGATTGGCCAACCCCTGCCTGATGTTTTCCGCGTTGAAGAGACCGTCCTTGCCATTTTTGATTGTGGGGATGAGTACCAGATCTGTACCCCTAACCGTGGTGCCATCAAGTTTGAGCCCGTGCATGCCGCCAAAGCAACCGTTACGGATGTGCAATTTTTCAATTGATCTGCCGTGATTAACCGTATGAATTGAAGCACACGTATAGATCTGCGCTGATCCTCACGATCCAAAAAACCCGCATAATGCGGGTTTTTCTTTACGCGAAGATCATGCGGTCATGGCAAGATCACACCGTCACACCCGCTTCGGCGAAACTGGCCATAGTGTTATAAAACTCGGCAGATGCGTACACTAATGGCACCGCCAATACTGCGCCCGTGCCCTCACCCAAACGCAGTGACAAATCCAACAACGGTGTAGCATCGAGTAATGACAACGCCAAACGGTGGCCTGACTCATGCGACTGATGTGCAAAAATCATGTAATCACGGGCTTCTGGTTGAATACGCGTAGCAAGTAACGCTGCTACCGTCACGATAAAGCCGTCCACCAGCACAGGGGTTTGTTTATCCGCCGCCCCCAAGAAAGCACCGACCATCTGCACAATCTCAAACCCACCCACTTCGGCTAACGCAGCATAAGGATCCTGACTGTCACAACGCGCTACACCTTGTGCTACCAACGCTTGTTTCAGAACCAATTGTTCTGGAGAAATCCCCGTCCCTAATCCCACGCATTCTGCCACCGGTTGACCAGACACTGCGGCCAACAGTGCCGCTGCACTGCTGGTATTTCCAATGCCCATTTCCCCAAACATTACCAGATTGCTGCCGCCGTCAATCACACGCTGCACCACGCTTTTACCGTATGCAATGCCTTGCGCCACTTGGTCTGCATTCATCGCCGCTTGTTCCGCAAAATTCGCGGTGCGATCACCCAACCGCTGAGACAGCAATAGTGGGGAGTCCGTCTCTACCGGATACAAAATACCGCAATCGACCACATTCAATGCCACGTTACTGACACGACAGAAACTGTTCACCGCCGCACCACCGGCCAAAAAGTTCAGCACCATCTGCTGCGTGACAGCACTCGGTGCGATGCTCACGCCAGCATCGGCAATACCATGATCACCAGCAAAAATCAGCAACGAGGGCTGCGTCAGAGTAATGGTATCAACTGCTGCCGCCTTCCCCTGACTTTGGATCATCGCCAACTGAAAAGCGACAAACTCTAGTTGACCAAGCGCACCGACAGGTTTGGTTTTTTGATCGATCCGCTGTTGGATCGCATCTGCATACTGGGTGTTCAACATCATGTATTCTTTGCCTTATTTTACATTATCGTTATGTTTCTATGACGGCTATATTGGCATAGTCATGCGCTAAAATAGGCCAACTAAAACAGGCCCAGTTGCGGTGCCGTCATGGCATCAAAGGAGCGTCCAATAAACGGCAATATGCCATCAGCCACAGGACGAAGCTGCTTATCCACATAGTGGTCATAATCAATCGGGCTGTGTTGGGCTTCAATCGGTTCTGGACCATTCACGGTGATCACGTATTCAATCCATCCCCCATTCTGGTATTGCATCGGGCGACCCATACGTACATTGTGTTCATCAGCCAGTCGCGCCGCACGCACATGCGGGGGCACATTTTTCTGGTATTCCGATAAGTGACGGCGTAACCGCTTGCGATAGACTAACTCAGCATCATACTCACCGGCCCGTGTCGCTCGGGCGTACTCTTGCACATATTCGTCCACGTCTACGTCATGGAACACGCGATGATATAACGCCTGCTGGAAGGTTTGCGCCAATGGCGTCCAGTCCGTACGCACCGTTTCTAACCCTTTGTAGACAATTTTTTCTTCATCCCCTTGTCGAATCAAGCCCGCATAGCGTTTTTTGCTACCGGTTTCTTGCCCGCGAATCGTCGGCATCAAGAATTTGCAGTAATGCGTCTCATATTCCAGCTCCAGCGCCGATTCCACACTGTACGTCTCACGCAAGTGTGCCATCCACCATTGGTTAATGTGTGTGACCAATTGCAGGCCAATGGCATCGGCATCCTCCGTGCGATATGCGCTGTTCAGGGACACAAAGGTTGAATCGGTGTCACCGTAAATGACGTCATAGCCCTGCTGCTCAATCAGCTCACGGGTGGTTTTCATGATCTCATGGCCACGCATGGTAATGGATGACGCTAAGCGGTGATCAAAGAATCGACACCCCGAGGATCCCAATACGCCGTAAAACGAGTTCATAATGATCTTGATCGCCTGTGAAAACGCTTTCTCGCCATCACGCTTGGCTTGATCACGCGCCGCCCATAAATCTTCAATCATTTGCGGCAGAAAGTGTTTCTGACGATGAAACTGTCCGCCACGGAAACCGGCAATGGCCTGATCATCCCCTTTGCCTTCTTCTAACAACAAACCTTCAACCAACCCCAGCGGATCAATGCGGAAGGTACGAATAATAGACGGATACAGGGATTTAAAATCCAGCACCAATACCGACTGATACAACCCCGGCTTAGAATCCATCACGTAACCGCCAGGGCTGGCAATCCAGTTGTCACTCTCAAGGCTTGGGGCCACATAACCGGCGCGGTGCAACTGGGGTAAATACAAGTTCGTAAACGCCGCAACAGAACCACCGATACGGTCCAGCTCCACCCCCGTCAAACAACAACGTTCAATGGCAAAATCGAGCATATGCGTGTGATCGAAGATCCGCGTGACCAGCTTACAGTCTTGCAAGTTATAGGTCGCTAAGGCCACTTTATCTTCGCGGAACATCTGGTTAATTTCCGCCATGCGATCGTGGACATTATGGATCGCCTTCCCTTCTCCCAAGAGTGACTGTGCCACAGACTCTAACGACCATGAACGGAAGTTATATGTCGCAGTTTTCAAGGTATCAATCCCGTCCATGACGACCCGGCCTGGCACGCTAATAAACCCCTGATTCGGGTTTTGTGACGACTGACGCCAATGCGGTGGCTGCTTCCCTCGCCCTATCCGTAAGGTAATTGCATTCCACTCAGCCCGTTTAAGCAACAGGCGAAAGTCAAAATCAATCACATTCCAACCAATCACAATGTCGGGATCAAACTGTAAAAACCAACTTTCTAACGCCAGTAACAGGGCTTTTTCAGATTCCACCCATTGGATCCACGGTATCGTTGCTTGCTCTGCGGTCGGTTCGCCCACCATGATCACGCGGCTATCACGCTCACTGTGTAAACCAACAGAATACAAAATACCTTTTTCAGAACATTCGATATCCAACGACACCGTCGACAGCGTGGGTTTGTAATCAGCCGCTTTGGCTTTCACGCCAGTATAATCGTCGTAATCTGCACGTGACTGATGCTGCCCGGTAAACGCGATGCCGCCTTTGATGAAGCGTTCCATCAAATAGCGATCCGCTAAACGGATATCGGCTTCAAAGACATCAATCCCCAGCGGCGCTAACACCGTGCTGATTTGCAAACTGTCCCGAATAGCGGTGCAGTAACAGGCCGACATAGCGTCATGCTGGAAGTTTTTAAGCGGCAACGGTTTCCACGTCACCCTTAATCCCGCATTGTGCAATGCTACCTGTGCCGCTTCTTGTTCTTGCTGACGAATAAAGCAGACCGGCTTTTCATCGTGCACCACAAGCCGCGCGGGACCGGTTGGGGTGCTAACCCAGAGCACAATTTCTGTACGCCCACGAACATCGCGAGACTGCCTCGTTAACACGAAGCCTTTATTTGCGGGTTGAGCTTGAGTTTGAACGTGTGCTTGAGTCAGCAACTTGACCTCTCTGTGACCGTTAGCATTAGCCAATTTTGCGGTCGATTTTATCAATTTCAGTCACGATCCAACGGCCAAAGTCGTTAATCATGAATAACGCCGCTTTTTTCGGGACTTGTTGCCCCGCCAATAAAATAAAGAGACGCTCTACATTAAGGGATTTATCCGGATAATATTTTAAGAATAGCGCAGCCGCTTCCTCAATAGACCAAACTAAATGCCCCTCTCGGTGAAATACCAGTGAATAAGCACTCCACAGCATTTTCTTCGCAATGTCGCGGCAATAGGCCAAATAATGCGGTAACACCTGTGTTTTCATTATTTTCTGGCGGTAATCTTCCAGTTGCAGTGCAATATCGCCATTCTGTGCACGCGCAATATCCCAACTGGCTTCAAAACGTCCAAAACGGGTCGATAAATCATCACCATAAACACAGCAACAACAATGCTTTAGCCAAAATCCCCAATCAAAAATAGCGTGTAATGATGTGGCGGTTTGTTTACTGACCCATTGCACCGACACGTGCGGAAAGAAACGTTGTTGCTGTTCAGCACGTCGCGCGATCGCCTGAATCGTTGATTGTTCATTGGGTGTCAGATCCCGCATTACGACCAGTGTGATGTTCACATCGGAACGGCCCGCCACCGCGCTGCCACGCACGACACTGCCTGCCAAATACAGGCTGTGCAATACCGGTCCTAATCCCACGGTAAACTGATGAAGGATCCCCCGAACTATCGCAGCCGTTTGCGGCTGTAGAGAGGATTGATTGACGAGTACAGGTAAAGCCGATGCCACAATTTTGCCTTGTTAAATGAAGAAACCCGCCGATTATACGCTACAAGCCGTGTGCATGAAAAAGCCCTTCTCAGCCTCATTGCTGAATAAGTATGGAGCATTTACTCTAACTCAAAACATAATCATCCAGAAAAAGCATTTTATGGCTTCCTTAATACATACAAAATAGTGTTTTTATTTTAATCATTCATCCAATATTTTTATTTATACTTTCCCATATCCAAAAAGATAAAATTACTATATAGTCCCGCCCATTCTGACTGGCGCATGAAAAGTAATGACGAAAAATAATACATATTTTATCTTTATTATAACATTCATTTTTGGATGTGTAACATTGTTGTTTTATTTTGAAAGCATGGCAAAAAAAGAGTCCGCAGCCACTGCGTCTGAATTATTCAGCATTATTGAGCCTCACTTTATTGAGTTGGAAAGCCGTTTAACAACAATTGATCGCTTGTATCCAACATGCAGTAAAGAAAGCATTAAAGCACTTGAAGCACTCACTTTTAATTCCACATTGACGGAAGAGATCAGTGTGATTAAAAATCACCGCTTTGCATGTAGTGATCGTATTTTAACGTCTATAAACTTACCTGTCGATCCTGAGCATACGACTCAATACCAATCAGATAAGCCTTATTCGTTATACCGTGGTATCAGTCAGCGCCGCAAAGTAGAAGGGATTTTCTTCATGGCTCGCTTTGATGAAACCTGGTACCGCGTGCTATTAGAAACCCGATATTTAGACTTTTGGTTCAAGGGCGTGGGTGGCAATCTTACAATTTTCTCTATGGTGAATAACACCCAAAGCGCCCTACTCAGTCGCAGCCATCCATTAACCAATGAGCGCATTTATTACCAGACAACCATCGCGTCGCCGCGTTTTCCTTATACGGTCACAACCGGATACACAGGAGCGATGCTCATTGATCTGGCATTAAGCGTTCTGCCCTATAGTTTGTTAATTATTGCCGTATGTTCATTATTATTTACATTGTTATTAAACCATTATTTAACATGGCGTGATTCACTGTCTTTGGAAATAAAACGTGGCATCGAACAAAATGAATTTTGTGCTTATTATCAACCGATTGTTGATGCTTCAACCGGGGGGTGGGTTGGCGCTGAATTACTTGTTCGCTGGCAACACCCTGTGCGTAAAATTATTGCACCATTGGAATTTATTCCTGCCGCTGAACAATCCGGGCAAATTAACGATATCACATTACAATTGATTGAACGTGCTGCCTTTGAAAAAATGGACATCATGACATTTGGTAAGCCCTTTTATCTGTCGATTAATGTTACCGCTTCCATGATTGCAAACTTTGCATTTGTTAACGCCGTCGCCAGCATCATCAAACAATACCCGGTGCTGTCGCATGGTATTGTGATGGAGTTTTCTGAGCGTGATAATTTCTCCAATACCGATATTCCGTCGTTGTTATCCGGTATGCAACGTTTACGTGATTTGGGTATTCGCTGGGCGTTAGATGACTTCGGTACGGGCTATGCGGGGCTGTCAACGCTGCAAGCGCTGAGCTTTGATATCCTAAAAATTGACCGCTCATTCGTTGCTGCATCTGTGACGGACTCTGTGACCCAATCCATTTTGGGTAACATGGCGGAAATGGGACACCGCCTTGATTGCAGTTTGGTGGCAGAGGGGGTTGAAAGTCGCGCACAAGCACAGCAGGTTCTGGACCTTGATATCGATTACTGCCAAGGTTTTTATTACGCGAAACCAATGCCTTACAAACGTTTTATTGCAAAATTCAAAATCTATTCAGCGTAAGTGGCGAAACCTGACATAAACTACTAAACAAAGTGATGATTAACGGCTTTTTCGGTTGTATAATCCGCCCTCTTTAAAGTAAGAAGCTTTATTAACGCAATAGGTAATAAACATGCCAAGAGCAAGTGAGATTAAAAAAGGTTTTGCCATTGTTACTAACGGCAAGACATTGCTAGTAAAAGACATTGAAGTAACGACCCCTGGCGGCCGTGGCGGTACAAAAATTTACAAAATGCGTTGTACTGACCTAGCAACAGGCGCACGTGTTGATGAGCGTCTAAAAGCAGATGACGTAGTTGATACCGTTGACATGACTAAGCGTGCAGTTGCGTACTCTTACGCTGACGGTGACACAATCATCTTCATGGATACCGAAAACTACGATCAGCACACGTTCAACGCGGCTGATATCGCAGACGAAATGTTGTTCATCACTGAAGACACACAAGGTCTACACGTGATCCTAGTAAACGACAAAGTAGCAGGTCTAGAACTGCCTTCTTCTGTTGAGCTAACTATCGTTGAAACTGATCCATCGATCAAAGGTGCTTCAGCGTCTGCGCGTACTAAGCCAGCGCGTCTTTCTACAGGTCTAGTGGTTCAGGTTCCTGAATACATTTCTCCTGAAGACCGCATCGTGGTTAACACGGCTGAGCGTAAGTACACAAGCCGTGCATAATCGCTAATGCGATTTCATCTAGCCGAGTGCCGCTCGGCTAGATGAGCTTCCCCCTATCCTACTTTTTCGTCTTTTCCCTATCTTTATTATTCTGCCTCTTTCACTTTCTCTTTCGTTATCCGCGCCCGCCGCTTTGCTACAGTCCCTCGCTATCGATCATGGCTTTTGATGCTTACGGGTTTCTCATCACACTTGGTATTCCTTTTCTCTCTCGTTATACTGTGTCCTTACTCAAAACCAGAGATAGACAGCGTTCATGGACACACCTAACCTTATTTCATACGACGACGTTATTGACGCGGCTTACGACATTTTTCTAGAGATGGCTTCTGAAAATTTGGAGCCCGCAGACGTACTGCTATTCACGTTACAGTTTGATGACCGTGGCGCAGCGGAACTCGTTGAAACCAAAGATGACTGGGAAGAGCACGTTGGCTTTGATGTCGATAAAGACGTGTACGCGGAAGTGCGTATTGGTCTTGTAAACGAAGAGAACGACGAGCTTGATGATGTGTTTGCGCGCCTATTAGTAAGCCGTGACCCTGACAACAAATTCTGTCACATTCTGTGGAAGCGCGACTGATTTAATCGTCACTCACAGATGTAAAAAAAGCGGCGTATAACATACGCCGCTTTTTTATTGTGACTGCTACCAGAACAGGTTCTGCATTTATTGCATAACAGCGTGTGACTCTTGGTGCTCACTGTGGCGTACCCAGAACATGCTGATCACCACTAAAATAGCCATCACGCTCATCACCGCCCCCAAGCTGTATTGATCTTCTGCGCGCATCATGGATGCCGCCAGTGTCGCAATACCCGCACCCAAGTTTTGTAAACCACCCAGAACTGCCCCAGCGGTACCCGCATGGTGTGGAAAAGGTTGAATCGCAGCGGTTGTTGCGGCAGGGAAAAGCACGCCAGCACCAATAAAGTAGATAAATGCCCCACCAATCAGTGAATTCACGGTCACTAAGCCCGCGATACCCGGAATTAAGATGGTCACAGCGCCTGCAATGATAGCCACCATGCCCGCATACATTGCACGCGTATTGCCCCAACGCTTCGCAAACACCGATGATAACCATGCACCAGCCATATAACCCGGTAACGGCAACACGAACAGCAAGCTCACCGTGTTAGGATTCAGCTTCAACACACTGCCGAGTAACACACCCGCGGCCGCTTCAAAAACAGCAATACCGGCAAAGGTGGCAATCAAACACAACACATAACCTTGGAAACGGCGGTTACCCAAGACATAACGGTAACTGACCATGACACGTTCATGGCGGCGTTTTTCCGCAGGCAAGGTTTCAGCAAACAAACACATCATCGCAACAGTCACGATCACGCCGAACACCAACAAGAAGACATAACTGGCTTGCCATGCAAACACGGTAGACAAGTAGCCACCCAACACTGGTGCAAGCAGTGGCGAGAAAATCACACCCATGCTGACCAAACTGTTCGCACGGTGTAGATCGGCACCGTCATAACAATCGCGCGTGACAGTACGGCTCATTGCGCCGCTACAACCGGTCCCCATGCCTTGCACAAAGCTGGCCATCAAGAACCACTCAAAGCTCGGTGCAAACAACGCCACTACCGCACCGATTAAGTAGATACTCATACCCACAATAATCACCGGTCGACGACCGATACGGTCAGACAGTGGACCATAAATGAACTGGGACAAACCGTAAGGGATTAAGTAAGCCGCCATGACCGCTTGCAGATATGACGACTTCACTGAGAAGAACTCAGACATAGCGGGAATAGAAGGCACATACATGGTTTGTGTCATTTGCCCTACCGCGACCAGCACGATAATCAGAAATAGCAACTTGCCCATGTTCGTAGAAGATGATTGCTGATCCACAATCCGGTTCCTTATCACAGAATAATATTTTGTTTTGGGTGTGATTTATTGAAATAAACGCACGATGAAAGAATAAAACTCTGGATTTAAATTGCAGGTCAAATTATATGATTGGAATTTAACAAAAGATTAGCATCAACAGCTGCTTTATTCGCGCAGATAGTAATGCGCAACCTCTGTGTGAGCAACCATTTAGCGTGATTTACAGCACGATTGTTTGTTATCAATTGCATTAGTAAAACTAATGACAAAGCAGTAGGAATATAGCGCGGAGTCAAAACAGGAAAGTGTCGGAGGGCAACTACGATGACGCATAACGTAAGTCACGCATACCATCAGTCATACAAAGCGCATACACAGATAAGAAAAAGCCCCGCACAAGGCGAGGCTTTGTCAGCAACCGTGAAGCACGATTAATCAAAATGGAAGCGGTGTTTACCGTGGCTGGCTTTCGTTTTCAGGTACTGTTCGTTACCGTCTTTCACGTGGGCTTTGGTGCCGACCACTTCGGTGATCACGATACCAAACCCTTCTAACTCACGGATCTTCTTCGGGTTATTCGTTACCAAACGGATAGACGTAATACCCAATGCCTGAAGCATTAATGCCGCTTCACTGAATTCACGCAAGTCATCGCCAAAACCCAGATGGTTATTGGCTTCATAGGTATTCATACCCTGACTCTGAAGCTCATAAGCATCGATTTTGTTATACAGACCAATACCGCGGCCTTCTTGGCGAAGATACAGCAGCACACCGCCTTCTAGCCCCATCTTTTCGATGGTTTCATCCAGCTGTTCACCACAATCGCAACGTGACGAATGGAAGACGTCGCCCGTCAAGCATTCTGAATGCATGCGTACCAATGGCGGCTCTGTACGTTGGTCTGCATCTTGGAAAATCAATGCGACATGCTCTTTACCTGATTTCAACCCATTGAATGAAAGCAGATCGGCCGCAATGTCACTTCTCTGGCCGACTTTAAAAGGCACTCGTGCCCTTACATTTACCATGTTGTTCCTAAGTACTTCTACAGCCAAGCAGTCAATGCTCTCGTCTCAACAGCCAGCAATCGTTGGCCCGCCGACATGAACAAACCATAAGGCTAAAACTCAATACACACTATCCTGTGCTGACACTTTAGAAGCAATGCACAGAATAGACTCGTTGCTATGGTCATTTGACGCGCAATGATATCTAAAATTATGACACGAAAACAGCCCGAAAGCATGGAATGACACTCGCGCCATACTTGACCAATTTACTGCGTCATTATTGTTATAATATAACAATAAAAACCCGCAAGGTGAATGGCTTTATTTCGACGCGGCACGCTTAGCGTAGAAACGCTGGGCAGATTGAGTTTGAAAGCAACATGTTGACGCTAAAGTAAAACACACAACCCCTGCCATAATCATCGCCATACGCATCCAGTCAGCCCCCATCATCACCCGCATTGTCACCATATCGTAAGTGATCCATAGCCAGCCCAACGCAATCACCGCCAATAACCCACTCATCACCCACGGAATAGCGCGGTGGCGGATCACCAACAGCAACGGGCACAGCACGAAAAGCGCCAACGGCACCATCGCGCCTACGCGCAAAAAGTGTGCGGCAAACACCCAACTACTGAGCACAACAGGCAACAACCGAATAGCCAACATTTTTATCACTCTCACATCAAACGGACACTATATATTGCATTATATATACACCTTTGTATGACAAAATCCTAGCCTTGCCCACTGACTGGCCACCATGCACAGGCGTTCCCTTTGGGATGATTGGTCATTTGTGTTGCATTTTCAGTAAGGTGTCGCTGATGAAATAAGCAACCAGCGATTTTTTACACACCGGTAATTGTTATTTTTGATAGAAGCTCTAAAATTGCGCGGTTACAATTCCTGACTCTTACTGGTTTACCAGGCAGGATTAATTAATTGGTCAGGCAGCCACTTGCTGCCTGCGACGCAGTAAAGGAAACGACATGATTCAAGTTGTTGGTCACAAAAACCCAGATAGCGATAGCATCTGCTCTGCACTAGTTGGCGCAGAACTTCTAAAAGCACGCGGCCTAGAAGCGAAAGCGGTTCGCCAAGGTGAACTAAACCGTGAAACGCAACACATCCTAGCGCAAGCGGGTGTTGAGCAGCCTGAAATGTGCACAGGTGTGGCTGGCGAGAAAATCTGGCTGGTTGACTACTCTGATCTAGCACAAGGTCCTGATGATATCGCTGACGCGGAAATCATGGGTATTGTTGACCACCACCGTCTAGGTGATGTGACAACCGTTAACCCACTTGAAGCATGGATTTGGCCTGTAGGCTGTACATGTACCATCATGTTCAACCTATTCAAGATGGAAAACACAGAAATCACTCGCCCATTGGCGATCCTGATGATGTCTGCAATCCTAAGCGACACCGTAGGTTTTGCATCTCCAACTTGCACACAAAAAGACAAAGATGCGGTTGCAGAATTGGCTGTGATTGCTGATGTACAAGATCTTGATACCTTCATCAAAGAGCTGTTGATTGCGAAAACTGACATCGCAGGTCTAACCGCCGCTCAACTTGTTGAGAAAGATCTTAAAGCCTACCCATTCAACAACCGTGACGTTGTTGTTGGCCAGATCGAACTTGCTACGCTTGAGCAAGTTGACAGCATGATCGAAGAGCTAGAAGCCGATCTTCAGCGTCGTTGTGACGAAGAAGGCCTAGCGATGGCAGCACTGATGCTGACTGACATCACTACCAGCACAACGCGCCTACTTTACAAAGGCGAGTGGAATGCAACGCTGGATCAGTTCGCTGAAAATGGCATGCTGATGATGCAAGATACGCTAAGCCGTAAGAAGCAAGGTTGGCCTTGGCTTCAAACTGTACTGGCTTAATCGCGCAGTCGGTTTAATACGTCAAATAGAAAGGAACGCATTGCGCGTTCCTTTTTTTGTCCGGCTTCCCGCTGTCACTATCGACCTTTTAAAGTCGACGTTTCATTTAAGATCTCAGCAAAATGAGTGACAAATTCTCGCCCCACCACTTTCCCTTCGCGGTAATCTTTTTCAAGATCATCTTTATCACTGAGTAACGCCCGACTACACAGATTTTTCTCTGGCGCAATTTGAATCACTTTGAGTCCCGCAGGTGGCGACAGCATAAACGCATGGGCGGCTTCGTAGGTTTGATAATGTTGATTGAGCATATCCATAATTTCACGGCTTTTGCTGTGCCCCGTCAACGACAGAAGACGCTCCACATTGTCGGCAGACAGCAATCCCCAACCTCGTGATTTATCATTACTAAGCACCTCTTCCACGACATTATCAGCACGATGGTGTTGTTCGCCCCACGCCTGCTTCCATCCTTCAAATTTTGTGGTTAATTCCGAATGCAGTCCTTTTACCCGATCAAAAGAGCTATTTAGGCTTAATCGATCAATGTAATCCGGCAAAACGGTTTCAATTTTATGCCGCCAATCATTAAACGGGCTACTTTCATCCGGCTCTATCGGCTCTGTGCGTATGACCACCACTAAATCGGCTTGGCGCAACCAAGCTTCTTTTACTGGCACCGCGGCACTGACACCGCCATCGACCCAATCCAAGTCATCAAGAATCACAGGTTCGTTATAAATCACCGGAATGGCGCAACTGGCACGCAACACTTCGCACCAATTAGCTTGGTACATGGGCATATACATATCTTGCAGGGTGTCTTTACGGGTAGCACAGGCGAAGGCTTGGCGGTGTTGTAATACCTGCCGGGCAGTGTACACATCTAACGGAAGTGAACCATGCGGACGCACGGCTTCAAGAGCCCAGTCAAGATTCATGGGCTGCTGTTTGCTGAGGTAGTTATAGACGTTAAAAAATTCATGCCGTGTAGTGTAATCGACAATGAATTGATACCCAAAATGAGGCTGACGGCTGATATAGGAGGATAAGTTTAATGCCCCGGCCGATGTCCCAATGTACAACTCGAACGGGTCAAAGCCGGATTCCAGAAAAGCATCAAAAACACCGGCGGTAAAAATGCCTCGTTGCCCACCACCTTGGACAACGAGGGCGATTTTCAATTTTCGTGCCGACAGTAACTGCCGTGAAAAATGATTGACCAGAGATAGATCAACATCTTTTAAACTAAACGGTAAATGGTTCGTCATAGACCTGTCTCACCCACTACTGAGTTTACTGCTGACAGAATACCGTCCCTAGCTGAACAACACTGGAATACGTGTAACTTTATTCTAAATTTATTAATGGTTTACATAGTAATGGAGATGAGGCTAAAGGTCAGAATCACCGCCATTGCTGCTACTGTTACGCCGAGCGCTAATTTTAGATCAAATTCCATACTTTCCTCCTCACTACACTGCACCATTAACAATTTGTTAACTCTATTTTAGGGGGAGTTCAAGGTTCTGACCATTACAAAAGCACTAATATCAGAAAGATGTCACACTAAATAAGCAGCGAGTTCGTTTAAAGCCTTTGGGGAATATCTATGAAATTAGGACAATTAATGGTGATGGCGACTTGCCTGATCACCTCCGGTGCAGCATGGGCTGAAAGCACCGTTTATATCACACCTTATCTCGGCTACAGCTTCTCTAACAGCGTCACTGATGAAAGTGGCATTAAGATCAATACCGACAATGATGCCCATTACGCATTAGGGCTCGAAACCGATTTATACAATGGCCGTGCTGGCTTATTCATCAGCCACCAGCCACATTCTGTTGAAAATTTTGGTGACGGTTCTTTCACCTATACGCATTTCCAAAGTTCATTACGCTTTGAAACCTTTGAGCGCTTAGATACGTACTTTGGTGCCAGTATGGGGGCCACCATTGTCGACGCCGATTGGACAGACAGCGATTTGTTCTTTTCTGCTGGCCTTCAAGGCGGTGCAGAATACCACCTGACAGACAACCTGTTTCTCGTGTTCGAAGCACGCTGGCTCGCCAACTTGATTGACAGTGATAGTATTGCAAACTGTACGCTGCCAACTGGCACAGAATCGTGCAACATTAAGATCGATTCTAAATGGCTTAGCCAATTCCAAACCAATGTGGGCATCACCTTTTCTTTCTAGCACATGCTACCCCGCATTCGAAATAAAAGGCCAGATATACTGGCCTTTATTCTTCCTGCGCGATACCAATAACGTATTTCCCGCCATCAGCAGGGGTTTCTTCGTTTAATTAAAAAATAATTAAACGGCAAAACGTCGTCAAATATCAGTATATTTCACTCCCACTGTTCCCATTATTTCTTTCTCCATACCAAACCTCACAACAAAACACACACGAAACACCTTTGTCACATGTTCGCACAAACAAACACTCTATTGATTTACATTTGCACTATAGTTAATCTCGTCATGTCACTCAGTTTAACCTTTCACTCAAAATGCCATTTTCGCTCAACTTATGGCATTTTCATCTGACAAATTCGCTTTTCACAGGGACTTGATTTGCATAAGGAGATGTTTATGAATCGAGAACAATGGGGCTCCCGGGCGGGGTTTATTCTTGCCGCTGTCGGGTCTGCGATCGGATTAGGTAATATCTGGCGCTTCCCTTATATGGCTTACGAAAACGGTGGTGGCGCCTTTTTTATTCCTTACCTTTTTGCCATGATCACCGCCGGTATTCCTTTTATGATCATGGAATTCAGTCTGGGCCATAAATTGCGGGGAGCGGCACCGCGTGCCTTCTCAAAGCTCGGCACAAAGTTCGAGTGGCTAGGCTGGTTCCAAGTGTCCATCGCCGCCATTATCGCGGTGTATTATGTCGCAATTATCGGTTGGGCGATCTCCTACCTCGGGTTTGCTTTTACCCAAAGCTGGGGCAGTGATACCAACGCCTTCTTCTTTAATCAATACTTGCAGCTCGGGGAGAATACCCCAACGCAACTGGGTAACTTACAACTGCACATTGCCATTCCTATGACCATCGCGTGGGCTATCACGTTTGCTGCCATCTTTACCGGCGTGAAAGGCGGGATCGAACGCGCCAGTAAAATCATGATGCCGTTACTCTTTTTGATGGTACTGGGGTTGATCACGCGGGTTGTTTTCTTACCCGGGGCATTGGATGGCTTGAATTACCTGTTCCAGCCCGATTTCAGCAAAATCTTAGACGCGAAAGTATGGTCTGCCGCTTACGGGCAAATATTTTTCACGCTGAGTGTCGGCTTCGCCATCATGATTGCGTATTCCAGCTATCTGCCCAAACAATCTGACATTAACAATAACGCGTTTATGACGGTATTGATCAACTGCGGTTTCTCTATCATGGCGGGTGTATTGATCTTTGCGGTATTGGGTTACATGGCACAAGAACAAGCCAAACCCATTACGGAAGTGGTATCCGCAGGGGTCGGCCTTGCATTCGTTACGATTCCAGCGGCGATTAACTTACTACCGGCTCCGTACATTCTGGGTCCCCTGTTCTTCTTGGCCTTGGTCGTGGCGGGCCTGAGTTCACACATTTCCATCATTGAAGCCGTGACATCGGCCATCATCGATAAGCTCAATTGGACACGTAAGAAAACGGCGATGGTCGTGTGCGGTACGGGGTACGTGGTATCCATGGCGTTTGCGACCAACGGCGGGTTACTGTTATTGGATTTAGTCGATTACTTCATAAACAACATTGCGCTGCTTACCAGTTGCTTAATTGAAATTGCCATTATCGCTTGGCTACTCAAAATCTCTGACATTCGCCAGTATGTGAATGCCTGTTCTGAGTTCAGTATCGGTAAATGGTTTGAGATCTGCCTGCGCTTCCTGAGCCCTATCATGCTGGCGATTATTCTCAGTACAAACCTGCTCCATACCGTTAAAGAAGGGTACGGGGGCTACGCACAATTTGACTTGATGTTACTGGGTTGGGGGTTAGTCGGCACCATGCTGATTGTCGCCATCATCATCAACATCACCTCAAAATCAGCCAATCAACAGGAGGCAAAACTATGACGTTAGGCGCAATCATTATGATGTTGTTTGGCTTTGGGATCACTTGGGGCGGCGCAGCGTACTGTATCTCCATCGCCATGAGTAAAAAGCCATAGCCATAGTGCCCACGCTATCAGCACAGCCTTGAGCATGCTTCAAGGCACATTAAGAAGGCGCTTCGGCGCCTTTTGTTTTTTTAATGACACAGGATTATTGTTAACGATCAATCATTCCAGCAAACTTTCATTTTCCTTATCGCAATCATCCCGTTACAATCTTCATCAAACGTGACTCAAGCCTTGTCGGCCGATCGCCTTTTGGGTCCACCATTCTCCATCGTAAGGATACGTCATGAAGTTAGCTGCACTCTTACTTGCCACGAGCTTGGTTCCTGTTACTGCGGTAGCCGCACCTAACATGGACACCCGCACACAGTGTGAAAGCGACAAGTATCACCAATACATTGATGCGTCGTTAAATTGGTATCAGCAATTAGTCGATTTATCTGTCGCAAAAGATCCGAGCCTGAAAACCGTCGGTGACTGGTTCCTGATGGGCAGAAAACACCACTTCATGTTTAACCGTGATGCGGTTGATTGGTACTTGGCTAACGACAAAGACAAACTGCAACTGTCGTTACCGATAGAGTCATGGCTTAACCTGACCCAAAGCGACATTAAAGAACTGTCCACGCAAGAGAGTGCCCTCGGTCAAGCGGCAAAGCTGGCATTCGATGATCGCCAAAGCAAACCACACGCAAAAAACTACGCGCTCAGAAGCGCCTTTGCTGAATTGCTAACGCATCCGGCACAGATTGAGCTGCCTCTGAATGCCTATAACCAACAGATGAATGCCATCGCCGATATTCAGTGCCAATAAGCCTATAAGCCCGCCTCTCACCACGTAGAAGGAAACGTCGATCATGGACAAGATCACAACATGCACCCTTGCCGTTTTAACGGCGATGTGTACGACCACGGCACAGGCGAATCAACCTCGTCCTTGGCATGCCGGCTTCGGGCTGGATCTGTCATTGTTAGCGGGTTATACGCAAAGTCACTCTCAGTTCAATACCGACAACACTGTCACCCCCGATTTAACGTCAAAGGGAGATAAGCAGAGTTCGGCATTGATCGCCCCACTGGGCACCGTTAGCTATACCAATGATGCGTTAAACCAACAGATCTACTTCGGTACCAGCCGTTCTGATTTGGCCTTGGGACGCTTCCATGTAGAGTTAGGGTACAAATACCGTTTATCTCCCCGCAGTGCAATAACGCTCAGTTATGTGCCTGGGTTGATGGACAGCGAAACATGGCAAGATCCCTATTTGACGGGTCAAGCACGCGAAAAAACTGACAGCAAAATTCGTGGTGTGCGTTTTCAGTATGATGGCATCATGAACAGTCCCTTCTCTTTAGAGTTCGCCGTGGGCTCACAAGACATCGATCAAGAACGCAGTGGCAGCGCACGGCTCACCCCTGATGAACAAGCCGATATGCGCCGTGACAGTGATATTTATTACAGTCAATTAAGCTACTTTAAACCACTTAATCGCGCCCAGTTCCTGCGTTTTGCCGGCAGTTACACCCGTATTGATGCCAAAGGCAACGCAATGTCGAGTGACGGCTATGGTGCAGAGTTTGGCGTGATTCAAATGCTTGAAAGTTCAAGCCTCGCACTGACCTTCAGTTATGACCGTGTGGATTTTGATGAAAACAATCCGGTCTTTGATCGCACGCAGAAAGATGACCGCTGGGGGGCATTCATCGCCTATGAATATAAGGCGCCGTTTGAATGGAAAAATTGGGGCTTCGTGTCACTTTTAGGCTATAACCAAAGTCAATCAAACATACGTTTTTATGATGAAGACAGCTTGTTGATCAGCGTCGGCATGAACTACCGATTCTAATTTTTTTCGACAGACACACTAATTTGAATTAAATTAGCAACAATTTGCCGACAAAGTGACAAGCTGACAAAGGTTATGGCTGTAGTGGATTTGAAAAAAGCTGATGCAACACAAGCGTCTTTGCATCGTATTTTTACCGTGCCGGAGGCACCCGATTCAACCTTAGGACGAATCGAAAAAGAGATCTCTGAAAACCTCAATGTGTTCCTTCAAACACACATTGCAGCGACAGAGAAACCGCTTGCGGAAATTGAAAAGGACTTCTCATCGGCTGAACTTCCAGAGAACCCGGCTTTCGTTTCCGATCACACACACTTTCTTCTCAATAAGTTAGTGGCGCAATCGGTGCATACTTCTGCACCGACATTCATTGGACACATGACATCAGCCCTGCCCTATTTCTTGATGCCCTTATCCAAAATCATGATTGCGCTCAATCAAAACTTGGTAAAAATTGAGACCTCTAAAGCATTTACGCCGCTTGAACGCCAAGTGTTGGGTATGCTGCACAACCTCATTTATGATGAGCCCGAACCCTTCTATCAACGTTGGATGCACAGTGCGAACCATTCATTGGGGGCCTTTTGCTCTGGTGGCACCATTGCGAATATCACTGCATTGTGGGTGGCGCGAAATAACGCACTGAAACCAGAGGGTGACTTCAAAGGCGTGGCGCAAGAAGGGCTATTTCGTGCCATGAAGCATTATGGCTATCAGGATCTCGCGGTGCTGGTATCAGAACGTGGCCACTATTCGCTGAAGAAAGCGGCCGATGTACTGGGGATTGGCCGAGACAGTTTGATCCCGATAAAAACCGACAGCGACAACCGCGTGATTGTGTCGGAGATGAAAGCCAAATTAGATGCGTTGGTGGCACAGAATATCAAACCCTTCGCCATTATTGGTGTCGCGGGAACCACCGAAACAGGCACGATCGATCCCCTGTCTGAATTGGCGGATCTCGCGCAAACTTATGGTTGCCATTTTCATGTGGATGCGGCGTGGGGTGGCGCGACATTAATGTCGAAGAAATATCGCCACCTGCTCAATGGTATTGAACGCGCTGACTCTGTCACTATTGATGCACACAAGCAACTGTATGTACCCATGGGTGCCGGTATGGTGATCTTCAAAAACCCGGCACTGATGACGGCGATTGAACACCATGCAGAGTATATCCTGCGTAAAGGCTCAAAAGATTTAGGCACACATACCTTGGAAGGCTCCCGCAGTGGAATGGCCATGCTGCTCTATGCCAGCTTGAACATTATCAGCCGCCAAGGCTATGAAATGTTAATCAATAACAGCATTGAAAAAGCACACTATTTTGCACAACGCATTGCAGAGCACCCTGACTTTGAATTAGTCACTCAGCCAGAATTGTGTCTGCTCACCTACCGTTATGTGCCCGCGCGTACGCAGTTAGCATTGCCGCTGGCCACCGATGATGAACGGGAAACACTCCTTACGGCATTGGATGACCTCACCCAGTTTATTCAGAAGCGTCAACGAGAATCAGGGAAGTCTTTTGTCTCGCGAACGCGGATTACGCCAGACCGTTGGGCACGTCGTCTCACCACGGTATTTCGTGTCGTGCTCGCCAACCCGCTCACGACCGAGAGCATTTTAAATGATGTGCTGGCTGAACAAGCAGAAATTGCCACGCAAAGCTTCATCAGCTCACCGAAAATATCAACGTTAACAGAGCACATTTTGCAGCGAAATAGCCGCGCATAAAGTGTAACAAATCATGATAAATGCGTCGATCTGTACGTTTCTTCACTTTGCCTAGTCATGCTAGGCAAAGCCTTTTTTTTCATCCGATAACGCCCCAATCAAAAGCGTTAATATGCTTTTCGCTTTCAGGCTGGCTCCCCCTTTCTCTCCATCTTTATCTCTCTTCCTCCCATCATTTTCCTTCACGTGAATATGACTAGGGACGTAAATTGTATTCATAACGCATTTATATCCATTGAGAACCGGATAAATCCCTAGACACGGAACAATCAAATGCTGCAATAACCACCACGAAAGCGATGAAATTATCACCACTTGGTGTTTTCAAGGGGAATTTTCTACAAAATAGGAGGACGGAAGACTGGTCAAAAAACCAACAACTCGGTACTGAAGTCATAAATACACCAGTAAAATCACAAAAAATGACAAGGAAAGGTAGGAATTGACACGTTTGCGCTATTAACAACACCTCTTTTTTTTTGATCAATATCAACAAAGTCGCCGATTGACAGATGCAAAAAAGGCTGATACTCATCGAATATCAGCCCAAATATGACAATTTATGAAAACCGGTAAAACACGGTCATTAATGGCAATTAATCGCCTGCAAACATGTACCCTTCACCGTGTACGGTCACAAAAATTTGTGGGTTTTTCGGGTCGACTTCCATCTTAGAACGCATGCGGCGGATCAGTACATCAATGGTACGATCATTCGGCGCTTCAACGCGGTGGCTTAGCATATTTAAGATACGCTCACGGCTAAGCACAACATTCGGATGAGAAGAGAACGCAACCAATAACTCGTATTCAGCTTTGGTCAATTTCACTGGCACACCGTTGTGTGTAAGGGCACGTTTGTTAATATCAAACTGCCAATCACCAAAGCGAATAATGCTGTCTTCTTGCATTTCCACCATGGTCTCATCTCGGGCCTTTTCGACCAGAGAGATGCGCCACAACAGGTTTTTTACGCGTACAAGCAGCTCTCGCAGCTCGAACGGCTTAGTCACATAGTCATCCGCACCCATCTCCAATCCAACAATACGATCGATACTGTCGGTGCGGCCTGTCACTAGAATAATCCCTACCTCTGAACGGCTACGAAGTTCACGCGTTAGCATCAATCCGTCTTCGCCAGGCAGGTTAATATCGAGCATAACCAGATCAATTTTTTCGCTGGCCATTACCTCACGCATCTGCGCGCCACTTTCCGCTTGGCTGACTTTATATCCTTCATTCTCGAAGTACCCGACTAGCTTAGTACGGGTAACAATTTCATCCTCAACAACAAGTACGTGGTGACTCATTTTATTCTCTTAATGTATTATTTACTGTTCTATAAAACGTTAGCATAATTGGCAGCCATTCACAATTTGTCATAATGCAGAAAATCCTGTTCATCGCCGCCCTTATCCTTATTCACATCGTGGAATTAAGATTACCCCATAAAAATTTATACGTCACCGTACTTTACGTTACGACTGACTTCATTCTTATTTGGAATCTTCCACTATGAAAAAACTTTGGCAAATGTTGACTAAACCAAGCAGCAAGTATTCGATCCTTGCTCTTGTGCTAGTTGGTATTGGTATTACCTTGGCGGGTGTTCTGACAGTTCACAAGAGCTTTGAATTTGCCTCACAAACTGAATTCTGTACGTCATGTCACACCATGCAGCAGAACTACGAAGAATATAAACAAAGTATTCACTTCAAGAACGCCTCGGGTGTACGTGCTGAATGTGTTGACTGTCACCAGCCTAAAGACTTGCCTGGTGCTATCCAGCGTAAGCTAGGTGCGTGGAAAGACGTTTACCACCACTTCGTAACGGGCAAGATTGATACCCCAGAGAAATTGGAAGAACACCGTCTTGAACTGGCGCAAGTCGTTTGGGATCGAATGAAGAGCCAGAACTCTAAAACCTGTAAGAGCTGTCACTCGTACGATGCGATGGATCACTCTAAGCAGTCTGCTAAAGCCGCCTTTGAAATGAACAAAGCCGCTGCTGAAGACATGAACTGTATCGAGTGTCACAAAGGTATCGCACACGAACTGCCAAACATGGCGGGTGGCTTCCAGAAAGATTACCAAGAGCTTCAAGCAACAGCGAAGTCTCAAGGTGCAGCAGCTGAAGTACTTTACTCTCTTGGCGAAAAAGATCTTTACGCTACAGCGGATGCGAAATCTAAAGCTGACGGTAAACTACTGCCTGCTTCTCAAGTGAAAGTGATTGAACGTAAAGATGGCATGCTAAAAGTGCAAATCGACGGCTGGCTAGAGAAGAGCGGTAAAGGCCGTGTGATGACTGAGTACATGGGTAAACGTGTATTCAAAGCAACCATCCGTGGTGACGTGAAAGCGACTGAGCAAATTCTTGAAGAGCAAACTGACAGCGCAACTAACATCGTTTGGCAGCACGTGTCTGTTCAAGCATGGATCACACCTGATGACATGCTAGACAACATCCAGCCTATCTGGAACTACGCAGAAGACATGTACGGTGCAACGTGTAATGCGTGTCACGCAGCACCGGCACCTGGCCACTTCACAGCAAATGGTTGGATCTCGAGTTTAAACGCAATGAGCGCCTACTACCGTCTTAGTAAAACGGAAGAACGTACTCTGTTGAAATACCTACAGAACCACGGTAGCGACACAGGCGGCGCTGGCCACCACTAATTCCTGACGGGGTGTGGGGAGACATCTCCCCCACCCTAGATAACAAGAATTCAAACTAAGGATTGCTCAATGGCAACTCAAGTACTCAATAAAGGCGTTACACGTCGTCGCTTCCTATCCGGCATGATCGCTGCAAGTGCAGCCTCTGTGGTAGGTACAAGCCTGCTGGCTCCTCGCAAAGCGATGGCAGCAACTGAGACAAAAGCAACGTTCACTGGTGATGTGCTTTCTGGCTCTCACTGGGGTGCATTCCGTGCAAAAGTCGTCAACGGTGTATGGGTTGATACCGTACCGTTTGAGAAAGACAAGCACCCAACCACCATGATCAACGGTGTACGTGAAGTGGTGTACAACCCTGCACGTGTTAAATACCCAATGGTGCGTATTGACTGGTTGAAGCACGGCTTCAAATCAGACACCACACAACGTGGTGACAACCGTTTCGTACGTGTGCCATGGTCTCAAGCGCTTGACTTCTTCTACCACGAAATGGAGCGCATCCAGAACTCTTACGGCCCAAGTGCGCTATACGCAGGTCACACTGGCTGGCAGTCTGTAGGTAAACTACACAACGCCGGTACAATGATGAAGCGTGGTATCGGTCTACACGGTACCACTCTTGGTAAGATGGGTGACTACTCAACAGGTGCTGCGCAGGTGATCCTGCCGTACGTTGCGGGTGCAATGGAAGTTTACGAACAACAGACTTCATGGCCGCTAGTACTTGAGCACTCTGACACTATCGTTGTATGGGGTTCTGACCCAATCAAGAACCTGCAGGTTGGCTGGTTGGTTCCTGACCACAGCCCATACGCTTACTACGATCAGCTTGCTGAGAAAGTGAAGAAAGGCGAGATCAAAGTGATCTTCGTTGACCCAGTGGTTACCGACACTCAGAAGACTGTTGGCGGCGAACAAGTGCGTGTTAACCCACAAACTGACGTTCCACTGATGCTGGCTATCGCGCACACGCTGTACAGCGAAAACCTATACAACAAAGAATTCTTGGCTGACTACACCACGGGCTTCGACAAGTTCCTGCCTTACCTGCTAGGTAAAACAGACGGTGTTGAGAAATCACCTGAGTGGGCAGAGAAGATCTGTGGCGTTAAAGCCGATGAAATCCGTGCGCTAGCACGTCAAATGGCGTCTGGCCGTACGCAAATCATCGGTGGCTGGTGTCTACAGCGCATGCAGCACGGTGAGCAGTACGCGTGGATGCTAGTGGTTGTGGCAGCAATGCTGGGTCAAATCGGCCTACCTGGCGGTGGCTTCGGTTTCGGCTGGCACTACAATGACGCAGGTTCTATCACCTCGAACGGCCCACTGATGTCTGGCTTTAGCGGTGTGACTGGCGTGCCGCCAATCCACAACGGTTCATACAACGGTTACTCAACGTTCATCCCTGTTGCACGTTTTGTTGATTGTATTAAGAACCCTGGCGAGACCATTAAGTACAACGGTCAGAAAATTAAGTTCCCTGTGATGAAGATGGCTATCTTCAGCGGTAACAACCCATTCCACCACCACCAAGATCGTAACAACATGATCACGGCGTGGCAGAAGCTAGAAACCGTTGTATCTATCGATCACCAGTGGACGGCAACATGTCGCTTTGCGGACATCGTTCTGCCTGCAACGACGACGTACGAGCGTAACGATATCGAACAGTACGGTAACCACTCTAACGCGGGTATCATTGCCCTGCCGAAGATTGTTGAACCAATGTACGAATCAAAAGATGACTTCGAAATCTTCCGTGAACTTTGCCGTCGTTACGACCGTGAAGAAGCCTTCACTGGCGGTAAAACGCAGATGGAACTGATCGAAGAGATCTACAACGGTGCACGTCTGCAAGGCCGTGGTCTTGGCGTTCGTATGTCTAACTTCAAGAAATTCTGGGAAACCGAAGGTTTCATCGAATTCCCTGAAGGCGCAGAGTGGGTTCGTCACGAGTCATTCCGTAAGGAACCTGACCTTGAGCCACTAGGTACTGCATCAGGTCTTATCGAGATCTACTGTAAGACTATCGCGGACATGGGTTACGATGACTGTCAAGGTCACCCAATGTGGTTCGAAAAAACAGAACGTAGCCACGGTGGTCCACGTTCTCAGCAGTTCCCATTGAACCTACAAAGTACGCACCCGAAACACCGTCTGCACTCACAGCTTTGTTCGTCAACGGAGCACCGTGCAACGTACGCGGTTGCGGATCGCGAGCCTATCTACATCAACACCCAAGATGCAGCGGCACGTGGTATCAAGTCTGGTGACATCGTACGTGTGTTCAACGACCGTGGCCAAGTATTGGCTGGTGCAGTTGTGACTGACGATTACATGTCTGGCGTTTGTCGTATCCACGAAGGTGCATGGTACAGCCCGCTAGAAGGCGGTAAAGCTGGCACTATCTGTACATACGGCGATCCAAACGTACTGACACAAGACATCGGTTCTTCGAAACTGGCTCAAGCAACATCTGCTGCTTCTGCGCTGGTACAGATCGAGAAGTTCACTGGTACTGTTCCTGCAGTCACTGGCTTCAACGGTCCAAAAGAAGTGACTGACATTAACCCGCTATTCCCAGCAATGGATCTAGCATAAGTTAATGCCTAAGGGTCAGGGGCTTCGGCCTCTGACTCCTTTTTTACTCACTCGGTTTAACTAAAAAACCTATCCACATACACTAAGTTAATAAATTAGATATACTTATTAGGCTTATTCTATGTGAATATGTTTTTCTTTACGGTCACCCCTATTAGGCCGTATTGTCTGGATGTGGAGAAATCATGAAAGAATTTATTGCTTTCAACGAGCAGCGCGCAGAAATTTACTGGTGGATGTCATCTTTATTCGCTCGCGAATTAACCGAGCAAGACATTGAGCAGTACCAAAATGGTGAGATGGTCACGTTTCTGTCTGGCCTTGCCATGACGGCTGCGCTAAAAGCCCCTGTTGAGCACTTTCGTGATGCGCTGAAACGTTTGGATGTCCGTGACGATGCACAGCTAGAACTTGCGGCTGACTTCTGTGGCCTGTTCCTAAGCACACCAAAGTCTGGCGCCTTGCCATATGCGTCCATGTATGTCGGCAAAAGCGGTTTGATGAATGACAAGCCCGCACAAGATATGCAAGCGCTAATGGAAACCTACAACATTGCGCAGCGTAAAGAATTCAATGAGCCCGCTGACCACCTGGCTGTCGAGTTGGATTTCATGGGTAACCTGATCATCATGGCGAACCAATGCGCGTCTGTCGACGACGCAGAAACCCTGATGCAAGCCCAGCTATCCTTCATCAATGCAATGCTACTAAACTGGTTGCCACAGTTTACGGCAAAAGCAAACGAACACGACAAGTTTGGTTTTTATGCCGCAGCCGCTGAAGTGCTGCTTGCATTCTGCCAGCTTGATGCTGCATTCCTTGCAGGTGACGAACAATAACCCTGACTGGCACTAGCCAGCATCCATAACACTATCTTCGTTTGCCGGCATACGGATTGCCGGCTTTTTTATGCCAGCTATCCCCCGCCTAGCTCTCGTCTTCATTGCCGTCCTCATAGCACTGTTCAGCTTTCATCCAGCATTCATGACATTAGACTGACATTTCTCTCAATGGTATTTTATACAGTCAGCGTATCAAAACATGAAACAAAAGAGTGCCGAAATGCCCATAAGCAATACAGCAAAAAAGACGTCTTCATCACTACTGTCAACGTTGACGAAATATTCACTTCCGGTTTTACTTGCCGGTGCGCTCGGCGCAGCATTACCCGCGTCCGCCAATAACACAACGGCCGAGACAGTCACGCCCGCTCCAACGGCAACCGAATTGGCACAAGCCCAAGAGAAAAAAGCCGCGATACATAAAATCAATGCCATCCAGCGCGATCTCACCAGCATCCGCCAGCAAGCATTGAAAAGTCACCCTGAATTGGTCAAACAAGCCAAGGCGCTGGAAACGACGTACAAACAAAAAGCGGAAGACATCGGTTACAACCCGGATGCCTTTGTCGCCAAAGCGGAAGCCTTGCAAGAAAAGCTGCGTGTCACCAACATGCCTGAAGAAGAGCGCAATGCACTCGTGAAAGAATTTGCCGCCGCAAAGCAGCAATTAGCGAAGCAGCGTCAAACCCTGATCACCGATCCAACGCTCGTTACCTTGCAGCAAAATCTTCAGCAAGACACTTTGGCGGCCATGAAAGCCTCTGATCCAAAAACAGACGAACTGTTGAATGAGCTAAAACACCTCCTTGAAACGGTGCAATAACCCTGCTCAATCGTCCTCTGCTACGTTTGTTTTGAATACACACCCTGTGGATGCCCTACTGTCTCGCAGACCGTAAGGAAGCGACAGGGTGTGTTTTAGCCTACTGACCCTCTTTGCCTTATTCTTCATCCTCTTTGTCCAACAAGGCTTTTTCTTCTTCCAATATTGCTAACCAATACGGTTCCGCCTCGCACACACAACAGTCGTGCCAAATCGGCACATCATCATGCATACTGATTTTTCGCGGGGTATCATACGAAAAGTGGCCCGGCAAGCCTGAGGTATCAATGCGTTTTACCACCATAGGTTCTCCCCGCGATACACTTTATCGTATCGCTACTGACAGTATGGCAGATACAAAAAAACCGGCGCAAGCACCGGTTTTTGTCATGACGTAGAATTGGCCTTTATAGGTCAATCGCCTTGTTCTGGCTCAACAAACGCATACCGCGGATCAACTGGAACAACCATTTGAGAACCGCAATCACTGCAATCACTGCGCCCACAAATGGCAGTACGTCTAACACGTAATCCAGCATATCACTATGTACCCAATATTCCGCACCTGCCAACATACCGGTCATAGTTGCAGCCGTTACACCCAATACGACGAAAAAGGTAAAAAACATGAAAAATGAACGAATTATCGTATAGTAGTGGCTGTAGCTTACGGCATCAGTGCCTTTATTCAGCTTGTAGCCTGAATAAATAATCGCAACGATACCAGAAAGAAGCAGGGTAAAAGGTGTTAGAAAACTTGCGATATAAGCAAATCGCACACCAGCTTTGTTATTTGTCGACATGATACTGTCCGTTCTATCTTACGAGGGTTATTTTAATTATCACACGGATTTTCGCTTCATCAAGCTTGGATAAAACAGACGATGATCACGATCAAAGGAATCCGACAGAGTCCGCTATAATCCCCTAAAACAACAAGGGGACATTGGTAAAAAGCACTATCCTACTGAATAAATTGGCAAAAAATCATACAAAAACGACATTTTAATGCGTTATAGGCCATCACTCAGTCGACTATTTTAACGTGACCAGCATTGTAATATGCGACGATTATACGTTTGTGTTACCCCATAAACAGAGCCAAAAATCGCAAGTTCACCCCTTTGTCATTTTTAATCTTATCAAAGAGATAGAAATAAAAAACGGTGAAAAATAACCGCTAAATTATTTAAATGCAGAGGACAAATGTTGATGACTATCAACTATTCTTAGTTATTCGAGCAAGAAAGATTGCACTCTTGGCCACGGTAAGTAAAATGTGAACGCAAGCGATTACACCATGCAACTGCATGCGATGATTAAAACGAACATTGGTAATCGCTCGAAACGGAGCCGCTTTATGATGCGGCTTTTTCTGTTTCTAGTCCCTGTACCCAAAAGAGCAATGCACTTCGCAGTATTGACGCATAAGTCCATTGCTCTATTGGGTAAAGTTTTCATTATTGGGTCCTCTGACCTTTTATTATTAGAAGAATAACTATGGCAACGATTAAAGATGTTGCACGTATGGCTGGCGTATCGACCACAACAGTCTCTCACGTGATAAACAAAACGCGCTTCGTCGCAGAAGCCACACAAAAGAAAGTACTTGCCGCGGTTGATGAGCTGAATTACGCCCCGAGTGCGGTCGCACGTAGCTTAAAATGTAACACGACCCGTACCATCGGCATGCTTGTCACAAAATCCACCAACCCTTTCTTTGCAGAAGTGGTTCACGGTGTTGAAGAATACCTGTACGGCGAAGGCTACACCCTGATTCTGTGTAACACCGAGGGCAACTTGGTTAAGCAGCGTGATTACTTGCGCATGCTGGCAGAAAAACGTGTCGATGGCCTGTTGGTTATGTGTTCAGATCTGGATGAACAGTTGCTGACACTGTTAGAACGCCAGAAAGATTTACCGATGGTTGTTATGGACTGGGGCCCAGAAAGCCCGCACACCGACAACATTCAAGACAATGCTGAGCTTGGCGGTTACGTCGCGACGAAATTCTTCATCGAGCATGGCCATAAAGCCATTGGCTGTTTGACTGGCCAAAGTGAAAAAGTAGCTTGTAGTGAACGTCTAAAAGGCTTCCGCAAAGCCATGAACGAAGCTGGCCTGACCGTGAATGACGATTGGCTATTGGAAGGTGACTTTGAATGTGAGTCTGCAGTAAAAGCAGCAGAAGCGTTCATTGCCATGGAATCTCGTCCTACCGCCATTTTCTGCTTCAACGACATCATGGCTATGGGTTTGATCAGTACGTTCCAGCAAGCAGGCATCCGCGTACCGGAAGATGTCTCTATCATCGGTTACGATAACATCGACCTGGCGCCGTACTTCTCACCACCATTGACCACAATCCACCAGCCTAAGCGTCGCCTAGGTAAGAGTGCGGTTGAGATCTTGATGCAGCGTGTGAAAGACAAGACACATGCCACACAGGTATTTGAAATGATACCTGAATTGGTGATCCGCAAATCTGTCCGCGATCTGAATAACTAAGTTCAGCGCGCGCAAAAAGCGACTTTTTACCGTGAACAACGAAAGCGAAGGTCTTGGACCTTCGCTTTTTTTGTCCCATTTTTAGCCGAAACCACGCTTAAGAACGACACAAAAAAGCTACTACGAGCAGATTATAACGCCAAATAATGGGAGCAAGATCACACTTTTAAAATTGGGAGCAAGGTCAAATTTATTAACTAAGATATTCTCTTTTTTGTCACGAACAAGGCAAACCACTCGAAAGATTGGGACGCAAAGCCTCCGGCCTAAGAGAAACAAATACACACTATTTGTTGATTATGGTAGCGGGGTTGCCGATGGATATAGCAATTTATGTCAGGGCAAATCTCATTATTCTCTGACAGAATGAACAACATGCTTTGCTATTCTACAATCCTCGCTCGTTGTTAGGTGACCCTAATTAACAATCATCGAGAAAAAGCATGGACAAACCAGTACTTAAAGACTCACTACGTTTATTTTTTGGTCGCTTTGAGAACGTAAAATCACGTTCTATGTTTGGCGGATTTGGTATATTTTCTGGCGAAACGATGTTTGCACTTGTCGTGAATGACAAACTGCATTTACGCGCCAATGCGGCCAATGAAAGAGAATTTAAACAAGCCGGCCTGACGCCATATATTTATAAAAAGCGCGGCTTTCCTGTCGTGACCAAACATTACGCTATTCCGGATGCATGGTGGCAGGATACAACACAAATTATCGCACAAGCAGAGCGTTCACTGGCCGCCGCGCAGGTTGATAAAGAATCAAAAAACACCGCTGGCCCTGAACGCATTAAAGACTTACCAAACTTGCGCCTTGCCAACGAACGCATGCTAAAGAAAGCCGGTATTATCACGGTAGATCAACTACTTGAAGCCGGTTCGATTAACGCATACAAAGCATTACAAGACAGCCACTCAGGCAGTGTCAGTATCGATATGCTATGGGCACTTGAAGGCGCAATTAGCGGTCGCCACTGGTCAGTCATCCCACAAGATCGCCGCTCAGAACTGTTAGCTAAATTAAGCTAAAATAAACACGTTATATATAAATAAGAGATTTTATGATCTCTTATTTATATTTCTATGATTATAACCTGCCGTCACGTCTTGCATTGACAAAATACTGTCAACAAATGCCAAACATTGAATTACCTCCCAAACCTGCTGAGAAACACCCTCGCCCTCTTCCAATACCGACATTCACTTGTAAAATGGCTTTTATCCAAGTGACGTTAAGGATCTCGTTTCAATCAATAGCATTGCAACTTGTTCCATTCGTGTAAATATCCCGCTCTCACATCCCTTGGATATATATGTCGTTAAAGGGGCTACCATGCAATATTCCAAGCCATTTCCTGGGCAAAGTGAACACATGTTCAAAGATAAATTCAGTAAATGGCCACGTATCATGCGGGCATTAGTCCTGTTAAGCCTGCTGCCCCCCGCACTCCTTATCTTGCTTGTCCACCAGCAATTGGCGCCGGTCAACGCATTGCATGATGTGTTACTTGCCGTTACTGTGCTGAATGTCACACTGCTCGTATGGGGTCTGGCACTAAAAATTCGCGCACGCAAATATTGGTATCGCAGCTATCACATTGGTAAAACCATGGTGCTCGCCATTATCCCCATTATGGCTTGTGGCTACATTTTGCTCACTGAGCTCCCAAAAAGCGAATTGCTCGCCCAGCCCACCTCTCGGACTGTGCAATTAACCATCAACTAACACACTCATAGACGCTTTTTTTTCTTTTTCTGAAATTTATTCAGCAGCCTCAAGGTCTTTGTGTCATAACTCCCTGATAATTTCGGTAATATTACGGCTATCATCAAGTAATATGACCTATCAGGTTGCTCATTCACTGACACTCAGACAATCACAGAGGTTACCTTGCGCATTTCAGCTAAACGCCGCTACTCCCTTCTGATCAAGCCACTGCTTTGGCTGCAGCAACGCCACTATGGCAAGGTGCTTAACCCTGCCCTGCTGTGGGGACGCAAGCCTACCCTGTTTTGGTTAGTGGCCGGTTTTTTTGGCTATCTTGACCGTAAACACTCACCGTTAACGCCTGTGCTGCGTTCTTTGGTGTGTGTGCGTGTATCCCAACTCAATGATTGCGCTTTCTGTGTGGATGCCAATGGCATGAAACTGGCAGAACGCTGTGACTCTGAAGAAAAAATTAAAGCCCTTGCCCATTGGCAACACAGTGATCTTTTTACCCCGCAAGAGCAGGCCGTTTTGCACTACGTAGAAGCGATGACGATCACAGGAATGCGCGTGACTGACGAAATGCTTACTACGTTAAAACAAGGGTTTGATGAAGATGCTATCGTTGAGTTAACCGCGTTGATTGCCTTTCAAAATCTCTCCGCGAAATTCAATACCGCGCTTGATGTCCCAGAACAGGGTTTTTGTTCGTTACCCATTCAACCTAATGCGGCTCAACAGGCGGATCAGCCTGCCGCCAAGGATGAACACTAGGAGTATGCTATGAACAGAAAAAAAATCATGGTGGCAGGCCTTGTCCTGTCATTAATTGGCTTATGGATAGGCTTTGATCTCGGCCAGTACTTCACATTAGCCCAAGCGAAAGCCCAACAGGTGGCCTTACAAGATACCATTGCGGCCTACCCACTGCTGTCTAGCCTGATCTTCTTCGCGCTCTATGTCACCATTACCGCCCTATCAGTACCCGGGGCGGTTATCATGACCTTATTAGGCGCGGCCTTATTTGGTTTCTGGTGGAGCTTATTGCTGATTTCTTTCGCCAGCACCCTTGGGGCAACCTTGGCCTTTCTGTTCAGCCGCTATATTTTGCGCGATTGGGTACAGCAACGTTTCGGCCACCGTTTGGCAACCATTAATACCGGCATTGAAAAAGAAGGGGCGTTTTACCTCTTTACCTTGCGACTCATTCCGATATTCCCGTTCTTTCTCGTTAACCTGCTTATGGGACTAACACCGATCAGCACACGACGTTTCTACGTCGTCAGCCAGATCGGGATGCTCGCGGGTACGGCAATCTACATCAATGCCGGTACGCAGCTAGGGCAAATCGACACCTTGACGGGCATTGTCTCCGCCCCCGTGCTGATCTCCCTCGTGTTACTGGGCCTGTTCCCTCTTATTGCTAAAACAATCATGGGATGGCTAAAACAGCGTCGTGTGTATGCGCAATGGCAAAAGCCCGCTCACTTTGATCAAAACATGGTGGTCATTGGTGCAGGGGCTGGCGGCTTGGTCAGTGCTTATATTGCCGCAGCGGTTAAAGCCAAAGTCACCCTGATTGAGCGCCATAAAATGGGGGGCGACTGCTTAAATACCGGTTGTGTGCCATCCAAGGCCCTGATCCGTGCGGCGCACACCATGTCTGAAATCACGAAAGCGAAAGAGTTTGGCATTACCACTGGCGCTGTGACGGTAGATTTCCAACACGTCATGGCCCGTGTACATACGGTGATCAGCAAAATTGAACCGCATGACAGCGTCAGCCGTTATACCGGCTTGGGCGTCAACTGCATCCAAGGTGATGCAACCGTCTTATCACCGTGGGAAGTGGAAGTGAACGGGCAACGCATTACCACCCGTAATATAGTGATTGCTACCGGTGCCCGCCCTTTGGTTCCAGCCATTCCTGGCCTTGATTCGGTCAATTACCTGACGTCTGACTCGATCTGGGGATTAACCGAACAACCTCAACGCCTGTTAGTTCTGGGCGGCGGCCCGATTGGTTGTGAGTTAGCCCAAAGCTTCTCGCGTTTAGGCAGTACGGTCACACTGGTAGAAATGGCCGATCAAGTGCTGATCCGCGAAGACAGCGATGCCGCAGCAGTGGTGGCAGATAACCTGACCAAAGATGGCGTGAACGTCAAAACCGGTCACAAAGCAGTCCGTTTTAGCAACACCCTCGACGATCAGGGTCAACGCATCCAACACGCCTTCTTGGTGGATAACACCGGCAATGAGATCCATGTTGAATTTGATGCCGTCATGGTCGCGCTGGGTCGCGTGGCAAACGTGACCGGCTTTGGCTTAGAAGATCTCGGGATCACCACCACCGAGCGTGGCACTGTGGCAGTGAATGACTATCTGCAAACCCAATACCCGAACATCTTCGCGGTGGGTGATGTGGCCGGCCCGTTCCAGTTAACCCACGCCGCCGCGCACCAAGCTTGGTATGCTGCGGTTAATGGGCTGTTTGGTCAGTTCAAAAAATTCAAAACCGACTATTCGGTCTTACCTGCAGTCACCTACACCGCACCTGAACTCGCACGTGTTGGGCTAAACGAAAAAGAAGCCATCGCCAAAGGCATCGCGTTTGATGTAGTAACCTATGGCATTGATGATTTGGATCGTGCCATCACCGATGGTACCGATGAAGGCTTCATTAAAGTGATCACGCCCAAAGGTAAAGACACGATTTTGGGCGCAACGATTGTCGGTCATCACGCCGGTGAGCTGTTAGCAGAGTTTACCCTTGCGATGCGCCACGGCTTAGGGCTGAATAAAATTCTCGGTACCGTGCACCCTTACCCCACCATGAGTGAGGCAGCCAAGTACACGGCCGGCGAATGGAAAAGGGCCAACGCCCCTCAAGGCTTATTAGCATGGGTAAAAAAATACCATGACTGGATGCGCCATGAGGCAAAGCAGCCTGATACTCAGCCGCCGCAAGCCAACACCCAGTCCACATCTGAACCCAAGGCCGCCGTCAAACAGGATACGGAAGCCAAACGGGCATAATGACGCACAGGGAATGTAAACCGTAATGAAAAAGACACTGATGAAGCTGGCATTGGCCAGCCAATTGGCCCTCGCCGCTCACGCGGCGTGGGCAACCACAGACAATACTGCTCACGTCACCGCCCTCGCCTCGCAACCGTGGGCAGACATCGAAAAGCAGGCATTCGGACAAACCGTGTATTTTAATGCATGGGGTGGCAGTCAGGAGATCAACGATTACCTGCGCTGGGCCAGTCGCCAGTTAAAATCGCAATATGGCGTTAATCTCAAGCATGTCAAAGTGGCAGACATTGCTGAAACCACCCAACGCTTACTCGCGGAAAAAACCGCCGGAAAAGACAGCGGTGGCAGCGTGGATTTGGTTTGGATCAATGGCGAGAACTTCCGCTCCATGAAACAAAGCCATCTGCTGTACGGGCCGTTCGCGGAAAAGCTACCTAACTGGCAATATGTCGATAAGCGCCTACCGATTGATCGCGATTTCACCGAACCGACAGACGGACTCGAAGCCCCGTGGGGCGTGGGACAGTTGGTGTTTATCCACGACACCGATACCCTCAAACAGCCTCCGCGCAGCTTTGCCGAACTGTTAACGCTCGCCAAAGCGCATCCCGGGAAAATCAGTTACCCGCAGCCGCCTGAATTCCATGGCAGCAGCTTCTTAAAAGCCGCGCTATTGGAACTGACAGACAAACCCGATGAACTGTACCAACCCATTGACAACAAAACAGAACGTCAGCGGTTTGAACGCGTCACGGCGCCCCTGTGGAACTACCTTGATCAGCTTCACCCGGTGGCGTGGCATCAAGGCCAGCGTTTTCCGTCTGGCACCAGCGAAACAGTACAATTGCTGGATGACCAACAGTTGTTACTGGCCATCACCTTTAACCCCAATGCCGCCAATGCCGCGATTGAACAAGGTAACTTAGTCGACACAGCACAGACATTTGCTTTTCAGCAAGGTGCCCTGTCAAATATTCACTTTTTAGCGATCCCATGGAATGCCAACGCCAAAGCAGGCGCACTGGTTACCATCAACTTTTTGATGAGCCCCGCCGCGCAAGCACGTAAAGCGGACGCCAAAATTTGGGGCGATCCGTCGGTATTAACGTCTACGGCACTGATGCAGATCCAGCCAGAAGGCAAGCAAGCACAAAGCGAGCAACCAAAAGGCAAGCAGGCCCAGGACACAAAGACCGGTACACAGGGTTTTAGCCTGTATAAAGCAATTCCAGAACCGCACCCGAGTTGGTTAACCGCCATTGAACTCGAGTGGCAAAAACGTTACGGCAATTGATCTTCACTGACTGATCACTGTCTATTTTCGCGGGAGGGGTAACCCTCCCATTGTTTGAGTGTTGTATGATCCATCTGTTATACCTGCTCGCCCTGTTATTGTGCATTGCGCCATTGATCCCCGGGTTACTCGGCGTCATGCTTCCCGCCTTATCATGGTTACCGCCATTGGGCTATCTCACCCCGAATGTTGATGCGTTTACCCACCTGCTGCATTGGCCGGGGTTAAGCACGTCACTGATGCTGTCCCTGTTTACGGGGTTGGGCAGCACCTTACTCGCGCTGATTTTTACCTATTTTATCTTGCGGCGTTATTGGGACACCGCACAGTGGCAACGCTTAGAAAATACGTTATCGCCGATGCTGGCGATGCCACATGTTGCTTTTGCGATAGGTTTTGCCTTGCTGTTTGCCCCCACCGGGTGGTTTTACCGCCTGCTGGCCGTCGCTGGGATCACCCCAAGCGACAGTGTTACGGTGGTACAAGATCCATACGGCATCGGTTTGCTTATCGTTTTGGCCCTCAAAGAAACGCCTTTCTTGTTACTGATGAGCATTGCCGTATTGCAACAATTGCAGGTCAAACCGCTGCTCGCCGTCTCGGCCAGTTTGGGATATAGCCAGCATGAAAGTTGGCGAAAATTAATCCTTCCTTTATGGTTACCGAAGATGCGTTTACCGTTGTGGGCCGTGGCCGCGTACGGGGTATCGGTTGTCGACATTGCGCTGTTTATCGGGCCACAACGCCCGTCTACCTTTGCGATTCAAGTGTGGCGCTGGTTCAATGAGCCGGATTTACACCTGCTGCCTCGTGCCGCCGCGGGGGCATTGCTTTTACTCGCGCTGACATTGTTCACCCTACTCGTCCTACGTGGCGTAGAGTGGTGTGTGGTCGATGGTCTGCGCCGCTGGCAACTCAATGGCCCGGCACGTCCCTCATCGGCCCATATAAATTCCCGTCTGCGTTTACGCTTACACCGTGCCGTACCGCTGTATTCGCCTTTTGTCGCCATCCCCCTTCTCGTGATACCGACATTGCTGGTGTGGTCGTTCGCACAGCGTTGGCGCTTTCCTGATTTGCTGCCAAGCCGCTACAGTTTTCGCTTTTGGGAACAAGAACTTGAGCCCTTGCTAACACTCGCAGGGAACAGTATGCTCCTTGCCCTGAGTAGCGGCATCGTAGCGTTAATACTCGCCATCGGCTGTTTGGAATACCGGCAGAAATATCACATCGGTATTCCGCATTGGGTCATTGCCATACCACTGGTAACGCCCCAACTCTCTTTGCTGTTTGGTATACAGGTCACCACCTATTGGGTGCCCGGGCAGCACTATGGGTTATGGGTGACATGGAGCCACCTCTTTTTCGTGTTCCCATACCTGTATTTATCCCTTGAAGGCGCGTGGCGCAGCTACGATGTGCGCTTAGATCAATGCAGCCGCAGTTTAGGCAAAACCGCATGGCAAACTTGGTGGCAGGTGAAACGCCCACTGGTGCAACCCGCTATTTTCATGGGGCTGGCCGTGGGGATCAGCGTGAGTTTGGCACAATACCTGCCAACCCAAATGCTAGGGGCTGGACGGATCAGCACCTTAACCACCGAAGCTGTTGCACTGGCCAGCGGGCAAGATCGCCGCGTGATGGCGATTTATGGTCTGCTACAAGGAATATTACCTTTGGTGTTCTTTACGCTGGCGGTATGGATAAACCGTTGGACATCGCATTATTCACACGGCCAACGCGACTCAGCAGTGCATCCGCGTCAGCCGCAATCACATTTATCATCACAATCTCGATCATGAGCACAATCAGGGAGCAACACCACCGATGACACTGTCTGTCGACAACCTCACCCTGCATCAGGGTGACGATATCCTGTTTGGCCCCTTGTCTTTTTCGGTCGCTCAAGGGGAGATATTTACCTTGATGGGCCCCAGCGGCTGCGGGAAATCCACTCTGTTAAGCGCCCTTGCTGGCCATATTTCACGCCCGTTTCACGTCACGGGGAATGTCATGCTCAATGACATCCCCATGTTACCGTTAACACCAAACGCACGAAAAATTGGCCTGTTATTCCAAGATGACTTGCTGTTCCCACACCTGACGGTCTTGGAAAATCTGATGTTTGGGTTACCCAAGCACTACCGAGGCAATGAACGGCGTACACTCGCGTTGGACACATTGGACACATTGGGATTAAGTGCATTACGCGATAACCTGCCGCAAGCCTTGTCGGGCGGGCAGCGGGCAAGGATCAGCGTGATGCGGATGCTTCTTTCTGAGCCACACGCTGTATTGTTAGATGAACCGTTCAGTAAATTGGATAAAGCCTTGCGTACGGCGTTTCGTGAGTTTGTGTTTAACCAAATTCGTGCCCGTCAGATCCCAACCATCATGGTCACTCATGATGACGACGATGTCCCGCCTCAAGGGCGTGTCTTACTCTGGCCTTGGCCTTCACACCCCTCTGATGCTTCACAGGAACCGTTATCATGTTAGATCGCTACGCCATTAAACTCATTCGCTGGCCGCTGACCGTCCTTTCTGCGCTGCCTGATCGCATGGGCATTACCGCCAATCAAGTGACCCTTACGGGATTTGTGGTGGGCTTGTTCGCCCTGCCCGCATTAATGCTGCAAGAATATGAGTGGGCGCTGGGGTTTATTGTACTCAACCGGATTTTTGATGGCTTAGACGGAGCGATCGCCCGTCGGCAAGGGATCACGGACTGCGGGGGCTTCCTCGATATCACGTTAGATTTTTTGTTCTATTCACTGGTGCCCTTTGGGTTTGTGCTGGCCAATCCCGACGCCAATGCGGTCGCAGGGGCCTTTTTGATTTTTGCCTTTATCGGCACCGGATCAAGCTTTCTCAGCTTTGCCATCATGGCCAGTAAGCACAACATTGAAAGCCCCGTGTACAAACAGAAATCGCTTTACTACATAGGCGGCCTCACCGAAGGCACCGAAACCATCGCCTGCTTTATTCTGTTCTGCTTGTTGCCGCAGCATTTTGCCCTTATCGCGTGGATTTTCGGCACCTTGTGTTGGGTTACCACCATGACGCGCATCTGGGTGGGATACCACACCTTAAAGGCGTATTAAACCGCACACCAAAGGACAACAACGTCAACATCTTGCTTGGCATCGGTGGCTTCCGCTTGCCAAGCAAATTATTCCCGCTACAATCGTCGCTCATTTTCAAAGGCAACGACGTCCTCATGAACCGTAAGAAGAAAATCAATCAAGCGCTAAAAAAACACCAAAAGCGTAAGAATGCAAAGTTACACCGTAGCAATAAGCCACGTTACATTTCTAAAGCCGATCGTGCGAAGTATGAAGAAGCCGCGCAACTGGCAGGCATGACGGTTGAGCAATACATGGAAACCCTAGACGCTGCGGTAGAAGAGACTGAAGCAGAAGGCGTTGACGTGAACGCTGACGTTGAAACAGAGACAGATGCTGTCGCTGAAGAAAAAACGGCTGAGATCGCTAACTAATCGGTCTTTTGCTGAACACGCCAAGGCTATCTGCCGAACGTGTAACGCCGATTTCGTGTAAAGCAGGCCGGGCGATTTCGCTGCCTGCTTTCACACGGTTTGAAGTATTCGCCTGCGCGCTATCGGCTTAATGGCATGGCGTTAACGGTATACCCTTGCGGGCATTAACGCATCCACTCGCGATGCAGCTGTTCACTGTCACCCAAATACGCCAGTAACCAATCTATCGCAGGGTTCTGCGTTTCTTTATTCCACGCCAAACAACACGGACTGACCGGCGGCTTCACGGCCAACTGTTTTTCCACCAGCTCACCACTGGCCATCTTCGCCAGCGCCATATGTTCCGGCACCACACAGATCCCCAATCCCGACTTCAAACAAGACATCGCACTGTGCCAATTGGGCACCATGATCCGACGCTGGTTATCCATCAACCAAGTGATTCGCTTAGGGAGCACCCGTGAGGTATCTTCCAAGCAAATGGCCGGATACTGCGCCAACTCTTCCGGTTCCAATGCGTGATCGGCACCGGCCAACGGATGATCCGGTGACACCACAAACCGCCACACTAATACGCCCATATCCCGATAATCAAAATGCCCACTCACCGGTACCGCAGCGGTTGCGCCGATAGCTATGTCCGCACGGCCATCCGCTAAGGCATCCCATACCCCATTGAACACTTCCATGGTCAAATGCAGTTCCATATCGGGAAACTGACGGTAAAAATCCCGCACTAAGGTATTCACTCGGCTGTCACGCACCACAGTATCCAACGCGACTGACACACTCTGTGACCACCCGTTTGCCACCCGTTGTGTTTGTAATTTCAGCAACTCCATCTGTTTGAGCAACCCGCGCGCCTCTTCCACGAAATAGTCACCAGCAGGGGTTAATTGCACCTGTCGGTGCAAGCGAACAAATAAATCGACAGCTAATCGTTCTTCAATGGTTCTCACCGTATAACTGATGGCACTGGGCACTTTGTGCAGCTCTTCAGCCGCCGCAGAAAAACTGCCTCGTCGTGCCACCACATCAATTACTTGCAGATCATTATACGAAAACATGGCCCTTCACCTTACCGCAAACGTTATCGCGACATTTAGCATCAATTTTTTTGAAAGCAGTAGTGAAATTTTACCGTTTCACACCATCCAAAACCATCGATAAACTACACAATATAGAAAAACAGTATGATAGAACCCTTTTATGACTAACCAACCTTCAAAAATCACCACATTATGGTTTGCCTGCCTGAGTATGCTCGGCTTTTTGGCAACGGACATGTATTTGCCTGCGTTTGAAACCATTCGTGCTGATTTCAACACCTCACAATCTCTGATTGGCTTAAGCCTGAGTATTTTCCTGCTTGGCATGGCCCTTGGTCAGCTGATCTATGGTCCCCTTTCTGATCGCATCGGCCGCATTAAAGTGCTACTGGGCGGTATGACCTTGTTCAGCATCGCCTCTGTACTGTGTGCATTTGCACCGAACGTTGAGATGATGCTGGTTGCCCGTTTTGCTCAAGCACTTGGCGCCTGTAGCGCGACCGTGATTTGGCAGGCCGTGGTGATTGACCGTTATGACGGCAAGGTGTCTGAGCGCGTATTCGCGACCATTATGCCGTTGGTCGCGCTGTCTCCGGCATTGGCACCACTGGCTGGCGCACTGCTTGAAGGCCAATTCGGCTGGCGCAGTATCTTCATCGCATTAGTTGGCTTTGGTGCCGTTTTGGCCATCATGACCTTGAAAGAGCCTGAAAGTGCCAATTTGGACAAAAAACAGGAAAAAATCACGGTTCAGCTGCGTCAAGACTACCGTCAGATCCTGAGTTCAAAAAAATTCATTGGTAACATGATTATCTTCGCTGCGTGTTCGGCTGCGTTCTTCGCTTACCTCACTGGTTCGCCGTTCGTGATGTCAGCAATGGGCTACTCAGGTGCCGATATCGGCCTAAGCTACGCACCACAAACCGTTGCCTTCATCATTGGTGGTTACGGTTGCCGCGCATTGCTGAACAAATACGACAGCCAGCAACTTCTGCCTTGGATCTTGAAATTGTTCTTTGGTAGCGTGACAGTTATGTTCCTGATTTCTTTGAACACGGAACCAACAACGATTTGGCCAATCCTATTGCCATTCTGTTTCCTTGCGATTGCGAACGGTGCGATTTATCCCATCATCATCAGCAAAGCATTGGAAGATTTCAAAAACTGTAGCGCAACCGCTGCGGGTCTTCTGAACTTCCTACAGACCATGGTGTGTTTCGCAGCAAGCGGCTTGGTATCGGCATTTGCAGCTAACGGCCTGATGACCGTCACAACGGCCATGTTCGTAACGGGCTTCCTGGCGTTGATCGGTTATGCCTTCGTCGTGAAAGCACGTAACGAGCACGCGCTGCAAACCGCATAAGTGCCTTCTTATCTGTCATGTCTGCGCGCCAGCACCGGCATAACATGACAGATAGACACAGATGTAATCAGGTCACCTTCGGGTGGCCTTTTTTATACCCTGCGTTTAGATCCCCCCCCCATTCATCACGCCTTCTTATTTCTTCATCACACCATCTTGTTTCTCCCTCCCGCTTTTTTGCCGCTTCTTGCCTTTCTCTTTTTTCTTATTTGCATCACACCGTGACCCCATAGTGAATAAAACACTCATTAAATCGGTGTGGCACACGATAATGCATACGTTATCTGTTGACCAAACTCTGAAAAACCGGACATTTAAGTGGTAAATACAACCGCATATAGTACATTCGTTAAACAAGCGCACCGATAAATGGATTTTTTATACAATTTTCTTGCATAAGATCTCACTATCGGTAATATGAACCACAGATGACAATTAATGCAGTAAGTCAGCATGAGTATTCAAGTTAAGTCTATCAACAAATTCTACGGTGACACGCAAGTGCTTCATAACGTGGACTTTACATGCCAACAAGGCGAAACCTTAGTGTTACTTGGCCCAAGCGGTGCGGGTAAAAGCTCGTTACTGAGGGTGTTGAATTTGCTCGAAACCGCCAACAGTGGTGCGTTAAGCATTGCCGGTGAGCAATTCGACTTTTCTCAACCGGTTTGTGAAAAAGCCGGACTCAAATTACGCCGTAAAGTCGGCATGGTTTTTCAACAATACAATCTATGGCCACACTTAACGGTTATCGACAACTTGATTGAAGCCCCCATGAAAGTGCTGGGTCAGGATAAAGCCACCGCCACCAAAGCGGCACTGGAGATTCTAACCACGCTACAACTGGCCGATAAAGCACAGGCTTGGCCCCTCCAGTTGTCGGGTGGGCAACAACAACGGGTCGCCATTGCCCGCGCCCTGATGATGAAACCGGATGTGTTGCTGTTCGATGAACCCACTGCGGCGCTTGATCCTGAAATCACCAATCAAGTGGTCAGTATCATCAAACAGTTAAGCGAAACCGGCATCACACAAGTGGTCGTTACCCACGAAGTGGATTTCGCCAAAAAAATTGCCAGTCATGTGCTGTACCTTGAAAAAGGCCACATGGTTGAACACGGAACCAAAGAGGCATTCACTCACCCTGCTACCCCGCAGTTTGCTGACTACCTCAACCACTGATTATTATTTCCACTTTACTATGCATCACAGCCGACGTGATGCCGCAAACAACGCACGGAGTATCGCGATGAAAAAATTACTACTCGCTTCTATTATCGGCCTGACGGCTTTTAGCGCAGCCGCTCAAGAAGAAATTAAGTTCGCCATGGAAGCGACTTACGCCCCGTTTGAATACATGGATGAAAACAATCAAATTCAAGGCTTTGACGTTGATCTTGCGAATGCCCTTTGTGATGTGATTGAAGCCAAATGCAGCTTCCACAATCAGCCTTTTGACAGCTTGATCCCGGCCTTAAAATTCCGTCGTTATGATGCAGCAATTTCCGGTATTGATATCACTGAACAGCGTCAGAAAGTGGTGAACTTTACCGATGCTTATTATGAAAACTCAGCGGCTTTCGTTGCGCTGAAAGACAAAGTCGCAGACCAAAACGCCCTGCAAGGTAAGCGTGTCGGTGTTCAGAACGGCTCTACGCACCAAAGCTACCTGACTGAGCAAATGGGCAAGGTAACCGCCGTACCATACGCCAGCTACCAAGATGCGTTCATTGATATGCAAAATGGCCGTATTGATTCTGTGTTTGGTGATACGGCGGTTGTGGCGGAATGGTTCAAGAAAAACGATAGCCTTGTTTACGTCGGCAACCCTGTCACCAATGCAAAATACTTCGGTAATGGGTTCGGTATTGCCTTGAATAAAGACAACGAAGCCCTGCTGAACAAACTGAATGCAGCACTGAAAACCGTGAAAGACAATGGCACCTACCAGCAGATCTTTGACAAGTATTTTGGTGAATAAAACACGTGCTCAGTCACCTTGTTTATAAGTGAGTAATATATGGCGTTATCAGGTTATGCCCTGACGCTACTGGAAGCGAGCTGGGTAACCATCCAGCTCAGCCTTGCCAGCGTAGTCGTCGGTTTAGCATTAGCAGTCCTGTTTGCCGGTGGTGAGATGTCTCGGTACCGCGTCATCGCATGGCCAACCACGGCGTTAGTCACCATACTCCGTGGTTTGCCTGAACTGTTGATTGTTCTATTTATCTTTTTTGGCTCAACCCAAGTGCTGTTCTTGATCACTGGTGAGTTCATGGAACTCAGCCCATTCTTGTCAGGGGTGATCGCACTGTCACTGATTTTTGCAGCCTATGCCGCACAAACCTTGCGGGGGGCATTAAAAGCCGTCTCTAACGGCCAGCGTGAAGCCGCCAGTGCATTAGGGATCAGCAAGCACCATACCTTTATTCGTATTGTCTTGCCACAAGCGGTGCGCCACGCCCTGCCCGGTTTAACGAACCAATGGTTAGTGCTGCTTAAAGACACCGCGTTAGTGTCCTTGATCGGGGTGACCGATTTACTAAAACAAGCCCAGTTAGCCGCCGCCGCAACCCATGAAAGCTTTACTTGGTATGCGTCTGCCGCCGCGGTTTACTTGGTGATCACCTTGATCACACAACGTTTTGTCAAAATTCTTGATAAAAAATACAGCGTACAAGACGGGCATCAGGCGCAAGGGGCTTCAGCATGAATGAACAACATCTTTGGCAACTTGCACAAGGCCTTGTTACCAGCTTAGAGTTAACGGCTGCGTCATTAGTCGTCGGTTGTTTACTGGCGTTGGGCATGACATTAACCCTGATTTTGCGCACACCAGTCCTGCACTGGATCAGCCGTGCGACGATCACCCTATTTACTGGCACCCCCCTATTGGTACAAATCTTTCTGATTTACTACGGGCCAGGGCAATTTGACAGTGTACGGGAAAGTATTGCCTGGGAATGGCTCCGCCAACCGTGGTTCTGCGCCATGCTGGCACTTGCGCTCAATACCGCGGCATACAGCAGCCAACTGTTCAAAGGGGCATTTAATGCCATCCCTTCAGGTCAATGGCAGGCATGCCGTGCACTGGGGATGGATACAAAAGTCACCTTGGGCGTATTGCTGCCCTATGCGATTCGTCGTGCCATTCCGGCGTATTCCAACGAAGTGATCTTGGTATTCAAAGGCACCTCGTTAGCCAGTACGATCACCATTATGGATCTCATGGGTTACGCACAACGGATTAATGCACAAACCTATGACACATTAGTGGTATTCAGTGTGGCCGGCGCATTTTATCTGGCAGTGAACGGATGCCTGACCTTACTATTCCGTCACGTTGAGAAAAAAGCCCTCGAATTTGAAAATGCGCAATAGCACCATGCGATAAAATAACAGAAGCCATTACCGCCCATTGAGGCTGTAATGGCTTTTTCATATTCCAACATGCACTATTTATCTGCTGTCATACTTGTCACACTTTGCAATCAATGCAACACATTGCTTTATGATATCGATTACATTTATTGTCTATTCAATGCGTTAAACTGTGCAAAACTGCCCCATCCTCTGAATTATCACCAAAAATAACCGTTCATTATTTTTCATAATCAATAATAAATAAACATATCAATAGTTAAGTTATTCACCTTTCGGTTTCAGTTCAAATAATGAAAAACTGAACACCGTTTCATTCTTCTTGCTTATTGAACCGCCAATAAAACATCCATTACCATGCCTTGAAAATATATTTAGCACTTACGCTCAATCGTATTATTCCTTCCTGAACAGGCAGATCGCTCTATGGATAACCGTCTTAGCATGTCAGAAAAAAAACGAAAAACACGCGAATGGATGGCGTTTTTCTTCATCACCGTTGTTCTCTTTCCACTATTGAGTGTCATTGCCGTCGGTGGCTACGGCTTCACCATTTGGATGCTGCAACTCTTTGTCATGGGGCCTCCCGGACACGGGGCATAACCAAAATATCACGCGCTGCACATTACAGGGATTTATGTAAAGAGAATCAATCATGAAAACATTTCTAGCAAAAGCATGGCAGACACTGTCTCGCCCCAGTGTTCATATCAGCCTGGGCGTTCTCACCCTCGGCGGATTTATCGCAGGCGTTTTGTTTTGGGGCGGCTTTAATACCGCACTGGAAGCCACCAATACCGAAGAGTTTTGCGTAAGTTGCCACGCAAACAATGTGGTACCTGAATTTGCGGGCACTATTCACGACAAAAACCGCTCAGGCGTGCGGGCAACCTGCCCTGACTGCCACGTTCCCCACGACTGGACGGCGAAAATCTCCCGCAAAATTCAAGCCAGCAAAGAAGTCTTTGCCCATGTCGCGGGCTCTATCGATACCCCTGAAAAGTTTGAAGACCGCCGTATTGTGCTCGCCCAACACGAGTGGGATCGTTTTAGCGCCAATAACTCCTTGGAATGCCGTAACTGCCATGACTATGACGGGATGGATTTCAGCAAAATGTCAGCGACCGCCCGCGTGCAAATGCAAAATGCAGCGGAGCGGGATCAAAGCTGTGTCGACTGCCACAAAGGCATTGCCCACCACCTACCCAAGAACATGGACAGCAGCGGTGGCTTAATTGCTGAACTCATGCAAATTGCCAATCAAACCCAATATAACGACGGCGAAACCGTGTATAGCGTGCGCTACTTACCGGTATACGAAGACAGTGAGTTGAAAAAAGAAGCGGGCCTGTTGAACCCCGCGTCTGCGGTTAAGATCCTGACGGAAAACGATGATGCGATTGAAGTCGAAATTGCCGGTTGGCGTAAAAACAAAGGTTATGGTCGCGTGATCCAAGAAGACTTCGGCATGAACATTGCTGTGGCGTCACTGCTAAAAGACGCGGCCCAAAACGCGCAAATCGTCAGCAAATATGAAGAAAAAGTGGACGAACTGACGGGTCTGCCTTGGCAGCGTGTCACGGCTACGGTGTGGATGCCAAAAGCATCGCTGATCAACGACATTACGCCAGCGTGGGATAAAGCACGCTCAGCCTATAACACCAACTGCTCGGTATGCCATACCCAACCTGCAGAAGCGCATTTTGATGCCAATACCTGGCCAAGTATGTTCAACGGCATGTTGGCCTTTGTTAACTTCGACCGTGACAGTGAAGCACTGGTGCTGAAGTACCTCCAGAAGCATTCTTCTGATTTTTCTGACAACTCACACTAAGCAATGGATGGAGTAATCTCACTATGTCTTTAACCAGAAGATGTTTTCTCAAAGGCCTTGCTACCACCAGCGCTGTCGGGGTTATCGGCCCAAGCTTGCTCACCTCTACCCGTGCGTTCGCGGTGGAAACCACCGGTTCATGGAAAGTGTCAGGCTCTCACTGGGGGGCGTTCCGCGCCCATGTTTATGCCGGTAAAGTGCAAGACATTCAGCCAATTGAAGTTGATCAATATCCGACGGAAATGCTGAACGGCATTAAAGGGATCATCTATAGCCCTTCTCGCGTGCGCTACCCTATGGTGCGCCTTGACTGGCTGAAAAAGCACAAATACAGCACAGAAACACGCGGCAATAACCGTTTTATCCGCGTGACGTGGGATGACGCACTCGATTTGTTCTACCGTGAACTGGAACGCATTCAAAAAGACTACGGCCCATGGGCACTGCATGCAGGTCAAACGGGATGGCGACAAACCGGCCAGTTCCATAGTTGTACCAGCCACATGCAACGGGCGGTCGGCATGCACGGCAACTTCATTACCAAAGTCGGCGACTACTCGACCGGTGCTGGTCAAACCATCATGCCGTATGTCTTGGGCTCTACCGAAGTGTATGCTCAAGGCACTTCGTGGTCAGAGATTCTTGATCACAGCAAGAATGTCATTTTATGGGCCACAGATCCGGTGAAAAACCTGCAAGTGGGCTGGAACTGTGAAACCCACGAGTCTTACCCGTTTCTTGCCAAGCTCAAAGCCAAAGTGGCCAGCGGCGAGATCAATGTGCTGTCGGTCGATCCGGTCAAGAACAAGACGCAACGGTATCTCGAGAATGATCACCTCTACATTAACCCACAAACCGATGTGGCGTTTATGTTGGCGGTCGCGCATACCCTGTACAACGACGATCTTTACGACAAAGCCTTCATCAAAATGTACTGCCTTGGCTTTGATGAATTTATTGACTACGTACAAGGCAACACCAAAGACCGTATCGAAAAATCCCCAGAGTGGGCCGCCAAGGTCTGCGGGGTACAAGCCGACACCATTCGTAACTTTGCCCGTATGCTGGTCGCGGAACGAACCCAAATTCTGTTTGGCTGGTGTATTCAGCGTCAGGAACACGGTGAACAACCGTATTGGATGGGCGCGGTTATCGCAGCGATGGTCGGTCAAATCGGCCTGCCAGGCGGTGGGATCTCCTACGGTCACCATTACAGCGGGATCGGTGTACCGTCTACTGGGTTTGCAGCCCCAGGCGGCTTCCCGCGTAATGTCGACGAAGGCTATAAGCCCAAGTGGGATAACAACGATTTTAATGGCTACAGCCGCACGATTCCGGTAGCACGCTGGGTAGATTGCTTATTAGAACCCGGCAAAGAGATCCGTTATAACGGCAACAAAGTGATCCTGCCGGATTACAAGATGATGGTGATCAGCGGAAATAACCCTTGGCACCACCACCAAGATCGCAACCGGATGAAGCAAGCCTTCCAGAAACTGCAAACCGTCGTCACCATTGATTTTGCATGGACGGCAACCTGCCGCTTCTCGGATATCGTGCTGCCCGCTTGTACCCAGTTTGAACGTAATGACATTGATGTGTACGGCTCTTACAGTGGGCGCGGTTTACTGGCGATGCACAAATTGGTTGATCCCTTGTACCAATCAAAATCTGATTTTGACATTTTCACGGAATTAACCCGCCGCTTCGGTCGCCACAAAGAATACACCCGCGGTATGGATGAAATGGAATGGGTACGCTCGTTATACGCGGACTGTCGCAATGCCAATAAAGGCAAATTCGATATGCCGGACTTTGACACGTTCTGGGCACAAGGCCTACTGGATTTCGGGACAGGCAAGCCTTGGGTACGTCACGCCGATTTCCGTCAAGATCCTGAAATCAACGCCCTTGGCACCCCATCCGGTTTCATTGAAATCACTAGCCGGAAGATCGCCCGCTATGGCTACGATCACTGTCAGGGGCACCCGATGTGGTTTGAGAAAAGCGAACGATCACACGGTGGACCGGGTTCCAAGAAACACCCGTTCTGGATGCAATCTTGCCACCCAGACAAGCGCTTGCATTCGCAGATGTGTGAATCAGACGCCTTCCGCGCTACCTATGCGGTACAAGGTCGCGAACCGGTTTACATCAACCCAGAAGATGCCGCCGCGAAAGGTATTCAAAACGGTGATTTGGTCAGGGTGTTTAACGACCGCGGTCAACTACTGGCCGGCGCGGTTTTGAGTGACAGCTACCCGCGTGGGGTGATCCGCATTGAAGAAGGTGCGTGGTATGGGCCGTTAAATGAAAAAGTCGGAGCCATTGATACCTATGGTGACCCTAATACTCTGACCCAAGACATTCCGTCTTCAGAGTTAGCACAAGCCACCAGCGCCAACACCTGCTTAGTAGATTTTGAGAAATTCACAGGCACAGTGCCACCGGTCACCGCCTTTGGCGGGCCGATTGAAGTGAATCAAACCCTCACGGCACTCTAGTAACACACGCAATCAGAAACGCCATCCATCATGCCCTGATCCTGTATCAGGGCATTTTTTACGTAATAGCGATAATGATCCCAACCGCCAGCATCGCAGAGTTGCCACTGCCAAATGCTTCCTCAAATAACACTTTTACTTCATCCATGTCGCTTATCTCCACTCCCTTGTTGCACATTACCCATTAAGTTTTTCAAGCATTTAAGGTCATCCACCCATTTTTCGAGATACCGCCCCATCACAGCAAAAACCAGTAAACCCACCCACAACGGTGAATAGAAAAAAGCCGGCACACACGCCAACGCAATCACTTTGGTGTATTTAGGTGAATGGGTGAGCGACACAATCACGGGCAGTACCCAAAAGCACGCTATACCTAACAACCCAAACACAAGCCCGATATAGTTGCCATGCCCAGACAACTCGTCAAAAAGTACCGTTACCGCCTCCATGCGACACCTCCTTCACTTCACGTTTTTTACTTTATCTATTTATTCTGTGACATAAAACCGCTTAGCCGTCACACGACACTGTCATATCGACTCACCCATTTACACGCTACACGTATATTCCTCACGATTTTCTCGGCATATATCACGCGACCTCGATGTCTGTCCCCCCTTGAAATGGTCAAGTTCATCCCTTTTATCCATCATGAGAATAATTGACAGAAATGACAACGATTACACATCTCTTACTTGCTGATTTTAAACGATCAATATCGCATTCCATAAAAAGGGGAAACGGGATGATTGCACTGTTTACACAGACGCGGTTTAATAGCCCGCAAACAACTCCCACCATCAATCGCACATAGCCAACCCGTCACGAGGACTGTCACCATGGCGACCATTAAAGATGTGGCGAAAGCCGCCGGCGTATCTGTCGCCACCGTATCTCGGGTGGTGAATCAATCGCCCAAAGCCAGTCAAGCCTCTATCGCCGCGGTAACTGCCGCGATGCAAGCGCTCGGCTATCGCCCCAATGCGAATGCCCGTGCTTTAGTGAGCCAATCCACTAATACCGTGGGTGTGGTGGTTGGTGATGTCTCCGATCCCTTTTTCGGTATCATGCTCAAAGCCATCGACCATGTCGTGCGCCTGAAAGGCAAACAATTATTGATCGGCAATGGCTATCACGATGCCCAAACGGAACGTGAAGCCATCGAATTACTGATTAATAGCCGTTGTGATTCGTTGATTATTCACAGCAAAGGTTTAACCAATGAAGAATTGATCCGCTATGCCGAGGAAGTACCGGGATTGGTGATCATTAACCGTTATATTGAAGAGATCGCACCGCGCTGTATTGCACTAGATAACTTCAAAGGGGCCTATTTAGCGACCGAGCACTTGATCAAACACGGCCACCAGCATATCGGTTACATTTGCTCTAACCATGCCATTGAAGATACCGAACAACGTAAAGCCGGCTATTTGGCGGCATTGGCAGAACATGGCTTATGCAGCAGTGAAAACTACATCGAATACGGCACGCCAGACGAACACGGCGGCGAGTCGGCAATGATCGCCTTACTCTCAAAGCAATTGCCGATCACGGCCGTCGCGACCTATAACGACTACATGGCCGCCGGTGGCTTGTCGGTGTTAGAAGATAACCATATTCAGGTGCCGGAAGCCCTCTCGCTGATCGGATTTGATGACGGCTTGATTGCCAAATATTTGCACCCAAAACTGACGACAATTCGCTATCCTATTCACATCATGGCGGAACAAGCGGCACTGTTATCGCTCAAACTGGCGCAGAAAGAAACCAACGATGCATCGATCAGAATGTTTGTCCCTACCTTGGTCAAACGCCATTCTGTCGGCCCAGTTCGTACGAATAAGACGCACGAATAAATAGAAAGAAAACACAGAGGACGTTATGCAAAATCTTCCACAACAGTTGGCGTTTATCTTAGAACTAGACCGCCTGAAAGGTGTCTATCGCCAAACCACGGTCAAAGCGGACAATAACCGTCAAGAGAACAGTGCTGAACACAGCTGGCACATTGCCCTGATGGCACAGGTGCTGAGCGAGTACACCGAAGAGCCTGTCGATATTAACCGCGCCGTCATGATGCTGCTGATCCACGATATCGTTGAAATTGATGCCGGTGATACGTTCGCTTTCGCCGCCCAACAAGAACTCGATGGCCAAGAAGACAAAGAAATTGCAGCGGCAAATCGCCTGTTCGGCCTGTTACCCGAAGCGCAATTTGAAGCAATGAAAACCTTATGGCTGGAGTTTGAACAAGCTGAAACTGCGGATGCGCGCTTTGCCAAAGGCATGGATCGTATTTTGCCTCTGCTGCAAAACATGGCCAATCAGGGTGGCAGTTGGGTTCGTCACGGTGTCACTAAATCACAAGTGATCGCGCGTAATACCTACTTGCAGCAAGTTACACCTATGCTGTGGGATTATGCTTGCCAACAAATCGACTTAGCGGTTGCTAACGGCTGGCTAAAAGACGCGTAAGCGTGCGTGTCAGAGAAAAAAAAGAGCCACATTATGTGGCTCTTTGCATATCTTGACGCATTATTTTGCTATCGAAAACTGATACGTCGTATTATGCTGATAACGCTCACCTACTGCCAAAATGCCGGTTTCTGGCCATTCAGGATGGTTCGGCGCATCCGGTAAGTATTCGGTTTCTAAACAAAAACCATCGAATTGATGGTAAATCCCTTCTCTGGCGGGATTCCCTTCCAAGAAATTACCGGTATATAACTGTACCGCTGGCTTCGTGGTCATCACAGACAACGTGACATCGCGATCCGGCGACACCGCTTGCATCGCCACCGTGTGACCATCTGTCACGGTCGGTAAAAGAACGAAGGCGTGATCGTAACCACTAGCCAAGCGTTGTTCATCATCCGCCAAGAAGTCCTGACGAATGGTTTTTGCTTCTTGGAAATCAAAGCCCGTTCCGACAACGGGTTTCCATTCTCCGGTAGGGATCCCCACCTCGTCAGTCGGTACAAATGCCTCTGCGGCGATGGTGAGTGTGTGAGACAAACACTCATGGCCGCTTTCTGCCCCCGCCAAGTTAAAGTAAGCATGATTGGTGAGATTCACCGGACACGCCTGATCGCACTCGGCGTCATACGTAATCACTAACGCATTGTCTTTCGTTAGGGTAAAGGTCACGCTTGCCGTCAGTTGGCCGGGGAATCCTTGATCACCATGTTCAGACACCAACGTAAAAACAACCTGCGAGGCGTCATGCTTTTGCACGGCCCAACGACGTTGATGAAATCCGTCAGGCCCACCATGCAACGTATTACCAGCCTGATTAACCGCGACCTGATACTTCGTACCATCGACGGTAAACTGCCCTTTGGCCAAACGGTTCGCGTAACGCCCCACCGTCGCCCCCATATACGCAGACTGTGTTTGATAATCCGCTAAGGTGCGGCATCCCAGCACCACCTCACGCTGTTCATCCGCAACAGGCAGCGTACAGCTGATCCACGTCGCCCCGATGTCCATAAATGTTGCGGTCATTCCCGCGGCATTGGTGAGGGTGTAAAGATTGGCAGGTTGACCATCCATCGCACGATCTTGACGCATGCTGCCATATAAACCAGCTAAATGTAGAGGGAGTGTCATTATTTATCACCTTCATTGTGCAAATAGGCGCAGGGCTTCCTTGTCTTAGGCTCCCTTTCTCATAATAAGCAGTGTATCAATGACTTCCGACTACTTTCTGTGATCCTAGGCACAAAAGGTGTAAACGTTTACATGCATTGCAGGATTAACTGTTATTTCGTGATGTAATGCATACCATTGCTCACTTTGCCAAGCTTATCTCTCATAAGCATGCAATGACTCCACGCCGCAGATGAAACCGTTGCCCTAAAGTTCAAAAAAGCATTACACAGCACACGAACCGATAATTTTATACCTTTTAGGCAGATATTAAATATGCACTCAAAGACACTAAAACACTATACTTATCTTGGTTTGGGGACTTCATGGACGATGTATGAAAAAAGCGTTAATTCGTTTTCTTATCTTGTTGATTGTACTGCTTTTAGCTTCTTTAGCAGGTACGTTTTACATCTATAATGAAGATGCACAACAACTCAAGCGCAGCATACAGGCACGTGAACACAGCCGTCATCAGTCATCACTACACATCACCCAACATCAATTTACGCCAGTGCTCACTGGCCTGCGCTATTTGACTAACAAGGTCAGAAATACGTCTCAAATGCGCATGACGCCAAAAGAACAATACCGCCATCTCATTGATATTTTCACGCAAGTCGCGACCGCACGTGACAATTTTGAGCAAATCAGCCTATACAACCACACCGGATCACTGATTATTCAGGCGAATAATTCCAACCATCTTACCGCTCATCATATTGCACAGCCTTCATCCCCCACGGGGCAAGGCTCACCAGCGAATCACCGCATACCTCCCGATATCAAGCATGCCTTAAACAGCCTGCCAGAGCGGATCTATACCTCTGCGTTTCAACTGTACGATGATAATACCCCGGGCGATCCTATTCCTATTATCCGCTTCATCAGCCATTTTAAAGTACAGGGCGAGAGTTGGTTGCTCGCCGTGAATTACCGCGGGCAAAGCTACTTAAACAAATTGATGAATCTATACGGGCAATCAGAAACACAAAGCAACATACAAACATGGCTCATCAATAATCAGGGACATTGGCTGCTCGGGCCTGACCCACAAGAAAGCCTGACCTTTATGCCCTCCTACTTCGACAGTAATGTGGCCGAATTCAATGACGCTTATGCCATGCTATGGGCGGATATTCAAAAAAAGCACAATGGGCAGATTCAGGTTGATGATTACCTCTATACCTACAGTCGGTTCTTTTCCAAGCCGACGTCTCCCCATGATCAATTACGTACGTTACCTTTTGAGGGTAGCGATCTTCCTTGGACGCTCATCACCCGTGTTAACATGCACGACACCTTGATTAAGCAAGCCTATTCTCAGCAACGGATCATCAAATTCACCACGTTCACCATTCTTATCATGTCGCTCATTGCTGGAGTCATGGTGTTTGCGTGGCATTTATTCCAATCGCTTAAAGCCCAGAAAAAGCTCTATGTGAAAGTGAATGACACCGCCCTGAAATATGCCACCGTACTAAAACATGTACCAGATGGCTTATTGACGATGGATAAGCACCGGCGCATCCTCTCTATTAATGATGCCGCTAAACACATCTTATCGTGTGATGAAAAAGACTACACGCTCCCTCAACCGTTGGAAGCCTTGATCAAAAGCCCGCAAGTACGAAAGCAAATCAACGCCTTGATTGCACAGTTTTGCACGACAGAAAGCACCAATGGCCACGTGATTAAACAGCAAATCGATATTCATACCTTTAAGACACGACATATCGAAGTGATTGCGACCAAAACCTCTTACAGTTCAAGCAGTGAAATTCTCCTGAACTTACGGGATGTGACTGAGTGGATTGAACGGGAAAATAAACTCAAAAGTATGTCTTGGGCGCTGGAGCAAAGTCAGGATGCGATTTTGATCACCAATGAGAAAGGCATCATTGAATACGTTAACCCTTCCTTTGAGCGGTATAACAAAGTCTCTGCTGATTCGATCATCGGTACACAATCCGCCCTGCTGTTACGCAAAAGCTTACCCAGCGTCAATGAAATCCGCGCGGTACAACAACAGCTTAAACAAGGCACCGTCATTCAACGGGTGATCGCCCACCGCGTGTCGGACGCCGACAGTTGGTATGAAGAAAAAACCATCTCGCCTATCGTGAATCACTTAGGAAAAATCAGTCATTATCTCTCTACCGGTAAAGACATTACCGAACGCGTACTGGCGGAAAATCGCCTGCACAAAATGGCCCATTATGACTACCTGACCGATTTACCCAACCGCATGTTGCTACAACAGCAGATAGAAAAAGCCATTGAAGCCTGCCAGCATACACGCAAACACATCGCGTTATTGATTTTGGATCTTGACCACTTTAAGCAAATCAATGATTCACTCGGCCGTGATACCGGTGACATTGTGATCCAAGCCGTTGCGAAGCGCATTCAACACGCCTTGCGCAATCATGACTTCCTCGCCCATTTAGGTGGCGATGAATTTGCTATTTTGATCACTCGTTCGGTCACCCCAGACAATATTGCGACCTTGGCTGCACGTCTGCTGAAAACACTGAGCGCCCCCCTTTGCATTCTTAAGCGGGAGTTTTTCCTGACGGCCAGCTTAGGGATCAGCTTGTTACCGGATGACACCGATAACATTGAAAACCTCAATAAATACACGGAAATTGCCCTATACCAAGCCAAAGGGGAAGGCCGTAATCAATTCTGCTTCTATACCCGTGAAATGGGCATCGAAACGGCGAAACAGTTACATCTCGAATCCTCATTGCGGCAAAGCCTAGGGACGCCACAGTATGAGTTGTATTACCAACCCAAAGTGGATGCATCAACCCATAACATTTGTGGTGTAGAGGCCTTACTGCGTTGGCATAACGATGCAGGGGAAATACAGTCTCCGATGGAGGTCATCCCTGTCCTTGAGCGATCCGGTTTGATCGTGGAAGCGGGAGAACACATGATCAAGCAAGCCTGTGAACAACTGGCGCAATGGCAACATAAAGGGCTTTACCTTAATTTTGCGCTCAATCTTTCTGCTCGCCAATTACTCAACCCTGGCATTGTCGACACGGTTCAGCAAGCGATATCAGAATCAGGCTGCAACCCGTCTTATCTTGAGCTGGAAATCACCGAAAGCGTGATCATGACCGATGTAGAAACCGCCCTCGACAAATTGACCAAACTAGAAGCGCTAGGGATCAAAATTGCGATTGACGATTTCGGCACGGGGTATTCATCATTGGCCTATTTAAGTCGCTTCCCGACCCATATATTGAAAATTGACCGTGAATTTGTCAAAGACCTCCCGTGGAACAAAGACAACATCGCCATTACTCGCTCCATTGTCGAATTAGCACATAATTTGAATATGCGCGTGGTTGCCGAAGGCGTGGAGTATGATTCTCAAGAGCAGTTTCTTTCGCGCATTGGCGTTGAAGAATTCCAAGGATTTTTATTTGGTCGGCCGGTGCCTATCCCGCATTTTGAGAAACTCTATTTAAATGCTAATGCCGATCCCGTTTTTTAAGCCAACATTGCCACGGGACAAAGTGAAAGGGATCCCCACCAAACGGTAAATACCGCTCTTGTGATGGCATGATGATGACATATCCTCATTTGGATGAGCCATCACGCTATTTACGCACATTAATTCTCGTTCAGACGCGCATCTTGGGTTCACTTGGGTATATAATTTAGGAAAGTCGTATATATAAGCAGGAATCCAATGAGCTTTAGTGAACATTTAGACAATTTCATTAAACAGCGTGAGCAACAAGTGCAACCCGCAGGCCAAGCTTACAAGCGTAAACACGTTGTACAAGATCCAACGAATCAAAGCCTTGCACGCGAAGCACTGGCGAAAGCGCAGGAAGAGGCGTCTCAACAAGCCACGATGGACACCAAGTTGCCCCATCAACGTATTAATGGCCGCTGTGTTACACAAACGGAAGCACACACCCTGCATCAACTCGAAACCACTTCTCCCCCTGCAAACCCAGCGCGAGTGGAATATATCAATCAACTCCGCAAGTCACTTAAACTGAAAAAGCGCAGCTAGCCGCTGCGCCTTTCTCATGTCATGAAAATCCCTTCAAATAAAAAACGCGTCTGAATTTTCAAAAATTTGCGTAAATAACCATTTAAAACGTCGTTTTATTGCTAATCTTCAATGCTTATTTACCGCCATAGAAGAAATATCCTATTTATTAAACAATAATTTTAAAAAAATATTGGTTGTTTTTCATTCACTTTCCCGCAATCCAAGAAATACACGCTCACTGAATAAAGTTTAACCAACAGCAAGTTGAGCGTAACATCTCACTTACAAGCAATATTCTTTCTTATATTCTGCTAAGTGACTATTCCTTTTATAGAAAACACAAATAGACCGCTGATTTGCTTCAACCATCCACTTGATTTGCCCTATCAGAGGCCGTTTCACGCTTATTAACAATGCCTCTGCATCAAATCATACTGCGCAACCTATTCATCACAACAACCAACGCATTACTTTCACTTTCAAGACAAATACACGTAAAAACAAACAAAAACAACAAAACAGAAATGCAACGCCTACACTATTGATGGGTAAATAGCAATATAGGCAGCCGCCTTTTTAGGGAGTAAACTTGCCTTCTAAAAAAACAATGAAAAGACATAATCATGAACTCTATAATACAAGTAAGCGAACTTGATTCGTTTCTCATTGCGATTATTGTGCTTTTTCTTGGCTACTTCATTAATAGCAAAGTTAAGGTATTACGGAAGTACAATATTCCAGAGCCCATCGTGGGCGGACTGATTGTCGCGATCGTTATTACGATCATGCACACTCAAGGTTACGACATTACTTTCCAGCTCAGCTTGAAAGACACATTAATGCAGATGTTTTTTGCCACTGTAGGCCTTGCCGCTAGTCTCAAACTTTTGGCCAAAGGGGGTTCTCGCGTCTTCTTGTTCCTGGGTGTCGCAACACTGTTCATCATTATCCAGAACGCCGTAGGTGTCAGCATGAGTAAACTGCTGGGGCTCGATCCGCTACTGGGCTTAATGGTGGGTTCCATCACCCTATCCGGTGGACATGGTACCGGTGCTGCGTGGTCGCAAACCTTTGCAGATAACTACGGCCTACAGACACTCGAGCTTTCAATGGCTGCTGCTACGTTCGGGCTCGTCATGGGCGGGATTATCGGTGGCCCTGTTGCACAACGCTTGATCGACAAATTCAACTTAAAATCAGATTTCGGTGGCGCCAGTGAAAACCACCACATCGATCACCCTGATCTGGTTACCTACAGTGAATATGAAGAAGATCGTATTACGTCAAAAAATACGATTGAAACACTCTTCATTCTTCTGATCTGTGTTGCAGGTGCCGCGCACGTCAAAGAAGTGATCGACAGCTTTGGCATTAGCTGGCTGCGTATCCCCGACTTTGTATACTCACTGTTCATTGGTGTTTTCATCACGAACATTTGTGAATCAACCAAAGTCTACAAAATCAACCATGAAACCGTGGATGCCTTGGGTACCATTTCGTTATCCCTGTTCTTAGCAATGGCACTCATGAGCCTGCAGCTATGGGAATTGCTCGGGCTGGCGCTACCCATGTTAGCGATTTTGGCAGTACAAACGGTTGTACTGGCGGTATTTGCCTACTTTGTGACGTTCCGCATCATGGGGAAAAACTACGATGCCGCCGTTATCGCGGGCGGTCACTGTGGATTTGGTATGGGGGCAACGCCAACAGCCGTGATGAACATGGGCTCACTGGTTTCGCGTAACGGTCCTTCTCCGCAAGCCTTTATGGTGGTGCCAATTGTAGGGGCGTTCTTCATTGATATCGCCAACCTGATCATTTTGCAGACCTACATCAGTTTCATTCAGTAGCGTATTGCCCACTCCGCGTGGGCACTGCAGACCTGACAAAAAGGCCAAGTCGACGACTTGGCCTTTTCTGTTTTGGCGATCTGGATCTATGATTAAAGTCATCCGCAGCCGTTCTATGCGGTATGTTTGAAAGACGAACCGACGGAGTACTGACAATGTTAGGTGAGAATCACGCACTCTTTATCGAATTTCCTGAATGGCATGACAAGATCAAGGATCTGAAGAACAGCGACCAGCACTTTAAACAGATGTCTGACCGATACCACCACCTCGACCATAAAATACGCGGCCTTGAAGGAAACAACGTCCCCACCGATGATACGCATTTCACCCAACTCAAATTAGAACGCCTTCAACTCAAAGATAAGCTGTACGGTATTCTTTCTAATTAGCCTGCCTATCTCCGGTGAATATCGCCTCTGTGTGGCCATCGTACAAATAACGTACGGTGGCCACACTTCGTTACACATTCGCCGCGTACCTCCATCCATTGACATATTCACTAACACTCTGAATTATCAATAAAGAAAACATAAATATGTTATGAACAACTCAAGAACAGCGCATCGCAATTGTAACGATGTGTGTCAAACGGTTTCCTATTAGAAAATAGTTGTTAGAATCCGCGCACCTTTAGCAGCAATACAACTTTTGTTGATAAAGACAAAAAATTTTAGAGTAGGTGCAGCACGGTATCGTCCGAGCTGCTTTCGTCGTCGTGACAGAGAACAACATGAAAAAAATCGATAAAGCTATGCAGATCCTGTTGGCAGGTTTCTGTATCAACCTGTGTATGGGTATTTTGTACGCATGGAGTGTATTCAAACAAGCGCTAGTGGTTGACCTTGGTTGGTCAAATGCTGACGCATCTATGCCTTATACCGTTGCAGTGATCACCTTTGCAGCATCACTGCTAATCGCAGGTGTACTACAAGACCGTATGGGTCCTCGCCGTATCCTTATTCTGGGTACTGTGATGGTCGGCCTTGGTATGATCATCTCAAGCTTTGCGACTTCTCCAATGTTGCTTATCGTGACCTTCGGCCTGATGACAGGTTGTGGTATCGGTTTCGGCTACGCATGTCTTGCGCCTTCTGCAATGAAATGGTTCCACCCGTCTAAGAAAGGCTTGGTCAATGGCCTGATCGCTGCGGGCTTCGGTCTTGCTGCGGTTTACTTGGCGCCACTAACGTCTATGCTGATCAGCACGTATGGCATCAACACCAGCTTCCTTATCCTAGGTGTCGCTGTATTGCTTATCGCTGTACCACTAGCGTGCACCATCAACAACCCACCAGCAGACTACACCCCTGCGGTTCCTGCGAGCGCAGTGGGTAAATCAACCAAGCCTGTTGATATTAACTGGCGTGCAATGATTAAAACACCACAGTTCTACTCTCTGTGGGTTATGTTTGCTCTTGCATCATCTGCTGGCCTGATGGTTATCGGTAACATCACCTCTATCGCAGCTCAGCAAGCGAACATCACGCAAGCGGCTTACTTGGTTGTTATTCTGTCTATCTTCAACTCTGGTGGCCGTGTGGCTGCGGGTATGCTGTCTGATAAGATCGGTGGTGTGAAAACACTGATGATCGCGTTCATCATGCAGGGTATCAACATGGCGTTGTTCGCAACGTTCACTAATGACTTCACACTGATGATCGGTGCAGCACTGGCAGGTGTTGGTTACGGTACGCTACTGGCTGTATTCCCATCTATCACGGCTGACTACTACGGTCTGAAAAACTACGGCGCAAACTACGGCGTGCTATACACCGCTTGGGGTGTGAGTGGTTTCATCGGTCCTGTCGTTGCTGCTATCGCCGTTGACACAACAGGCACATACACACTGGCTTACACAATCTGTGCAGCAATGATGGCAGTGGCAGTCTTCCTGTCGTTCATCACGAAACCTGTTGATGCGGAAGCCCTAGAGAAGAAATTGGCTAACGCCTAATCGTTCTCCTCCATTTCGCCCTATCTCATGAGCGTGGGTATAGCGGCGAAAAAAAGCACAGCCTTCGGGCTGTGCTTTTTTTTTGCTTGTATCGGCTAGCGCTTGTATCAGCACGCTTTCGCTGTTCCGATTAGCCTTGCGTTTTCAGGTGCTTCTTCACTTTCTTCATCGCCATTTGTCGCTTCAGGGGTGACAAATAATCAATGAACAAGTTACCGCCTAAATGGTCGATCTCGTGCTGCATCACGATAGCCAAGAACTCATCGGTCTCAATCGTGATAGGCTGCCCTTCTCTGTCTAATGCATTTACCACAACAGAGGTGTAACGCTCAACATCGGCATAGTACTCAGGTACTGATAGACACCCTTCCTGGCCCATGGCTTTATTGTCGCCACTCACGACTTCAGGGTTGATCAACACCAACGGCTGATCACGCTCATCTGACAAGTCGATAACCACCACCGCCTCTTTACGGCCGACTTGCGTAGATGCCAAACCAACACCATTACCTGTGGTGTACAAAGTCTCCAGCATGTCATCAATCAGTGGCTGAACGGCATCAATGTCCGTCACAGCTTCCGCTTTGATTTTCAGTCTTGGATCGGGGATGGTTAAAATCTCTAAAACCGCCATATACGCTTACTCTCTGTTCGTTAGTGCCTGCGACTCAACACACGCGTTGATATGCCATGCTTATACCCCAAATACCGCTGTAATGCACCCCGCATATTTCCAATGAAGGCCATAACCTACGCCCTTACCCTCACCCCAAACAGCTTTGCGGATTAGGCCTTTTCAACGATCATGTAGGTGTGCAACTCAGGGTACTGATCAAACGCCACATGACGAATCAAACATCCCAACTCAAGAAACACACGAAGAAATCCTTGTGTCCCTAGTGAAGAGTAATACACCTCTGGCCCCATGTAATTATCAGTATGCTCCCCTGCTTCATCGGTCCCCCCAAAAGAAAAGATGAAAATCCCGCCAACATTGAGACTGGCAACTATTTTCTCCATCACTGCAGTTTGCCGGCTAAGTGGAATATGCCAAATGCTGTCCCACGCGGTGATAAAGTCGTACTTCTCCGTCAGCGTATATTCACAGATATCTGCATGTACAAAGGGCAACTGAGGATGACGCTGCTGAGCCAAGACCAACATCTTGGTAGAAACATCCAATCCGGTAGGTGCAAAGCCAGCCTCTAAAAGAACATCGATGATGCGTCCTGTCGGGCCACAGCCAATATCCAATGCCAGACCCCGTTGTTTCGCGAACATGATAGCTTTTTCGTGCTGAGCAATGCCATTACGGCGGTCAAAAGTACCATCATCCCACTGGTCGGTGATTTGATCATACGCTTGACCTGTTTCTGTCGGCGTCATGTCTGGGTTATTTCTTTTTGCCAAACAACGATTTGTAAGACTCAAATAAGAAGGTTGCCATCCCCCCAGCCGGTGTAGAATTGGCATAATCGCCAGCTGGCGACAACATGTTTGACTTAAACTTGTCTACCGCCTCTTCCGGCGAATCGGCATAAAACACATCATCTTCCACTTCAAAGCCCAGCTCGAGTAATTGGGCTTTTTCCTGAGTAAACGTATTGCTTTCCATATCCAAATACGTGAACTCGCGTCGGTTTGATTCCGGCTTGCAGAAAAATTGATATTTAGCCATGTAACTCTCCTTGTATGATGAGGATTAACACTAATTATTGATGTACTTATAACTCACTGGGTGAGATGATTTGCCAATGTCACTTAATCCCAATACTTCGACGCATATCTTTTTAACCTTCCCCCCCTTTCAAGTGCACACTACCCGTGACGGCCTTGATTCACGATCAGGCATCAATCTCAGTGCAGCCAGAACAACCCATACGTCATAGATATAACGAAATGGATATAACGCGAACCAATATAACAAAGCGGCGACAACGACACCCGATTCAAACGGCCTCACCTTTCCATTTTGCGAGTGAATCGAACCTGTTTACGCTTACTCTCTAACCCAATACATCACCACACAGGTCGTGTTTCACCATCACTTTTGACTTGAGCTAAAAAGCCGTCGTTTAATCATTACCGCCATAGGCACCTTGTTAAGTAGTAAATGAATTCGTCACTTTCCAAATACACCAAATATACCTCTTGAACATACAAACCCACCAATATATATCTATTTTATTGTAGAAGATAAATAAGCATAGAACTAACATCACCTCACGACACCATGGTAAAAGTTACTATTATTCATGAATTTAGAGCAACAACGTAGCGAACAGTTTGTTTTTCAGTCTATTGAGTTTGCTTTTCTCGATATTGATAGTTTTAATTTCAGAGAATAAATAGAATGCTTTAAATCATATATCTTGGCATTTCATACTGGTTATTTTCATAAAACCAGTACGTAGACGATCGCCTCTGAAATATTCTTTTCTGCCAACCCGACAATCGTCAGGCAGAACGTTACGTTAACCTGCATTGGAAATTGATACTCAATGAAACATTCTTTACTGCTTACTGCGCTATTAGGCACAATAAGCTATTCGGCTTCGGCGTATGAGCTGACTGCACCGGCAGAAAAAACCATTACCGAGCACGCCTTACGTAATGCCGCGAGGGCCCCCCTTATCGAGTTTGACCAACGCAATCCAGACTGTGACGAAGAATGTGACATGTCACTAAATATTGGAGGCTATGTTCATCACTTCAATCCCGATGCGGAACTGTTAACATCCACACGTTACAAAAACCGCGCCTACGCCTTGGTGAAACAAGAGCACGTGAAAGAAAACGGGGAAAGCAGCTCGCGCAATGACTACTACTTTGTCTCTGGTCGTTATAGCCAAATGCGTACCGAGCACAGCCTATGTGAAAATGCACAAGCCACTGGCTTTAGCTTTGACGGCGAATTACTGTGTGTAAATGAAGAAACTCTGGATATCCACACCGCATACGGTGAACGCAACATCACACTGCCGATGCCGTCTGACTTTGCGCAAGTAAACAATAACCTAGCGGGTACTGTTGCTATCGCATTCGTAAATGCCGACAACCGCACGGTAAACTACACCAACCTATACACCCTTGATCGTCAAGGTGACGCGGCTTGGCAAACACAACCTACCCGCCTACATAACCGCTCAGACCGCCGCAATGTGATTGCGACTTACCCGGTAAACCGCACTAAAGGCGTCGTGGCCATGTACGAGTACATCAACCCGTTCAACAAAGGGTTAACGGTGTATTCATTTGCTGGTGAGCAATCAAAACGCCACGTATTAACGAACGGTGATGAAAACTTCGGCTTTAACCCCGAAGTCTTCGTGTACGGTGCGCAATACGCTGTAACCGCAGAAAGCCCAACAGCCAGCCGTGATGAAAGCTTGCGTACCTATTTGATCGACCCTGAAAGATTGCTGGTTGACGATCAATACCACAACGATTTTTCAGAACAATCTCAGCTAGATTTTATGGCTGGCTATGGGATGACTTACAACCTATGGGAAGCCAGCCAGTCTGTCGGAGATGACATCGAAACCGATTACGAGATTGACCCAAGTTTATTACACTCTGTTTATTTTCAAGCTCGTTACAGTGACACACAAGTTTCGTTGAAGTACCTGACAAATCAAGCAGAAGAACACGGTCCAGCCGGTACCTCTGATGCGGTAAGCATGCTAACGGGTCTGGTTGACTTCAACAGCTTTTTTGAAGGTGCAGACACCCTACGTCTGAAGATTGATTGGACAAAAACAGACGGTGTTGCGACGTACAAATCTGAACGTGATAGCTTATGTTTGGAAGCAGGGTGCAACGTTAACAAAGCGTTCTCGACAGAATACCTAAACGTAGAAACCTTGGTACTGAGCGAAGGTGGCATGTACATGGGTTTAAGCTATTCGACCTACGCAATGCCAAGCGCCGTCGGTTTTACGCGCAATCGCGACAGCGACCATGTGCTTGGTGCAACGTTTGATGAAGATTACGAACAAGCACGCTTGATGATGGTAATGGGCAGTGACGAAGCGGCCTATGGTGCCCGCTACGAAGTCGACTACGACCGTTTCTTCCTACGTCCAAATCTGGGCTTTGGTGTGGTAAAACACAGCATGTCAGCAGACGCTGAGCAACGCGCACGTAATGGTGAAACCGGAGGGATCGCAGGCGAATACGGCTTTGTGTTGAGTGGCGGCCTAGACATGGGCTATATCTATCAGCGCCGCTGGCGTGAAGCATCTGGTTTAGGTTTTTCGATTCAAACCGGCCTACGTGCACGTTTAGAGTACACCACTGACAACTTCCTCATGGACGCATCTGACGATGAAATCTACTTCGATTACAATCGTTTCGATGTAATGTGGGGCCCTTACGTTCAGTTCAACGCTATTTTCTAATACATAAAAAGATCGCGGATAACGCCAATCCGAGTGTATGCCATACACTCGGATTTTTTATCGCTGTATTTCATCACCCAAATGCTTCATTTCCGACGAGTTATTCGTATACTCAACTGTATTGTTTATCGATGGTTTTCAATGAGCGCAAAAATACCCCCAGCCCCCCGATCGCCAAAACCAGAATAACGATAAGTTCAAAGGCGGTCATCGTTTTAAAACTGAAGCGAATAGACGAGATCACACCAAAGATAAGCGCTGTCATTGAGCCAATAGACAGCAGCCACCCCATAATGCTTTTGCTGTTAAAAAACACAAAACCAATGCCGAACATGAATGGGATCATCACCATCCCGCCAGTAATACCAATACTCGAACCAAAGGCCGAGACACCGTACAACCGCGAACCCAGCCCAAAACTTGATGACACAGAAATGGCATTGAACAGCATGTAAAAACCGCCACACATCATGATTAAGCCGATAAAAAAGTGGCCAATCCCACCGGATGTACCGCCAGCACCTTGCATTCCATTACTCCTGTTAATCACACATCGTCATTCATGACGTTCAGCAAGCATCCAGTATCCACGTAGGGTGTACAAGAACAACGGGTTCTGCCGCATAAGAGTCGGTTCTACCTAAAACTCAGGGCGTGATCGCAGGTTCTTGCAACACTTGCACTCACTGATATAGGGAATCACCGCCAAGGGGGAAACCTAGCCAATCACGCGCTGCGGGCGCCTTCAGGCACAACCATAGGCAGATCGGTACAGCCAAAGTCCAGGCCGAGTTGACTTAAAATACAAGTTAACTGGCCGCGATGATGGGTCTGATGATTAAAGATATGCTGGCAAAACTCCCCCAGCGTTCTTTCTATCACCTGTCCTTTTGTCGTGGTGTACCTAACCGTCTCAGTACACAGCGTGGCAGTAAAAGATTGCGTAATATCCAAATAGACAGCGTCAACCTGGGTACGTAAAACCACCAGATCATCGAGCGTCGACACAAATGTGTCATTCACTGATTTAGACGTCGGTAAAGCATAAATAACCTCGGTATCCACATGGACCAAACCACTGGCGATTAACCGCTGAAGCATGATCAAATCGCCGAATAAGATATGATTCCAATGCGCCATCACACTGGGGAAAAAAGCGTGGGTTTCTTGATGTAACTGTTCATGGGTCAGTTGATGACACACATCCAGTAGTTGTTGATTCATACGTTGGTTATACAACGCTAACATTCTAAAATTTGAGGATAAATCCATTTACCTTTTCGTCCATTAGTTGCTTCTTATCGGTTTGCCGGCACGGTATCAGCGCGAAGACTCACAGGCATTGACGGCGGTAAGCACGTAAGGAACAGTCACACGGTAAATCAGGCATATCACAAGATTTACTCGGTACACACTCTGTCACATCGCACACTGACATAGGATCGGCACACACATCACAATAGTCGCGTTTTTTACGTTTGCGCCTATCATGTTCCGTTATATACACATAGGCTTGCTGACATTCATTCAACCGTACTTTAGCAAGAGCATACCCGCGCCATACCCCCTGCTTTTCAATGATCATTTTTATCGCTTCCGAACACGAATCGCCGTGATGCAAATAAGCATGCGCACAATGAAAACCTTTATAGGGCGAAATATATTTCTGATAAAAACGAATAAGTAAAATAGCAAGCGTTCGCACTGTACCCCCTAACACCTACATGATTCAATATCTGTTTAAATTAAAGCGTTCATTTTTTGTTCGTTTTAAACTCACCTAAATCTTTCACTACCTTACCATGACGCTGAGTACCAAAATAAATTTAACATCATCACCCAACTTTGATTTTGCGTGCTCTGTATTTAGCGCATCCTGTATTGAATAATCACTGACGTCAGTTCTCGCATACGCTAATGATGAAAAAGTAAATATTCAGACAATTAACGAAATAATATACTTATTCATGGTATTTCCCTCTACTGTGCTTAATTATAGATATTGACCTATCGTCAACTTGGCGATCCAAAGACTCAGTTTACAAAACGCTTGAACTTTATCCAGAGATAGAACGAAATTATGCTTTCGTACAACTTCTTCATTGTCATTTTGTGATGCAAACCAGCACAGCGTGAAATACGCCATACACCACTATACTTTTGAGAGGCCGCAACCGCATAGGATCATCTGCATCACAAGCAATACATTGATTGCGTTATTTTTCTTCGTCACAATAACGTAATTCAATAAGCTTAAACCCGCGACAAAAAACCAAAACTGCACACTTGGTAACACAGCAGAAACTGAACCAACAAGCAACCCAGAACCCAGCCCCATTGCAATTTTTTGATATACCGTCATTTTATGCTGCCTTTTTAAGATATTGGTTATTGGTACAATCCCAATCATGATGCGTCAACAGGTAAGTCATCGGAACATAAAAACTCAAACACTATAGGCTAAAGATCAACCAAACGAGTGCAAGAGGAAGTAATGGTACTGCACACCATAATAACGCATAGTAACTAACGTCAAGTTGGTTATATAAAAAGTAAATTGATGATAGCGCGATAATGGGATAGGTATAAAATAAACCTCTAACAATACGCATTGACAAGGTATAGCTCATTTCATCGCCAGGTAAAGCAGCAAACATCATTGCAACCCACCCCAGAAAACTGACAAAGCACATGCCCATAACAACGACAGCTACAAATACGTCTTTCATATGACTGGCCGATCTCCCTTCAAACCCACCGCACCATTTACACGATAACGAAACGTTGGGCTTGTTCAACATCCTGTATTTAGTGTTGGCTGCGCAACACCATAGTCGTTTGTTAGTTTGCGTGCCAAAGTGACACAACAATTGCTTATTGTTCATTTTAAGACCACAATACCTATGTGACACTTTGACACAACAGGAGATATAATTATGGCTACTTCTTTGCCTCGCATCACCGCTAGAGTTGATGTCGATACACAAGACTTACTTACTAAGGCTGCCGCGATCACCGGCATGTCTAGCATCAACTCGTTTGTTCTAAGCGCTGCAATCGAAAAAGCCAAACAAGTCATCGAACGTGAACAGGCTTTAAAACTGAGCCAAGCTGATGCTATGTTGCTGATGGACGCTTTAGACCGCCCTGCTACACAGAACTCAAAACTAAAAGCTGCTGCTGATCGATACGAGAGCAAAACTCAATGATGAATACGGCACTTCTAGATAAAGCTAAACACGATAGAAACCGATTCAACTGTGGTATCGAAGCTCTCAATAATTACTTAAAAGTAATGGCGAGTCAGCAAGCAAAAAAGGACAACACCAGAACGTTTGTTTTGGAAGATGATAACGACAACTCACATGTCATCGGCTTTTACACGCTAACAATGACACCAATTGACTTAAAGGCATTACCCGATAAGTTACAAAAAAAACACCAATCATCCACCTCTGGTGGTCTGATTGCCCGCCTTGCTGTCGATGACCGATACAAAGGGAAAGGCTTTGGTGAGTGGCTGCTTATTGACGCACTCAGAAAGCTATTAGCTGCAAGTGATAGCGTTGCATTTCCAGTTGTTATCGTTGATGCCAAAGACGGTGCGAAACACTTCTATGAACGTTATGGTTTTCAAGCATTTGAAGACGCTGAAAATAAACTCTTCATCACCATTGCTGATGTGAGAGCAAGCTTAGGCTAGTTAATCGCTAGCCTTTAGCAAACTAACGAATGACATGGACTCCCCCTCATCCAGACTCTGCCACACTTGATGAGTCTGAGTAAGAAACATTCGGAGGCCATTCGGAGGCCACCCAACTTTTACAATGACACCCACGATAAAAACCGTTAACAGCATCCTTTCTTCAGACATTATTTTTCTCATCCTTTCCCCGTTCCATTAACCTCCTGCATCCATATTTTTGAACTCACTGCTATTACATGACGATTTACGTCAATTTCTTGCCCGGCAAAGCCTAGCCAAATGGCCAGTCGAAGATACAGCCGTTACTGTGATTTGTCAGGCCGCGCTTAACAGCCGTCGACTGGCACTTACTCCTTGAGTTCGTTGCTGGCCAATATGGTGATGGTACTCACGCAACATGTGTTCTTTACCGATTGCACCAGAGAAGTTTTGCTCTAAATGGCAGGCTAATTCCAACCAATTTTCTTCACTCAGGCCAAGACGGGAAATCACATTCAATGCGTTTTTTGATATGTAGCCGTGTTTTCCTTCACGAATAGCACGCCCTGTTTCATCGACAAGTAATAAATAGTCAGTAAACGCAAAAGGTAAGCCTTTAGGCATATTGGCTCGAGGATTTCCCACAAAAGGGAGTAAGGTCTTCGGTTGATAGATTGATTTGGCAGCATTGGCGCGCTTTTTAATACTGGTATGGGCTGAGGATTCGGGGGTTGTCGCGATACCCGCCCGAACAGGGTTAAGGTCAACGTAAGCCATGCAGGCAACGAGCGCCGCTTCATCTAACAAGGCTTGAGATTTAAAGCGCCCTTCCCAAAAACGTCCGGTACAACCGTCTTCTTTATTGGCTTGGCGCGCAATGGGTTCATTAAGTAAACGCATAAACCAACTGATGTCATGCAGCCGTTTTCGCCAGTCTTCTGCAATACGCTCGACCGCCTGTAGCTGTGCGCGATCCATCTGACTGCGCAGACTTTCGTCCAGCCAGGTGTTAGAAAGAAAATTCCCCTTACACACCCGATGCCAGCGGGTGATCACCTCTTCCTGTGACCACGTTTTAGCTTGTTCAGCATCCACATGCAGTACCACATGGGTGTGGTTACTCATCACCGCGTAAGCACAAATATCAATCGCAAACACCTTGGCAAGAAACAGCAGTCGCTGCTCCACCCATGCTCGTCGGTGCTCGAAACATTGCCCCGTTAGCGGATCTTTACCGCATAAAAAGGTTCTTCTCACACAACGCGACACACAATGGTAATACGGCGTGTCGGTCAAGCTGACTTGCGTTTTCCTTGCCCTTGGCATGTTTGCAGGTTCCCTGATTCATCCATGACAAAGAAAGCCTAGAACACAGGGCAGAAAGTACAAAAGTATGGGTGTCTTGGTTATTTTTATCTTGACTGTCCACCTCAGGGCGTGTTGTTATGGCTTAGAATCTACGACAAGTATCTAACCTGCTCTGCTACCATTTGGCATTGGAGTTTCTGGCATAGCCAAGCAAGGAGTTAATTTATCTTCATAACCAATATCAAACAGCATACCTTGAGATATTTCACCAGCCATCTTCTGCTCAGGTAAATTAACAACAAATAGAGCCTGCTTACCTTCAATTTCAGATGGATTTTCACGTTCTTGCTTAATACCAGCAAGAATTGAACGTTCATGGTCACCAAAGTCTACGGTCAACTTCATTAATTTATTGGATTTCTTAACATCAGAAACAGCTGTAATCGTCCCCACTCGTATATCTAATTTTTCAAAGTCACTGAATGCGATAAGTTCTTTAATTGGTGCATATTCCATTTTAATTCTCTTTATTTATTTTTGAGCCATAACGAATGACATGGACTCCCCCTCATCCAGACTCTGCCACACTTGATGAGTCTGGGTGAAAAATGTGCGGAGGCCACCATGTCAAAATCACTCTATGGCATCGATTTAGCCAAACATTCGTTCAGTATCCATGGTGAGGATTCTACAGGCAAGGTACTGAACCACAAAACAATAGCGCGATCTAAGGTTATTGAAACTTTTGCAAACTTACCACCCGCTATCATCGGGATGGAAGCCTGTGGCAGTGCCCATTATTGGGCGCGTGAATTAACAAAGCTTGGTCATACACCAAAAATCATGGCGGCT
>NZ_JBPOEN010000006.1:0-316205 GCF_059941365.1 Photobacterium sp. 270122K
CCGCATTAAGCGGACTAAAATAATGTGCCAAAATTGTTGAGGAACGAAACAGGCACATTGTTTTAGTTCCGTTTTAAATGCCTTGTTATGTTTTTACTTTGACTCTACGAGTTCTAGGTCTGACGTAAGAATTAGTAAACTATTTGGAATTGGGTTATGACAATGCAAACCTAGTTCACTTACACTTTCATCGAATTTCACTAAAACCCTTTTGCGAGCATTTTCAGGTTTCATTACAGTCCCAGTTTTACCAACTAGAATCCAATAATCCTCTGTAGAATCACATTCATCATGACTATTATTCTCCCCATTAAATGATACTAATTTAACCCTACTTTTTATTTTCATTGAACACTCATTCGAAAGAAACATAACGCCCGCTTAAGGGGCAGCCAACACCACGACTAACTTTCTGCATAACACCATAAACAAAAAACTAACGCATTATAAAAATGCCACGCGTTGGCTGTCCCTCTTGAAGCGTTTGTTATACCTGTTTTAGAGAAGTCAGGTAATTTGTTATCGCATTACATTTACATTGTGATGCTTCGATATCATCAACAAAGCTATTGGTAAACTTCTGCATTGTAGCCACCACATAATTGCCTAAGTTTTGTTCTGTTACAGACGTAATCATAGATGTGCATGTATCCATTGCTGCAAAACGATTCATTCGAGCAGCAGCATCAATTGCTAATTCAAGTGCCTTGGCTTTTAATTTTGGTTCCACGAGAGGATTATTGAATATCTTTTCCATACTCAAAGCTATCGATTCAGCAAAAGCCCATGAATACTGATCACTTTCTACCATTACGCGATAAACTTTTAGGAAATCTTCTAAATAAGGCAAAATGTGTTGTTGAGGTAGAATAGACATAAACGAACGAGTTAAATCCATACAAATTCGGATCTGATCGCTGCGCTCTATCAACTGGAGCTTTTCAATAAACTTTATTACATGTTCAGGTGTGTATTTATTCTCGTTTTTCAACCTATCTTCGATAGTCGATATCAGTTGATTTACTTCACCTAAACTACCACCACGGTTCAAAATAACATCGTATGCAGATTTCATTGCTTGTTTCATTTCAGAAAGCGATTTATATCTGCGATTATGATCCAGTTCACATGCACGTTGAATTACGTGAAAAACTGCAGGGTGTAACCCTGTATCCATTAAATAAGTCGGATTCTGCCCCGTAAGCAAAACATACAAGCTTTTTCCTAGCATGAAGATATCCCCACGCTCATCTGCATGTTTAAAACCTCCATTTTGATATTCTGGAGGCAAATAGCCTTGCGTCCCCCAGAACATAGAACTACTGGTAAACCGGGATGAAGAATTCGGCTCCATTCCTAGACCAAAGTCTGACACCAAAATATTATCACCCTCGATTAGAAAATTCTGTGGCTTGATATCCCGATGGAAGACACCGTTTGAATGTAACTCTTGAATGCAATCAATCATTTTATTGAAGATTGTTTCTTGGTACGCAGGCTCAACCATAATTTTTGGCATCAACTTAGTTAAATCGCCGTCGCGATAAAATGGCATCACAAAATAGGGAGTGTCGCTATCAGTGTTACTATGTAGAGTATTTAAAACTTTAGTGTTGCCATTGAATGTTTCGAGTAATCGAACTTCTCTTTTAAATCGTTTTACGTATTCTTCGTCTTCTTCTCTACAATATTTAAGGACTAAATCTCCGTTTAGTTGTTGGTGTAGATCTGTAACGAATAGAATTTGCCCCATTCCACCTTCATCGCTGCAAAGCCCATTTACTTGAAATCGACCATCAATCACATCATTCAATTCATATTTCATTTCGATAAACTTCCAATTTCTTCCAAAAGGTATAACGCCCGCTTAAGTGGTGAGCAACGAAATACGATGTTTCCGCAGAACACCTAAATCACTATAATAAACGCATGGTAAAAATGCCACGCGTTGCGAATCCGTCTTGAAGCGTTTGTTAGCAATCTAATCTGCTTCAAGTATTCTCTGAAGGTATTCTGCGCCGTGTTTTTTACACCAGGCACTTTTCAAAACATACGCCGATTTGAATGAAAACCTTTTATCTTGCGAAACATCTATTTGCTCCCAAAGTAGCTGGGGAGTACTGCATGAACAAGAGTATTTCGCTTCCTGAGCTTTTAGTTTTGAATAAAAACGGTCCGATACGTGAATCTCATCGTCTTTCGATAAACTGGACAATTTAGCAGCCATGTTTACAGCTTTTCCAGCCCAAACCTCATTATGCATATCTCCACGAGAAGCACTTTTTCTTAGACCAATTTTGCTTACCAACAAAGTTGCTTGATCAATTCCAATATGTACACCAGTATCGACCTTGGTCTTGTTCGTCACTTTTTGCGCAAACACATCATTAACAAAAGTCTTGAAGGTTACGGCTGAAGCAAATGCATGATGAACTTTATCATAGTCAAAAAGAGCAAATACACCATCACCTTTAATATCCACATAAGAAGCTTCAAGTTCTTTGAATATCCTAACCGCTGTGCCTGTGAATAATGTATATACTCTTCCTGTAGAACTAGCATAATGACTTGCGCTTAATTGTGTCGAATTTTTCATATCAACAAATACACATACAACATTGTCAATCTTCAGCCATTTATCTGACTGCTCCGTAGGAATAGAATCTACATTTGGTATTCGAGCTACCGAAATTGCATTCACAGGCTTACTAAATTTTTTAACTTGATTATCAATAATAATTCTTAGATTGTCTGGTAACTGTTTTTGAGTAATCATTTTTGACCTTAAAAGTAATGAAAGCCTATTGAAATTGAAAACAGAATTACAGCTAAAACTGTAACATTTGAGGCGAGTTTGAACTTTTTATATTTATCTAGCGCTATTTCTGCATTTGTTACGATTTGAGAACTTAAATCCATTTCAAATGACGTCGCTTTGTAACTATCAACTCCCAATTTTCCAGAGAGCAGAGTCACGTAATCAGACTTTGAGTATTTTGCTATATCAGCGAAGTAGAAACAATTATCCGAAGGCTTCTTATCGTCAGGTTTAAACCATTTTTCTTCTAAAATTGGTAAAAATGAAATTATGCAAATAATAGCGGAGCATACTAGAAAAATATAGCCAGCTAAGGCTGACCAGTATGACACTCCCCCCAATTTATCAACTTGTGATAAGACACGCGTGATACCCCACACTACTCCCCCGTTAAGCACTAACAGCGCGGCATTTTTTTGCTCCGCAAACTTAAGCCAATCATTTACATTCGAAAACACTGAGTTCAGTTTTTCTTCTATCGAATCTTTACACATACATACCTCAAAAGATTGCTAACGAATGGCATGGACTCCCCCTCATCCAGACTCTGCCACACTTGAAGAGTCAAACACGATATATGTTCGGAGGTCACCATGTCACTTTCACTCTATGGCATCGATTTAGCCAAACATAGCTTCAGTATCCATGGCGAAGATACAACAGGCAAGGTACTGATCCACAAAACAATATCAAGGTCTAAAGTTCTTGAAACTTTTGCAAACATTCCGCCCGCTATCATTGGGATGGAAGCCTGTGGCAGTGCCCATTATTGGGCGCGTGAATTAACAAAGCTTGGTCATACACCAAAAATCATGGCGGCCAAGTATGTGGCGCCTTTCAGAACGGGCGCCAAAAACGATCTTAACGATGCAGTAGCTATTTGTATCGCCGTTGCCCGTCCTTCAACGCGCTTCGTTAAAATCAAATCTCCCGAGCAGCAAGCGATCTTGATGCTTCATCGCGCCCGCGAAAATTGGGTACATGAACGCACAGCGTTACTTAACCAAATGCGTGCGATGATGGCTGAATTCGGCATTATCGCCCCTGCCGGTCGCCATGCACTACAACGTGCCATTCCCGACGCGCTGGAAGATGCCGAAAACCTACTGCCCGATTTAGCCAGAGCAATCATCGCTGATTGTTACGACCACCTTTTAGTTCTCAACCAGCGCATTGACGATCAGGAACATTGCTTTGATATGCTGGTATCGCGCAGCCATAATGCCAAAAAGATAATGAAAGTGGCAGGTATCGGCCCCATTACTGCGACGGCAGTGATTGCTAGTATCGGCAAAGGCGAGCAGTTCGATAAAGGCAGAGACTTTGCAGCCTGGCTCGGATTAGTGCCGACCCAGTATTCCACGGGCGGTAAACCAAGGCTTGGGCGTATTACCAAAAAAGGCGATAAGTACCTTCGCACACTACTCGTTCATGGGGCACGGGCGGTGATTGCCAGTCTGGGCGACAAAACTGACCGACTCAGCCTGTGGTGCAAAGACTTGGTTGAGCGGCGCGGTTTCAAACGCGCTATCGTGGCATTAGCCGCTAAAAATGCGCGAATTATCTGGTCGCTGCTGCGTCACGACACCGACTACGAACCCATCAAAAATTAACGGATGTAGAAACGCATTTGTGAGGGAGTCACAATCTTCACCGGGTCATTGCAATAGCCAATGATGATATATGGTTAAGACCATTTGCGGGAAAACCTGATAATGCGGCGGGCACAAAAGATGCCTTCTAACGAATGAGGAACCGCAACCGCGTAGTGTCATCAGGGTCATGGCAAATAAGCCAATAAACAGACCGAATGTAGAGCGGCAGTCCCAAACCTTATATTACCTGACGCTGTTGTTGACAACCGGGGGAGTCCATGTAGCCCGCATAAGGGGCACCGAAACGTAGCGGCGATTTGGTTAAAATTGTGCGAAGCATCAAACCTAATCGCCGCGTAGTTTTGTTGTCCCAGCGAGCCTGCGAGCGACTTGATGCGCTTGTTAGGTTTACCGATAATAATCCACTAACCCAATAGTAATAATTGGCATATTGTCAGAATTCATCATCAATATGTTTAATCATACCACTGGACACATCTAGGTAATGACCATCACCAAGATCGATTTCATACTCCTCTTGGTTACCTGTGAAGTAATTCGAACTATTTAAGGTGTTTGACTGAGGTATAGAAGAAAACGGTTGAGGCTTGGTATTATCATAATAACGGCGAATGTCATCTCGACATTGATAGCGGCTCATATAACCGTGCAGACTATTTTCGTAAGTTACACATGACCCATAATTTCTTTCGATAAAGTCTTCAACCAAGAAGGTCATTTGCTCTGGGTTTAACCAAAAACACTCACTTAGATTGCCGGTGCTAAAATGAACCAACCTATCCAAGCTTGGTTGAGCACTAAGGTAGTTTAGTAAATTTCTTTCAATTTCGTGGACATTACCGTGAATTATATTAAAAGCAGCATAAATAAAATACCCAGGGTTCTGAGAAGACCTATGACGCGTATTTAGCCCGTTAGTTGTCTTGCCAACTTTTGACCATTCTCGATTATAGATATCCCCTCCAATGTATATCCAATCATTGCTTTCGGGGCTACTATAAAACTCTTCGGAACCTCTCACTTTTTATCTCCTTATTTGCACTTTGTATGAGGATGGCTGAAACCTAACAACTTTATATATGGAATTGCTCTACGTTACAATTCTACATATTGTCATGGATGCATAATAGCATTGAAGTTAACTCATTGATATTGAAAGCTATCGTAGGGTATGAGGAAAAACAAAAGTAGAATCGTTCCGTATATCACATTCTACATTTCCATCATCATTTCTATATCACAGTTTTATGAAATCGAATGTAGCGTGTGCGTCGGAGTGCAAGGCGAAATAAATTCAACGCATACAAAAAAGCCCTCGTTTTTCGACGAGGGCTTTAAATGTGGCGGAGAGATAGGGATTTGAACCCTAGGTGGGCTATAAACCCACGCCGGTTTTCAAGACCGGTGCTTTAAACCACTCAGCCATCTCTCCATGCGGCGGATAATACGGGTTACAGCTTAGGGTGTAAAGCCCTTTTCACTGCACACACGGTTAACCGTGCATAGAACCCGCAAGTCGCTCATCTTTACAACACGGCCACCCGCATTGCCGCACAATCAGTTGTAGGCGCGGGCAAATTGACCGGTTGAGGTCGCCATGTATTCACCCGTATTCGCCGGAATGAAGACAGATTGGCCTTTCTCAACGGTCACGGTGTCACCATCAACATGAGAAACCGTCAGTGGCGCATCAATGGCCAACAGAATTTCAGCACTCTGTGTGGTCAATACTTTATCTGCCACGTTGGTGTACACGCTGAATTTGAAATCTGGCACTGGGATTGGGTAATGTGCCACACCTGCTTCTTCACCCTCGTTTGCCATTGGGGCCAACAACAAAGTATCGAACGGCATTGGCACACAACGGGTGCAGCTTACTAGCTCTGGCACATCCATGTATTTTGGTGTCAGGCCAGCACGCAATACGTTGTCTGAGTTCGCCATGATCTCAAGGCCCGTGCCTTTAATGTAGGCGTGTGGGGTACATGCATCCAAGAACATGGCTTCGCCTGGCTGTAGTGTCAGGGTGTTCAGCATCAGTGGTGAGAACAAGCCGATGTCGCCCGGGTACTGCTCTGCCAGTTCCAATAGCAAGGCGCACAATGCATCGTCTTTATTCGCTTGGGCATAAGTCAGTAGCGCGTCTACACAGCGATCTTTACGCTCGCCAGACAATGACAACATCGCTTCAAAGAAGGCTTCCAAACCGGCTTCGTTCTGGTTCGCTTCCAGTGCCGCCACCAGCTCTGCCAACTCGTCAATCGCCAGTGCGTTAAACAGCGCAACAATCTCACTGTACTCACGGAAACCGTTCATCGCTTGGTACGGCGTTAATGCGAACACCAACTCTGGCTTGTGGTTAGGATCTTTGTAGTTACGGTTACCCGCTGTACGTGGCACACCAGCCGCTTCTTCTTTGGCAAAGCCGTCTTCTGCTTGGGCTTTGCTTGGGTGTACCTGTACAGACAATGCATTGGCCGCAGACAATACTTTGAACAGGTATGGCAATTCACCAAACGTGACCGTGGTGTCTGCACCGATGATGGCTGACATGTCTGTGGCAATGAAGTCAGACAATAGCGTTGACTGGCCGTTGACCTCGATGGTTGAACAACCATTTTGGTGCGCGCCCATCCAGATCTCTGCTTGTGGCTGACCGGTTGGATTTTCAATGCCGAACAATTCGCCGATGGCAGTTTTGCTGCCCCATGCATAATCCTGAATGATGTTGTGCATGCGGTAAAAACGAGGTGAAGTACTCATAACGTTCCTTATAGCTAATACTGATTTCATTAGCACCCAGTCTACGATTCGCATAGCCTCGATGCTCATGAAATCGGTCTTTACATTAACCGACAATGCCCCTGTTTTCGTTGGGGCTCACCCTAGCAAAAATGCACGCACATTCCCACTGAGTATTTTATTAGTTGTTACCCCTACCACTGTTTCCCTGCACTGCCGCACGACCTGAACGGGCGAGCGTAGAAACGAGGAAGGGCTCCGACCAGGAGCAGTCGGAGCCCGTACCGGCAACACAGGGGGATCAGTTGCCGGAAGGTATTACACGTTCTATACGAGGCTTATGCTGTTGCTGCCTGCGCCGCTTTCGCTTGACGCATTTTCTTCAGTGATACCGCGACCAACGCTGTCACGATAGCACCCGCAGCCATACACGCTAGCGCCAGTACCGGTTTGTTCATCGCACCCAGCAGCGCCACAACCGGACCACCGTGTGCCACGCTGTTGGTGATACCGAATGAGAAGGCCATTACCGCGGCAACCATTGAGCCAAGAACGTTAGCCGGGATCACTGACATCGGGTCTTGTGCAGCAAATGGAATCGCACCTTCAGAGATACCCACCAAGCCCATCGCGCCTGATGCTTTACCTGCTTCGATTTCAGATTCTTCAAAGATGTTGAACTTGCGACCAATCACGGTTGCCAGTGCCATACCTAGCGGTGCCACAGGGATAGCACACGCCATCGCACCCATGAACTGTGTTTGACCGCTGGCAATCATGCCGACAGAGAACAGGAAGGCCACTTTGTTGAATGGACCACCCATGTCGAAACCTGCCATACCACCCAGTACGATACCCAGTAGGATCACGTTGCCAGAGCTCATGTTGGTTAGCATTGCCGTTAGGCCGTCCATCAGGCTTGCAATCGGCGCACCGATAACGAAGATGAACATGCTCGCAATGAACAGAGAACCGGTGATTGGCGCAATCATGATTGGCACCAACGGTTGAATAAACTTGTGGTAGTTAATGTTGACGATGAACTTCACAAAGTAACCGACCAACAGACCCGCCACAATCGCACCGATGAAACCGGTACCCGCTTCTGCGCCGTAGAATGAACCGTTGTTCGCAATCCAGCCACCGATCAAACCCGGTGCCAATGCAGGACGGTCAGCAATCGCATACGCGATGTAACCCGCCAAAATAGGGATCATCAGGGTGAAGGCGACCACACCCACGTTTAGCACTTGGTTCCATAGGCTGCCTGCCGGGATCTGCATGCCGCCTGCGGATGGCTCACCACCAATCGCCAGTGCCAATGCAATCAACAGACCGCCAGTCACAACGAACGGGATCATGTGTGACACGCCGTTCATCAGGTAGCGGTACAGATCAGAACGCGCTTGAGACGCCTTGCTTTCTGTTTCGGCTGGCTTGTCGTCACCTGACACTTGGTAAGCCGGAGCGGCCAGTGCTTGGTTGATCACGCCTTTTGCATCTTTGATTGGCGCTTTCACGCCCGTTTTAATCACACGTTTGCCGGCAAAGCGTGCCATATCAACTTGTTTGTCACAGCTCACGATAATCGCTTCTGCGCGGGCAATCTCTTCAGCCGTTGGGCTGTTTTTCACGCCGATAGAACCGTTGGTTTCGACTTTGATTTCAAAGCCCAGCTCTGCCGCGCCTTTCTCTAGCGCTTCTGCTGCTAGGTAAGTGTGTGCCACACCCGCCGGACAACCGGTTACGCCAATCAACAAGCCTTTGTCAGCCACCGGTGTGTCAGCCGCTTCGGTTTTTTCAAGTAGCAGGCCTAGCGCTTCTTGCTCGGTTTTCGCTTGCATGAAGGCGTCAATAAAGCCGTCTTCAATCAGTTTGGATGACAATTCGGCCAGCACTTCAATATGGTGGTTTGCACCGCCGTCTGGCGAAGCAATCATGAAAAAGAGAGTAGATGGCAGACCGTCTTCAGCACCGTAGTCCACGCCACGACGACTGATACCGATCGCGACTGCTGGCTCTGTCACCGCGGCACTTTTCGCGTGCGGCAAGGCCACACCGTCTTCAAAACCGGTGTTACCCAGTTCTTCACGAGCATGAATATCGGCTAAAAATTGTTGTTTATCACTGATACGGCCCTGCGCATGCAGTACGTCGATCAGTTCAATGAATACGTCTTCTTTGGTGGTTGCTTGTAGGTTCAAGCAAATCAAATTCTCATTAATCAAGTTGGTGATCATGAGTCGCCCCTTCTCGTTATGTTTCTCGTTATGTTTCTCGTTATGCTTTTCGCGAGTGTTGTCTTCGACGGTGTGGTGTCGTTGGGGATATTGTGAGCGAATCTGACACACGCAGATAGTGTACTAGAATGGCATTTACTGGAAATTTGTAACCTATAGAAAAGAGTGTGATCTAATTCTCATTCAACACCCTCAATAAAAAAGCCACAACAAAACACATTTAATTATTTTAAATCAATAATATAAATACAAAAAGGCATCATTGGATGACACTGTGCCGTGCGGCGTTTATTTATTATCACTAGAAAGAAGTAACACTAAAATGCCGTTACCTGTGTGATATTGAGTGATCTGGTTCACGCTATTGCCTGCGTTTTTTGGACAAAGGTGGCCGTCGTCACTTTCTCACCGGATAATGTGCCACACCCCTTCCCCCTGATTGGGATCTTGATTCCATAACGGACAGACTTAGCATGAGCGACGTTTTTCATCACCTGCTCGACACCTTGTTGTCAGAGCGCGAGCATTTCAACCACATCTGGTTTGCCAGCGATCAGCACACGCCGCCGCCATTTAGCTATCAAGTGAATTTTCCGCGATTGGAAATGGTGATCAGTGGGGAGTACATCAATGAATTGGAAGATCCGGAATTGGGGATCACCAAAGTGGCCATCATGCCGGGGGATGCGCTGTACATTCCGCCCAACTGCTGGAACAAACCCGATTGGGACACGGATTGCTCAGTATTAAGCTTATTGTTTGGCCGTCGCCAATTAGGATTCAGCTTGGTGAGTAAAGCGCGGGCGCATACCACGTGCCATGACGTACAAAAGCACAGTATCCCAACCCGTACGGGTCATGCTATCGACCACATTTTGTCTGCACTCAATGCGCTGGCCAAAGAGCCGATCCAAAAACCGATGGATGCCCATTTGCTGCAAGCCCTGCTCAGCTACAGCCAGCAGATGTTGAGCGCCCCCAGCCAGACTAGCAAAAAGCGCAGTGAAGATTTGTATCAAGGGATCTGTATTTACATTCAGGAAAATTTTCACCGGCCGATCAGTCGAGATTCCATCGCCAAGCGCTTCAATATTACGCCGAACCATTTATCGCGCCTGTTTCGCCAGCAAGGCCACATGCGCATGGCGGACTACATTACGTGGGTGCGCATTGAACGCGCCAAGTTCATGTTGAAGAAATACACCTTTCGCTTGCATGAAGTGTCGACCCGCTGCGGGTTTCAAGATGTGAACTACTTTTATCGGGTGTTCAAAAGCAAAACGGGACTGACCCCGTCGGATTACCGTGCGATGCCCTGATCATAACAAAGCCCGCTCACAACAACGGCGTGTCACGAAACGGCGTAGCTAAAGTGTGTTTGATGATGGCTTCTAAAACGTCGGGTTGATCGTTATCAGCCATAATGTCGCAGAATGCCGGATCCAATAAGGCTTGAGAAAAGGCAGAAAACGCCATGAGATGCGGTCGCTGTGGCGGATGCGGTAACACCAAGCCTATGATGCGGGTCACCGGGCCTCGGTTCGATCCCCAATCAAGCGGTTGGGTCAACGTCATACAAACAACATGCGGACACGTCACTGCAGGACTGATCACATGCGGCAACGCAATTCCATTACCCATGCACGTTGAAGACACCGCTTCGCGCGCGAGCAGTTGTTCGAGCAAGGTCGTATTCGAGGCGACCTCTCTCGCGGCCACACAATCGGCCATGACACTGAGCAAAACACGTTTTTCCAGCGTCACGCCAGATTCGGGCATGACGGAGAAAGGCACCGCATGCCACTGACAGGCAAACGGCAAGGCTAAGGCGTGTGCCACTTGCGATGACGGCACATGGCGTCGCCCTCCCTGCACCAGCAGGCAATGCTCTGCGATAAAATCGGTCAGCACAATGGCGGCCAATTCGGCATCCGCCCCTTCAATCAAGATCTGACACAGATCCGCCGGACGCGTACCCAGTGCCATCACACGCATGGGGGACGACACATCGGCCATTTTACGCTGTGACACATTACGCATCACCACCATCGAGCAGAAATAGCCCCCCAGCACTTTCAGTCGATTCAACGCCCACGCGGGCAGTCCATCGTGGCCAATCAAAAAGGTAATACGGCGTACTATCATCGAGGGTATCGTAATCACGCTTGGCAAAATGCCAGACAGCGGTTGATCACACTGATCGGATCGGTCAGGACATCTTCAATTGTCACGCAGTGAATTTTGCTGCCCGTGAAGCGCGCGCGGTGTTCAATTTCAATATCAGAGGCGATCAATACCACATCAGCACGGCCAATATCTTGCACGCTCAGTGGGTTTTCAATCCCCATCGCACCTTGGGTTTCTATCATGATTTGCACCCCCAGCTGCTGCGCGGCTTTTTTCAGTTCGGCGGCGGCCATATAAGTGTGTGCTATCCCTGTAGGGCAAGCCGTTACTGCTACAATTTTCATTCTGTGTTGCTCTCATTAGTCCCAATCGCTGGGAATTTATACGTTTCACAGCGGAATATATAATCGCTACAGTGCATGACTGCAAGTCACGCGGCGAAATTCAACGCAGAAATTGATCTATTGCAGGAAACCCTGTAGGAGAACACGCATTACCCCTAGCCATAGCGCCTTGCTTGCTGGTAAAATCCGCCTCCAACAGAAATCCCAAATATCAAAAAGAGAGTGATTCCTATGGGACGCAGTTTCGAAGTCCGTAAAGCCTCTATGGCGAAAACGCAGGGCGCAAAAATCAAAGTTTATTCTAAGTACGGTAAAGAAATTTACGTATTGGCGAAGAACGGCGGTATCGACCCTGACACTAACCTTTCCCTAAAGCGCATGATCGAGAAAGCGAAAAAAGATCAGGTGCCGACTCACGTTATCGAAAAAGCACTCGATAAAGCCAAAGGCGGCGGCGGTGAAGATTTCGCAACAGCTCGCTACGAAGGTTTCGGTCCGGGTAACTGCATGGTGATTGTTGACTGTCTAACAGACAACAACAACCGTACTTTCATGGATGTACGTCAGTGCTTCGTGAAAAACGGCGCGAAAATCGGTTCACCAGGCACAGCAGCACACATGTTTGAGCACCAAGCTGTATTCCAGTTTGCTGGCGACGATGAAGATGCTGTACTAGAAAACCTGATGATGGAAGATGTCGACGTCACTGACGTTGAATGTGAAGACGGCGTGATCACTGTATTCGCTCCTCACACTGAATTTTTCAAGGTGAAAAACGCACTAGCATCAACAATGCCAGAGATTGTTCTGGACGTTGAAGAAATTTCTTTCGTTCCACAAACCATGACTGAGCTTGCGGGCGACGACGTGGCGATGTTCGAGAAATTCCTTGATGCGCTAAACGATTGTGATGACGTGCAGAACGTTTACCACAACGCAGAGATCGCAGACTAATTCTTCGCTCTCTTGAAAATCCCCGGTACTGCCGGGGATTTTTGTTTCTGCCCCTCACTTAACGCCCTTCTCTTCTTCTCGACCGCTCGTTCTTTCTCTCACTCGCTTCACGCTGACTGACTTACAACATCAACTGACCATAACGGTTAAACGCCGAACGGCTGGCTAACGCCAACGTCGTGCACACCGACACACTGGCTGTAATGAAAATCGCCACCATGATCGCTAATTGGTATTTCACCGCCAGCAAAGGTTCTGTGCCCCCCAATATTTGCCCCGTCATCATGCCCGGTAAACTGACAATGCCCAGCGTGGTCATCGCGGCCAACTGCGGCGCCAACGCGGCCTTCACGGCGGTGCGAATAAACGGCAATTCTGGCTTGGGCGCGCCCAACGCAACATAAAAGCGGTATTCGTCTTGTTTGTCTTTCAACATGCTGTACCAGCGCTCTAGCGCCAGCACATTGGCCGCCAAACAGTTACCCAGTAACATGCCAGCCACCGGGATCAAATACTGTGCCTGCCACCACGGTGATACCTTGATCACCCCTGCAAGCATGGCGGGCAATACAGTCAGCAACCCCAGTCCTAACCCCAACAATAAGGCTGGCAGCACCCGCTTGAGCGGTACACCCGCACGACGGCAAATCGCCATACCGGCTACGCCCACCATGGCAGAGAGCCAGAGTGAATTAAGCCACGGATTTTGAAACGCAAACAAGGTTTGCAAGTACAAGCCCACCACGGCCAACTGCACCGTCATGCGCAATACTGCCGCTAACAGGGTGGTTGTCAGCGCTAAGCGCCAACGCTGAAAGAGCACGAGCGGTATCAACAGCAGCAAGTAAAAACCGCCCAGTGCCCAGTAACTGATTGATAATGCGTTATCCATACGGTGTCCTTATTTGCCCTGCATCACACAATGCTGATTGGCCGCCGCCAGCCAATGTGGATCATGCGACACCGACACAATGGTCAGGGAGTGGGCGGCCAATAGCGTCATGATCCGATCACGGCTGGCCGGATCCAGCGCCGAAGTCGGCTCGTCCATCAACCATACCGGCCGATTGAGCAATAACGCCCGCACAATGGCTAGACGCTGCTTTTCACCGCCCGACAGTTTTTCAACCGGATGATCCAGCGGGTGCGCAAGTTTAACCTGCTCAAGTAACGCGAGGGCGGTATCATCGGAGGGAGACGGCGTCTCTGTGGCGTTCAAATGCCAAGGCAACCAGAGCGCAGCACGAATATCGTCCCCGCCCATGACGGGTTGCTGGGGCACATAACAACATTGCTGGCGCCACCAGGTGAGTGTGTCCTCACTGATGCCCTGCGCCTGCCAATAAAAACCGCCTTCCCGAGCCGGTTGCAACCCGGCTAATACCTGCAACAGGCTCGACTTGCCACACCCCGACGGACCGGACAACGCCAAGTGCTGCCCCGCCGGTAAGATGGCGCTTACTGTCTCGTGCGGGTTGGCTTCAAAGCCTGACGACAAGTCAGACAACACTAATTCATCATTCATGATCCACTCCCTTTGAAAGCGAGTGTAATCACCACTGCAACATGATTCAAATCGTTCAAAATCATCTTGGTTATCATGCTTATTCATGTTGCTCGGTGACAAATCGTGTGTGAACAACAATGCAGTGCAAAATGCTGCGTTATAAGTAGCAAATTTTACTCACTCAGCACTAAGCCGACGATCTTGCATCACAAAAGCAATAAAAAAATGATATATTCTTGCCACAAATTGATATCCCGAGTGCCTCACGTTGATACGAGAGCGCACCGGATCGCTTGATACTGACCTAATGAATGGCACTGAAACGGCAATGACTATCCACTCAGAGAATCAATCAGCCGCCGCAGCTATTGATAATAAAAATAACCCCAATCCGCCGCCTAAGCGCCCACTAAAAACGTGCCTGACATGGCTCGGCTGGGGCCTGTTCACCCCACTGGCTGCCACCACCGCTTTGCTCAGTTATGGGCTGGATCTGGATGTAACCCCTTACCGCACCGCTATCAGCCAATGGCTGTCGACCCATTTAGATCGCAGCACGGAGATTCGTGGGGAAATCCACCTAAACCTGTCGTTTCAGCCGGCGATCCGCCTTGATGGGCTAACCATTGCCAATACCGACACCTTCAGTTGGCAGCCCTTCGTCGAAGCGGGCAAGATCAATGCGCAAATTGCCCTGCTGCCACTGCTTAACCGCACCATTACCGTTGAGCAAGTCGAATTAGAAGACATTGCTGTTTATCTGGGGAAAGATGCACAAGGTCAGGCTAACTGGCCGTTAAGCACGCCACCAACACCCTCCCCTGCGTTGCCTGCTGCGCCTGCCGCAGCCAAGGCAGCAAACACGGAAAAAACGGACGCGTCCCATGGTCTGCCTTTTCAACTGGCGTTAACGCACCACATTACGGCAAAAAACCTGTCGCTGGTGTATGACGATCAACAGCAAGGCCAATACATTGATGGCTACTTGCACGAACTGACTTTGGCCCCTAACACAGAGACGGCTAACGGAGGGGCGACGAACGGAGAGTGGCAACTGACCGCCAGCGGCGAAGCCATCGGTCAGCCTTATCACCTGCAGTTGAACGGGGAGCTCGATACCCTGATCAACCAACAACGCGGCAAGCTGCAACTGGTCGGTGACTTTGCCGGTGCCAATCTGTCAGTGAGCGCTAACGTACAGCCCCCTGCACAAGGCCAAACACAGGCTGATGTGCGCCTGACGTGGGAAGATACCCGCCCACTGGCTGCAATGCTGGGATTAGACATTAAATATGTCGCGCCACTGACGATCACCAGCCAGATCGCCGCCTCACGTGATACGCTCTCTATCAATAACTTGCAGATTGACAGCCCGGTCACACAAGGGACGGGACAGCTGGACATCGAGCTGGGTCAACACAACACCATTGACGGCGCCTTAGCCCTCAAACACATCGACCTGCGCCCATGGTTAGCCCCGCAACCGCAAATGATGATGCGAGCCTTTGGCGCGCCACCCCAACCTTCGCCACTGCAACAAGCCTTAGATCAATGGCTCAATAAAACCAGCACGTCCCTCGCCATCACCATTGACGAAATCTTAGGGCTAGGCACGCCGGTTGAAAACCTGTCGCTCGGTATTGAAGGCGATGAAGGCCTATTATCCGCCCCGATCAGCGCAGATATCGCCAAGGTACCGTTTCGCGGTGAGGCCACCTTGGATGCCACCCAATGGTCATCCCACTTGGCCATCACAATGGGGGCCAACAATTCCCCTTTAGGTGAAATGGCACACTGGCTGACTGGGATCCACAACGCGCACGGCCATTTGGACAGCGCACAGTTAACGGTGACCACTGAAGGGACGAAACTCAGCGAATGGCTAGACAACTCACAGCTGACACTGGCGATGGACAACGCCGACGTCAAATGGGGTGATGGCGCGCAATTTCGCATTGATAAAGCCCGTTTACATGCCGGTTTATATGTGCCGTTTCATTCCAAGATCCGGGGCCAGCTGATGGACGTACCGGTAAAAATCGACGCGCAAGCCGGTAACCTGCAAGACATCATGATCGGCCGAGATTGGCCCGCACGTATCACGGTCGACAGCCCGGCGATTAACATGACGGCGGAAGGCTTGCTCAAACAGACCCGCTGGCAAGAAGGCAGTTGGTTTGATCTGGATGTTCAAAGTGCCGATGTGAGCCAACTCAGCCCGTGGCTCGGTACCCAAACCACCATGCGCGGAGAGATCAACCTCGACGGTAAACTGCGCTACCAAGACGGCTGGATCAGCCTTGATATGCCAGACCTATCCCTGCTTAACAGTGAAGGGGATGTGGCCCTGCGCTGGCGCCCTATCGATACCACTGAAAATACGGAAAACACGCAACGTGCAGCCCCTTTCTTAGCGGTGAATGCGGACTTTTCACGGCTTGATCTGACCCAGTTAGGTCACTTCATGAATGAGGATGAACTGCCACAAATCGAACAGACGGTTCCCACCCAAGGGGTGAACCTGAATGTGCCCCTGCTGGGCAGCGATGTGGTGATTGCCGATGCCGACCTGCACTTTCAGGCGAAGCAATTCATATGGGGCGAACAGTCGATCGATGATCTGTCTTTTAATGGCCAAATCCGCGACGGCAAGATGCGCCACGCTCCGATCTCGGCACAGTATGCGGGCAGCGATGTCCATGGCCAGTTAGATGCGGGCATCAATGCGGCCAATATCCATGCCGCGCTGACACTCTCTGTCGAGCAACCGAACCTCGGTGATATCGCCTCACGCTTTGACATTGCCGATAATCTCGACATGCGTTTACAACACGCGCAATTGTCTGTGGCGGTCTCTGGCCGCACCCTTTTGGAGTTAATGGAACACACGCAGGTCGAGGCCATTTTACGCGGTGGTTACGCGACGTTAGCTGACACTTACACGGGAAAAGCCTTAACACTGCACGTAAAAGAAGGCCGTTTTGTCACCGGACCAGACACCGACACCGCTTTCACCTTGTCAGGCATGGCCGCCAGCAAGCCCATGCACCTGAGCCTGACGTCACTGGCGTTAAAAGCCGCCAACGACGGACGCTCAACACTGCCGGTGGACTTGGCTGTCACGTTGGGAGATATGCGTTTCAATGCCTCATCGCACGTGGCATTACCGCTTGACCCCAAAACGCTAAACCTAACCTTCCACGCCACTACGCCGAACTTGGATCGCTTAGAAACCTTCGCTGCGATTGATTTACCGCCCTACGGCCCGGTTACCGTCGACGGTCAACTGTTGATGGATCGCAAAGGCTATCACCTTAATGATTTGCTGATCACCGTAAACGACAGCCAGTTGCGCGGCCACGGTACCTTTATTCCGCCGGCATCAGCATCAGCATCAGCATCAGCATTGACAACCAGCGGCAGTGACCGTCCGGATGCCACCCTGATCTTAACCGCCCCTTTCATTCAATTGGATGATTTTAAGGTAGATCACTGGCAGGCATGGCAACGCATCACCGACAAACCGGCAGCAAACAGCAACAAGCCAAACGAAACGAAAGAGGCCGACACCAAAGAAAACGCAAGCGTACCAGCATCACTGATCAGTCCGGCAGGATTAGACGCGCTCAATGCCCGTTTCTCGTTGGCGGTGAATGACGTGCGTTCAGGCAACGATTGGTTGGGCGCGGGTAACCTTGCTTGGCAATTGCAAGACGGCGTCTTCACACTCGACCCGCTGTTTATTCAGCTACCGGGCGGGAATATCCATGTCGACAGCACCATCAAAGCCCGCGGCGAGATGTTCGATATCGCCTTAAACGGTAAGGTGGAAAACGTCGACTACGGCGTACTGGCACGTCGCCTGTCACCCGACAGTGATATGCACGGTCGTTTGAGCAGCCAGTTTTCACTGACCAGTCTCGCCAATTCGCCGGATACGTTACTGAATAACGCCGACGGCTTCTTAGGCTTTTCCGTCTGGCCGAAAACCTACGATGCCGAGTTGATTGATTTGTGGGCGGTCAGCCTGACGGATGCGATTGTCCCGACCTTCACCAATAACGATCCGTCGGTATTAAACTGTGTCGCGGGGGGCTTTGACATTGCCAATGGTACAATGAAAGAGCGTAATTTGCTGCTGGATACCACCCGTATTCAGGTCAAAGGGGACTTTAACGCCAGTTATGCGGCGCGAGATTTCTCAGTGTATTTGCAACCGCAATCCAAACGCGCGCAAATCTTCAGCCTGCAAACACCGGTAGAAGTGTTTGGTGAGTTTGAACATTTTGACTTTACCGTACCGCTGGCGGCGATTTTGGAAACCTCGGTGCGCTTTACCACCAGCCCGGTCATTTCACCGCTGCGTTGGCTGCTGGAAAAGCCCCTGCCTCGCGATGGCAGTGCGCAGTGTGAGAAGATCTGGCAAGGCCAGCCGCTCAGTGCCCCCGCGATGACAGCGGTGCCCGTCGCTTCACACCCGCGTCATCCTCACTACCGACCGCCATTTACGCAGCCATAAAAAAACGCCAGCCCTCATCAGGCTGGCGTTTTTCTTTTTGTGTTTTTCTACGGTGCTGTTTTTGCACAGATCAGCGTCTGCCATCAACTCGCCAGTACTTTTACCCCAAACAGGGTAAACAGTCCCCCCGTAGCATAATCCACCCACTTGGTCGAACGGCGGTACAAGGCTTGGGCACGCGCCTGTGAGAAATACACCACCAGCAAACTGTGCCAAAGCAAGGTAATGCCCCCCATTACCAACATGGTGGTCACGGTCAGGCTGACGGTCATGGTGGCTGGCATCGCCAAGGAAAACAGACTCACCACGAACAAACCGGTTTTCGGGTTCAAAATACTGGTGATAAAGGCGTGACGCAGTAACGGATAAAAACCACTGTATTTAGCCTGGCTGGCATCCAGCTCTAACGCCGACACCGACTTATGGGCACGGTAGCAACGGGTGATCCCCAAATAGATCAAGTACCCGCCACCGAGCACTTTCATCACGGTAAACAACGCCGGCATGCTATTGAGCACCACCAACAAGCCCGACGCCCCCAACGCACCCCACAACATCACCGCGACACTCGCGCCGACGGCTGCGCCACTGGCTTGGCGGCGTCCCGTACTGAGCGCGCTGTTAATGGTTAAAATGACATTGGCGCCCGGCGTGATAGACGCTACCGTCCAAATCACGACCACGTTCATTAATACATCGAGATACACGTCCAACTACACACAATCCTTACGGTTTACCCCATCCATTGTGCGCTACTGTACCTGTTTTTATCCCGCAGTCTGTGCGCCTTGCCGTATTTTCAGCCTCTCTCCGCGTCTGAAAAAGCCGCGATGCCCCTCATTATTACCATGTGGTAATGAGCGGCTCATTGATGCCTTGCCAATCCACCGTTGCCGTGATCACTTCACCCGGCTTATCACTGCCTGCGGCACTGGTGACCACCAACTGATGACCCGATTCACCGCCCAATGCCACCATGGTGGGATTTTCTAACGGCACCGGGATCACATGGCTCACCACACCGTTCGGGGCAATACGTACCACCGACTGACCGCTGTACATCGCCACCCAGTAACCGCCTTCGCTGTCGACGCTGGCACCATCCGGACGACCATCAAACTCGGTCAAATCACAGAAGATCGTGCTGTCACCGTATTTACCCGTTTGAGGATCATAATCGGCGCGGTAGATCAAACTGGATCCGGTATCGGCCCAATACAGCGTCTTGCCACACGGTGAGAAGGCCAAGCCGTTGCATGTCCACGCGAACATCGGCATCGCCTGTAGCTGACCCCCTTGCGCCAATTGGTAAAACTGACCCTGATCGCCTTCTTTGGCGCCATTACGGGTACCGGCAACAAAACGCCCTCCGGGAGCGGCACGGCCATCGTTAAAGCGCATGCGCGGATGAGTTTTCTGCAACGGCGCAATCAATTCGCGCTCGGCGTCCCAGTCTTCCAACAGGTACATGCCCGTTTTGGTCGCCAGCACATAACCGTCTTCTTGCCACAAGGCAAAACAGCCCAGCATATCGTCCCAACGGCGCGCTTGCGGCTGGCCGTCTTTCAAACGCCAGATCTCCCCTTCGGCAATATCGACCCAGCACCACATTTGATGACGCCAATCCCAACGCGGACATTCCGCGAGGGTGAACCCCTGTGCCACTAAAGGGTGAAAATCAAGGGCTAATGACTGCACATCTTTCATGAATATTCCTTACTATCACGATCATTGTCTTTGCGCCAAGTTAACCATGCAGTATCACGCCGCGCTACCCTTTTTCAGAATAAAATCATGCAGTACGATTCAACATCACGCCCCATAAGCCTTGGGCTTTCATTGTGTTACACCCCTTTTATGTGATCTATCAACTGAGAACCGTGAAATAGCCAAGAAAGAATGCCTGTGCGCCTTACTTCTGCTCGCACGGGCAGGTAAAATACGCACCCACACGTTGAAAAACGTCACCAATGGGAATCCTCGATTTATGTACACGCGTTTTGAAAAGCTCACCGAAGCCTTTCCTCCTCATGATCCCAAACAGCCACCCAATACCCTGTTTGCCTTCTGCCGTTACTATACCCGTGGCTTTGGCTGGCCGTTGCTGGCCATGTCTGTCCTCAGCGCCTTAATTGCGATTGTCGAAGTCTCACTGTTTGGCTTCATGGGGCAATTGGTTGATTGGCTGACCACCCACAGTCCTGACACGTTTTGGGCCGAAGAAGGCGGCAAGATGATCGGCATGGGCCTCGTCGTGCTGGTGGTTGTCCCTGTCTTGGTCACCTTGCATTCGTTGGTGATCCACCAAACCTTGCTCGGCAATTACCCGATGTCGATCCGCTGGTTGGCCCACCGCTATTTACTGCGCCAAAGCGTCTCGTTCTATCAAGATGAATTTGCCGGCCGTATCGCGACCAAAGTCATGCAGACCGCCTTGGCGGTACGTGAATCGGTCATGAAACTGCTCGATGTACTGGTCTACATCACGGTGTACTTCACCTCAATGATCGTGATGATTGGTCAAGCTGACACGCGCCTGATGATCCCGATGCTGCTTTGGCTTGCCGCATACATTGGCATTCAGTGCTACTACGTGCCCAAACTCAAATCCGTCGCGACCGAACAAGCCGATGCACGTTCAACCATGACGGGCCGTATTGTCGACAGTTACACCAACATTTCGACCGTTAAACTGTTTTCACACACGAACCGTGAAACCGAGTATGCCGAGCAAGGCATGACGGGCTTCATTGACACGGTATACCGCCAAATGCGATTGGTGACCGGGTTTAACTTGTCGGTTGAAGCGATCAACTACCTGTTGGTGTTCATTATTGCCGGTATGTCAATTTGGCTATGGACGGGGTCTGCCATCAGTATTGGCGCCATTGCCATTGCGGTCAGCTTGGCACTGCGCATTAATGGCATGTCCAAATGGATCATGTGGGAAGTGGGCGGTCTGTTTGAAAACATCGGTACGGTGGTGGATGGCATGAAGACACTGTCGCAGCCGATTGCGATTGAAGATAAACCCAACGCACCGGATCTGAATGTACCGCAAGGTGGCATTGCGTTTGATAATGTCAGCTTCCACTACGGTGAGAAGAAAGGGGTGATCAATAACCTGAACCTGACCATCAAACCGGGCGAAAAAATTGGCCTGATCGGCCGTTCAGGTGCCGGTAAATCGACCTTGGTCAATCTGCTGATGCGCTTCCACGATGTGGAATCCGGCGCGATCAAGATTGACGGCCAAACCATTTCGGACGTCACGCAAGAATCGCTGCGCGGACAGATCGGCATGGTGACGCAAGACACGTCCCTGCTGCACCGTTCTATCCGTGAAAACATCCTCTACGGCCGCCCAGATGCGACGGAAGAAGAACTGCTGAACGCGACTAAGCAAGCGCAAGCCCATGAATTTATCGAAACCCTGACCGATCCACACGGTAACGTGGGTTACGATGCGCAAGTGGGTGAACGCGGGGTGAAACTCTCTGGCGGCCAGCGTCAGCGCGTGGCGATTTCCCGTGTGCTGCTGAAAGATGCCCCAATCTTGATTTTAGATGAAGCCACTTCTGCACTGGATTCAGAAGTCGAAGCGGCAATTCAGGAAAGTTTGTATGAGCTAATGGAAGGCAAGACGGTGATTGCGATTGCCCACCGCCTATCGACCATTGCAGCGATGGACCGTTTGATCGTGCTCGATCAAGGGCAAATCGTCGAACAAGGTTCCCACAAGGAACTCTTGGCGCACAACGGCATTTATGCCCAGTTGTGGGATCACCAAACGGGCGGGTTTATTGCCGAAGATGTGTCACTGACACCGGCTTCCTAAACGATTCGCTTGCTTAAACGATCATCACCCAACAAAAAGCCCGACATTAACGTCGGGCTTTTTATCTACGTACCATGCTAACGCTTAGTCAAAGTTAACCGAACGGTGCTTGCAGCGATAAATATCCGCCGCGACAGACGTAGGATCTGCGCCATCTGTCTCGATGATTTTCGTGATGTGGTAACGGTTACCACCACGCATAAACACTTCATTGGCCAATTCATTGTAAATACTGTCAGGACGTGTCGGCTCCACAACATAACTGCTCAATACTTTACATGCATTATTTTCTACTTCTGCAAAAGAAATCGGCTCAACGCTGTGTGCACCAGGCAGTAAGTTAACCATCCCAGCAGGCTTCACTCTACCCGGTTCATTACAACGATAGATCTCTGCCACTACATCGGTTGGACGGCCTCGGCGCGTATCCAACACAGATGAGATGCGGTAACGATCCCCGCCAGCAGAGTGCGTTTCATTCATCAATACTGGCGTAACATTATTCGGATGCGCATCGCGTAACGTATAGGTATGAATTAAATTACAATTTAACTGGCCAATACCCACCTCTGAAATTGGAGAAACAGAGCGAGCATCTTGAATTACACGGACCTTGGGGGTAGAACAGCCACTTAATGTAAGTGTCACTAATGCGATATAGAACGTTTTTTTCATGGGTAGGAGGTATTTTAAAAGGGAGCCATACTACAAGCCCATGATATAACTGAATAACAAATTATTTTTATTGTAACTATAATCATTATTGCATATGCAATTAATCACACCAAAACCATCAACAAATCACTTACAACTCCCCTCCCTGTATTTCCTCATAAAAAATAACATCACAAGCAAAGTTTTCAATTATCAACAGGATTTTACGCTATTTAAAGTTAATTATGATCTCAGTCAACAAATGGATAACAATTCACCCATCAAGATAGTCATGCCTGCGCAAGAATGCTATTACAACGCTATAGGTTATTTTTTTAACGTTACCCACTCTTCATACTGACGTGAGAAGAAGTAATGTGTGCAGCACTGACAAGAGGTCAGTGGTTTAATAAGGAGTGTTAATAATGTTGTGCCCTGATTGCAAACAACCCATGGTTAAAGCCAAAGACAACCACAACCATTGCGTTGAACTCAACTGTCCCCCTTCTCGCACCCAATGCCCTGAGTGTCAATCCAGCCAAACCCAGATCGTCGGGAAAAGCATCAGTGATGCACAATTAACGTGTAAAGACTGCCATGCTGAATGGACGATTTCGCGCAGCTAAATACTCGCCTTCTCTACCGTTTACAAAAAAGCCACGTTAGGCACAAGGCCCACGTGGCTTTTTTATTGTCGATGTCCTATTAGAAGACCCGTAAAGACCGTCAGAAGTAGGTCGTGAACAACACCGCGGCCCACACCATGCCGGTGAGCACCATGGCAACGAAGACCGCCGCTGAACCGATGTCTTTTGCTCGACCAGACAGCTCATGATGCTCAGGGCCAATGCGATCCACCACCGCTTCAATCGCCGAATTGATCAGCTCGACAATCATCACTAGCACGATACACGCCAGCATGGCGACCTGCTCATACACCGTCACGGGTAACACGCTGGTCACGACAATCGCAATCAGCAGCAATACGCTTTCTTGACGAAACGCGGCTTCGTTTTGCCACGCGGCTTTCAGTCCTTGGATAGAATAAACGGTCGCATTCATAATGCGCGTTATGCCTGTTGCTCCGGGTTTCATACGCTTCTCTGTATTACATTCATTTCAATTCGGCTCACAACCGACACGCCGCCAGCATGTCTAATTGTGGTTGGTACTCATGACTACTCACATCCATCATCCCCAACACGGTATGAAAGACATTGTCGTGCGACAGTTTATCATGTTGTGCTACTTGTGACATACACTGTCCATCAAGGCGTTGGTGCTGAGTAAAATCAGGCGAAAACCAAGTGATCATCGGAATGTGCGTTTGTTGCGACGGTGCGACCGCGTACGGCATACCGTGCAAGTAAATCCCGTTCTCGCCCAGTGACTCACCGTGATCCGACACATACAGCATGGCGGCGTTCACCTGCCCACTTTCGTGTTTTAACAGCTGGATGATCTGATCCAACACGTAATCGGTATACAGCAAACTATTGTCATACGTGTTGACTAACTCTTGTTGCGAGCAACGTTGTAAATCACTGGTCTCACACACTGGCGTAAAGCGTTCAAAGGCTTTTGGATAGCGCTTCGCATACGTCGGGCCATGGCTGCCCATCAGGTGCAAGACAATCACACTGTCATTCGTCGCGTGTGCCAGTTGCTGCTGTAATGGCTTGAGGAGAATACCGTCGTAACACAAACCATCTGGGCACAATGCCGGATCCTGTGATCCTTGCGTCGTAATCACATTCACACGATCCGCCACACCTTTGCTGCCACTGTTGTTATCAATCCACGTCACCGCGACACCTGCATGGTGCAACACATCCAACAACCCTTCTTGATGACGGGCTGTCAGCGCATTGTAGTTATCATGGGTCATGCGCGAGAACATACACGGTACCGACACGGCCGTGGCGGTGCCACAAGAGGTCACATGCTGGTAGCTCAAAAGGCCACCGGCCTCGGCTTCTTTCGATAGATACGGGTTCGTGTTTCGTGCATAGCCGTCTAATGCATAATCTTGTGCACGGGCGGTTTCACCCACCACCAGTACCAACACATTGGGCTTACCGGTCTTTCCTTGTTCGGTCTTGCCTTGTACTGCATTGTTGTCCACCGCATCCGTCCCTATTGCGGTAAACGGCAAGTGCGCTTCGTACAACCGTTCTTTCATTACCCGATACCCGGCACTGAGGAAGTTAGTCGGGTTGATCATGGCTTTAATTTCACTGTGATTGCGCAATAGCGAGGCATAATCTTTGTAATAGCCCGCCGCAATGCCGCCCACCACCACAACAGACAACAAAAGAGCCCCGCCTTTGCGTAGCAATAACTGACGAGGTGACGTGCCAAAGTCGACATCAATACGGAAAAGCAATAACAGTGGGATCACCGCTAAGCCCATAAACCAGACCAACATGACTGGCGACAGGTAACTGGTCGCTTCATGCGTATCGGTTTCGACCACGTTAACCATCATGCCGTGATCAAACACCACACCATACTGGTACATGGCATACGTCACCCCTGTCGCGGCAATGATCAAGACAGGCAAAATCACCCGATACACGCGCGGCCAAATCAGCAGCGTAAACACCACGTTCATCAGCGCCGCAATAAAGAGCGGAATAGAGAGCAAAAACCCCCACCCTTGTATAGCCTGCGCATCAAACAAGGCTGACAGGTGATGCCACAACGCCAGGTTTTGAAAAACGGTAAAATAGAAGACAATCAACAGGGTAAAAACCACACTGCGCATTCGACATTTCATACTTGGCACCTACATTCCTTCTTTATTCCTTCTTCACAGACAAGGTTAGTGTATGAAAAAACAAAGCACTTTATTGTCTGACATTGTATGGATGAGGTCTTAGTTGAGGAGCCAAGCGGCGTTAGCGGCGAATAACAGTAGAAAATGGTAGACAATGGTTGATCACTACAGGTGCGTCGTTGGCGATACATGAAGGGGAAAAAGTGAAGAGAACATGGGGCGATCCTGAGAAAACAGGCAAAAAAAGCCCTGATGCTGAAAGCATCAGGGCAACGGAGGTATAACAACAACTATTTACATTAACAGTTTCAAACAACAGTATTTAAACAACAATGGATAATCAAAGAAAAGACACTCAGGAAAAACAATCAGTATTAGCGAAACGGCCAGTGGTCAAAATAAACATGGTTTGCCTGCCACTCCACTTTACCGGGATTATCATCACGCAGGATCTGTGCAACAGTGAAAGCGAATTCAAAGCTGACACCCAACCCTTTACCGGTAATAAATTTATCAGATACAACCACTTTTTTATCTACGTACTGACCATCTGCGAAATTTTCCGCCAGTTTGTCACCCGTGGTATATTCACGGCCCTGCAACAAACCATGCGCCGCAAGCACCTTTGCGCCTGACGAGCACAGCGCACAGATATATTTATCTTCCGCGATATGCCTTTTAAGAAACTCAATCACCATTGGGTTCGCCGACAAATTATCGGTACCTTTCGGGCCCCCTGGCATCATGACGGCATCATAGGTGCAGTCAAAGCAATTTTTCAGCGTATCGTCCGCTGAAATACGCGTTTCAAAATAACTATTCAGTGTGGTGGTTTCCATGCATGACAGCACATCCACCGTCATTTCCATGCGACGCATAATATCGATGAAAACGACTGCTTCCCCTTCTTCAAAGCCATCGGCAAGCAATACAGCGATACGTTTTTGGTTCATGATGTCTCCTAAAGGGATCGTGTGCGCATTCGAACAATCAAACGGCAATTTCTTTGTTATGACCCGCGTCATAACAAAAACATCGCAACAGTCAGTGGTGTAGAAAGAAAGCCCCGCGAACGAGGCTTTCAGTTAGCGACAGTTAATTATCTAAAACTGCGTATTAACGAATACCGAATGAGTAAGACATCATCAGTTTCATGTCGTTACGATCGTACTTGTAGTTCGTGTCTTCTGAGCGGAAGTACGCAGGGAAGAAGTTCACATTCAAGCCTTTTAGATCGCCTTCTAGGAAACGGTAGCGAATGTTGTAGTCGATAGAGTACATGGTACCGTCGTACGTACGATCAGCTGCTTTCTTACTTTTATCTGTGATAACGTCCCAACCGTAGTTACCGCTTAGGCCCATGCTCAGGCCTGGAACACCCCAAGATGCGAAGTTATAGTCTACGCCCAACTTAACGGCTTTCGTGCCATCTGGGTTGTAGTCTTCAATCTGAGAGGTGGCTTGCATGAAGTTACGGTTGTCAGAGTTAGCCCAAGGCGTTAGGCGGAAGTTGTACGCGCCACCTGGATCACTTGGTGCATCTGTTTGGCTATATGCAAAGCGGAAGTTAAAGCCACCAGTCTTCAGATCAGCACCTAGCGCGATGTAGCTTTCCACTTCAGCATCATCAACTTTAGATACTTCGCCTTCGATGTACTTACCGCCATGGTAGAAGAACGCCGTGTTCAACTTCATGTCAGAACCAAGATCAAAGCCGTACTTCACCAACGCCTGCCAGTTGTCACGGTAGTCTTTACCTTGGCCGTAACCTAGGTCAATCACGCCATTGTCTAGCTCATAGATCGCGCCGATAGAGTGAATAAAATCAATCTTCTTCGCAGGAGACATGCTTGGATCACCTTGGTGCCATGCGTTTGTCATGTCTTTAAATTCATCAGACCAATCGTTCTTAAACTGATCCGCCCATGCGTAACCTACGTGTAGGTTACCCATTGATAATTTACCTTCCACACCACGGTATGAATGTGGGTTCAAGCCCCAAGAAGAACGGATGGTACCCATGTTGATACGGGTGTAACCACCGCGTGCCGCGAAGCCTAGTTCTTCATCACCCAGCTTCATTTTCAGTGCAGCAATGTTCAACGACGTATTGGTTTTTTCACAACCATCGCCACCTTTGCCATCATCGTTACAGTCGTAGTCATACAGCAGAATTTCTGACTGACCTACGGTGTCACCGATCTTCAACAAGGTGCTGCCCCATAGGTCAAAACCGATTACGTCTTTAAAGTAACCAGAGCGGTAATCAAAGGCGAGCTGCAGCGTTTGGTTTTCAATCTGTGGCTTAAAGTCTGCACCCGGTGCACGCTCTTCACGGTCACGAATATAAAGGAACGTATGAACATTCAGTTTTGAATCTTCATAAAACGCTTGCTTAGCAGCATCAGATAAATCGATCGCTGCGACACTTTGGTTTTCCACAATATTTGGGTCTAACTCAGCCTGTGCATTAAACGCCATTAATGCTGAGGCGATAGACAAACTTAGCACAGATAAACGCTTTGCCTGCTTTTTCATAATTATATTCCACCAGTTTGTAGGGTGTGTTTCAAGATTGAAATCATATTATTGCATGTACGATTAAAGATAAAACAAAACATCATTTCAGTTTTAATAATTATGACATTCATCATACTTCGAAAAGGCATTTCATTTTTAGGGGAATTGCGTGCCGAGCAAGTTGATAGATTTATTTGTTGCGGATCACAAAACGCATTATGTAGCACAACAATTACCGTATATATCTATTATTTAAAAATGTGATGATACACATGATCTTTATGGCGGCGGCAAATTCGCCGATACAACCGCGCGCCTATAGAAAGGAATTGTCGCCAGAACAGCGTACGTACGAGGAAGACACAGGGTGGTTATCTATAATTTTTTCAGATAATTAGCGCCATTTTAAGCAAGTATCGCCCGATCGTGCGGTACCACGCACACGTAAAATGCGATCCCCCTGTTCATCACCTTGCGTCATCAGGCAACAAGACGATAAACGCAAGAAGATAATGTGCATGACGAAATTTCATAACAGGGAAACAAAAAAACAGAATAAAAAAAACGCCTGTTTTTAGCAGGCGGTTTTTATAATGAGTGATGAATCACACTGATGGGAAAGCTTATGGGAAAGAAGGATATTCTTTACAACCTAGACGGCTTGATACTTCAGCGGCAGAAGCGTGAAGCAATTTAATGAACTCTTCTTTTTTACTCTCCGTAAAACGCATGGTTGGCAGAGAAATGCTCATGCCAGCAACCACGTGATTAAAACGGTCATAGACAGGCACTGCTAGACAACGTAAGCCCACTTCCTGCTCTTCGTTATCTTCACCGTACCCTTGCGCACTCACTTTTGGCAATTCCGCCAGCAGTTCATCAATGCCTTTGTGGGTTTTCGGCGTTGATTGCGTAAACACCACGTCTTTCAGGCGTTCACGTACATCCTCTTCCGAGCGTTCTGCCAGTAGCACCTTGCCAATTGCGGTACTGTACAGTGGATTACGCTTGCCAATACGGGACTGCATGCTCAACTTGTACTTTGAATCAATCTTATGGATATAGATGATGCTGTCACCATCAAGGGCGCCCAGGTGCAACGCTTCCATCGTTTCATCAGAGATTTTGCTCATCTCGGAGTGGGCGTAAGAGATAATATCAATATTGGATAGCGCGCCCGCGCCGACTTCAAACAGCTTCAATGTTAACGCATAACGTTCTGTTTCCCCTTCCTGAGAAACATAACCTAAGGTTTTCATTGTTTGTAAAAAACGATACACCGTACTTTTCGACATCATCAGACGCTGTGACAAATCGCTGATCCCGATTTCTTTTTCAGTACACAGTGTTTCAAAGATAGCCATCGTTTTTTGAACGGAAGATACTGATTCAGGTTGCTTATTGCTCATTCATTCATCCTATACTCAATCGGTGTGCGCTTCATAAGGTTTGAAAGATTTGAACCGCAACGAATAGCGCTTATTTTATGCAAATTACACAAAAAATCAATCGTACACCAATAAAAATGAAACACGTGTTTCAGTTTGAGTTATCTACTAATAATGGGAATATTCTTGCGTGATAGATGATGCTATCAACGCCTTACTTCCCTTCCATTTAATACGACGCACCACAATAAAAACGAAAGTGGTATGTCGCTCCTTCAAGGTCTTTCATATCGACCACCCAGTCCCCAGACACGCGCTGAACACGGCACTCGGGATCGGTTATTAATTCCCCCATAGGGATCGTCGATAAACCGAATGAGACAGGCATATTGGTGCGTGTCGGTTGACTCAACCAAACATGACAAACATTGCCGTGTACTTGGGTCATCAGCATCATTTCACCGTCTAAACAGGCATAGTCACATGCACTGCGAGACTGCCAGTTAATGGCAAAAAAGGTTTGCGAAGTACGGTGGTACACCGCATGCAAATCACGGCGAAGACTCAGCCAGTCCCAATCAGGTTGCGCAGCAAACACTGTTAACTGCACAGCTGTGCAGTTTGGCATTAATAAATATGCATAACGTTGATCATTATCGTATTCTTGTATTGATTTACCATCATCGTGTATTAAATTATGGGCAATCGTCGCACGCAACACCGCCCCCGATACGTTTGTCACAGGCAAGTTGCGCGCATTTTCTGGAAACTGATCGTTCCAGTCTCCCTGACGCATTTCTGTTTGAACAAACAGGTGTTGTGCGAAAGGCAGGTAAACCCCACACTGTGACCTTGTCTCACCGTCACCTTGTACCCAATGCATATGCTGCTCTACGTCGACCTCGTAGCTTTTCATCGCATCAGTCGGCCATGATTGCACCTGCCCGTCCACGGTTAACGTGGCTTGGCTCAGATCATGCAATTGCGTATTGCCGATCGTCGTAAAGGCGTTGCCCTGCTTGGATCGAATATCCGAGCCCATCATGACGATCTGATCGCCGAGGCAGATATAGCTTTTTTTCGCCTGCAACGTATTGTCATGGTTATAGAAATCGGCACCAAACAGCCCCATCTCCCCGTTGGATACCCCACCAACAAAACGCATGTCATGTTTCACATCATCGTATTGGCGGCAGCCGCCATAGTCGGGCAAGGTACGGCCATCGGTGGTGGTTCCCGGTAAAAAGCGTTTATCCACCAGCGGATACCAATCGTGATACTGACGATCATCGTTGTCATACAGATACGTCATACCATCGCCGGTGTACCACCCTTTGAGGTTCTCTTCGGTCGTCGTCAGGCTTTCATAATTACCAATACGATCAGAATGCAGAGAGATCGAGAAAGCAAACCCGTTACCACGATGCACCATACGATCTTGGCAATAAAACAGTTGATTTTGTGGCTGTGCATCTTCCCCTGCCACATTGCAGTTCTGCGCGATCGCCAACGCACTCAGTAACACCTGTAGTTCACTTTGGCCGTGATAAAAACGATCACCATGAAAAGCTAAGTGGTGTTTGATCGCGGACGCTAAACGCGGTTTCACTGTGGCCTGACGAGAGGGATAAAAACGCAACAACGTTGCCAAGGCCGCGATGCCTTCCCCTTCATTCTGTCGCCAGCCACGGGCAATACCGCGTCCAGTAACGCATTCCATCAATTTTCCCCGATACATGAAAGGCAATACTGAGCCTATCAAGTAATCGTCAATCAACGCGTAACGCGGATCCGATACCACTAACCCTGTCTCTTGCGCCGCATACAGCACATGGGCGATACCATTCAGTAAGACCAGCCCGTACCCGCCGATATAGGGAATATTCACATGCTGAAGAAACGAGCCATCACGGTAAAAACCGTTGCCCGATGTAACAGGCTCCAGCGTGGTGGGGATAGCCGTCATCGCCAGCGCAATATCGTCATCGTTTTGTTCAAACATGGCACGCAATAACACCACCATCGCCAGATCAACCAAGTTCGCGCCGTGGGCACGCATCGTTGGTCGTGTGGCGCCGGGACCATGGTGCTCCCAATACGGCGTGGGGGTCATATAGCGTGACGCACTGTTCAGCTTTTCAATCAGCACGGCAGGCAGTTCATCACGTAACAAGGCACACGTCGTATAGAGTGACTTCGGCACCGCAATTTCCCATTCCCACCAGTTACCGGTACTACGTGCTCCTTCAACATAAATATGCGTCAATACCACGGTCAACGCATGGGTGATCGCATGACGCATGTCTGCAGTATGGCAATCCGGGCAAGTACGATACGCCAAGGCCAGATGTTCAATACGGTAACAGGTATGCTCCATATGGCGGTTATGTACTGTGCCGTCGTCATTAAACAGCAGCAGATCCCCCCATATAACAGGCTGACTGTGTTGGGGATACACTTGTGCACTCTTCAATAACGCCTGAAACCATTGTTGTGCGGTTTCAGCGCGCTGTGACAGTACCGGTACCAATAACGCATGTGCTCGCTCTGCCGCCGTTAACCGTGATGGATAGGTCCAGTTATCCAAAAAGCGGGCGTAGTCAATGGTCACATGTGCATCCTCATTGTGTTTTTTCATCGCGGCTTACCTAAAGAAATGGGCACCTTTCGATGCCCATTATTTACAGATACTATCAGTTAACACGGTAAGAGAAGAAGTACGCTTCACCGTCTAGCTCTGTCGTATCTACCTGCCAGAAACCATCAACCAACGACACGCGATCATCTTCATCACTGACAAGGGCATCGCCCATTGCCTGCGGGAAGGACACCTGTATCGCTTTATCTGTACGCGTCGGTTGGCTGATCCAGACTTTCGCCAGATCACCATCACGCACCATCAGCACCGACAATTCACCGACCGTTCTCACCTGCGCACTGGTCTGCGCGGTTTCACTGAACGCGTTAGCCGCTACCGCTTTCAGAGTATTTTCTACCACAACATGGAAATCGGCCGTTTGCGCGACAATCTCAACATCGGGGTTACGGCCATAATCGGCGGTTTGCTCAGCATTGTAGGTCGGCAATAACACGTAGCTGTACGCGGTTTTGCTGTCATTGTTGTGCTCAATCTGCGTTTGTAGTGCCCACCCTGACACGCGGGTGTCGTCCATCTTATTGAGGTTTTCCGGATACAACACTTTCCAGTCACCATTGCGCGAATGGTATTTCATCGTGACCGATTGTGCCGTCGGTAAGTACACGCCCAAGGCAGATCCGTCCACATTGCCCGCCACATGGAAGCTATTGACGGGCTTAGCGACTTGGTTGTTTTCCGGGGTCCACTGTGCACCATCAACGGTTAACACGTTAGTACCCGTTTCATTCAGCTTACGGTTATCAATAACGGTGTAACCCTTGTTGCCTTTGGCTGAGAAATCCGTCCCCAGAGCAACAATTTCATCATCAAACATGAAGTAAGATTTCTTCACGAGCAGGGTGTTATTGTGGTTGTAGAAATTTGCCCCATACAGGCCAATATCACCGTTAGAGGCACCACCCACCCACGTCATGTCTTTCTTGGTATTGTCATATTGACGGCGACCACCACAATCCGGCAAGGTCGCGCCATCTGTGGTCGTCCCTGGCAGGTAACGTTTATCCACCAGCGCATACCAGTCGGTGTATTGATGGCGATCCGCATCATACAAATACGTCATACCGTCACCGGTGTACCACCCCTTCAAGTTTTCTTTCGTGGTGGTCAGACATTCATAGTTACCGATACGATCAGAGTGCAGTGACAGTGACAAGGCATAGTTATCACCGCGATGCACGACGCGATCTTGGTTGTAGAACATGAAGTTACCCGGTGCGGCCATTTGTGGCTTCAAATCTGCATCTGTCATGATGCGATCCGCCACAGACAACAAGTTCAGATCGCCAGTGGTCGCAAAGTAGGTCTCTGGATCTAACGCTAAGTGGCTTTTGATCAACTGCCCCAAACGCGCTTGTGTCTCAGCATCACGGGAGTCATAAAACGATAACAACGCATTCAAGGCGCTGCGGCCTTCCGCATGATTTTGCACCCAACCACGGGCAATGGCACGGCCACTCACCGCATCCATCATTTTGCCTTCATACATGAACGGCTCAACCGCCGAGAACAAGTATTCGTTGATGGTCTGATAACGTGCGTCACTCAAATCAATCCCGGTGTCCGTGATCGCATTCATCACTTTACCGATCCCAGAGAGCAAGGTGACACCATAGGTGCCGATATACGGGATGTTAGCGTGTTGAATAAAGCTGCCGTCATCGTAGAAACCATTCGCGGTGGTCACAGGGGCCAATACCGTCGGTAAGGCATCAATCGCCATCTTGATGTCAGCATCATTTTGTTCGAATGCGCCACGCATCAAAACAACTAACGATAAATCGACTTTGTTCGCACCTTCAGCCGCCATTGGCTCACGGGTTGCCCCTTCGCCATAGTGCTGCCAGTTTGGATCCGGGACAAACCAGCGAGTCGCGTCATTGGCCATTTTCACAATGTCATCAAACTGCGCTTGCTGGGCGGGTGTAATGTGGCCTTCCATCAAAGACAAGGTATCGTACAGCACCTTCGGTACACCGATTTCCCATTCCCACCAGTTGCCCGTCGATGTTTTTCCGGTGGCGTAATAGTCTTTAAGCATGAATGCCAGACCATACACAATGTCATCACGCATTGCATCGGTGGCCAGTTCGTCAAAACTGTTGTACGCCAGCGCCATGGTTTTCAGGTAGTTAAAGCTCGCCATCATATTTTTGTTGTGCACGGTGCCGGCGTCATCACTGACCAACACATGGGTTGCCCACAAGTGATCGGCTTGATCACGCACCATGCTTTCCTGCGCACTACGTCCCGCATCAAAGCGGGAAGCCAAGACCGCTTTATAGATCTCTTTTTCTCGTTCTTCAGCGGTCAGCACCATCGGGTACGTCCACTTATCAATGATTTTACCGTACTGGATCTCAACCGGCTCCGGCGGCGTTGGGATCGACGGTTCAAGCGGAATAGCAGGGATCGACTCTGATGTAAGGCCATCCGAATTCAGATCATCAGAATGACAGCCACTCAAAGCCAGAGTTAACGCAATCGCCACTGTCGATACCGACAAGCGAGTAACAGACGGGCAAGACAAAGACATTGTTTTCATAAAAGAGTCTCTATATATCCATAAGAAAGAGAGAAAAAAAGCGCTGCCCCTCAGGGAGCAGCGCTTTATTTACCGTTACGCAGTCAACGCATCACCCGTATTACAGGGTGTAGCTGAAGTGGTAAGGTGCACCGTTCAGACCGTCTGTATCGATCTGCCAGTAGCCATCCACTAATTCAACGCGGTTGTCTTTGTCTTCCACCGTGGTATCACCCAAGGCGTTAGGGAATTTCACACTCACAGGCTCACCCGTGCGCGTTGGCTGACTCACCCATACCTTCGCTACGTTACCTTCACGTACCATCAGCACAGACAGTTCACCTTTGGTTTCGACCACAGCACTCGTTTGCGCATCAACACTGAACGCGTTCGCCGCGATCGCGTTTTGCGTTTTCTCAATCACCACATGCAGATTCGCCGTTTGTGCCGCAATTTCGACATCTGGGTTGTTACCGTACGCCGTTGTTTTTGCCGCATTGTGGCTTGGTAGCATCACGTAAGCGTAGCTATCCACTTTGCCTGCACCCGTTTGATGATTAATCAAGGTTTGCAGTACATAGCCTTCTACTGTTGGCTTCTCCATCTTATCGGTGTTCAGTGGGTACAAGGCTCCCCAGTTACCCATACGATCATCCCAACGCAGTTCCGCTTTTTTCGCGGTTGGCAAGTAAACGCCCAACTGGGAACCCGCCATGTTACCTTCGACGTGGTAAGTCGTATTGGCCGTGATACTCGCGTAATCATCACTGCTATTGGCCTTCTCTGGTGTCCAAACGGCACCGTCAACGGTAATGGTGTTAGAACCATCTTGCTTCAATACGCGGTTTTCAATATACGTTGCCACGCCCCACGTTTTGTCGGACTGCACATCAGAACCCAGCATGACGATTTCATCATCAAACGCGAAGTACGACTTCTTCGCCGATGTCGCGAAGTACTTACCGTTGGTCACACCTTGGCTTGAGTTGAAGAAATCAGCCGCAATCACACCAAATTCACCGTTTGATGTACCACCTACCCACTTCATGTTCGCTTTCTTGTTGCCATACGTGTTACGGCCCGTACAGTTACCAATGTGCTCACCCGTCGTTGTCGCGCCTTGCATCTTGCGCTGATCAACCAGTGGGTACCAATCGGTGAACTGCTTATGGTCGGCATCGTAAAGGTGTGTCATACCGTCAGCCGTGTACCAACCACGGGTGTTTTCGGTATTGTTTGCGCCACACTCGTAGTTACCAATACGGTTTGAATGTAGCGAGACTGCAAGAGCGTAACCATCACCACGGTGTACCATGCGGTCCATGTTGTGGAACAAGAAGTTACCTTCAATTTCACCTTTCGCCACTACCGATGTGTCGTTCAAGATGCGCTCAGCCACGTCCAGCACTTTAAAGTCTGTCGCTTTAGTAAAGAAGGCATCGGTATCGGTTTGAAGTTGCTCTTTGATCACCGCACCCAAACGCTGCTTCACGTCGCCTTCACGTGAATCGTAGTAACGCAGAAGCACAGACAATGCACCTCGGCCTTCACCTTTGTTCTGTGACCAGCCACGCGCGATAGCACGGCCTGAAACCGATTCCATCATCTGGCCTTTAAACAAGAACGGTGCAACGGCACTGAACAGGTACTCATCCACCAGCTTGTAGCGCTCATCATCCAAAGAGATACCGGTATCATCCAACATCACCATGATACGAGAGATATTCGACAGCAAAATCATGCCGTAGGTACCGATGTACGGAATATCTTGGTGCTGAATGAACGAACCATCGGCATAGAAACCGTCTTTGCTGGTTACTGGCTCAAGCACGATTGGCATTGCATCCAACGCACGCTGAATTTCAGCATCATTCTTTTCAAAGATACCGCGCTGTAGCACCACCATCGAAGTATCAACACGGTTTGCACCAGTGTTCGTAATGTCGTTATGTGGTGAGTTACCCGCATATTGCTTCGTTGGATCAGGCAGTTGCGCGCGAGATGCATCAATAATGTCTTGCATCATGGCTTCAGGTACGTGCGCATAGAGCAATGAGGCGATATCGTGAATGATCTTCGGTGTACCGATCTCCCACTCATGCCAGTTATCTTTTTTGTGTGGGATCAAATCAGCGTTGTAGAAATCTTTCAGTAGGTAGTCCATCCCGAACAGAATGTCTGCCAATACTTCATCGGTAGTAAATGCAGGATCGTTCAGCGTATAAGCCACCGCTAAATCACGTAAGCGAGCAAACGAGGTTTTCGTTGCCATTGCGTTAACCGTTGGGCCATCACCGTAATCTTTATACAGTTTCTGATCGGCCCACAAATACTCCGCGTTGTCTTTGGTAAAACCAGCGTAAGAGGCCGTTGCGGTGTCCAGCTTCGCTTCAATCATGAGCTGATATTGCTCATCCGTCGTATTTGGCGGCGTCCATAGCGATGCCCAATTCTTCACCGCTACATCGTAATCAATCTCTACCGTCGGTACGATAACGTCAAACTCAGCAGGCTCACCTTGAAACTTCACCATATCGCCTTGGCTAATGGTGTTAGTCATGGTGTAAGCACCGGCGGCCAAACCGTCGATTTCAACCACGGCATAACCGTTTGTGAAGTCTTCCGCTTTCAGTTTCACCATTAGCTCAGTCGCGGCATTACGTACCGTTTGAGAGGCCATCACCACAGTGGCTTCATCACCGACCAATAATGGCGATGAGGCCGTTTTGCTTGCAGCAACCAGATCAATCGACACTTTAAACGGCTTATTCGGTGCCGGGTTATTCGGTACCGTTGGTGCATCCGCCGGAATAGAAGGGTTCGCGGGTAGTTTAGGGGTTTCCACTGACGGCGGTGTGGTTGGATTCAATGTATCGTGATCTTCATGAATACAACCAGTCATCGTGGCAGCGATAGCTAACGCAAGTAAAGAGTGTTTCATTTGCATAGGGGTAGTTCTCATTATTAGTTTTGGAAGTAATGTTTTTGGAAATTTGTTTTTATAAACGCACTTTTTATAAACGTACTTTTTATAAATCTGTTTTTTTGGGTAATAAAAACCCTACCGAGCGCGCGAACGCGCTCAGTGAGGGAATTTGAATAAAATTAAGCGTTAAGCCGTCAGGCGCGCTGGTTCTTCGACCAGTTGTGGCTGTTCAGCGCCGGCCTCTAATGGCGGCAACTCGGCTTTAGGTACCGCATCAATCAGACGTTTGGTGTACGCTTCTTGAGGGTTATTGATGATTTGATCCACCGAACCTTGCTCAACGATACGGCCTTTCTCTAGTACCACCATGCGGTCACAGAAATATTTCACTGTGGCAATGTCATGGGTGATCAGAATGAACGACGTCCCGTAGCGGTTTTGGTATTCAATCAGCAGATCCAGTGCACGAGAGCGCAAAGATACATCCAGTGCAGCCGTCGCTTCATCGGCAATCACCAGCTTTGGACGGGTGATCAATGCACGCGCGATAACGATACGCTGACGCTGACCGCCGGAGAAAGCGTGCGGATAACGTGCGGCCCAGTCACGGTGTACACCGACCCAGTCCATCACTTCATGCAGCTCTTTTCGGCGTTCTTCATCACTCATCTCTGGCTTTAGCTGACGCAAAGGCTCAAGAATGATATCCGCAACCGTCATACGGGGGTTCAGCGATGACATCGGATCTTGGAAAATCAAGCGCAAGTCAATGAACAGGTGATCACTTTGCTTACGGGCCAAGTTCACCAAATCCACATCCAGATTACGGCTAGGATCGTGATATTGAATGCTACCAGAGGTAGCGTGATCCAGCCCTAAAATCGCACGACCCAGCGTCGATTTACCCGAACCTGACTCGCCCACGATACCCAGTGATTCACCTTGGTTCACCACGACAGAGACGTTATCTAGCGCGACCAGTTGCTTGCCTTTCTTGAAGAAGCCGCCGCCATTTTCAAAAATTTTGCACACATTGCGCGCATCAATGATCGGCTTGGTCGCCGTTGAGTTTTTTGCGTTATACGGAATTTTCAGCTCAGACGGCAATTCTAAACGGCGCGTTGCATCCATCAACTTAGTGGTGTACGGGTGCTGTGGGTTTTCATAAATCTGACGCACATCCCCTCGTTCTACCACTTCGCCGTCTTTCATCACCACGACGCGATCGGCAATCTGCGCGACAACGCCTAAGTCGTGAGTGATAAACAGAATCGACATGTTGATCTCTTGCTGAAGCTTGGCGAATAAGTCCAAAATTTCAGCTTGAGTCGTTACGTCGAGTGCCGTTGTTGGCTCATCGGCAATCAATATATCCGGGCGGCTGGCAATGGCCATCGCGATACACACACGCTGGCGCTGGCCACCTGACAACGCATACGGGTATTTGTCAATCAGCGTCTCTGGATCCGGCAGCAACACTTGGGTCAGCAGTTTAATGGTCTGCTCACGTGCTGCTGACTCAGTTAGCCCCTTATTACACATGAATAAGGTTTCTTTGATTTGATCACCCACGGTGTGTACTGGGCTAAGCGCACTCATTGGCTCTTGTGAGACCAACGAGATGCGTTCTGCACGGATGCGGCGCATCTGAATGCTGTCACTTTCTAGCGTGGTGATATCGACTTTCGACCCATCCACATGCAGCAAGATTTCACCCGAATCGATATGACCGGTTTTACCTAAGATTTGCAAAATCGCTTTTGAGGTCACCGACTTACCTGAACCGGATTCACCAATGACAGCCAGGGTTTCACCACGAACAATATCGAAGCTAAGGTCTTTAACGGCATGTTTAGAGCCCAGTGTGCTGTCAAAGCTCACGTTCAGGCCATTAATTTCTAATACTTTATCAATCATCTCGTTATACCTCATGGTAAGGGTCTGTCGCATCGCGCAAGCCATCGCCCAGCGAGTTCATTGCGAGAATAACGAACACCACCATGCCCGCAGGATAAAGCAGCCAAGGCGCATCAGCGACTGAGCGGATATTTTGTGCTTCTTGGAGCAATACACCCCAACTTACAACGGGCGCTTGCAAACCAAGGCCAAGGAAACTCAGTGACGTTTCACCCAAGATCATCGCTGGAATCGCCAATGTAACCGCAGCAATGATGTGACCCATAAAGTTCGGCACCATGTAGCGACGAATGATTGAAGCCTGTGAGTTGCCGTCCAGCCACGCTGCATTGATGAACTCTTCATTACGCAGTGACATGAAGCGTGAACGCACTTCTCGCGCCATGTCCGGCCAGGTCACACAACCCAGAATCAGGGTAACCAGGAAATACTTGGTGATGCTGTCCCACTCACGCGGTAGCGACGCGGTGAGTGCCATCCACAACGGTAGCGTTGGGATCGCTTTAATCACTTCCATCACACGGTTAGTTACCGTATCGAACCAGCCCCCTTTCAGACCCGCGATAGAACCAATCGTGATACCGATAACCAAGCTAAAGAACACCCCCATCAAACCCACTGACAGCGAGATACGCGCACCGTGGATCACACGTGACAACATGTCACGACCCATACGGTCTGAACCCAGCCAGAAGAACGGTAGCTTCTTATCATGCGGAACGATGAACTTGGTGGTCATCGGGATGAAGCCCATCAAGTGGTACTCATCGGTTTGGCCGAAGAATTCAAAGTACGCTTTCTTGTTTTCATCCAATTGATAAGATTTTTGCAGCGTCATTGGGTCAGTTTTCACTGAGTAAACACTCAAATGCGGTGCCCACTGGTAGCCCTCATCCGTTTTCTCAATGAAGTGCATTTCCTGTGGCGGTGCAAAGGTGTAACGGCGCCAGCTGTCACCCGACTCGAACGGGGCAAAAAACTCAGCAAATGGCATCGCAACCGTGTAGGCCACCAACAAGAACCAGAAGCTACACCAGGCTAGGCGGTTGCTGCGGAACTTGTGCAGCATCAGTTGAGAGGCCGTGGCCGTCTCTTTATCCAACTTCTTCAGTTTAAAAATATTTAGTCTTTCTACTAGAGCACTCATGTCTTTATTCCTTTAAGCGCCGGCACGAATACGTGGGTCAATCAAACGAAGTAGAATGTCGGAAACCAGCGTACCAATGATGGTGAGACCACCCATGATGAGCAGGATGTCGCCGGCCAGTACCATGTCTTGTTTTTCTAACGCCTGAAGCATCAAGGTACCCAGCGTTGGCATGTTCATTACCTGACTAACAATGATGTCAGCGCCCAACAGTACCGGCAGTTTCCAGCCGATAGTTGCTGCAACCGGGATCAGGGCTAAACGCACAGGGTATTTCATCGTCAGTTCACGCTCGCTCAAGCCTTTGGCGCGCGCTGTGGTGACATACGGTTTATTCAGCTCTTCCATCAAGTTGGCACGCACTTTACGGATGATGGTGGCCATACCCGCAGTACCCAGAACAAGAATGAAGACCCAGCTACGTTGGAAAGAATCCCAGAACTTGGCCAATGACATTGGCTGACCCAGGTACTCATCCGAGTTCAACCCTGTGATCACCACGCCAAAATGTTCATAACCAATCAGGATAGCGATGATAGCGATAACGAAGTTCGGCGTGGCCATTCCTAGGAAACCGATAATCGTGCCGAAATAGTCACCCACAGAATACGGACGCAGTGCGGAATAAATACCGATTGGAATAGCCGTCGCAAACATGAAAATCAATACGCCAGACATCAGCAACAAGGTCACTGGCAGACGGGTTTTGATCGTGTCCCAAACAGGCTCTTGCGTTGACAGTGACATCCCCAAGTCACCGGTCAAAATCCCTGAGAACCAGTCCCAGTAACGGACAAGCAGCGGTTTATCCAACCCATATGTTTCACGGAGAATTTCTATCATTTTTGGGTCAACGGTTTGGCCCAGTGATTGAAGCTCAGCAATCTTCGCGGTGGCGAAGTCACCTTCGGGTAAGTCAATCACAAAGAAAATGATGACGGACATACATAAGAAGGTAAACACCATCAAACTGAAACGAGACAAACCGCTCGCCACCATCGGATGCTTCTCGAAAAATGGCACAACTATTGAGCCCACTTGGTCTCTTGCACCGATTAAGAAATTGCTCATATCAATTCCCCTAAATCCCTATATTGTGTCGCTAGCGTATAAGGGGGAGCAGCCTGTACTGCCCCCCTTTTTTTAGGTGTTATTTTTTGTCAAACCACAACTGGCCAACACGCATTGGTGCCGGTGTCATCAGGTTGTAAGACTCAGGCATACCTTCTGGTACGTTGCGCAGTTTATCGTTCACGATCACTGTGCTTGGTAGGCCGTTTACCGTACCGATAGCGAAGAAGTTCTCTTCCGCGATGTCGATAATTTGCTGCATTAGCTCGTTTTGCTTCGCCTTATCAGCCGTAACGCGGATCTGGTTGTACAAGTCGATCTGCTTCTTCACGGCTGCTGGTGGCTCAACCGCAGAATCTGCATCTGGCGTTGCTGACCAGTTGTACCAGCCTAGACCGAATGTCGATTCAGGAGAGAACGGCATGTACCAGCGCGCTTCATCGATGATGCCCACACCACCGTCGCCGTACCATGGGATCACGTCGTAGTCATTCGCAAAGCGCATTGAGTTCTGTAGCGAACGGTCAACGATGCGGATATCCAACATCACGCCCACTTCTTGCCAGTGCTTCTTCACCATTTCCAGTGCATCACGGGTTTCAGGCTTCACAAGCGTGGTGCTCAGTGCTTCGATACGGATACGCTCGCCGTTTTCCATCAGACGGAAACCGTCTTTGTCACGGTTAGTCAGGCCTAGCTTGTCCAGCATCTGGTTAGCTTTTTTCAGGTCAAACTCGGTGTACTGCTTCGCAAAGTCGTCGCTGTAGAACGGTGACGCGTCCAACGGTGCGGCTTGGTACGGTTCAACTGCGCCCGCAAACAAGGTTTCGCTGATATCCCAACGGTCAATCGCGTGAGACATCGCAATGCGGAAGTCTTTGTTCGCGAACAGTTCACGTTTCACCGGATCTTTTGCGTTTTGGTTCAATGCAATGACCAACACGTTCATGCGTGTTTCAGGGCGCAGCATCACTTTGTAGCCTGATTTTTCAGCGTTACCGAAGATCAATGGACGGTTAGCGGCGTTATCAATGTGACGCGCTTGGAAATCGGTCTTACCGGCAACGGCACGCAGTAGCATTTCTTCTTTGTTTTCAGAGAAGGTCCACTTTACAGAATCGATATACGGCAGCTGGTTGCCCGCAGTATCGACCTGCCAGTAGTACGGGTTACGTACGTATTCGGCAAACGGTGCGTTCGCTGACGGTGGGGTTTCTACCACCCACGGTGCCATCGTTGGGCGATCCGCGTTGGCATAGAATGGGGTGAAGTAATGCGCAGGACATTTCACTTCGTAGTATTCACGCCAAGAAGAGAAACCATCTGCTTTCACCAATTTTTCAACGTCAGCGTTGAACTGAGGCTGGAATTGAGAACAGTACGCTTTGTTGAATGCGGCAATGTTAGACCCATCCACACCCGCTAGCTGGCGAATGAACAAACCGTTTGGCTCTTTCAGCGAGATTTTTACCGTGTGGGCATTGATCGCTTCTGCCTTTGCCGCATCGTGGCTCTTGAAGAACAATGGACGGTTACCCGCATGGTTCGGATCACCCAGTACGTCGTTCACGTAATAAACAATATCGTGTGCGCTGAATTCAGAACCGTCAGACCACTTCATGCCTTTACGCAAGAAGATGGTGTATTCCGTGGCTTCTGCGTTTGATTCGTAGCCTGTTGCTAGGCTGGGTACCACATCGGTGTAAGTGTGGTTGAACGAAAATAGGTTGTTGTTACCTAGAATACGCATGCGGTGACCGTTATCACCCCACAAGCCCACTAAATCCAACGTGCCGCCGTACTGGCCGACAGATTGAAACGGTGTCACAACCAATGGATCTTGCGGTAGACGTTTTTCAACAGTCGGTAGCTTGCCAGCCTTCACAAGTGCGTCAAGCTCAGGGGCTTGCTGGTACGCAAAAGCAGGTAGAGACATAATCGTTGCTATCGAAGCAGCAAGTAGGGAGTACTTACGGTTGAAAATGTTACTTCTCATACATTTCTCCGGAGAGTTTTTAAAAACAAAAACGATATTGGATAAGGTGGACACACCAAGACCCGTCATATTATTGCTTTGCTGTGATAACCTTCATGAGCATTACACTGTGACCTTTGGCCACGTTGCCATGAATGACAGGCACAGCGGCCTGGGCGTAACGAATGTTTGTATTCGGGGCGCACGGCATCACGCTGTAATGCCCTTTACCATCAAGGAGTTGCAGTTCACTGATCAAGGTTAGCCCCATGACTCGCGCTTCGGTCAATGCGTCTAATTCCCCGATGCATTTCACCCAGGTATCCACCGCATGGCCGGACAGAATAAAATTGAAATCACACTGAGAATCGATGGTATGACGACGGAACTCTTCCCCTTTCTCAAACCACTGCACGGTTTCAATCACGCAACCTTCAAACGGCTGCCAGACCGTGATCAATTGCTGTTCACGCAATTCAGAAGTTAAGAGTTGATTACGGAAGAACCACGCTTGTGTTTCGGGATGCTGACAGGCCATGACGTTGTCACCGATAAAGCCTTGCTCAATCCAACGCAGCGCTTCAACGCCAAAACCGTGGGCGGAGGAATACGCAAACTTGAGGTATTTATCGTGACTGTTACGCAATTCGGCGGCAGACGGCGCCCCACTCAGCAAAATACTGATGCCGTTATGGCGGGCGACGAGTTGCTTGTTCTTTTCCAGCGCGACTTGGGTTGACTGCTGAATAATCTGGCTCTCTTGGGCTTGCCAGAATGGATGCCCTTCAGGCAAACGCACCGCCGCAAAGCCTTTCAGCGCCAACAAGGGCGACATCGGGCTGTTGTAAAATTCACTGGCAATCAAATTGGGATAGGTAAAACCGACGCTGAGTGTGCCTTCGCTAACGATAGGTTGCTGGCTCCACCAACGCAGTGTTGCCGCCCACAAGGTTTTCATGTCGCTGACGGTCAGGCTGACACGGCTTAGTGCAGCGGGATAACACGCCAACTCACTCCAAATACCAGCGCCTGCAAAGCGGTAAGACATAGAACGGCCGTACGCAATCGGCGCACCGTCTTCACCGGTCCATAACGCAAAGTTCTGTGCAAACAAAGCAGCACGGTGAATAAACAGTTGGGCGTATTGATTTAATTCTGAAGACAGTTCATCAGTCACGGTATTCACCCAGCGGGCAAACAATAAACCGTAATAATGGAAAGCAAACGGGTTGTAATAGTCAGTACAGCCACTGCGGCCATCACGGTACCAACCATCCCCTAAATACATGTTGTCGATTTCTAATAAATCGCTTTGAAGCACCTGCGCGTTATATTCCGCACCCACATGACGCAATGCCATTAATATAAGCACGCGAAAGAAATGCCAGTTATTATTCGGTATACGAATATCTGTTGCGCTTTGTAGCCAAATAATTAATTGCTGTTGTTGCGTGGCCGTTAAGCGATCAAAGAAAATACATTCTGCATCAACCATGGCCATGGCAATGGCTGACATTTCAACGCAACGTTGGCTGAAATCTACCGGGGCGCCCCAATACGCTTCATGCTCAGAATCAATCCCGTTAATCACCGCCGCCAGTAATTGTTCAAGCAGTTCAGGCGCATCATTCGCCAGTGGCACAGCGCCCCACAAAATGCGAGCAACACCTTCTAAATTAAGGGCTTTTTCATCATAATGGGCACGACCTGTCGCATCAGACAGTGCCGCATTTTCAGGACGCAATCCCGCTACCTGTGCGCCAATGAACGTGGCTAACACGTCTACGGTCTCACGGCGGTTTTGGTACATCACACCATTGGCGTTCATGGCGATTGTTTTCATTTCCTAGCGTCCTGAAGCAGTTTCGATAAATATATTTAAACGCATTTCTTATATTTTCAAAACTGCTTTTCATATTTAATGCCCGCTAGATCATGTTTTTTATTTGGCGCTCTCTCGATTTGTGATCAGTGCACTATTCATCACGAGATTTGCAGGTTTCCCCCGCAGTAAAAGCGCGGCCATCTCTCGTATTTTTGGCGCAGAATGCGTGAAGAAAGCATGGTAAGAAGGACAGAGATAATGCAACGGATTCGTATTATTCGACTCAAAAACAAAACGATGTTTCGGACAGCCACCTTGACAGGCATGTAACCATTCACATTGACGACATTGCGGGCTCAATGTCAGTTGTTTGGCCAGCCCAAACGCCCGATTTGGCACGCCGTGCTTAATTGCGTCTAGCGTGGTGTGGTGAATGTTGCCAAGATAATGCTCAGGGTAGACGTAGTGATCACACACATACACATCCCCGTTGGCTTCTAACGCGAAGTTACTGCCACAGCGCGGCGCATGAGAGCACAAGGTGGCTGGGTAGCCCAATTGACTGGCCAGCGCGCTGTCAAACAACTGCACAAACACCCGCCCCACATCACGCTTCACCCAAACATCGAAAATTCGGTTCAAAAACTCACCAAACTGCGCCGGCGCTACCGACCACGGCGTGACACGGGCTTTAGGATCGTCAGGCAGTACCAAATGCAATACATCTTCATTGTCTTTGTTTTTGCCTGCACATTCGGTCTGGCTGCGTTCCACCAGCGGAATAAACTGCAAAAAATCACTGCCAATCGACACCAAAAAGTCGTACACCGCCTCTGGCTCAGCACCGTTGACATCATTCACCACGGTTAAGGTATTAAACCGCACGCCATAACGTTGCAGCGCTGTGATCCCACGCATCACCAAATCAAAACTGGGTTGGCCGTTGCGCTTCACCCGATAGTGATCATGCAACGCTTGTGGACCATCAATAGAGATCCCCACGAGAACCTGATTCTCCGCAAACAACTGCGCCCAGTCGTCGTCAATCAGCACCCCATTGGTCTGGAGCGTATTGGTGATCTGCTTACGCTGACCGGTGGCCTGAAATAGCGTGTCGATATAATCTTGCTGCAAGGCAAACGCACGGCGGTAAAACGGGATCCCCAGCATCGTCGGCTCCCCACCCTGCCATGCAAACACCACATCCGCCCCTTGCTGGGCATCAATCTGCTGGTGAATGTATTGCGTTAGCGTGGCGTCATCCATGCGCCAGTTTTTTTGCCGCTCGGGGTAGAGCTTTTCTTTTTCCAGATAGAAACAATAAGTGCAATCGAGATTACACACCGACCCACTCGGCTTGGCCATGGTATGGCAGTGTGGTGAAACGGGGAGTTGCGCTGCCGCGTCGGCCCATTGTTGATATAACGGGTGTGTTGCGATAGCAGGAGAAAACAAGTGAGAGGTGTTCATTACAGTCCTTGCCAGTGAAGACGTTGCCAACCATTAAGCGGCCAACCATTCACATCCAAATAAAAAACGGGCCCAACCGAAGTTGAGCCCGTAAGATAATGATAAAGCTATTAATTAACTTTGGTATGCCTCACAAATCATACAACCTGTGACGCTGTGACATCACGCTTCCAGCCAACGCCACTCATAGCCCTCAAGCACCATCTCATGCTGTTGGCCTTGGGTGTCAGTGATTGTCACGGCTTGTGGCGTATCCGTGTAGTTCACCACCGTCGCTTTACCCGTTGCTGGGTAGTAACACGCATCCACATTGGCGCTGTTTGATAGCCATGGGTAGCTTTCCTGATCAGACTGCGACAACCACAACAAGATGTTCTGCAACAAGCGCGCATTGGTCATGGTGAATGGCAAGTTACCCAAGTACACCGAGCGACCTTGGCCGTATTCACGTGCCGTCAATGCCAAGTGTTGGCCTTGTGCCGCAATCACGCTCATGTCATGTGCTTGTGGGTACACATAGCTCAAGTTACCGAAGTCTTCTTCGCCCGTCAGACACTGCGCCAAGAAGTGCTCGCCATCCAACTGCACAGGCTGTGCCACACGGCCCATGGTCAAAGACGTTTCTTTTTCCAGGCCGAACACGTCGCCTAGCTGGAAGAAGCGGCCATTCTGTAGGTGCGCTGACGGATCACAGATCCCCAACAACCCACCACCGTTACCCACGAACTCACGCAGTGCTGTGATGATCTGTGGATTGCCCCAGTTTTCACCGCCACTCCATGCCGAATCAGCGTCACCAGTATTGATGATCACCTTGATGTCATCGCTAATGCCATGCGCAAGAATGTCTTCAAAGCTGATAAATTCCACGTCAAACGGCAGACCCGCCAAACATTCCAATGGGTTGTTACCCACAAGTTCCATCACGTCTGGGCGTGGCGGCACGTAGAAACGCTGATCTTGTGCTTGGTTTTGTAGCCAAGAACGCGCCACACCCCATGCGTTTAACACGGCGATTTTTCCGCCCACTTTGGCTGACGCTTCACCACCGGTGTGCTGACGATAAACACCGAACTCACCAGAAAGCTGAGTCACATGGTCGATAAAATGCGGGAACTTGTTCGCAAGCGACAGGTAACCACCGTAACCGATGCGATCCAACGGCTTGTGCAGCATGGCACGGCGGATCTTCACCCAGTTCGCCATCGACTCGATCACCGGGTTGTTGCCTTCGCGGAATACATCCGGGAAGAAGTACGGGTAGAAACGGGCTTCTTTGATTTGATCGCCCGCAGAATCGGTCAGACGACGCAGTGCCACACCGTCTTCTACCGCGCCCACGTTAATGTCGATACCGATCTCTTGGTAAGACGGAAGGAAAGGTTCAGTACCGATCCAGTGGTCACCCTGGAACATCGCCGCACGTTTGCCGGCATCATGCGCCATTTGCACAAGTTCACCGGCAAACTTCGCCACAAACTTCTGAATGAACGCCATCCAGTCACGGTACTGCTTGCTTGGTACTTTGTAGGTGCCGTTGTAGTAACCCGCATCGACGAAGTCTTCCGGCGTCAGGCGGTAGCCGTATTCTTTCTCGAAATCATCCAGCGCTTCTGGGCTCACGGTTTCGCCGTAGCCTGTCCAGTCGCGGTAGATATCTTGGTTCTTCTCGTTGGCATCAATAACAAACAAGAAAGCAAAGGTGGTGAAACGAACAACCGACGTATTCGGGTGATCTTCCAACCACTGCGCGAAGTAACGCTTCAAGTGTGCGCGACATTCTGGGTGGTACGGGTCAAGACTGCGGATCTTGTCGCCCGTCCAACCGTTAGTCAGTGCGTTGTACATCGACACACTGTCCCATACCTGACGTACCATTACCGACGCGGTGTATTCATGGAATGGTGTGGTGTCACGCACCACAATGGTGCCGTTCTCAGCCACAAAGTCCCACTGATCAACCGATACCACTTCATTGGTAGTGCGGTTACGCACTTCCCAGTGTTGTTTCGGGTTGCTGTTATCGTCCAGCTCGTATTTCTCGGCACAGTAACCCTGTAGCGGGTGGATCACCAACTCCGTCGCCATCGCCGTTAACGGGAACGATGACAAGTATTTACGGTGCAGATATTCAGGGTGTGCTTTCGCGTAAGCCTGATCGGCACGAACGATGCACAATACTGAGTAAATATCGCAATCTTGCTCTGCCAATGAATCTGGCATGGTGGTGCCGTCACTGTCACGTAGGGCATCAGCCTGCCAACGTTTGTACAGATCCAATACCACTTCTTCCTGTCCCACTTCCACTGGAAGTGTCATGTGTCCTTGCGTTGTGTGTGCCATGCTAATTCTCAAACCTCGATAGCCAGTTGTACGTCTTCGCGCTTAATGCCTTGGGTTGGCAAACCTGTGTCGTAATCACGCACGATAGGTGCAACACCGTCTGCCGGACGTGGACGGAACAGCCCCATCCATTCTCTTTCTTTCTCAGGGCGCCATGGTCGGCATGCCCACTCAAACGTGCGGAACGTATCGCGGATATGATCCATATACGCCAGCAGCTCATCGTGCAGCTGGTTACGCACGTCAATGTAATCTGGGTGTTCAATCAGGTTGTGGACTTCGGCACGGTCGTTCACACGATCGTACAGCTCATCCGTGCCCAGCAGGTTGATCACCAACTTATGGGTGTCTGTGATCCAGCCGCGCACCGGAATGAAACCACCGTTAGAGTCGTGTTCCACTTCGTAGCGGTTAAATTCCACCATCACACCGTTGAACTCACGCTCAGCCGGTGTGTCTTCCAACAAATCATTGCCCGGCATGATCGGCGGCTGCGCAATGCTGGCCAGCTTCATGATGGTCGGCATGATGTCGATATGGCTCACCGGACGATCAATCACGGTACCGGCTTTCTCGCCATCGGTATTTTTGATGATCAACGGGATATTGGTGATTTCGTCGTACACCGCTGCGCCTTTGCCCCACAGTTTGTGGGCACCGTTCATTTCACCGTGATCGGAGGTATACACAATCCAGGTGTTCGCTAACTCTGTCTCATCCAAGTGGCTCAACACGCGGCCAATCTCTTCATCCACAAAGTCGTTGCAGCCGAAATACAGTGGGTTGATGAAGTACTGCGACCCCACACCCGCGCCTTTAGCGCGCGACCATAAACGGTGGTGCAATGGCTTGCTTGCCAAGTCATCAAACGCCGCTTCACCCAAGTCGAATTTGAAGTCTTTGAACTTCTCGACATGCTTCGGCGGGCACGTGAACGGATGGTGCGGCTCGTCATACGACAACACCAACAAAAACGGTTTTTCTTCGACGCGGTGCTGCTCAATGAACGACAAACCACGGTTAGTGATACGGTGGCCCCACGTGAAATCCGCTTTGATTTCGTGCGCTTCCAACTCCGCAGGGCTGTTCAAGCCACGGCGCCATAGCGTGATCTCTTCTTCGGTCAGTTCATTGAGGTAGTTCACGCCGTCATACCAGTAATCAGGGTGCCAACCTTGTGGACACACCCCGGTACCGAAATAGTCGTGACCATCAAGGTGCCACTTACCGATGTAACCGGTGTTGTAGCCTTCCGCTTGGAAGATCTGCCCCATATGGCGAATGTTGGTGCCTAGCGCGAGGTTATTGGTCCATGCGCCGCTTTGGTGCGAATACATGCCCGTAAACAGACCCGCACGGGCTGGCGTACACAATGGACAGGTGGTGTAGGCGCTATCAAAACGCACACCGGTATCCGCCATGCGATCCAAATGTTGAGTATCTGTTGCCTGACCGGAGTAGCGCTCAACCACGTTCGCGCCCTGACTGTCGGTCATGATCAGGATGATGTTAGGTGCCTTTTTCATTGCCAACGCCTTACCAGAAGAAGTTACGGTAACCGTGAGCACGCATCAGCGCCTCAAGGTAGTAGTAATCGCCGTACGGCAACATGTTGTCGCACAAACCCACTTTCACGAACGATGCGCCATTGGCCAGCAAGCCTTCCGCTTGTTCGTTGTCACACAGGTCACAACTGTTCATCAGCCCTTGTAACAGGTACAAGCCCCAATCACTGAACTGTGCCGCTTCTTCCATCAACTGCGCACGTTGTGCGTCATCACGCGGCAACAACTCCGCTTTGTCTTCCAGTGCTTGTGCAATCAATAGGAAGCCCGCAGCGGTAATGGCACCGGCTGAGCTGTCTTTGTACTGAATTTCATCAGCAGGCAGACGGTAGTCCCACACTGGCACACCGTCTGGCGTGATCACGTCAGCAGCAAAACGCGCGACTTTCTTAGCCAGATTCAGGAAGTTATCGTCTTTGGTATACAAATACGTTTGCGCGTAACCGTGGATCGCCCATGATTGACCACGCGCCCAGCATGACTCGTCGGCATACCCTTGGAAGGTTTCGCCTTTTACGGGGGTTTGGTAAATCGGATCGAAGTTGTACGAGTGATACGTTGAGTAGTCGTCACGCACAATGTGCTTGGCCAATGTTTCGCTATGGCGGATCGCCACTTCACGGTAACGCGGTGCACCCGTCACCTCTGCTGCCCAAAACAGCAATGCGGTGTTTTGTAGCGAGTCGATGATGGATTTGCCTTGGATCACGTCTGGCTTTTCTAACGCCAGCGGGTGGGTGTCGTTCCACGCCACAATGTAGCCGCCCACTTTACGGAAACGGTGGATCAGGTGATCCGCCGCACGCAACGCCATCATTTTAGATTCTTCACACCCGGTCAGTTTGTATTCGGCCACGCAGCTCAAGCTGTACTGGAAGCCCAAATCATGATCCAACCAGAACGGATCAAGCAGCATGTTAGCGAAATACGATTTACGCAGTTTTGCGCTGTTTTTGAATTGCTCATCAGCGGTCGTCTGGTAGCACAACCATAGCTGGCCCGCCCAGAAAGACGAGACCCAATCAAACGCACCACAATGGGTCCAACTGAAATCCGCATTACCAATTTTTGGATTGCGCTCCCCAATGCGAGGAATATTGCGTTTAATGGTCGCCATCACTTTAGGGAGATGTTCCAGTACGCGTTTTTTATCGAGCTCACCCGGTAATGGGGGTAAAGCAATAAACTCATTCATGTGCTACTCGCCAATAATCAATCAAGCATCATGCAAACAATGCGAAAGGGTATGAGGGGGATTTTACGCAAGCTGGAGGCAAAAAAAATAGCTCAAAATCACAAAAAGTAAAACCTTGTTTCAAATAAAAAAATAACAATTCCAACTAAATACTTCTCGCCATCAACCGCTGAAAGCAGAATAAGCAGGGTATAAAAAAGCCAGCTATACAGCTGGCCTTTCTCGGTAAAAAGCAGAGAATTAGCGCGCTAACCAGCCGCCATCTACCGCCAATGTGTAGCCGTTAATGTAGGCTGCGGCTGGCGATGCCAAGAATACGGCGGCACCACCCACATCTGCAGAGGTTCCCCAACGGTTCGCTGGAATACGCTCACGGATCGCTTTTTCACGCACTTCATCGGCACGCAAGGCTGCGGTATTGTCAGTGGCCATATACCCTGGGGCAATCGCATTCACGTTGATGTCTTTTGACGCCCACTCGTTAGCAAGCGCACGCGTCAAGCCCATTACCGCACTCTTAGACGCGGTGTAAGAAGGCACACGAATACCACCTTGGAATGACAACATAGACGCGATATTAACGATTTTACCGCCATTTCCTTGCTCTTCAAATACACGGGCCGCCGCCTGAGACATCATGAACACCGCTTTGATGTTGATGTTCATCACGTCATCCCAATCGCTCTCGCTAAAGTCGATAGCGTCTTCACGACGGATAATGCCCGCGTTGTTAACCAAAATATCAATGTGACCGTGCACCGCTTTGGCTTGTGCAATCACATCATTCACCACCGACGATTGGCTCAGGTCTGCGGTAATATTGAAAAACGCCTGACCGGTTTCTGCAATCAGTTCAGGGGTATTACCTGCATCGGCATAGTTCACACCAATAATGTCAGCCCCTGCTTGTGCAAGTGCCAACGCCATGCCTTGACCTAAACCCGTATTACAACCGGTGACAATAGCGACTTTCCCTTCTAGCCTAAACGCATCAAGAATCATTTTGAAACCCTGTTTTATTTTTTTAAACCCAAAGCAATGATATAACTAACTGGCACAATATCAAGAAAATAAAACACCATTTCAGTGTGCTGATCGCATTTTCTGATATGCGTCACATGCCATTATTGCGCCTGTTTATAATGCACGGTGTCGCTGACCGCACGCAGACGCTCTGCCGCTTGCTCTGGGGTTAAATCACGTTGCGATTCCGCTAACATTTCGTAGCCAACCATGAACTTTCGCACGCTGGCCGAGCGCAACAATGGCGGATAGAAACACGCATGTAATTGCCAATGGGCGATGTCGACCCCGGCTTCAACGTTTGGCGCACCGTGCCACCCCATGGAATACGGGAAGCTGCACTGGAACAGGTTGTCATAACGGGTGGTCAGTTTTTTCAACGCCACGGCTAAGTCGGCCTGCTGATCGTTGTTCAGATCCGTCAGACGGTGCACACACGCTTTCGGTAATAGCAGGGTTTCAAAAGGCCACGCCGCCCAAAACGGGACAACCGCCACCCAATGTTCAGTCTCTACCACGATGCGTTCTTGCAACGCCAACTCGCGCTGGACGTAATCATGCAATAGCGACGACCCGTACTTCTGGTAATAGTCACACTGGTTGCGATCTTTGCTCGCCACTTCGGTTGGGATAAAACTGTTGGCCCAAACCTGCCCGTGTGGGTGCGGCTGCGAACACCCCATGGTTTCGCCTTTGTTCTCAAATACCTGCACCCATAAGTAACGATCACTCAGGGCGTTTTGTTCCGTGATCCACGTTTCAACCACTTGGCATAGCTCAGCGTGGCTCAGTTCTGGCAGGGATTTACTGTGATCCGGTGAGAAACAAATCACACGCGCTTCACCGCGTACCCCTTCCATTTGCATTAACGGATCGGCTTTTTCCACCACCAGCGGCGTGATGTGGTTCAAGGCAGCAAAATCATTCTGGAACACAAAAGTGCCTGTGTACTGTGGATTCACTTCCCCTGAGATACGTGCATTGCCCGCACACAGGTAACAATCCGGATCGTGCGATGGCAATACCGCTTGTGACACGGCTTCTTGCTGTCCGCTCCACGGACGCTTGGCGCGATGCGGTGACACCAACACATAATTCCCCGTTAAGGGGTTGTAACGGCGGTGGGGATGCTCTGTGGGATCAAACGCTATTGGATTCATTGTTCTTATTTTCCGTGATATATTATCGAGACAACTAAAAAAATCGTTTTATTCTTCATACCCTTGCGGGTTAGCAATTTGCCAATGCCAGGTGTCCTGCGCCATTTTTAGCACGTCATATTTGGCCTTCCACCCGAGATCTCGCTCTGCTTTATCGGTGGACGCCCAACATTCTGCAATGTCACCCGGACGACGCGGACAAAATTCATAATCAATACTGCGACCAGACGCGGCTTTAAACGCATCCAGCATGTCCAACACACTGGTGCCTTGACCGGTACCCAAGTTGTACACGTGTAACCCGGCTTCGCCGCCTTTGCGATCCAGCGCCGCAATATGGCCATCCACCAAGTCGATCACGTGGATATAATCACGCACCCCAGTGCCATCAGGGGTCGGATAATCATGACCAAACACAGACAGGTGCGAACGACGTCCCACCGCCACTTGGGCGATATACGGCATCAGGTTATTCGGGATCCCTTTCGGATCTTCGCCCATCAACCCTGAAGCGTGTGCCCCGACCGGATTGAAATAACGCAATAGCGTGATACTCATGTCCGGTTGCGCATGTTGAATATCACGCAGACACTCTTCCACCATCAACTTGCTGCGCCCATACGGGTTGGTCGCTTGGGTCGGGAACGCTTCCGTGATCGGCACACTGGCCGGATCGCCGTACACGGTGGCCGACGAACTGAAAATCAGACTTTTCACCCCGTGCGCTTGCATCGCTTCCACCAAACGCAACGTGCCATTCACGTTATTGTCGTAATAGGTCAGCGGCTTTTCGACCGACTCCCCCACCGCTTTCAAACCGGCAAAGTGAATCACCGCATCAATGTTGTGCTGCGTGAAAATGCGATCCAGTAACTCACGGTCACGAATATCGCCCAGATAGAAGGTCGGTGAACATTCCGTCAATGACTCGATACGGGATAGCACCAAGGCGCTACTGTTGTGCAAGTTGTCGAGAATAACGGGCTGATAGCCTGCTTGATGCAAGGCCACACACGCGTGGCTGCCGATGTAACCACAGCCGCCGGTCACTAAGATGGTTTTCACTCAACGCTCCTCTGGAATCGCGATAGGGGGATGGACGGGTAAATGAACAGGTGGATGAATAGGTGTGTGGATCGGCCTATGACTCGATGTATCACTGTGACGCAATGCTTGAATCGCCTGCTGCACGTTGGTGTAGAAGGTCATGGCAGAAAACGTGTGACCAAACCCACCCGCGTGCAGGGCCTGCTTTGGGTGCGTCTTGAAATAGCAAAAATAGATCTGCTGCTGATTACGCTTCACCAAATCCGCCAGCATTTGTGCGCCGGTGTAATCAATGAAGTTAATCCCACGGCCAAAAATAATCAGGTGTTTGGCGGTCGACGCTTGTAGGCTTTTTTGCAGATACTGGGTGGAGCCATAAAAAATCGAGCCATTGATCCGCAAAATCTCGGTATCGGCCTGAAAGGCTTCAGGCACGTTATAGGCACGTGGATCCAACTGCTCGATCTGCGGGCACGAGGTTTTACGCAAATAGAAAAACAAGGAAATCAACATACCGACGTAAATGGATAGCTCTAAGTGCAGCACCAAGGCGGCAATGAAGGTCGCCACTAATACCAAGGCTTCTTTTTTGTCATGGGCCAGAATGTCTCGAATGTGGTGAAGGTCGATCAGGTTATAGGACACCACAAACAGGATCCCCGCCATGCCCGCAATCGGGATGTACGCGGCATACTGGGCGAAGAACAGCAGAATAATGGACAAAAACACGGCCGCAAAAATGGCGGCACACGGGGTTTTCGCGCCACTGGTGTAGTTCACGCCACTGCGGGTAAACGAACCAGACGAGACATAACAAGAGAAAAAGGCGCCAACAATGTTCGACATCCCCTGCCCGATGAACTCTTGGTTAGATTCAATCAGCTGGCCGGATTTCATGGCCACAGAGCGGGCAATGGAAATGGCTTCTACCAAGCCTAATAACGCCACGGCTAAAATGCCCATCGCCATTTTTTCGATGCTCACGACATCGGCTGCCGGCAAGGAAAAGACCGGTAAACCGCTTGGCATCGCGCCAACCAAAGCCACATCACCCAGCACCAAACCCAGCAGCGTCGCAAGGATCATCGCGCACAACATGTTTGGCAGTTTCGGCAGGTAACGCTTGATCAGCAAACACGTCACAATGGTCGTGCCACCAATCAACAGGCTATTCATATCGACGTTCGCGATCCCCGCCAGCGTTAACTGCAGGTTATCCAGCGCGGTACTGCCACTGGCCACATCTAAACCCAATAAGTGTTTTAACTGGCTAACGGCAATCACAATCGCGGCGCCGGCGGTAAAGCCCAACACCACCGAATGAGAAACAAAATTCACCACGGCGCCAAACCGCAGCAATCCCATGATCAGTTGCACCACACCGGCGCATAAAGTGAGTGTTAACGCGAGTTGGATAAAAAGCGGTGAACCGGGCGCCGCAAACTGGCTGACGGTGGTAAACACAATGACTGACAGGGCGGCCGTCGCCCCTGAAATCAAATGAAACGAAGAACCAAACAAAGCGGCAATCACCGCAGGCACAATACAGGTATATAAGCCGTATTCCGCCGGCATACCGGCGATCATCGCATAGGCGACGCCCTGTGGCAGCACGATGATGGCACCGGTCAGGCCAGCGATCACATCAGCACGCAAATCTTGTCGGGTGATCGTGGGTAGCCAACGTAAAAAGGGAAAACACGCCATCATGAACGGTGGCAGCATAACTTTTTGCATAGTGTTGCTCGTCATACTGAGAGTGATAAAAGGAAAAATGGCGGTGCGCCACGTTAATGCGAGCGTTGAGTTTCAGCCCTCGCATCAGCACACCACCGACAACATGCCTTTGTCTGTAACGGCAGCCGTTTATTACTGCAGTGCAGCAACCGCTTGGCGCACTAAACGGCCAATTTCATCCCAGTTTTGTGCATCAATCAGATCACCCGGTACCATCCATGTACCACCACACGCGGCAACACAGGATTGTTCAAGGTACTGACCGATATTGCTTTCACTCACCCCACCCGTTGGCATAAAGGTCATCGGGTAAACCGCTGACAGTGATTTCAACATCGCGATACCACCTGACGCTTCAGCCGGGAAGAATTTCACCATGCGTAACCCCATGCAGTAGGCTTGATCTACTGTGCTTGGGTTATTGGTACCCGGTACCACCGGCATGTTTTTTTCTAGGCAGTACGCCACCACGTCTGGATTAAACGCTGGCGTCACAATGAAGTTCACACCCGCTTCAATGGATTCATCCACCTGCGCTTTGGTTAACACGGTACCAGAACCAATCAGCATCTCTGGGTAAGCGTCTCGCATGCGGCGGATGGCTTCTGCGGCGGCAGCGGTACGGAAGGTCACTTCCGCACATGGCAACCCGTTTTCAATCAACGTTTTCGCCAGCGCAACGGCATGGTCGGCATCCTTGATGGCGATGACCGGTACCACTTTCATTGCTTTTAATTGCTCGGCGAGCTGTAACGTACAAGACATTTCACTATTCCTTATTACTGTCAGTAAGAGGGGGTAGGCAGCAACGCATCGGGCATTGCTGACAGGGGAATGATGGCACCACGATGCGTGATCACCGTGCCCGCTAAGCGGTGACCCGCACTCGCCGCATGGGTTTCATCATACCCTTTCAGGCGATACGCCAAATACCCGGCATTGAATGCATCACCCGCTGCCGTGGTATCAATCACGCCATTAACGGGTTGCGGGGCGACCATGATCACTTGACCATGCGTATGAATACGGCACGCCTCTGCGCCACATTTCACCACCACTTCTTTCACACCTAGCGCCGCCACACGTTCAGCGGTCGCTTGGGCTGAAACATCACCAAACAACAAGGCTTCATCATCATGGGTCAGTAACGCCATATCCGTTAAGGCATACATGGCGTTATAAATAGATTGGGTTTCTTCCGGAGAGCGCCACAGCGCAGGGCGATAATTGGAGTCAAAACAAATGAGTTTGCCGATAGCACGCAGACGCGATAGCACGCCCAATAAGCGTTCGACATTGGCGGCAGACTGAATGCCTAAGGTGATCCCGCTGAGATAAATCATGTCGAACTGGCTCAACGTGGTGAACAAGGCTTCATCGTCCACATTATCCAGCCAGAATCGCGCGGCAGAATTGTCACGCCAGTACGAGAAGCGGCGCTCACCGTCAGGATCGGTTTCAATCAGGTATAAGCCAACATTTTTATCCGCCAGCTGTAACACCTGCGACATATCGACACCCTGCGCCGCGCATTGGTCGATGATCTCTTGGCTGATCGCATTTTGACCAAATGCGCTAAAGTAAGACGCCGAGATCATCGCCTCTGGCGTATCTGGCGTATCTGGCATAGCGCCGACGCGCGACACATAGATCGCCGTGTTCATGGTGTCACCACCAAAGCCTCGTCCTAGCTGCTGCGATTGGATTTCGACCATACATTCGCCGATCACCGCAATTTTTTTCACTTCCATATTCAAGCCCTACAACGCATTTTTCCAAATTATATTCCTCGAAAATAAAATATGAAACGTAGTTTTGAATTTTGAATGTGATAATTGAAATTTTGTGACGGGAGTAGTGAAACTGCGTTTCAAAAATTTATCTATACGATACTTCTCGGCTATGATGTGCACATCGGTTATGCACTACCGCATAACAACAGCATATTGCGACAGTGAGAACAGAATAATGATGAACGTAAGACAATCCATCCATAGCAACCACGCTAAGCAACTTGATACCACTGGCCTGCGTGAAGAGTTTCTGGTTGAAGAAATCTTCACCGCAGACGCAATCACCATGACTTACAGCCACATCGATCGCATCATTTTCGGTGGCATCATGCCGGTTGAAACGGGCCTTGAGTTAGCCGCAGACTACGGCAAGACCTTGGGTGTGAGTTCTTTCCTTGAACGCCGTGAAATTGGTTTTATCAACATTGGCGGTGCAGGCGTGATCCACGTGGATGGTGTGGATTATGAAATCAATCACCGTGAAGCACTGTACGTGGGTATGGGCGCAAAAGAAGTGGTATTCCGCAGTGTCGACGCGGCGTGCCCAGCGAAGTTTTACTTTAACTCTGCCCCTGCGCACATGACGTACCCAACAAAGAAAATCACACAAGAAGAAGCGTCGCCAGTGACATTGGGCACGGCGGCAGAATCTAACGTACGTACGATCAACAAATACATCGTGCCTGACGTATTACCAACGTGCCAGTTGGTGATGGGTTTGACACAGCTACACGAAGGTAGCCTATGGAACACCATGCCATGCCACACGCACGAGCGTCGCATGGAAGTGTACCTATACTTCAACATGACAGAAAACACGAACGTGTTCCACATGATGGGTGAGCCAACAGAAACGCGTCATATCATTGTCCGCAATGAACAAGCCGTGATTTCACCAAGCTGGTCAATTCACTCTGGCGTGGGCACCTCTGCTTACACCTTTATCTGGGGCATGGTCGGTGAGAACCAAGTGTTCAACGACATGGACCACGTGGCAATGCAGGATCTTCGTTAATTTAGCTTGGCCGCTAATAAATTAACACTGAAATAATAATAAACTCCTTTCTTGAATATCCCATTTGGGTGCTGTTAACAGCACCCTTTTTTATTTATGAGCAGTTACGTTATTATTTCATCGGCATCAACACTTTAATTAGCACGTATTATTCGTGCGTCATGCTTTCTGTTTATATCTCAGGATCCCCTCATGCTGATCAATGACATCACCGCGCAATTTTTCTCTGGGGCACAACTGTTTGGTTATCTCAGTTTCGTTCTGGGGGTACTGACGTTTTATCAGAAAAATGATCGCCGCTTAAAAATGCTGATGTTGCTGCTGACCCTCAATCATGCAGTACACTTTGCCCTACTCGGTGCGGTCGCGGCCTGTGCCAGTGCTTTGCTTTCGCTGCTGCGTACCAGTGTTTCTCTGTATACGCGTTCACACCGTGTTGCTTACGGGTTTATGCTCGCGGGGGCATTGATGGGCTATTGGGTGGCAGACACGCCAGCGGATATGCTGCCGATTTTTGGCACCACCATCGGCACGTACGCGTTGTTCTGTTTACAGGGCATTGTTATGCGTTTCGCGTTTTTGGTCGGCGGGGCGTGTTGGCTGGCTAACAACTTCATCATCGGCTCCATCGGCGGTACCGCGTTAGAAGCCTTATTGATGAGTGTGAATGTGCTGACGATTTGGCGTCTGTGGCGGGAGAAGGCCGGACTTGTGATTAAGTGATAAAGGCCATACTTATTCCATACTCATTGGGGGAATCCAAGTGTATGTGATTGACTCAGAAAAAAGATCCATCTTTATATCGAAGGGAGCCAAGCGATTAAAATGAAACACATGCTCTTCGCCTTCTGCATTGCCTGAGATTGAAACAATCCCCGTCTTATTGATAGATAAAAGACGATGAATTAACGGGCTCTCTGAACCATACAGAACCGTGATAATCCATTTTGCTTTTTCTAATTTATCGCTATCAGAATAATAAGGGGAAGAAAGTAGTAACATCGCTTCTCTACCCAAGCCACAATCACGGGTATTAATGATGAGTACATCTTCATTTTTTAACGGATAGATCCTTTTATTTTCAAGCACGATTGGCGGTGATTTCAGATTTTCTTGTATCAACGCCACATTTTCATGGCTTGTTGACACCGTGCAGTCCTCATACCCGTACGCCATTGATGACGCTAACATCGTCATACAAAGTAAAATACACTTCATCCGTGATCACCATAGAATAAAAATGGCTTGATGTTCCTCCTTAATCCTGTGCGTGTTAACTTAAAAATAAACAGACTGGGATGGAGATCTATATATAAAGAGTGGCTCTGCTCTCCGTCATCGCCACTCATTCTGCTTATTCAAAAAGTTAACTCGCTTTCGCTTGCCACTTATCCACCACCAGCGCGGCGATCAAATCCCCTTCGACGTTCACGGCGGTACGGAAGGTATCTAACGGACGTTCAATGATCAGCAAGATCGCAATGGCTTCCAGTGGAATACCTGCGGCCAGCAATACCAACTGCATGCCCGACATCGAGCCAGATGGCATACCCGGCGCCCCAACGGACGACACCATCGCCATGATGAAGATCATCACCAAGCCAGTGGTGGTTAAATCAATCCCGAACAACTGCGCCAAGAAAATCGCCGCCACGCCTTCAAACAGTGCGGTACCGTCCATGTTCATTACAGAACCTAATGGCAATACCATGCTGCTGGTTGACGGCGAGACACCCAGTTTTTCCTCTGCGGCTTGCATCGCCAAAGGCAGGGTTGCGGCACTGGAAGAGGTCGCAAACGCCATCGCCAGCGGGGCAGAAATGGCTTTAAAGAGTGTAATCGGACTGATGCCCGTCGCAATTTTTGCGATACTTGGCAATACCACCACACCGTGAAACAGGGTCAGTACAAACACCAGCAAAGCAAACATCGCCAACTGGCCAAACAAGGCTTCGCCGCCAGTCAGTGAAAACTCAAAGATAATGGCAAAAATGGCCAACGGTGACAGACGCACAATGCCATGTACCAAGGTATTGATGCCTTTATTCAGGCCGTTAATCACCTCAAACAACGGATGCTTTTCAGGTAACGCCACCAGCAGTGAAATGCCCATCATGAAGGCGAACACCACAATGGCCAGCAAGTTACCATTGGCAATCGCCGCAACGGGGTTCACTAACGCCATGCTGAAGATTTTGCTGACAATCGCGCCACCGTTAGCGGCATCTTCACTGATCAGTGTCACACCGTCTGACACTGGCACCGATTGCATCAAGGGTTGCCAAGGCGGCAACAATAACGAAGCCCCCAAGCCTAAGCTAATGGCGATCAGGGTCGTCATGGTATAGAACACGATTGTCCGGCCACCCAATGTTTTCAATCGAACCGTCGAGCCGATGTTGGTGATCCCTTCAATCAGTGACAGCAACACCATCACGCCCACCACCATTTTCAACAAGCCGATATAACTGGTTTTGCCCAGCATCAACAATTGATACCAGCCTTGCTGACTCAACGCATCGTGCGTTAATGCAGTTGGTGCAGCCACCCACGACAAAAGAGAGGCAAACAACCAGGCACTGGCAGCAGCCAGCAGAAGTTGAAGAGGTAAAGAGCGACGCAGTTTTTGCCACATAACGTTTTGCCACATAAGCGCGGTTCCATCAGAAAAAACAGGATCGGGTGACACACACGTGCCACCCGTTATCATTATTAAATTTTGCTATATATAGGAATGAAGCGAGTCCAAGACTTAAGACTGGTTGCCTTTGTAGTACGGATTCAACAAGCATTTGATCCGCTTTAGCATCACCAAGGCCGTCACACGCCCCCAACCAAATAAAATACGTTGGTGTAAACGGAAGATCGTGTCATACAAATTGCGAACTAAGCGGCCGCGCAACACGAGCTTGTCATGCATTAAGGCACCCACGGCGTAATCATGACCAAGCGCCACCACCATACCGCCATCATTAAAGATAAACGGCTTCAACGTTTTGCCTTTCAGCAGACGTTTAAATTGAGCGGCCAAATGCCCTGCCGCCTGATTCGCCGCTTGCGCACGCGGTGGCACAAATGAACCGTCCGGTTGTGGGCATTCAGCACTATCGCCCATCACGAAAATCGCGTTATCAACTGTCGTTTGCAGCGTGTCATACACTTTGAGCTGATTAATACGGTTGGTTTCAAGACCATCAAGCTGTGTTAACCAGTCAGCACATTTAATACCAGCCGCCCAAATTTGCAGATCTGCCGCCAGTACCTGATCATCCGCCGTGATCAATCGGCCTGATTCCGCACGTTGAATACGGGTGTTCGTTAATACCGTCACACCTTGTTGTTCCAACTTGCGCTGTACTTTTTCAGACATACAAGCAGGGCTTGCTGGCAATACACGGTCCGCCGCTTCAATCAGTGTGATCGAGAGTGATGCGCCATGACGATAACGTTGCAGTTTATCGCTCACTTTTGCCAACTCTGCTGCGAGCTCTACCCCGGTTGCACCCGCGCCAACAATCGACAGACGGTGCTCACCTTCGGTACGCAGCAACGGGTTAATTTGCTGCCATGCCGTTTGCGCCTGTTCCGCAGAATCAAGAAACAAGCAGTGCTCGCTCACGCCTGGGGTTTTGAAATCATTGCTCACCGCCCCCACCGCCAGTACAAGGTAATCGTAGTTCAGCGTTTCAGTACCGTTCGCCACATGATTAATGGTCAGGGTTTTCGCTTCGCGATCTAACCCAGTCATGGACGCCTGAATATACTGGTAGCCATTGCAGGCAGCGTGTTGCAGATAGCTCACCGCATCAAGCTCGTTATCAAACGTACCGGCAGCAATCTCATGCAAACGCGGTTTCCAGTAATGATGAGATGACGGTTCCACCAAAGTGATAGTATGTGCATCTCGACGGCCTACACTGCGCCCCAAGCGCGTCACCAACTCAAGACCCGCCGCACCACCACCTACAACAATAATATTCGACATCGTATGTCCCACCTTGCTCACGCCGCTGTCTATCGCTAAGCCACGTATCAGATTCATTTGAAAGCCCACAATGACTGCGGGATTTGATGTGGCACATTATATTGATACGAAATCAAATGATAATCCCATCAAAACTTAAATGACTTTTACGCAGCAGTAACAATAAAGGCATATGGTGGGTATCACGGCCCCTCAGAGTAATGCGCTGACTTTTCCTTGCGCTCAATCTGGTGGTTCTGAGCATTTTGTGACCGAGCACATAGTTACCCATGTTCAGCGCCGCAAAGAAAAAAGATGTTCGTGAATAATCTCGAAGTGGCTGATCACAACGCTGTGAGACGGGAAATATCGTCTAATAATGAGTTGGTCAATTTCAATATCACAACATCAAAGGAATGAACGCCATGCAAATTTCTTTCTCTAAGAAAGAACTTGGCTTACTGGTCGGGTTGGCGCTTGCCAATACCTTCAGTGGTCAGCTTCATGCGGCGACTGCCCCCATTGAATGGGTGGCCGGTCAGACCAAAGTGAGCAACGGTGACATCGTGATTTTCCAAACGAAGTGTTTCGAGGCGAAAAACAGCCCGGGCACATGGGAAACCCCGAAAGCTGGTAGCTGGTTCTGGAACAGCGCAGAATGTACTGGCGTCACGCCAGATCCGGATCCAACACCTGACCCGGACCCAACGCCGGATCCTGATCCGACACCTGACCCAGATCCAACGCCGGATCCCGATCCAACACCAGACCCTGACCCAACCACCGCTACGCCATGGGTACCAGGCCAAACCACCGTTAAAAACGGTGATGTTGTGATTTTTGAGAACGTTTGCTACGAAGCACGCAATAATCCAGGTTTGTGGGAATCGCCATCATCCAGCAGCTGGTTCTGGAGTGTCGTCGACTGCCCAGCAGGTCCTGGTCCAACACCTGACCCTGATCCAGACCCGAACCCAAATCCTGACCCAGATCCCGATCCCGATCCAACGCCAGATCCAGACCCAACACCGGGTGACTTTACTATCATTCCTGATGGTAACGGCGGCTACCTCATGCCACGTGCAGAGCTAACGGCTTACGAGTTCAATCAGACCAACACGGATCTATTTAAGTCTGTACGTTCTGATATCGAAACCCGTGACAATGCGATTGTAGAAGCGGTTGCACCATTGAAATCCAGCAACCCTGACAACGTTCAGCGTGCTGAGATGATCGTGGATGAAGCGACGTGGGAGTTCCTCTTCCCACTACGTAACGAACAATACACCTATACCCGTTTCTTACAGTCTATCGCGAAGTTCCCGGCATTCTGTCGAACTTACACCGATGGCCGTAACTCTGACGACATCTGTCGCCGCTCGCTCGCGACCATGTTTGCGCACTTCGTTCAAGAAACCGGGGCAAATGCGCCAAACTGGGAAGTCAGCCAAGGTGTACCACGCTGGCGTCAAGGCCTGTATTACTTGCGTGAAATGTACAAGGACGAAAACGTTCAAGACATGACCTACAGCAAGTGTACCGAATGGCAAGGTGAGCGTTGGCCATGTGCGACCAATAAGAGCTACTTTGGTCGTGGTGCTAAGCAGCTAAGCTGGAACTACAACTACGGGCCGTTCTCTGAAGCCATGTTTGGCGATAAGAGCGTACTGCTAGAAAACCCATCATTGGTTGCTGACACGTGGTTGAACTTGGCCTCAGCCGTCTTCTTCTATGTGTACCCACAGCCACCGAAACCAAGCATGCTGCACGTGATCGATGGCACATGGCAGCCGAACGCCGCGGATAAAGCAGCCGGTATTGAGCTAGGCTTCGGGGCAACGATTCAAATCATCAACGGTGCATTTGAATGTAATAAAGGCAGTGAAGATTTCCGCGCGCAAAACCGTATCGACTACTACCAGTTGATTTCGAAAGAGCTGGGTCTGGATATCTCCGGTGAGAAATTGGGCTGTGCCAACATGAAACCATTCAACACCGATGGTGCTGGCGCGCTGATGATCACATGGGATAAAGATTGGGGCTACAACGCCAATACCCCTGGCAACAAGAGCTTTATGTGTAAGCTGGTACCTTACCAGTACGCTTACAATGCCTTGTTCCAAGGTGATTATGAGAAGTGTGTGGAATACCACTTCGACGTACAAGCCATTGATGAAAGTGGCCAAGTTATCCCTGAAGGCAAGTAGGGCTGACCCCGACAAAGTGCCATTTCTGGCGCCGTTGGGCTAATAAAAATGGCCATGGTTTTCACCATGGCCATTTTCTTTTTCATTCTTTGTGTCTTTGGCTCATCGCAGCCGAGAGACATAGATGACCAACACACTCGTCAACTAGCTTACTCGTCGAGCGCCTCGTAAGTGTCTTTCATTTCAGCCGGCGCAATACCATAACCCGCATCGGTTAAATACCCGTTTTTATATACCGTCATCCCTTGGGTATTCCACTCTACCGCAATCACCGCCGTTTCACCGTCTTGACTGCCCAACAGGGTCAACAGTTCAGGGGTGATGGGGATCGCCTTGATGGTTTTGGCCCGCTTAAACGGCATAAAGGTATCAAACATAGGCAGATCACCGTACGTGTCGAGCCATGTGGTTTTCGGTACAAGCCATTCATTGTAAACCGCCCCACTGACCGGTTTCGGCGCACGGGCAATCACCACATCTTCTGTGATGGTATTTTCTGTTTCCAGCGTCGGTTTACCGTCTGTGCCTGCCACATACGTCGGCAGGCTGCGTCCCAGTTCGGCCTTGTGGGCCAAACGTCCAAACGTCACCGCTTTTTTTCGGTATTCCTGCGCGCCCTCAAACGCCACCATCACCTGTGGGATGGCTTGAAACGTGACGGGCGTACTGTCTGTCGCCGCCCATGCATTCAGGGTCGGCATTAACAGTAAACTCAGGGCAAAAGCGGTTTTTTTCATGCTCTTTTTCAACGCTATCTACATCACTTAATTATATTTCTATCTATATAGAGTAATACGAAGTGACCGCAAGGGGAAAGCTTTCCTCACTTTCTCGTGCCACGCTTACTGCATTTTGGCTTGTGCGATTTCCCCTTCTAACTCATTGAGCAAAAGGATCACCGTATCAGCCGCACGCTCCATCATCGCGATACATTTCACCCCTTGGGCTTCATTACCCTGCGCATAGGCATGCAGCGCTTGCTTGCCATAGTTATGGACTTGCGCATGCGGGGTTTCTAATTGCTTATAAGACGGACACTGCGAAAACAAGTGTTTACCCCGCCCCTGATAATACCATTGCCCCAAGCGGCACTGCTGATGCCCGGCCACACTGCCATCTGAAAAATCACGGTCACGAATTTTTTGATAAATGGCGATTTTCCACACCACGTGATCCAACTGTACAAGACGCAGGAAAATCGCCGAATAACTTTGATCCACCAGGTTATACAGCATGTCCGTGTTGTGCAGTAAGGTGGTCACAATGTCGACCAATTCAGTGATCTTGTCATGCAAAATGGCACATTGCGCTTCAATGTATTCCGCGCTTTGGTGGCATTCTTGCGTATTATTGCTGATGGCGCTCACGCCGCTTTCAATCTGTCCGGCCGCTTCACTGGCACTTAATGCCAGCTTTCTCACCTCGTCAGCCACCACAGAAAAGCCTCGTCCATAATCACCCGCACGGGCGGCCTCAATCGCGGCATTCAATGCGAGTAAATTGGTCTGCTCTGACACACGATTAATCGTGATCACAAACCGACTGATATCCTCCGCACTCAGGCGTAGCGTATCGAGCGACTCCCCACTGCGTTTGATCTGCGCAATCAGATTTTGCAGTGTTTGACGAAAGCTTTCTAATATCGCGATACCATCGCGGTTTTCAGCCACATGCTGATCTAAATGCACTTTCAAATGATCTGCCGCCATGGCGATATGGGTACGGATATGCTCAATCGGTGACAATGAACTCAGTAAACTGTCCAAATAGAGTCGCTGGGTACGCAAATCTTGATCTGCATCCGCAGCCACCGACTGCAATTGCCCACATTCACTTTGTGCCAGTGCTAATGCGGATTTTAACTGCGCGATTTCTTCTGCTTGCTGCGCCAACAACGGCGCGTGATCGTCGGTTTTATTGAAAAAGCTAAATCCAAACATAACGCTGATAATCCCTTAAAAAGACAGCCCCAACACCGCCCTGACTGCCACATTGATGTAAGTGGTATGGTTGAGGAAAACGTGAATGACCTATTCCCAATAAGCATCCCGTGTTATTGGGAATAGGTGATCTCGCGGAAAATGGCCGCCATCTTATACATGTTTCATGCCGTGTTAAAGTGATATCTCTATGCATATCAGCTCATTAGGCACCTTGTTTTTCATATCGGCAGTAAAGGGAATATCTTTTTGATATTTATCAATAAAGAGAGAGATAACATAACAATAATTCTCACAATAAGCGCATACTGAATATTCTCCCGCGGCCTCAAACAGGAGGTAATGCCATGCAATCCATCACTCAAAAACCTGACAACGGACAGCCGTATACTGCCCTCGCGCCCCGTTCGGCAACGCCACTGACATGGTGTATGCATGCCATGACACTCGCGCCGATTGCGCATTTGGCGGTGGGTATTCCTGTATGGGGGATATTATTTACCGGCTCCCTGCTCTATGTCGTAGGGTTAGCCTGCTTTGCGCTGTCATGGGTGTTACCGTTTGATGCGCCCCATGCACTGGCGATGACCTACACCGTCATCGGCAAAGGTGTCATTGGCAGCACGCTGTATTCCGGCTGGCCATTACCGCTAATGAGTGTGATCCCGCTGCTGTATGGCATTGGGTTACTGGGGTTAAAACGGCGTTACCGTCAAACCTCGCTGGCCGCATGGGTCGGCTACGACATCGAGACTTTATGGCGAGCTGCGTGGATCTCGCTGGGTACGATCGCCATTGCTCTTATCTTGCAAATGGGGACAGACAGCGCGATGTGGCTGTCTGGTGGCGTCACGAGTGGCTATTTATTGTTGCGGGTAGCCCGTTTTTACTTACCTTGGCGTCACTACCTTAAACGGCAGCCAACCAATCACGCCGGTAAACTCAACGGCTGAGGGCCGCGGACTTGGTTGATGATCAATTCACGGAACCAGCGGTGACTGTGATCAAAATCGAAGTGCTTATGCCACATCAACACATAACACCCTGAATGCATTTCAATCGGCACTTCCCGTCGTATCAATGCCTGATTACCCATCATGTAATCAATGTATTTGGCAGGGGCGCAAAGGATCAAATCACTCTGCTCACACAAATCCATTGCAGATTGGAAATCGGTTAAATTGACCGCGATATCCCGTTTCAGGTGCTGCAGATCCAGCACATCATCCAGCAGCCATTGATCAATACCGCCAAACACCACCTGCAGATGACGGTATTTCAGGAAAGTCTCTATCGTCCATGGCTCTTGCAACAAGGGGTGATCATTTCGCACCAAACAAATGGCGTGATCACGCACAAGCTCCACATAGTTTAAGGCGTCGGGAATATTCCCAATATGCCATTTCGAGCGCGGATCCCATTCCCAGCAACTTATCGCCATATCAATTTCACAGCGCAGTAGCTGATCTAAACTGTCCCGTCGCCATGTTTTCGCGTTAATGCTCACTTTCGGTGCTTCGCTCAGCACCGCGGGCATAAAATAGGGATACGTTAAAGAATACGCAGTTTCCACCATATGCAGGTGAAATATCCGCTCACTGTCATGGGGCTCAAAATGGCTAGGGCGGGTAAAGTGCTCTAAGCCTTGCAGCACCTTGCGCAATTCCGGCGCCAGTTGCTTCGCGCGGGGCGTGGGACGCAAACCGTGAGACGTTCGCTCAAACAGCGGATCATTAAACACCTCACGCAATTTTGCGAGCTGCTTACTCACGGCCGACTGGCTAAGATGCAAACGTGCTGCTGCTGCCGTGACACTTTGTTCTTCCAGCAACACATCCAATACATTCAGTAAATTATAATCAAACCGTGACACCCGCCACTCCCTCACACCACTCGCACAGAATCCGCGGAGTGTAACTTGCCATACTCTGCCGAAGCAAGTTACTGCGGCAACGTAATGGTTACCCGTGCTCCGCCGCTTTCACTGTCAGTGATCACTAACTGACCATGGTGCAAACTGACGATTTGGCTGACAATCGACAGCCCGAGCCCATGACCGCCAGACTGACGATCACGCGCGCTGTTAACCCGATAAAACGGTTGCAGCACATTGGCACGTTCAGACTCCGGAATACCACACCCGTCATCATCAATATGAATCACCAGTGCGTCTGCTTTCTGTTCTACCGTCACGGAAATCACGCTGTCAGCATAACGGCTGGCATTGCGGATCAGGTTCGACACCGCACGTGAGAGATGGTGTGCATCCAGCACCCACAAACACGGTGAAGGACAGGTCAGGTTCACACTCGGTACCGTGCCGTCTGTCGGTTGCGTCACCAGCGATTTTTGACATTGGCTGACCGTGTGATCGAGCAGCTCTGCCACATCGACCGTTTTCAATGACAACATGATCCCTGCGGCCAATGAAGAGCGCTCCATTTTGGCGTAATACAGCAACTCTTCAATCAACGCTTCCAATTCATCCATGTCATCATGAATGCCTGCAATATAGGTTTGCTGTTGAGCCGACAGTTCTGACGTTTCCAGTAAATCCAATTGGCATTGCACGCGAAAAATGGGCGTGCGCAGCTCATGCGCGATGGCGTTAGATAACTGCTTATGACTGGCAATTAAGGCGCCGATTTTATCGGCCATCTGGTTAAAACGCAGATTGAGCCGCCCAAGACGATCCCGAGGATGCTCAGAGGCGCGGGCATGAAAATCCCCTTCTGCGAAGGCCAAGGTCGCGCGTTCTAACTGATTAAAACGGCGTGCCAGCAGGCGGATCATCAAGGCGCTGTAGAGGGCAAATGTGAACAAGAATGACAGCCATAGGATCACCAGTTGTGTCTCGGCATGCTGCCAAATCGACGCCGTTTCATCAGGGGCGAGGTAATACACCTGCTGGCGGTCACCATAGGTCAGCCAAAAATGGTTATCACGCTGATAGGCAACCCCGTCACGCTGCAGCTTTCTCACCACGTTCGCGGTCAACGCCGGATCATCCCAAGTCATGGGGGTAAGAATTAAGCTATTACGCTTAGCAAAGCCCGTTAACAGTTTATCTGCCACCGACAGCCCGCGCTGGGCTTTCACATCCTCTAATATAGACACCACACCGGACACATACCCCATTTCCACTTCCCCTTCATAATCCGGGGTGAGGGTGTGCACCGCAGACGCAAAGGCCACCACACACAGCAAAAACAGGCCGGATAAGCCTAAGAAAAATTCAAGATACAGGCGTTTCATCGGCCTCTCCTATGCCTATTGGCGTCCATCACCAGCGATCAGGCACAAATAAATAGCCTTTGCCGCGCACCGTAATGATCTTGCGTGGCAGTGTCGGGTTGTCCCCTAGCTTTTTGCGGAGCGTCACGATCTTATTATCGATGGTACGGTCTAGGCCGTCATATTGAATACCGCGCGTGGCCATCACCAAGTATTCGCGCGTAAGCACTTCATCTGGTCGGCAAGCCAGTAACCATAATAAATTAAATTCGCTGTCGGTCAGGTTGATGGCCTTGCCAGCCACATCACACGCGCGCAATCGCTGGTTGATCACCAACGCACCGTATTGGCGTTCAAACTGAGGGGGGTCTTGCTCATGTGCTTCAACGGTCGGAGCGCCCTCTGCAACGCGAGACTGGCGGCGTAACAGCATGCGCACTCGTGCTAACAGCACACGCGGTTTGATCGGTTTGCAGACGAAATCATCCGCCCCAAGTTCCAAACTCGCGACGTGATCGATATCGTCATCACTCGCAGTTAACATCAAAATTTTGCCGAAAAACGTGTCTCTGATCTGGCGGCACACACTTAAACCATCCATTCCCGGCAACATCAAATCCAAAATCACCACATCTGGCTGGACGGCGTCAATCACCGCTGGCGCTTGAGCCCCGTCATAAACGGTGGTCACATCAAATTGCTGCTGGCGAAAATACGCCGCCAAAAGGTCACACAGCTTGGTGTCATCTTCCACCAACACCATTTTTTCCATCCGGCTACCTCATACTGCTTTGCTGTCGTGTCTTTTCTCTCGTCATGATAAAGGATAGCGGCGACAGATGGATACCTCTAAGCGATAAATAACAGCGCGATAAATAAAAAGGCCGTAACGTAAAACGCGATACAGACAAAAACGGTCGCGATATCCACAGTGAATAAAAACCGACTGAAATGATCGACACGTTTAATGCGCACGTTAATACTGACAATGCCGACACCCGAAAAGGATAACACTGTGACACTCACCATTTTTTACGATGGTCGTTGCCCGCTGTGCGTGGCAGAAATGCAACAGCTGCAACGTGCCAATCATCAAGGAACACTGCGGTTTGAAGACATTGGCCAGCCTGATTTCACGCAACGCTACCCCAATATTAGCCCGAAAAAAGCCAGCACCATTCTGCACGGCGTCCGTGAAGATGGCGTGTTACTACTGGGGTTGGATGTCACCGCACTCGCATGGCGCAGTGTCGGACAAAAACGCTGGATACAGATGCTGCGCTGGCCGCTGATCCGTCATGTCGCAGACGTGTGTTACCGTATTTTTGCCAAACACCGTTACCGCTTTTCGGCGTTGCTGATGGGACAAGCCCAATGCGAGGCATGTTCGCTACCTCGCACGGCCGATGACACCCGCGCCAACACACTAAAAGTAAGACAGAAAATACGGAATGATTAACGCGTTGGCCAAATCAATAAAGAACGCACACACCAGCGGAACAACAATAAACGCCAAGTGTGAGTTCCCGTAACGCTGGGACACCGCCGACATGTTTGCCATGGCTGTCGGTGTTGAACCTAACGAGATCCCACCAAAGCCCGCGCAAATCACTGCCGCATCGTAGTTTTTCCCCATGGCCGGAAAGACGATAAACAGGTTCACCGCCACCGCGACCACAAACTGTGCCGCTAGAATGGCAAAAATCGGCCCCGCTAAATCAATCAGCGTCCATAACTGCATACTCATGAGCGACATGGCCAAGAAAGTGCCCAGTGAGATGTCCGCGATTAATGCCACCGCCGGTTTACGTGCCGGCCAACGCGTCCCCGTGATACGGCGAATACCTGTACCGTGGATAAGATTGGTCATCACAATACCGGCAAACAAACAGGTGACAAACAATGGCAACTGCAAACCGGCACTGGCAACCAATTCATTGAAGATATAGCCGACAATCACGCAGACATGAATCGCGAAAACAGCATCAAGAAAATCAAAGCCGGTGATTTTGCCGTTGTCTTCCTCGTCCGCGACCCCGACATCCAAAGCTTCTTTCTGTGCCGGTTTTAAATCGTAACGGGTGATCAAAAATTTAGCGATCGGGCCCCCCATCAAACTGGCGAGAATCAACCCGAAGGTAGCGCAAGCCACCCCAATTTCCATCGCATTACTAATGGCAAAGTTCTCGGCAATTCGGGGCGACCACGCAATCGCGGTACCATGCCCGCCAATCAACGACACGCTGCCCCCTAGCAAGCCCACCGGACCATCCAATTCAAACAACCCCGCCATGCCGATCCCGGTCAAGTTCTGCACCAGCATGTACCCGATAGTGATCGCGAGCAGTATGATTAAGGGTAAGCCCCCTTTCACCAAGTCACGCAAGCTGGCATTAATACCTATGGTGGTAAAGAAGTACACCAACAGCACATCCCGTGCGATCAAATTAAATTCAATCGCGATCCCTGATACCGCGTACACAACGGCAATCAGCACTGAAAACACAATGCCACCGGTCACGGGCTCAGGAATGCTGAATTCTTTGAGCGGCGCGAACTGTTGATTAAGTTGCCGCCCAACAAACAGCACCAATATCCCAATCGTCACCGCAAAAAACGAGTCAAACCGCAAAATGCCGCTTACCCAATCCATGTCCATCGTGCCTCCTTGCCCAAATTACGCGTTAATATGCCTATTGCTCATCTCAAGGTAGCAAACAATGCTGTATTGGAGGTAAATAAGGCGACGAAGGTGCGAAGAAGCGCAGGGATGAGTAGCTAGTAAGTGCAGGGACTAGGGGCGAGTAAAGGCAGGTAAAGCAGAGGCGAGTGTCGAGGGACGGGTCATGCTTCGCTCCGAGTGAGAGCAAAAGGGTCCTGTGGTCCTGTGGTCCTGTGGTCCTGTGGTCCTGTGGTCCTGTGGTCCTGTGGTCCTGTGGTCCTGTGGTCCTGTGGTCCTGTGGTCCTGTGGTCCTGTGGTCCTGTGGTCCTGCATGCAAGATTTCAGATCCCTTCATGGATGCAAGCGCTTTCGCTCTTGCCCACCCCTTTAAACTCGTCCCGCGCCTACTTGCTCCTGCCCCCCGATCTACCACTGAAAACGGTTACATCTCAAATAAAAACACCGTACTGCAAACTTGTTGCACCACGAAGCGTGATCTTTAGTGGTTAATTTATTTTATTAAACCGCTATTTTATAAATAATGTGACTCCTGACTCTTTTATTAACAAAGAATAATTATATTGTGCACCCATCGAAAAAGGTGAGCGCGGTTTGCTCATTAGCGCCATAGTAAAGGATTGTCTCGTGCCAGTATGCCTAACATTTCAAGGTAATTATCGTCGATTGAATTTCGATTCAATTACCTAACCCTCTTTCTGTTAATACCCTGTAGCCCTCGGCTATATGGCTATTGGCGCACCCTATTTTTCCGCTACCGGAACCAACAACTACAGCCTATCTATTTGTAAATAAAGACTTGTATTTATCCAATGTCTGTTTTGCAACGTCTGTGTTCGATGGTTATCCGTTCGCGTAAAAACATATTGTATTTATCATATTTCATTTAATCGTTATGGATTTTCTTATTTATCCTGACGGTTCTTATATTGTTATTAATTTATTTAATTTTTACGAGGTTTTTATGTCTTCTAAATTGTGGGGCGGTAGGTTTGATCTACCAACAAATAAACTTGTTGAAGAATTTAACGCAACGATCATGATTGAAAAGCGTTTGTTCCCTATTGATATTAAAGGCAGCATTGCACACGCAACCATGCTGGCTAAACAAGACATCATTACACAGGAAGAAGCGGATCTGATTATTTCTGGCCTGCAAGCCGTCGCAAAAGAAGTTGAAGAAGGCACGTTCGTTTACGACACCGCTGATGAAGACGTACACATGTCTATCGAAAAGCGCATGACTGAAATCATCGGTCCAGTCGGCGGTAAACTGCATACCGCACGTAGCCGTAACGACCAAACCACGCTGGATTCAAAAATGCACATGCGTGGCGTTATCCAAGAAAACCTGACACTGATCCGCGAAATGCAGAAAGTGATCATCGAGCGTGCAAAAGGCGAAATGAACGTCATCATGCCGGGTTACACGCACCTACAGACCGGTCAGCCAATCCTATTCTCGCATTGGATCATGGCGTACTTCTGGATGCTTCAGCGCGACTACTCTCGCTTTGAAGATTTGCACGAGCGTATGGGCCAGTGTCCGCTCGGTTCTGCCGCACTTGCAGGGACCACCTTCCCTATCGACCGTTTCCACACCGCTGAACTGTTGGGCTTTGATGAACCGACACACAACAGTATCGATTCAGTGAGTGACCGTGACCACATGGTGGAATTCAATGCTGCAGCTGCAATCTGTTTCATGCACCTGAGCCGTCTGTCTGAAGAAATCGTGCTGTTCTCAAGCCAAGACTTTAAGTTCATTGAACTGTCTGATGACTTCTGCACCGGCTCAAGCATCATGCCACAGAAGAAGAACCCAGATATCGCAGAGAAGATCCGCGGTAAAACGGGCCGTATGTACGGTAACTTGATGGCGATTCTGACCACCATGAAGGGCCTACCTCTGGCTTACAACACCGACATGAGTGAGGACAAAGAAGCGGTATACGATTCTATGGATACCCTGCAACTGTCACTTCAAGTCATGACACCGATGATCGAAAAAATGGTGATCATTGAAGCCAACACCCGTGATGCGGCTGACCGTGGTTTCTCTACCGCGACAGACATGGCGGATTACTTGGTACGTAAAGGCCTGCCATTCCGTGAAGCACACCACGTTGTCGGCTCTGCGGTGAACTACTGCATCAAGCACGACAAGAAACTGGACGCGCTAAGCCTTGACGAGTTCCGTTCATTCCACCCTTCTATCGATGAAGATATCTACCAAGATATCACGCTAGAAGCGTGTGTATCAGCGCGTAACTCTTACGGCGGCACGGCACCTCAAGCGGTTGAAGCACAAATCGAACGCGCTGAAGCCATCGCAGCAAACTAATCATTCCCCTATCACGCGCCCGTCTGCTCGGCGGGCCGTTTGACAGACAGTCAACGGGGTTGCCACACGGTCATCCCGTTTTTTGGAGTAAGTATGAGCGTTGAATTTTGGCTACAGCTGGCTGTAGTACTGACCTGTATCGGCGTGGGTGGCCGATTTGGTGGCGTCGGTTTGGGTGCCGCCGGTGGTTTGGGTGTCTGTATTCTGGTGCTGGGCTTTGGCCTGCAACCGGGGTCACCACCGACCACCGTGTTACTGATCATCATCGCCGTTATCGCCTGTACCAGTGTGCTGCAAGGTGCGGGCGGTTTAGACTTCTTGGTCCGTATCGCGGAAAAACTGCTGCGGAAAAAGCCAAGTGCGATCACCTTCTTGGGCCCATTGATCTCTTCGATGTTTGTGGTGTTCTGTGGTACGTCATACGTGGCGTTTGCGGTTTACCCGGTTATCGCCGAAGTGGCAGCGGAAGCAAAAATCCGTCCTGAACGTCCGATGTCGATGGCGGTTATCGCCTCAGGTATCGCGATCACAGCAAGCCCGATGAGTGCCGCAACAGCGGGTATGATCGCGACATTGTCGATGTACGACGTCACCTTCTTCCAGATCCTTGCCGTCAGCATGCCTGCGTTTGTTATCGGTACCTTGTGTGGTTGTGCCTTCGTGTACAAACGTGGTGCTGAACTTGAAAATGATCCTGAATTCCAACGTCGCGTGGCGTCAGGTGAATATCAAATGCTGCATGAAGATGAAAACCTACAAGCAGAGAAAGCGGCGTACGTTCCAACCAAACCCGTTAAACTCAGCGTACTGATCTTTGGTTTTGGTGTGGCGACCGTTATTTTGTTCGGTACCTTCAAATCGCTGCTGCCTTCTTGGGACATCGACGGCAAAACCGTTGTACTGGCGACGCCTGTGCTGATCCAGATGGTGATGCTGGCGTGTGCGCTGTTCATGATCATCTTCGCCAAAGTGCCAAGTGACAAGTTCGCGTCAGGCTCTGTGTTCCGCTCTGGTTTGATCGGTGTGGTTGGCGTATTCGGTATTTCTTGGATGACTGGCACGTTCTTTAACGCTTACCAGCCTTTCTTTGAAACCACGTTTGAAGGCATGGTAGAAAGCGCACCGATGATGTTCGGTTTGATCCTATTCTGCTTCTCAGCGGTTATCTTCAGCCCATCTGCCACCGTTTCTGCACTGATGCCTTTGGGCGCCGCAATGGGTATTCCACCGGCAATGCTTGTCGCACTGTACCCAGCAACCTGTGGTGACTTCATCGTTCCGGGTGCAGGCCAAATTGGCTGTGTGTCTTTCGACCGTACCGGTACCACCAAGTTGGGTACGTATGTTGTGAACCACAGTTACATTCTGCCTGGTTTCGTGATGGTCATTTCTTCCGTCACCGCGGGTTACTTTATTTCTAAGCTGGTTTTCTAATTTCTACCTGAAAAAGACAAACAGCAGAAAGAAACCCAAAGCAAACACAACATCATCCAAACACAAGAGGGATCATCTGATCCCTCTTTTTTATTCTGCCTTTTTTACGCACCCGCCGAACAACGATTTTATATATCCGACGGTAACGTTTTTAAATACCCGCTGGGTGTCACCCCAAACTTGCCTTTAAAGCGCTGGCTAAATCGCCCTTCGGATTGATAGCCACAGCATTGCGCTAACAGTGCCACATTGCTGTCACCGTGTTGCATTAAATACAACGCGTGATTCAGGCGCACTTCGGCTAAGACTTCGCGGTACTGCCGCCCTTCTTGTTTGAGCTTGCGGATCAAGGTCGCACGACTCATGGCAAAATGTGCGGCCACGTCATCCAATGCATGCTCCTCGCCGGGAGAATGAGATAAATACTGGCTGATTTGCTGACTGAACGTCATCTGTGCGTGCGGAAATAGCGGGTGTAATTGGCCTTTTTCAGCCAACTGCTGGTATACGCCCATCACCCAAAAGGTTTGGGTTGCCTCACTCATTGTATTGAGATCAAACGAAAACAGGGCATCCAAGGTGGCATTCAAGGCACTGTCGATCTCAAACATCGGCGATGTGCCCCGTTGATCTCGCGCTTCGCTGACAGTTTGACTTAGCGTCAACATGGCCTCTGTCGGCTGACAGTGAAAGCTGATCATACGTGACAGAAACCGCCCGTTGTGCGGCAGGTTATCAAAACTCAATGATGCCGAGGCTTCGCACGGTAAGCACTGCGACGACATCACCTCTACCGTACTGTCTTTCCAGAACAGACGTTTACTGCCCGACAAAATATGGATCAGACTGGGAGAGTGGATCCGCACATTGCGCAGCGGTTGTTGCTGCCCGGCACGAAACCATGTCGTTTGATATTGGTGCGCCATCACGCTCTCCCGTGTCTTATCTCGTTACGGCTTATCGGGTAAAGGTTGCGGTCAGTTTCGCTTTACCTAACGCCATATTATTTAGCGTAAAACCAATCACTGCCGGTGTGGTGTCAGGACCGACATTCAACGTCGCGGTTGGCAACGCCCATACGGTGAACTGGTAACGGTGCATGCCATCGCCTTCCGGTGGACACACACCGCCAAAGCCTGTGGTGCCGTAATCAATACGCGCCGTTTTACCGCCGATTTTGTTGATATCGACGCCGCGAGGCAATGCAGTCACATTCGCCGGAATATCATACGCTACCCAGTGCCAGAAACCACTGCCTGTCGGCGCGTCGGGATCATACGCAGTAATCGCAAAACTCTTGGTGCCTTTAGGGGCATCTTTCCACATCAGTTGTGGCGACTGGTTACCGCCATCACACCCCCAGCTGTTGTATTCAAAGGTCTTCGCCATTGGATGGCCTTCCTGAATATCGTTACTGCTTATTTCAAACGCATTCGCCGACTGCGCCACCAGCAAACTGAGTGCAACAACGGATGAGGCCAAGGCTTTCGATGCGTGTTTCTTGAAGGTGGACGTCGTCAATGCTGACATGTTTGATGCGATGGATTTCATGGGGCAACTCCTTATCTGAGAACGAGATAAGTGTACCCAATCCAATATGCAAAATAAGACCAATAAGTATCACTAAGAACAACAAAGCATTACTTTTTGATACTTTATGTTTGTTTTTGGTATTTAATCATTCGCTCAATCCTTACAACTAGACCAACCCTTGCTGAATAGCGTCGGCATGCTGTTGAATGTAAGCAATATCCGCCAAGTACGCGAGATGGTGTCCATCGGCAATATTCGCAGCAAATTGGGCGTTGCCATTATCCGCTTCCGTGCGCATGAAATTGACTAGCGCCGTCAACCGTTCAACCATCGCAGCAGGCAACGCCTCACGCTGCGCGACCGTGGCGCCGTAACCGTCACAGAACACTTTGGCGCGAGCGATTTGCTCGTCTAAAGTACCGAGTCGATCGACCTCGTGGGTTTTAAACGGCGCCCAACAATACACCGCATAAGCCAGATCCCACAAACGCGGCGCGGGGTGTGCGGTATCGAAATCAAACACACCGACCACTTCACCTTGCTGCAAGGCCACATTGTACGGGGCAAAATCGCCGTGACAGATCACCTCATACGGCGCCCGTGGGTTTAGCATCCATCTGCCTTCCTCTACGGGGTGTTCCGCTAAAAACGACACGGACGCATCATGCAATGTTCGCAACAAGGTCGCCGCGGAGTGTAACGCGGGCAAGCCGGCTATGTCGCCGATAAGTGGAGTGTTATACGCTTCGCCTACGACAAAACTGAGCCGTTCTTGCAGGCCTTCAACCGCAATAAATCGTGGTACCCCTTGTACGCCTTGCTGCTCAAAATGCTGCAACACGCGGTGAATGGTCGGCGACCACGGCGACAATGGCCGCAGCACGGTGTCGCCGTCGTGAACAATGGCATTTTCCCTACCGCCGGATAGTGTTTCCATACCACTCCTTGTTATGTTTTAGAATCCTTCATTCATTTTATCCAAATCTGCTTGGCATTAATAAAAGCTTTGATCCCTTGCTCGCCTAATTCACGACCAAAGCCGGATTTTTTAATCCCGCCGCTGGGTAAACGTGGGTCGGTTTTCACGATGCCGTTAATGGCCACTTGGCCGGTTTCGAGCTGTTCTGCCAAGGCCAAGGCTTTCGCGCTGTCACGGGTCCAGACGCCCGCCCCGAGCCCGTATTCACTGGTATTCGCCACTTGCAGCGCCTCGTCAGCATCACGCACCGGACACACCACCATGACCGGACCAAACACTTCTTCTTTCATCCCACACATGCCAACATGAGCGTCAGTTAACAAGGTGACGGGATAGAAAAAGCCGTCGCCGTCAGGTAATACTCCCCCCAATACACAGCGGGCACCCTGCGCGATGCTTTCCGTGACTTGGCGATGCAGATTAGCACGCAAGTCTTCACGGGCAATAGGGCCGATATCCGTAGTGGGATCGTTCGGATCCCCCACTTTTAGTGCTTGCAGGCGCTGTTTCAATTTACCGACAAATTCATCATAGATAGATTGCTCGACCAAAATGCGCTTCGCCGCAATGCACGATTGCCCCGCGTTGATGATACGCGACAACACAGCAACATCGGCAGCAGCCTCTTGATCGGCATCGGCCAACACAATGCAGGGATCGGCGCCACCCAACTCCAACACCGCGTGTTTAATTTCTGCTGCGGCGGTGGCTGCCACAATCCCACCTGCTTTGGCTGAGCCGGTAAATGACACTGCTTGAATGTGTTTATGCCGAATCGCCTCACCCACTTGCTCCGTTTCAATCGGTAAATTCACCACCAATCCCTCGGGGGCGCCTGCGGCTTTAAACACCTGCTCGATAGCGACAGCACACCCGGGCACATGCGGATCATGCTTCATCACACAGGTATTCCCAGCCATGAGTGCTGGCGCAAGAAAGCGAAACGCAATCCACAGTGGCGCATTCCACGGCAACACCCCCAGCAAGGGCCCTAATGGCTGGTAATGGACATAGCTGAGACTGGCATCACTCTCGACACGGTCATCGTGCAAATACGCCGCCGCATACTCGGCATAGTGATCGCAACACCACGCGGCTTTTTCGACTTCGGGGCCGGCTTCTTTCACGGGCTTGCCCATTTCATCGGTCATCAACTGGCCGAGCCGCGCTTTATCGGCGCGCAGTTGGGCGGCGACCCGTTTAAGCAGGCTGGCGCGTTCGTCCATACTGACGTTGCGCCACACCACATAGGCTTGCTGCGCGAGCGCTATTTTTTCGGCCATTTGCGCAGAGGTTAATGTGGCATAGCTTTGTATGATCTGACCCGTTGCGGGATTCATCGCATTAAGCATCTTTTTTCTCCTGCGTATTTACCACGTCAGCTTGTGCAGCTTGCACGGCGGCTTGACCCTTGCTGGCTTTACTTTTAGACGGTTCCAAAGTGGATATGGAGGACGCGTTTGCCGTTGACAGAATAGGCGCAAGTTGGGTTGACGATGGGTGCACCACGAAGTCTTTCTCTAACGAGAAGAAAGATTCAATGCCCGTTTCTGTCACGTAAATAGTGTCGGAAATCCCGCAGGTTTTATTGCCATCGACGCCCCACATCCAAGGGATAATATGAAAGGTCATCCCTTGCCTCAAAATGGTGGAATCGCCCTGTTTTAAGCTGCAGATATAGCCTTCATCCCAACTGGGGGGAAAGGCGATGCCAATGGAGTAACCGGAACGGGTGATCAATCGTGCGCCGACATCGTTATGCGAGATGATATTGCGGACTAAATTATCCACGTCCGACACCGTCATGCCCGGTTGCACGTAGCCATGCAGGGTATCTAACGCCATTTTCATCAGCTCTTGCGCTTTATACATGGAGTCAGTGAGTTGCCCATTCACGGCGGTACGCATCATGGCGGTATGGTAACGCCGATAGCAGCCACCGACTTCGAGAAACACATGGTCATTCGGCCCGACAATGCGCCCTTCCCACGTGGCATGCCCTATCATGCTTCTGGGTCCCGAGGTGACATACGGCATAACGGCCGGTGGTTCACCGCCCGCCTTGAACATCGCCGCACTGATAGCGGCACCGATGTCATTTTCACTGACCCCAGCAACAGCAGCCTCAAGGCCAGCCTGCATACCCGCCTCGGTTGCAAAGGCGGCTTTCTTCATGAGCTCAATTTCAGCGACTGACTTACAAATGCGGCCTTCTTCCACAATACCAAAACAATCAAGCAGCTTGCCTTCGGTTAAGGTGGTATGGATAAAATCTTGCTGATACGCAGGGAAAAAGTAGCTATTTCGTTCATAACCAATGCGCTTATTATTTAAATTAAACTCGCGCAGTGTTTCCACTAACATCTGAATCGCATCACCGGTATCTGGGTACGGGCGCGTATGTTCGACCCACGTGCGTTCAATCACATTGGACTCTTCCATCGCTCGGGTGATCATGATGGGCTCTTGATCCAAGGGCACAATCAGCCCCTGAAAAAACGAGTACCCCGTGGTCTGGTAGTCGGTTAAATACATGATGTTTTCAGGGTCGGTGATCACCACCGCATCCAAGCACCGCTCAGCAATGCGCGATCTTAATGCAGCCAAACGCGCTTGGTACTCTTCGGGGGCAAAGGTCATATCGTCTCTATTTTTCATTTTGCCGCCCTCCCTGTTTCAACCTCTGCCGTGTCGTGCTCGGCAATCACTTTCTCAATGGCCGCAACGACAATATTGAGCCCTTTCGCAAGATATGCATCTTCAATAGTGAGCGGCGGGATCAACTTAATCACCTGTCCGCCCGTCCCGCAGGCACCGAGCAGCAACCCTTGCTGAAAACACTCGCTGACCACCGCCTTTGCCGCTACACCGTCTTGCAGATCAATGCCCACCATCATGCCTTTCCCGCGGATTTGAATATGGGGGTAACGGTGTAATCCATCCAAATAATGGCGCATGATGCTGGCTTTACGCTTCACCTCTGCCATGAATTCATCATCTTCAAAATAGCGCAACACCTGTACCCCTCCGATGAAAGATAAACTTTGCCCGCGAAACGTACCGGTGTGCTCACCAGGAGACCAATGATCATCCCATTCAGGCTTCACGAGATTCATTGCGATGGGCGTACCCAACCCGCCTAACCCTTTCGCTAAACACACGATGTCAGGGTCAATGTCATACTCATCAAAACTAAAGAAAGCACCGGTGCGTCCCATGCCCGCCTGAATATCATCCACAATCAGCAAGGCGCCGATTTCTTTGGCCAAGGCAGCAAGGCTTTTCAGCCACGCTTTATCGGCCACATTTACCCCGCCTTCCGCTTGCACCACTTCCACCAAAAACGCGGCTGGCAGCGACTGCCCTGACGACGAATCCTGATACTGTGCTTTCAACTGTTCGAGTGCCAAGTGACCATCAATATGACTTTCATCCTCTGCGCCAAAAGGCTGATGTTGCACATGGTTTAATGGCACCCCTGCCGCCCCCCGAAAATAGCTATTCGCGGTAGCGGCCAATGCCCCTAACGTCATGCCATGAAAGGCGTGGTTGAATGCCACGATCGTCTGTCGCCCCGTCACCCGCCGTGCCAGTTTCATGGCCGCTTCCACCGCGTTAGTGCCAGTGGGACCAACAAATTGCATTTTATGCGGCATATTGCGGGGGTTAAGCACTATATCAACGAACTTTTCCATAAATTCACGTTTGATACAGGTGCTCATATCCAGACTGTGCAGCACACCGTGGCGCTGAATGTAGTCAATAACTGCTTCCGTCATATGGGGATTGTTATGACCAAAATTTAGCACCCCCGCACCAGCAAAGAAGTCGATATACTCACGCCCGTTTTCATCGGTTTGAATGGCGTTATAGGCCGTATCAAATACCGTGGGATAAATGCGGCAATAGCCGCGTAAATTGGATTCACGTTGCTCAAAGATGCTCATAATCCGGCTCCTGGCTATTGAGATGAAGGTGTGGGTAATGCACAAAGGAGACAGAACCAGCGCATGACCGGCTCAATCAATTGATCATTAAAATCGTAATAGGCACTGTGGCAAGGTGGTGAATGGTCGACACCGGGTACGCCCGCGCCAATGAGGGCAAATGCCCCCGGGATCGCGTTCAAGTAGTAGCTGAAATCCTCCGACGCCATAATGGGTTGCAGTGAGTCGGTATCCAGTGCCACCTGACCAAATAAGGCTTGCCATGTGGTGCGGCTATGGGCGGCTTCTGTCGCGTGGTTCACGGTGGGTTGATACCGGGGATAGTGCGTCACTTGGCAATCCACACCGTAACTGGCGGCCGTGTCCTGACTGATCTGCGTGATCCACTCCCCCACCGTCACCGCATCGTTCATGTGTGACACCCGAATCGACCCACTGAGGGTGGCATGGGTGGGAATGGTTGTGGGGCCACTCGGGGCATCAATGGCTGTCACGCTAACCACCGCCGCCGTTTGTGGCGGTAATCGACGCGCCACGATTTGCTGTAAATTAACCGTAATCGCCGCGGCCGCTAACACCGGATCACGGCACAGATTGGGCTGGCTGGCATGTCCACCTATGCCGGTGAGTACGATCTCGAAAGTGGCATTGCCCGCCATCACCGTCCCTTCGGGACAAAATAGCTGACCCAGTGGTATCGCTGGCCAATTGTGCCAACCATAAATGGCATCAATGCCCGCCAATGCGCCGTCGTTGATCATCTCGCGCGCGCCGTGGCCGCCTTCTTCGGCAGGTTGAAATATCACACTGACCGGATGCGTCAATTGGTGTTCATGGGCTTTTAGCCACTTCGCCGTACCCAGCAAAACCGCAGTGTGTCCATCGTGGCCACACGCATGCATCACCCCCTGTTGTTGAGAACACCATGACACGCCAGAACGCTCTTCAATCGGCAAGGCGTCCATATCGGCACGCAATAAAATATGCTTGCCCGACTGGTTCGCGGCCAATGTCGCGATCGTGCCCAATCCGGCGCATTCACGCCACTCTATTGACATCGCGCTCAACGCTTCACGTATAGTGTTAGCGGTGTGCTTTTCCTGCCAACTCAATTCCGGTTGCTGATGCAATTGGCGGCGCAATAACATCGCGTAATCAACGCATTGTTGCCAATAAACCGTTTCGGCCATAGCGACCCCAAACCCGTGAGGGCGGTGTATCAGATCACATCAACAGGGATCCGATAAACGCCAAATGAAGACGAAAGAAAATCTGAGAAAAACACAGAGGCAAACAGCCTGGCGTGTTAATACAAACAAAATGGGAAGGACTTAGTGATGGGGCGACATAAAGGTGGGGTTATTACCCGTGACAAGGCCGGAGTGCGGTTTGAGATAGATAATCTGCATCTGCTTCATCTGCTGCGCCTCCGTTTGCTGCAAACAGTCACAGGCCCCGAAACACTCTTATGGATCACTTAACGTGATCGGGGTCTTGGCTTAAAAATAGAATAAACACTTAGTAGTAAAGTAAGCACAGGGTTTAGGGATTTGCAACTTTTGCCCTTGCATTAACATACGGGGATAAGCGATGTGGGATAACGTTATAAACAACTCAATCGAAAGGTATCATTCAAATCCAGCGGTAAAATCAACGTACTGAACTGCATCTCCCGCGAACGGACACACAAGGCCTCTTTGTCTGCCGTATTTTGTTGATATTTTTGCTCGTATTCTACATTGAACACCGCTTTACCTTGCTCAATAAACGGTGCCAATTGCTGACATTCATTAAATTCAAAACATTGCTCATTCACGGCAAAGTCAAAATACGTGACTAACTCAGGCACTTGTTCAACGTTGTTTTTCAGACCAACAGACAGGTTTCGACTGTGTGCTTCATTGGCAAGCAGCCGGTTAAACGTCAGCTGATCGTCAGCCGTTAAATCAAAGCCGGTGTTATTTTTGTATCCATCCACGTTATCCGGCTCGACACCATCACACCCTTTTTGCACCGCCAAATCTAACCGCTCTTTCATGATAAGTAACACATTGGAAGAGCGAATATCTAACCACCGCTCCCCCGGCCAGCCATCCAGTGCATTGCCTAACTCTGCCGATTCAAACGCGGTCGCATCTGGGCGCCATTCTTCATACGATCCTGCGGAAAAGTAGCAAATCACCTTGATGTTTTTCGCTTGTAAGTCCTGAATCAGCGTTTCAGCGGAATCAAATACATCAATGTCATACATGGCAACGTCATAGGTGGTATTGACCGTACCGTTGAGCTGCCACTGCCAAGTGGTCATCACCGGTGGACGGTACCAGCCGCCTCGAGTAATAGGAGAAAGGGTGTCAGGGTCGATACTGATGGGATCAATCGCGCCATTTTCTGGAAGCGATGTGTCGGGCGGCATGTCCACGGTCTCAGGCGGAGCCGTACCACCGCCCTCATTAACCGGCGATTCTTCGCTGTTGCAGCCTAGTGACAACGATAAGACACACGCCGACACCACTGTAGGGAGGATGAAATTACGCATACCCTACAGTCTATGTGTTAGAGGAGGATAACGCGAATCGTCATCAGATTGTGCGCACTTATTTAAGGCGTTGAACGGAAAGGTCGATCTGAAGCGGGTGCCTTCATGGCCTCGTAAATCACAGATTGAAAGGTGTACTTGGGACGCGACTGAAGGTTGCAGTCGTCTTTATACATCTTTTGATACATCGGCATGCCCCAAAAGTCCGTCCAGTAAACCTCCACCATTTGGGTGGTCGTTGAACAATGCGTCTCAATTGGCGCGTACTGTTGCAAAGCCTGATCTAACGCCGCCACTTTTTCATCGTCCAAAGCAATCGCGCCGATGTAAACGCCATTATTGATGCTAGAGGCATAAGTGCGTCGTGCATCACCTAAGCGGCTGACGTGCATGACGTTATCGCGGATTTCAATGACATTGGCGTTTGAACTAAAACACCCGATTGAACTCATGACAATTTTCGTCCCATCCTTGCGCATCAATTTGGTCATGGTTAAGTCATTGGTAAACGGTGCGGATAGGCTTTCCGATAAGTCACTCGGTAAACCATCGTCAGAAACACACCCCATCAAGGATAGAGAGGCCAATAGTGCCAATATCTGCTTTTTTACTGCCATTTCGCCTGAATCCACTGTTCTACTTTATAAAATCGACGAAATATCCCAATAAACACGACCCGGTGTCAATCGTTAGGTCATTCTGATGCGCAAAACAGACTCCACATAATCGGTACAAACGAATTCGAGCGAAAGGACTCATACAAAAGAGAGTGTGCAAAGAGTCGCGTCAAACAGACCCGCTCCAAGCCCAACACGGTGAGAAAAGTCTGTTTCCGATTTAGCAACAATAACGGTGGGGTTCTCACTTTACTCCCCTCGCTAAACGGTTAATATAGCGCTCAAAGGAGAACAGTATGCACTCACTGAATTTAAATTTGCTACGAACATTTTATAACGTGATTTTATACGGTTCTTTTTCTATTGCGGCCGACAAGCTGTATATTTCAAAATCCGTTGTCAGTAAGCACATTAAATTATTGGAAGAAAGCCTGAACTGTACGCTGATCCAACGTACTACCCGCACCATTAATTTAACCGATGAAGGACGTTACCTTTACGAGCAATGTGCGAAAATATTCGATAGCATCAGCGACTGCTATGAATATATTGATGACAGAAAAGGCGAAGTACGCGGCAAACTCAGAATAAAAATGCCACCGGTATTAGAGCATGACGCGTTTATGACTGATGTCATCACCCAAGTCATGATGCAGTATCCAAACCTTAATATCGACATTGTTTTCGACAATGCCATTGGCGATTTAGTCGGTGAAGGGTTTGATGTGGCATTTTACATTGGTCAACCCAGCGACAGCTCTTACAAATGCCGCAAAGTCAAAGCGTTGAAGACGTACATCGTTGCCTCACCGGATTACCTCGCTCAACACGGGGAACCGCTGACGCCTCAGGACTTGGTCAATCATCGCTGTATGAACTATGCCCACTGCCTGACACAGAAAAAGTGGACGTTTATCGACGAACAGGGCGAACTCAATGACAGCGTCTCGCCTTACATCGACTCGTACATTGAGTCACACAGTGAACGCCAACTGGCAGAATTTGCAGCAAGAGGATTAGGGATCACCGCCTCGTTAGCCTTTATTGCCCAACCGTATTTGGAGCAAGGCACATTAGTCAGTCTTTTATCAGATTATACGTGGGATACCTCGCTTTATATTCTGTATCCGGATAATGTGGTGGTGCCATTAAAGACTCGAAAGTTTATCGACCAATTATTTAATCAATAAATTACTGCTTATATTTTTATTGTTGTCTGCATGCCAATATTCATTGGCATCGTTTCGCTGCACGTAAAATTCAACAATGAATAATCCTTGAAATTATTTTTATTTAAACAGATGATGAAAGTGTCTCACTTTCGTCAATGGCACCTTTGTGTGTTTTTTATGGTGATGACTATGCAATCTTTACGACACTCTTTCACGTTAACGAACATGGCTGTTTTCATGGCGCTTTCTTTTTCTTCCTCCCTGTATGCCAAAGAATCGAAAGTGGTGATTCCGGTGGATGACCAATCTGTCGTCGGCACCCTGAACGTTCCGGATAATGTCGTGCAACCACCCGTGATCCTCATGCTACACGGGTTTATGGGGCAAAAAGACGAGTTGCAGATTGAAGGCACCGACGAAGGGATCTACACCCGTACTGCACGCACGTTGGCCTCGCAAGGTATTGCAAGCCTGCGCATTGACTTTCGTGGCGCAGGCGAAAGTGATGGCCAATGGGCTGACACTACCTTTTCCCGCCAAATTGAAGATGCCCAGCGCGCACTGCAATGGCTGAAAAAACAACCGCAAATTAACCCCAACAAAGTGGGGCTGCTTGGTTGGAGTCAAGGCGGCCTTGTCGCCAGCCATGTGGCCAATTTGAATCCGGATCTCGATGCGGTCGTTCTGTGGTCACCGGTGACTCACCCCTACATGACGTACGGCAAATTAATGGGCGCTGACTTGGTGCTGAAAGCCAGCGCCAGCGAAGCCGAAACCCCGTTTACGACCACCACGCCGTGGGGTTATGAAACCACGCTGAAAGGCAAATTCTTTAAAGAAGTGCTGACCATGAACCCGATTGGTGCCATTGCCCACTATCCGGGGCCGCTGCTGGTGATTCAAGGCACGCAGGATGATCTGGTCGTCAATACCGATGCGTGGATGCACTACCACCAAGGCGACAATAAACACGTTGAACTCAATACTGATCATGTCTGGGGCGCGTTTTCAGGGCCGAGCATGTTAGACGAGCGCGTGCTGCCAGAAACCATCAACTGGTTCAATGCCGGTTTTAAGGCTCACACCGCACTTGCCGATCACACACCTGATTGAGCAAAGCGCGATCATGGGAAATCACCAACACGCCGATGTGGCGAGCCTTGCAGTGACGTAGCAAAGCCTGCCAAAGCTGTTGCTGGGTGAGCAGATCCAACGGGGCGGAGATCTCATCACACAACAAAAATTGCGTCGATGGGATCAACGCCCGCACCACATTCAGTCGCTGTAATTGCCCGCCGGAAAGCTGTGAAGGTCGGCGTGCTAACCATGCGGGCTGAATGTGAAAATCTGCCAGTATGGCGCTGAAATCCGTCTCACGCCAACTTTCGCGTAATGACTGGTCTAACGTCAGGTAGGGATTAAACGCAAACTCTGGCTGTTGGGCCACCCATTGCACCGGATTGGCTTGTCCTTGTGGACAAGCTGGCACCGACAGCGTCCCGCGATGCAGTGGCTGGATCCCGGCCAGCACTTTTGCCAAGGTCGATTTTCCGCACCCACTGGGGCCGAATACCCCCACCACTTCACCGCGTTGTACAGTGATGTCACATAACGCCAGTTCACGTTTTGATTGCCAGCTGGATAAAAAACGAAATGGACGCTCTGACTCATAAACCACCACGCCCTGCTGCAAACTCAACATAGCGAATGCCCCCAATTTTCCGGCAACGCCTGCCACAACGCTTGGCTGTAAGCATGACACTGACCATCCATCATCGCGCTTGGTGTGGTTACGTCCACCAATCGCCCTTCTCGCAGCACCACTATGCGATCTGCCCAACGTAATAACTGACGCAAATTATGGGAGATGATCACCATGCCTTGATGCTCGGTGCGCGCAGTTTCCCGCAGTTGACGATACATCGTCTCCGCTTGTGTTTCATCCAGTCCGGCACAGGGTTCATCCGCCACAATAAAAGCGGGAGACTGCACTTGCGCCTGCGCCAAACACGCCCGTTTTGCCATGCCGCCAGACAGTTGATGCCGATAACACCCAGCAATATCGCTATTGCGGGTCGCATGGGCCTCCCGCAACGCATGGGCTCCCCACAAGGCATAGGCAAAATCGGCACGCCAACGGGCCAAATGCTGCCCGACCGTTTTTAACGGGTCAAACACTGCAGCCGATTGAGCAGATAACGCCAAAGAGCCCGTCGCTTTTACCTCGCCATGGCGACAAAACCCGGCGGGCACCTGTCCCAACAGCGCGTGCGCCAATATACTTTTGCCACTGCCGCTTTCACCGATCACACCGACGATCTCTCCCCGCTGCACGGTAAAACTGATGGGATGCAGCAGGCTTACATCACAGGATGACGATATTACGGATAATTGGTTGATAGATAACACGTTAACGACTTATTCCTTTCTCAGCACTATTTACCAGCAACGATTAACTGCCTCAATTAGCGGCCCTTAAGCGCCTGAACGCGACAGCAGTGCAGGGGCATTGCCGCGCAACGTACCGCTGATTTGTTGGGCACTCGCTGACAATAACAGCACGCACAACACCAGTAAGGCACCGGGTAATACGGCTAACCACCACTCCCCGGCCAGCAAATACTGACTGGCTTGTGACAAAATCACCCCGATTGCCGGAGTGGCCGGATCAAAACCAAAGCCCAAGAAGGTCAGTCCTGCCATGTGTGACAAGGCTTGCGGCAACATGACCAACATCCCCGTTAACCACTGTGGGGCAATATGGGGGACGATATGCCGCCACAATAACGGCAAACGGCGATGCCCAAATTGCTGCGCCAGGTGGAAATACGGAGAATGGGTTACCGCCTGTAAATCACACAGCAGCAAGCGGGTGAGACGCGGCCAATGGCTCAAGGCAATGGCGGCAACAATCCCCACTGCGCTGCCACTCGCATCCGCCGCGACTGTCGTACTCATCGTCACACCGCTGAACGCCAGCGACAGCAGAATCATCAACAGCAGATGCGGTACTGATAAGCACACATCAATGGCAATCCGCACACTACGGTGTACCCAGCGATTTGCTGCCGATCCCAAGGCCAACAACAACGCCAACAAACTGCTCAACAATACGGCAAGCGCCGCTAACGTCACACTGTGATAAAGCCCTTTCAGACTGCGGGTCAGCATATCCCGCCCTAACCAATCGGTTCCGAAGGGATGGGCCCAGCTCGGTGGAAGATTACGCGCCAGCACGTTGAGATCTAACCCCGACGATGGATACAGCGCTGCGATCATCATCAAGCAAACGATGCCCCAAGCTGACCAAGGAATGTGGCGGCTCATCGTCTTACCCCCGGCGTCAGCCAGTCGGCACACAACGACGCCAATGCATTCCCCACAAACACCAGTACCGCACTGAGCACCGTGGCGCCCAGAAACAATGCCGTATCATGGGTCAACCCAGCCTTCACCACGGTTTGACCCAGCCCCGGGTAATTGAATAAGGTTTCCGCCAGCATGGATCCACTGAACAGCTCCGCAAAGCTGGCCAAGTGCAACACCAATGCGGGCACCAAACTGTTCTTCACCACATGAAAGCGCACGCGCGCCCAGACACCTTGTCCGTGCATTTGCGCATACTGCACGGGCGCATCACGCAATACATCCACCACTTTTTCGCGGGTATGCAATATCAACGGCGCCATATACACCAGCACCAAGGTTGTCATAGGCAACACCATATGTCGCAGCAAGCTGCCCAGTCCCTGCTCAAACACACCATCGCCATAAGGCGCGGCACAGCAGGCCGGCAGCCACGACAATTTGACGGCAAACACGGCAATCAGCACCATGCCTAACCAGAACGGCGGCATCGCCGATAACACCCAAGCGGTTGTGCGGATCACCCTATCCGGCCAACGGTTCGCACACAGTCCCGCCAGCAGCCCCAGCCCGTAACCGACAAAAAGGGCCAACAACCAACTGATGCTCATCAATAACAAAGAGACCTGCCCGCGCTCCCACAACACAGTTAACACCGGTTGACGATAGAGCACCGACTGCCCCCAGTCACCGACCGCCACATGGGCCAGCCATTGTGAAACTGACGCCCATACCGAACCTTGCTCGCCCAACTGTGCTGCCAGCACCGCCTTTTGCGTGGCCGAAACGGCAAACAGGTTACCGTTCAGGTATTGTGTGACCGGATCCAGAGGCGAGAAATGCAATAAACTCGCCGCCACGATCACCACCAGCAACAACTGCACACCCAGCCGGACGACGAAGCGGATAACAAGGCGCATCAGGGTTTGCATTGCCACGTCCAATCCGTGATGTTATTGGTGAGCGGCCAACCATGGGCATGCGGCTCCATCATCGGTTTGCCCAAATCCAAACACGGATTACCTGCATACACGTGGGTCAGATTCACCAACCACGTCCAAGGAACATCCTGATAAATCTGCTGCTGAGCCTGACGGAAATGGGTCATGGCCTGTGACCACGAAGGCGCAGATTGCGCAGCATCCAATTCACGATCCACAATCGGGTTGGCGTAATAGCCACTGTTATAGAAATCCACACCTTGATACTGGCTGTGGTAGGTGTAACGCATCTCGCTCGGAGACAATGCGCCAAAACCGAACAGCACTGGCGAGCGATGCATTACCTGACTAATACGCTCCCAACGGGTGCCTTGAGTAGCCACTGCAATCCCTAATGGTTTGATCATTTGTGCGATCGTCAGGGCCAGTTGCTCACGAATGCTGTCACCGGATTTGTAATAGAGCGTGAACGTCGCTCGCACGCCATTTTTGGCACGGATCCCGTCATCTTGCACTAACCAACCGGCTGTCGTGAGCGCTTGTTTTGCGGATTGCATTGCTGCTTGTTTGGCTTCTGCATTGACCGTACCAGTCGGTGACAGGCCGCCCTTTTCAGCAGGGGCAATACTCCACGGTAAGCCATCGGCAATGGAATACGCGGTGCGCGCGTAACCGTCCAGCAAGGCATGCACCAGCAACTCACGATCAATGGTGCTATCAATGGCTTGTCGAATCGCTTTGTCTGACGTCACATCATTGCCTTTGTCGTGCCCGTCGAACGGCAACATCGGCCACGCAATACCACGATTGTCGACACTGGTGATACGCCACTGTTTGATTGTCGCTGGCAGTGTTAGGGCATATTGGGGTGGGATCGCCGCTAAATCGATCTGGTGCGACAACAATTGGGTATAGCGACTGGCTTCATCACTGAATACGATAATCAGACGCGCAAGATGCGGCTTCTCGCCGTGATAATGCGGGTTAGCGACCAATTCTAACGATTGGCCTTTTTGCCAACGCACAAACTGATACGGCCCCGAGCCCACCGGATGCTGGGCATAATCCGGGCCATACGCGTTCTGCGGCACAATGCCCAGTGAAGCCAGCGTATCGAGAAAACCAATGTCAGGCTGCTTAAGGTGAAAGATAACGGTCTCTGCATCCTGCACATCCACCTTGGCCAAGTTGGTCAGGTCATACAGTGAAGCCACCGATTTCGCTGTGCGGTACGTAAACGCCACATCACTGGCCGTTAGTTGTGTGCCATCGCTGAAGACCAAATCAGGTTGCAGGCGCACTGTCCACGTTGTGCGATCAGGTGATAAAGTCCAATGCTGAGCCAGATCGCCAGCGACTTCTCCTTCACCCGTGCGTTTTAGCAAGGCGGATTGGATCAGGGGATTGTTATAGCGCCCCCAGCCATAAATGGGATCAAACCCCGCTGTGGGCTCATCCCCCAAGGCAATCGTCACCGGTTGTTGATAGACCGAGGCCACTGATACCAAGGGCGCCGACACCGAAGCTGCCGACACCGAGGGCGCAGCCTCCGCCGGCAAGGTGATAAGCAAAGAGAGACACAGTGCAGACAAACGCACTCGACGCCCCCCCTGTCGCGAAGACGTATTATTATTCGTGATCATGGTGAAGGCCGTACCACAGTTGGCCCAGCGCAATGCTGGCATCGTTAACAGGAAGCTCGGTACTGGACAGCACCGGCATACCACAAGCATTCAGCTTTTGCTGGCACAGCGCATTGAGTACGGTGTTTTGAAACACCCCACCACACAGCACCACGCAGGGTGAGGGATCATCAGCCCTGTCTTGCGTACAGTTTTGCGCACAGCCTTGCGTGCTGTCTTGTGTACTGTCTTGAATAGGGTCTTGCTCGGTAGCGAAATGGCTGACGGCGAACTGCTGCACGGCATCTGCTAATGCCGCGATAAAGCCCCAGGCAATCGCACCAATACGCTCGGGCGTCAATGGTAATGCAACTACCACCTCGACGATCTGCGCAAACAAGCCTTGGGTATCCCATAGAGGAACATTACCCTCAACTTTTATGAGTGGCAGCGTGAAGGACAACGCTGAGGCCAAGCTTGCCGCATCCTGCGTTCTTTGATTTTGCGAGCTATGATGTTGCGGGCTATGAGGTTGCGCGGAATTCCGTTGTTTACTATGCCGTTGCGCGGCGTCAGCCAGTTTCATGCCCGCTTCCCCTTCATATGGCGCGTTACCGACCAAACCGAGTAATCGAGCGACGGCATCAAACAAACGCCCCATCGAAGAGCACGGCACACAAGCTGCTTTTTCTTCCCACAGGCGATGCAGGTTATGAATCCAACGAGGATCGACCTCTGCCAACGCCTCTAATTGCATGGCGACAATCGCCTCCACACTGTAACGTTCAAACAGTAATGCCAGCAGCAAACGGGTTGGATCCTGCACCGCCTTATCGCCGCCGATCAGCATAAATGGCGCAAGGCTGGCGACACGCTGGTAACCATGGATATCGGCCACCATGGCCTCTGCGCCCCAAATGGTGCCGTCGTCCCCAAGGCCTGTGCCATCAAAGGCAAAACCCAGCACCGGTGCCGTGCGTTGATGCATCGCCATTTGCGCCAGAATATGGGCGTAATGGTGCTGCACAGTGATCACTGCAGGCTGTGGTAAACATGCCGCTTGAGCCAAAGCGGGGGCCAGTCGGCTTGAGGCGTAATCCGGATGCTTATCGCACACCGTTAGCGTGGGCGTTAACCCATAACACTGCTGCAAAAAGGCCACGGTTTGTTGGTAATGCTGCTCACTGGCAAGGGTATGCAGGTCGCCAATATACGGGCTCACCACCATTTGCTGGCCAAACGCCAAAGCCACGCTGTTTTTCTGCTGTGCTCCGGCAGCAAGGAGGACTTGAGATGTCGAACAAGAAACCGGAGTAGGTAGAGGAAAAGGCAAAGTCAATGGCGCATAACCGCGCCCCAATCGCATCAGCATGGGCTGGTCATTGCACACCTGCACCACACTGTCGTCACACGGGTGCGCGATAGGACGGTCATGATCCAAAATGCCATCCACGACATGCGCCAAGTGCTCAATCACAGCTTCTTCAGACGTTAAAATCGGCTCGCCACTGATATTGGCCGACGTCGCCACCAGCGGGCGCGCCAAGCCTTCGAGCAACAAGGTATGCAACGGCGTATAAGGCAACATCACCCCTAAAGCATCTAGATCTGGGGCAACAGCTTCTGCGATGTTGTTTCGCGGATCTTGTCGCTTTGTCATCAGCACAATCGGGCGTTGGCGACTTGTCAGGGCATTCCAAGCGGCCGGCGTTCCCTCGACCAGCGTTTGCGCCATCGCCTCGTCCTTAACCATCACCGCAAAAGGCTTTGCCGGACGGTGCTTGCGCGCACGCAGTGATTGCACAGCAGTCGCATGGGTGGCATCGCACATCAGGTGAAATCCCCCCAACCCTTTTATCGCAAGGATCTTACCTTGTGATAGTGCCGTCATCGCCTGTGTTAGTGCGGCTTCTCGCGCAGCGAGTTCTGTCCCTTGTGGCGATAACAACCGCAGCTGCGGGCCACAATCGGGGCAACTGATAGGCTGCGCATGGTAACGGCGATCCAGCGGATCATGGTAGGCACGTTCACAAACCGGACACATGGCAAAGTCTGCCATGGTCGTGGACTGACGGTCATAAGGCAGTTGGCGAATGATGGAATAACGTGGCCCGCAATTCGTGCAGTTAGTAAACGGATAACGATAAAAGCGACTGGTGGGATCAGCAATGTCTTGCAGGCAATCCGGACACGTCGCCATATCCGGCGACAAGGCGACGGATGCACCGGATTGAACATCTGATGCTGCTGTTCCAGACGCACAACCTTCACTGCGGATAATTTGGAAGTCCGTCAATTGCGGATCCACCGGCAGCGAAGTTACGGCATGGCTGTCGATTCGCGCCAATGGCGGCGGATTGGCAATGATCGCCGCCACACAGGCATCCACCGCCGCCGACGCACCTTGCAGATGCACCGTCACCCCTTGTGCATTGTTCAGCACCGTGCCGTTCAAACCGAACGCCATCGCACTGCGGTAGACAAAAGGTCGGAAACCGACCCCTTGTACAATGCCCTGAATGGTGAGTTGGCAATGGAAGGCTTCAGCCTCGTCAGATACTTTGAACACCTTGTCTGTTCTGAACACCTTGTCTGCTATGAACCCATTATTCGCTTTGCACTCCGACACCGTCATTACCACCCTCGGCCTCGGCGCTGCTTCAACAGCAAGGCGCCCACACTCAGGTTGCTGCTATCCAGTGCCAAACGGCGGTTGGCAAATAACGGAAAGTTTTTCCCAACGCGTACGGCTAAGCGTTGCGCGAGGCATTCATTGGCCATTTCATTACCCGCCAGCACCACTTGCTCAATGCCGTATTTGCCATCCAGATGTTCAATCCAGGTCGCCAAGTGATCCGCCAGTGAATCCATGATGCCAAACGCCAGCTTAGGCACTAACGCATCATCACCATCGGTCGCCAAACGAAACGCCATCACACTGGCTAGCGTCTGATAAAAATCTAATCCGCTGATGGATCGTCCGCTGATGGATAGCCCGCTGATGGATACGTTAGACTCTTGATTATCATCAAGACTTTCATCAAAACCGATATCAATGCGATGAGCATTCTTGCCTTGAAAAGACATCGCCGCCGCAATAACCCGATCGGCCAGTTGCTGAACAGACTGCGCTGTTGTTGCCAGCCCCATCACGCAAGCACACGCGGCAAACAAGGTGGTCAGGTTATCGCGCGGGCCAGTAAAGTGCATACCTACGAGTTGTGCGGTGTCTTCTGGAAAACGGGCTGAAAAACGGCTCAGCAAATCATGGCGACCTTGCGCTTCCAGTGCCTGCCACCATTGCTGACCGGTTTGCGGCAACGGACGCAACCGAAAGAACACCTCCGGATTCAGACGCGGATCCAACACCACCAACTGACCCGGTGATTGGTTGCTGAAATAAATCACCGCCTGATGACGCCATACGTCTGACTCAATGCTGCCCGCATGCAATGCACACAACGCATGACTGGTACGATCCGAGGTATCCCGAGACGGCGCAGACAACGCAAAGGTGACAATATTTTTGTGCCAGTCGGCGCGTAAACCTCGCACCGTCGCGCTGTCATGTAACGGCGCTTTCAATCCGGCAAACGGCGCAGGTACCGAACCCGCTGCGTCAACGTCGCATTCAGACCATTGATTGGCGACCCACGCCACCGACAGTTGCGGCGCATCGGTGCGATAGAACAGATAATCCACCCCTTGCTGGCGCAGGATTTCAGCCAGCACCGAAAGTGCGCGATGCCAGGCAAAGCGCACCCCGTACAAGGTCTGCGTGATGGGAGGCTGCTGAGACGACGGTTTAGCAAACAGCGTCACCACCGGTTTTTCCACACTGGAGAGCGCCATCACATGGTGATGTTCAGCTGAAAAATGGGCCGCCAAGCGGTTCGGGTTACACACCAGCACGTGAGCCCGTTGCGGTGTCGCGTCCGTAAACGGCAATGTACGTAATGTGGTGCGATGCCCGCCAACCGCCAGCGTCACCTCGCCTTGCTCACGCAACTGCTGCGCAATCCCCTGAATGTCAGTAAACGAAATCGCCGCCGAAGGATGTTGTTCCCCATGGCACACGGGACAAGCTAAATCGGTCTGGCCAAATTGCGGCGACTGGTTATCCGCAAACAAAGGATGGCAATGCTGACAAAACGGGCCGATGACAGTGCGAGTTTTGAGCGGGATCCGCCCACCGATACGAGAATCGACCGCCTCAATGCGGGCATCCGTCATCCAAACCGAGTAGAGAAAGTCTTTACCAATGGCAGCCGCCAAGGTTTCCAGCTCTGCCTGTTCGCCCTTCGCTTCCAGAAAGAAACAGCCGTTGCACCAACCGATCGTGATCCACAAGGGTGCATAGTCGAGGTAGCGGTTGCACATCTGGGCGTACACGGCCACTTTGCGTGAACATGCAAAAGAAAATCGAAGTAATTTCATACGGTTTATGCCTCACCGCAACAGGAAGAATCATGCTTGTTCGCATGGGCCTTAAATGAATCCGGGATCAGCGCGGTGATATCCACATTTGCCACCCGCTGACAGGTGATGCCCAGCCCTTGCAGATGGTTGAGCAGGGTTTGCTCCATGAGCGGGATCCCCGCCTGAATCTGCGTTGTCAGGCCAAGATGCATCGGCTCTAACACGGTCGGCACCATGCCAAGGATCCAGGTATCGGGCCGATCGCCCACCATCTCCATCATGATCAGGGTCTGCAGCATCTCCACTTCATGGGCACTGCCTTGCCAGTCAATTTCCGGTGGCGCATTGTCGAAATTGAAGTAATACACCTGACCGGGCTTGGCACCGGCGGCATTAACGGTATCCACCACGATCAGGTGATCGTAACGGGCCAAAATCGGGGTGAGCCCTTGCGCCAACGTGCCGCCATCAAGGGTGTCGATCTGGTGTTCAGGGTGAGAGAAGCGGTAGTTTTCCGCGATGTAATTGACGAAATGTACGCCGACTCCTTCGTCGGCGTACAAGACATTGCCAATTCCCAATAGCAATATCTTCATTCAGCATCATCCTTACGGACAGATTGGTAATCGTAACCAGACAGAATGGAATCGGCAGAACCATTGCGGAAACGGATCCCCGTCCATACCACCATGTAGATGTGAAAAAAGACGAAAATGATAAACGCCCACGTCACATAATGGTGCCACAAACGCACGTTCGCTAACCCGCCCATCCATTGCGTCAACTGATCGGTAACAGGCAACAACATCGCCGCCACCCCGCCGTGGTAGACGTTGTCATACAGCATCAAACCAGTCACGCACATGAAGATCGCCAAGGTTGAGATCCCGGCATACACCACCAACTGCAGCGGGCCGTATGCGCCGTGGTGCGGCGGTTTACCCATCCACAAATAGGCTTTGATTTGTTGCAGCCAGCTTTTGGTGCTCAGGGCATCATTGATGGAGCGTCTTTCCACATTGCTGCGGCTAAAGAAGAACAGGTACACCCGCGCCATGGTGATCGCCACCAGCATGAAACCAAACACTTCATGGGCAAAGCGGATCCAGCCATTCACCAGCACATCACTGCTTTCCGGTGCGACAAGAAACGGCCACGAAATGTAAAACCCGGTGATCACCAAGGCGGTGATCGCCAATGCCCGCAACCAGTGACACACGCGGATCACTACCGAAAAGACCCGCTCCCGTTTATAGAGCACTGCTTCGCTACTCATCACGGACTCCTTAGAATGCGTTCGGATCGATACGGAACTGACTCAGCGACTGACCTTTGTAGTCCATCACGTGCACCGAGCACGCCATGCAAGGGTCGAAAGAGTGGATCACACGCAGAATTTCCAGCGGCTTGGTCGGATCGTCCAACTTCAGCCCCACCAGAGAGGCTTCGTACGGCCCCACTTTGCCATTGCCGTCACGCGGGCCAGCATTCCAGGTGGTCGGCACCACCGCTTGATAGTTTTCAACCAGACCGCCTTTAATGCGGATCCAGTGGCTCAACAAGCCTCGTGGCGCTTCAATCATGGCAAAACCTTTGTATTCCACATCAGCGTTCAGATCCGGCGCAATATAAGTCGAGGTGTCAGACTGAATGTTATTCACCAAGGCTTCAAAGGTGCGGTTACCATGACGCGCCTGCACCAAAGTATGCAGCATGCGGGCAGCGGTACGACCGAGGGTGGTAAACAGGGCGGCTTTTGGCAAACCGGTACGCGCCAAGAACGCATCGACGATCTCCACCACTTCCGGCACACCACGCCCGTAGTTCACTAATACGGCCGCTAACGGGCCCACTTCCACCGGCTCACCGGCATAACGTGGCGATTTCACCCAAGAGTATTTCCCTTCGCCATCCACCGTTGGCAGGGTGCCAAACACAGTTTCACGCTCAACAAACGGGGTATGTTCAGGAATGGTAGTGCCATCCAGCGGGTGTTGCGGATGCTGGGCGTTGTACCACGAGTGAGTCACGTCTTCTTCAATCTTGTACGGGTCAATTTCTTCAACATGGGCGAGATCGCCATTACGGATGATCCCGCTCTTGAACAAGTACTGGTTCTGGCCGACAAGGACATCGTTGGTCGACATGAAGTTACGCACATTCACCCCGCCCAATACGGACGGCTCTTGTCCGTAAGCGGCGGCTGCCATGATGAGATCGGCCTGATAAGCGCGTTCAATAAAGTCCACCACGGTGGCGCGGCGCTGAGCCCATTCCTGCAAGCGGGCCGGGTTGATCATGTCGCGCACACAGGTGATCCCACCGACGACAACAGATTGCGGATGCGGGTTCTTGCCGCCCCAGATCGCCATCATCTCGGCCACTATGCGCTGAATTTCCAACGCTTTGAAATAGTGTGACAGACCAATCAGGTTCTGCTCAGGCGTAAAGGAATACGACGGGTTACCCCAATACGCGTTGGCGAACGGGCCCAATTTGCCGGTATCAACAAACTTCTTCACTTTTTCCTGTACCGCGCGCAACTCGCCTTCGCCTGCCGCCATCGGGGTATCGGAATATTGCATCGCCACCTGGGCGGCCTTGGCTGGATCCGCTTTTAACGCAGAAACGACATCTATCCAGTCAAGGCCGTGCAGGATATAGAAATGCACGATATGGTCGTGCATGTGCAAAGCTTCCAACATCATCGAACGCAGGTATTTGGCGTTCATCGGCACCGCTGCGCCAATGGCATCTTCCACCGCCATGGTGCCGCACAAATAATGCGAGAACGTACACACGCCGCAGATCCGCTGTACCAGCAAACCCACATCAAACGGGGTACGGCCTTTCAAAATGATTTCCAGCCCACGGAACAGGGTCGATGAGGCCCAGGCTTTTTCGATCACATTGTTCTCATCCACTTCGACTTCAATGCGCAGATGCCCTTCAATACGGGTGATCGGGTCAATGACAATACGCTTGCTCATTTTTCGTTGTCCTCATCGTTATAAGCGCCAGCAAAGAAACTGCCCACTGCGTGAGCCCCAATGCCCAAGGCAGTCAAGCCAAGGGTGACGGCACCAATGGTGTCGGCAGTAGCATCCAATCCGTGTAACAGTTGGCGGCCCAGTGGCTTTTCAAAGTCAGCCATGTCATCCCAGAAATCCGGTTCAGAACACCCAATACAACCGTGACCGGCCAGCACCGGCCAACTGGTGTGGTTGTTAAAACGCTCTTGCGGACAGTTGTTATAGGTGTATGGCCCTTTGCAGCCCATTTTGTACAGGCAGTAGCCGTTTTCAGCGGCTTCATCACCGAACTCTTCCACGAACTCGCCGGCATCAAAGTGACCACGGCGTTCACAGTTATCGTGGACGCGCGCGCCATAGGCCCACTTAGGACGGTTGAAGGTATCCAGCGCCGGCAACTTGCCAAACATGATGTAATACATCAGGGTGCCAACGATATTGGAGGAACTTGGCGGACAGCCGCCCAAGTTGATCACCGGGCGATCAATCACCGCATGCACACCTTTTGCGCCGGTCGGATTAGGCTTGGCCGCCTGTACGCCACCAAAAGAGGCACAGGTACCCACCGAGATAATCGCTGCTGCGCCGGCGGCCGCTTCTCGCACCATGTCTAAACCGGTACGGCCTTTACAGCCCAGCGTCAGAAACGCCCCGCCATTAGCAGTAGGCACAGCCCCTTCAACCGCCAACAAATACTGGCCATGATAATCACGCATGGCCGCATCAAGATTTTCTTCTGCTTGCCAGCCCGCTGCGGCCATCAGGGTTTCCTGATATTCAAGCGAGACATGATCAAAAATCAGGGTGCTGACATCCGGTGTGGACGAGCGGATCAATGATTCTGAACAGCCGGTACATTCGGCCATGTGCAGCCAAATCAACGGCACGCGATCGGCCAGTTCCGCCGCTTCTGCCACCATCGAACTGAACGGCATTGGCAAGGCTAACGCCGCCGTCAGGGTTGCACTCCACACCAGAAATTCCCGTCGGCTAATGCCGTTTTCTTCCAGACGTTCCTGCAAAGGCTGTTGTTTTTTGCTGGGGAGCTGACGCAATTTCGCCAGCCGGGATTGTCCCAGCGCATAAAGGGCAGCATGTGTGTCCATGGCTCATCCTTAATTTGAGAGTGATGATGTTTTTGGTTTTATATCGAGGAAATATCAGCCGGCGGGATACAAGCCCCACCCGTTGACTATTTGTTACCTGTCGGTAGAAAAGCAGTCGGCGTTCAGGTCGCCATCTCTAGCTGCATCAACAGCAGATCTTCGCCGTCTATCACGGTCGTATCCCGGCCATGGCATTGCGGGCAAATGACCTGTCGATGCGGCATCTCAACATCTTGTTGGCAGGTATGACAGTGGATCACCAAAGGCTGTATCTGCATCTGCAACTCGGCGTTACGGCAAACCCCTTCCAGCTTGAAGGTATCAAAAGCGGTTTGGAGCAATGCCGGCTCAACGCCACTGAGTTGCCCCACCTTGATCGCCACCCGGGTGATTTCCCGCGCGCCGTTGGCACGGGCATGGCTTTCACACTGTTCGATCAAGGCACTGACAATGGAGTACTCGTGCATCAGCAGATCCTCGGCAACAGTTCGCCCTGCGGCACATCGAGGTAACGCAAGCTGCCCCACGGCGTCGCCAATAGCACTTTGCCCAATTGTCGTTGGTCAACACAGCCGATCTCAGCAGCGGCAGGACAGCAAGCAAACGTGGTCATTACGGCCAAGGCGTCAGCCACTTGATCAGCAGGCAAGGCCAGCACAAAGGTGCCTTCGTTGGCCAAATCAAACGGTTCCATGCCGTACAGTTCACACAGACCGCGCACCGTATCGCGCACCGGAATCGCGGCTTCCTGCAAGGTGATGCCCACGCCAGCGGCACGGGCCCATTCATTCACGACGGCCGACAATCCGCCCCGAGTGGCATCGCGCATGGCATGAATATCAATACCCGCTGCGATTAATGCGTCCACCACTGGCCACAAGGTCGCACAGTCACTGTGCAGATCCGCTTCCAGCTCAAGGCCTTCGCGGTTCATCAGCACGGTCGCCCCGTGACAGCCAATATCGCGCGACACGATAATGGCATCACCAGGTTGAAGGTTGTGGGCAGAGATCCCCGCTTGAACCACTTGTCCCAGCCCAGCGGTATTAATGTAAATGCCGTCAGCACACCCGCGCGGCACGACCTTGGTATCGCCACACACCACGCGCGCACCACACACTTGCAGCTCACGCGCCATACTTTGTACAAGGGTTTTCAGGGTCGCCATCGAGAACCCTTCTTCAATGATGAAGCTGCAACTGAGTGAGTGAGGTTTCGCCCCCATCATCGCCAAATCATTCACGGTGCCGGCCACGGCCAGTTTCCCGATATCGCCCCCTTTGAAGATCAGCGGCGACACGGTAAAGCTGTCGGTAGTAAATGCGGTCTCGCCGGACAAATTCAGCACGGCGGCATCTTCTTCGCGTTGCAACAACGGGTTATCAAACGCAGAAAAGATGATGTCTTTGATCAGCCGCCCCATTTCTTCGCCACCACCACCGTGACTCAGTTGAATGTATTGCTCTTTCATTGCGGATTTCCTGTGGTTAAGGCATTCACGGCATCGGCGTTTAATACGCCCTGATAGCGGTAATAGGCATTACACGCCCCTTCTGAGCTCACCATACAACTGCCTAGCGGGCGCTGCGGCGTACAGCCTCTGCCAAAGACACGGCAATCGGCAGGCTGGGCCAAGCCACGTAAAATGTCGCCACACTGACAGGCTTTGTGATCGTCTACCGCTTCATCACTGAGGATTGCGGCAAAATGGCGTTCGGCATCTCGGTGCGCAAAAGACGGTTTCAGTTGCAACGCGGAATGAGGAATGGGGCCTAACCCACGCCAGCGAAAAACGGCGCGAGGTTCGAAATAGGTATTCACCCACTGCTGGGCGGCCACGTTGCCATCCTGACTGACGGCGCGGCTGTATTGGATATCGACCGAGGCTTCGCCGGCGACTTTCTGGCGAACCAGACGCAACACGGACTCCATCACATCCACCGGTTCAAATCCGGCGACGACGACTGGCGTGCCATACTGTGCCACCAACGGTTGATAGATCTTCGCGCCCTGAATCACACTCACATGAGACGGCCCGATAAAGGCGTTCACCTTCACTTGCGGATCATCCATCACCGCATGAACGGCCGGTGGTACCAAGACATGGTTGATGTGAAATAACAGGTTATCGATGCCTAATGCCTCTGCCTGTTGCAGCAAAACGGCGGTCATCGGGGTCGAGGTTTCAAAGCCAATGGCAAAGAACACCACGGTTTTATCCGGGTTTTCCTGCGCAATGCGCAAGGCATCCAGCGGATCATACAGAGGACGCACATCGCCGCCTTGGGCACGGCATTGCGCCAAGCTGCCACGGGAGCCGGGTACGCGGATCATGTCACCCAAGGTCACCAAAATCACATTGGGCTGCTGGGCCAAGGTGATGGCGTGATCGATGCGCTCTTTAGGCATCACACACACCGGACAACCCGGGCCATGAATGAACTGAATGTTGTCTGGCAACAAGCCTTTAAGGCCAAACTTCATGATGGTATGGGTATGACCGCCACACACTTCCATGATGTGTAACGGCGCATTGAGCTGCGCCGCTTCCTGCTGGATCAATTGCGCCAAATAACGCACCGTCTCTGGGTTGCGAAACCCGTCATAAAGAGGCTTTATACTGGACTGGGCATTCATCGTGGACATGAGCCGTTTCCCGCCTCCAGCTTGTCGATCATTTCCTGATACAACGCGAGGCTTAATTCCGCATCGGCTTTGTCGATTTTGTTCATCACAAAACCAATGTGGATCAGCACATAATCGCCAATGGCAAGTGGCTCCATGTAGAGGTGACGGCTGACTTTACGTTGCACCCCTAAGGATTCGACGGTGACGCTGAGCGTTTCGTCATCAATGGCAATAATTTGGGAAGGAACCGATAAACACATACTGCGCGCCTTACTGCATCTGGCTATTAAGCCATGCCACAACAGGAGCCAGCGTGTCAGGCTGCTTCACCGACACCTCTAGCACAACCGCATTCGGGTTAAGCTTGGCGACCTGCTCACGGGCGGCTTCCAGGCTGAAATCAAAATGCGGCAACAAATCACACTTGGTCAGTAACACCAAATCAGCGCGGCGGAACATCACCGGGTATTTTTCAATTTTGTCATCGCCTTCCGGTACCGAGACCAGCACGATATTTTTGTGGGTACCCACATCGTAGCTGGCCGGACACACCAAGTTGCCGACATTTTCTACAAAGCAGATATCCAGATTATCCAGCGGCAGGTGATGCAACGCACCGTGGACCATGAAGGCATCCAAGTGACAAGCGGAGCCGGTTTGGATTTGGTAAGCCGCAATGCCCTGCGCCTGTAAACGGTCGGCATCGCGAGAGGTTTCTAAGTCACCTTCAATCACGGCGTAACGCAATGACGTATATTGATGCAGGTGCTCCAGTAACGTAGTTTTGCCGCTGCCCGGGCTACTCATGAGGTTAAATGCCTTCACCCCATGCTGTTCAAAATGGGCGCGGTTATGGGCGGCTTCCGCATCGTTTTTGTCTAGAATTTTATGTATGACACGCAGCGTCTTTTTATCATTCAGTTGTGGATTATGAACAACGTCGTGATGATGATCTTGTTGATGGTGATGATCCGTCAACGAACAGCCACAGTCTTTACACATAACTACTCCAAACACATTCTGTTTATTTGTTTTCTTATTTCTGTCACATTCAAAGAAAATACATTGACGACGTTTTAAATGAGCAACCGAGGATTAAAATCGTTCACCACCATGCCTTGATTGAATACGGATGAATAATCACGAATTGAATAATCGCGGCATGACGAAAGTGAACAGCAATAAATTCGCTGGTGAGTTACCATGCACTCACACTCATAAAAATACACATCAGCGCACGACCTCAAATAAGGTCGAGATGGCTAAGGTGTGTCCCTTAATTTTCATCACTCAAATTTTAAAAATATCTCTCTGAAAATGCACAAAATATCAACTGATAGGATCGTCAATATCACTCTTGTCGGCCATCTTAGTCCTGCGTACAGCAAGGACAAACACATAAAACTTCAATCTAACTTTGTATTTTTATACGTTTTTAGCATTTTTATGCGTTAATGAGACGTATTCTTGCGAACGACAGCGGAAGAAATGAATAGTTAATGAAGTGCCAATAAGCGGGGAAAAGAAGGGACAAAGAAGAGGACAGATAATAAAAATCGGTGATAAAAACAGCGACAATAAACAGTCAAAACGACAAAGAATCCGTAAAAGTCACCGTTATACTTTCAAAATAACCGTTATACCTTCACAGTGACCATGCAGAATATGTTCACGCATACTGCTTTATTATGAGCGTCGATAATTCATCATACACAAACGATAGCGATAAAAATGACACTCGAAAAAGGGGCCAACAAATAGGACTAGCAAAAAAGAAAAACAGTCCCTGTAATGAAAATAAACACTACATCCCTAAAAATCAGGTAAAGACTTTAGGTCATTACCTTAGCTCATTGGATTAGCTCATTAATTGAAAACTGATCATGCTGTTATAACAAGACTGCGCACACTGACCACAGCCTTTGCATAATGCTGTATCGATACGCGGTTTCGCATCCTCTTGCCACACCAGTGCGCCGTAGGGACAACTGCTCTCGCAACTGTCGCAAAATCCATACATATTTTCACAGCTGTTCGCAATGGTCGCGACCAAGCCGGTATGCGCCGTTTGCTCAGCCAGTGCCAAGGTAGGGCACGCTTGCTGACACCGCCCACACAGATCGCACGCGGCATAACTGATATCAATCGCCGCGACGCCTTTCTCCATTGTGATGATCTGGCTTGGACACGCCGAAGCGCACAGGCCACATCCATCACACAAGCGTAAAAACAACGATTCATCCACCGCAAAAGGCGGACGCGCCGCCTGACGGGATAGTTTTTCTGACGCCAGAATTTCTGGCGCAGAAGAAGATGTCGCCGCCGCACGCCAACGGGTGAACAGGCGGCGTTTGCTGTGATCAATGGTCTCAGTACTCGACATCACGGTAATCTCGTTTTAGTGCAACGACAATGCCGTCGCGGGCACACAGCGCCTGTAACAATGCAGCAGTCGTCTCAGACAACATGCGATAAGCATTAACGGTCGTGGCCGCATGAAAACGCTGATGAAAATGATCAAACCACGGCATCAAATGTTCAGCCAACAGGATCTTAGCGCGATCGTTGCGTTCTGCTTCCAGCAACATTCCCAAGACCATCAGCATCAAACCGATTTGATCTTCCGGCTCACGCATGTCGGAATCCAACACAAAACCGCACTGCTGTAAGAAATGGCGATACACGATGGTCGATTCACCAAACAACACCGCTTCTTTGTCGATGTACGCCGATCCCCACGGTGGTGCCGGCATCTCCCCTAGCCCGGCAAACAAGCGATCATGCTCTTGTTGAAGCGCCGCACGTTCCGTCTGTTGAAAGGCCTTTAGCAGGGCATTCAATTCAGCGACCGGCGAGTCAACATGTTGCTGTTGCAGTTGTAATAGCGCCGTCACATTCGCAGCGTCGTAATCTTTAGGCGCATAGTAAAACAGGGCACCGAACAGTTTCAGTACCGTACTCATGTCTTGTTGTTCAAGTTGGGACAGTTGCATAGCGAACCTTTGATAATGGGGAAAGCGTAGAGTGATGAGGGAGTCAGAAAACTCGTGGCAGTAATGACAAGACGTGGGGCGAACGCGCCGCCCCACGGGATATCATGATCAGAGCTGATCAGTACAAGCCGGACGTGAAGTGCATGCCGTAAAACACATTTCGGCCCAGCAGGTCTGCCACAAACAGCACGATAAATGCCACCACAACCAGACGGTTTTTCTGACGCGGTGTTTGAGCAAACAGTTCTGCGTAACGCCACAAGGCACCGGCAGCCACCAGCAACAGCACATGACCCGCCACATAACCTGATAGTTGTGTGATTTGTGCCAGACCACTGTGGATCGCAGTAGAGATCCCCGCGAAATACAGCACGTGCATCACCACGAACGCCACATTCAAGCCAATCAGTGTCAGACCCGTCCACATCAGGCGACGGTTAACCGATTCCACGGTGATATCTAAGACGGTCAGCAAGGTGTAACCAAACAGCACGCCCGAGGTCAGTACCGTGAACCAGAAGGCCAAAGTGGTCATTGGGGTAAACCACGCCGGCACGGTTTGGATCAGATACACTTTGGCCATGGCGAACATGAACACCACGCCCACCGCAACAGATAGCAGGTTCACCACTTTGCGCACGCTGTCGTTGCCGATTTTCATGACAGACATCAGCCAGTACAAACCCGCCAGCGACAGGAAGCCCGCCCCGGTTAAGATCTCATTGGACAGCGCAGCGCTACCCACACGGTTTAACGCATTGAACGCACGCAGCGGGCTGCCCAAGTGGGTGGTCGAGAACAAAAAGCCCACACCCATGAATACCAAAATGGCAAAACGGGCAATGTACAGGCGCGCATCTGCTACACCCGGCTTCTTAAAACGGTCAAACAGGTTGACTGTCAAATGTGCACCGACAGCGGTTTGAGCCAGAACCGTAAAGGCGACTAAGGGTCCTTCGTATAACATTATTTCACCTCTCGTGGGTTCTGCAGGAAGCCAGTGCGATCGTTTGACGGACGGCCATTCGGATTAAGCTTCACAATCAGGTTCGGGCTGGTAATGCGGGAATCCGGCAGCGGTGCTACATCGGCATTGCTGCCGTATTTCGCGCGCAGCTCGTCAATCGGACCAAACTCAATGGCACGCAACGGACAGCTGTCGACACAAATTGGCATCAACCCTTCTGCTACGCGCTCGTAACAGCCATCACATTTGGTCATGTGACCCTTTTCTTCGCTGTATTGCGGCGCACCGTAAGGACACGCCATGTGACATGACTTACAGCCGATACACACGCTTTCATCGACAACCACAAAGCCGTCTTCTTCACGCTTGTGCATCGCCCCCGATGGGCACACTTTGGTACACGCCGGATTTGAACAGTGGTTACAGGAAATAGACAAGTAGTACGCAAACACGTTTTGACGGAAAGCGCCGTCTTGCTCGGTCCAGTTGCCGCCCACGTACTCGTACACACGGCGGAAGTTACGATCGACGCCTAAATCTTTATTGTCTTTGCACGAAAGCTGACACGTTTTGCAGCCGGTACACTTACTTGAATCGATATAAAAGCCATACTGCTTCGCGCTGCTCATTATTTCGTCCCCATTTTCTTAATTAGTGTCACTTCAACGAGGTTGGTATGGCTCGGATTCGATTTCGCCAGCGGACTCGGACGTTGCGTGGTCAATACGTTGATGGAACCAGCTTGGTCAATGCCTTTACCGTTCGGCGTATACCAGGCACCTTCACCCAGACCGACCACGTGCGGCATGATGCGCGGTGTCACTTTAACGCGCACATGCAGTTCACCGAACTTGCTGCGTACGCTAACCAAATCACCGTTATCAATGTTGCGCTGTGCGGCATCTACCGGGTTGATCCACAACTCTTGTGGTGCAGCGGCTTTCAGGATATCGACGTTACCGTAGGTTGAGTGCGCGCGGGCTTTGTAGTGGAAACCCGTTAGCTGTAATGGGAACGCTTTACGATCCGGGGAATCCCAACCGTTAAAGGTCGACACGTATTCCGGCAACGGTTTGATGGATTCATCCGCATCCAACTCCCACTCTTCACCGATTTTCGCCAGTGTCTCAGAGTAGATTTCAATCTTGCCTGATGGGGATGGCAATGGGTTCGCTTCTGGATCTTGACGGAAAGCTTCAAACGCCACGTGTGGACGGTCAAACTGCTTCTTGTAGATCCCTTGCTGACGCATGGCATCGTAAGACGGCAGTTCCGGATCGTTATTCTGTTTAACGGTCTCGGCATACATCCATTGCAGCCACTCTTCCTGCGTACGACCTTCGGTAAAGGCTTCTTCTACGCCCATACGCTTAGCCACACCAGACATGATCTCGTAAATCGGCTTACACTCGAAACGCGGTTCAATGGCTTGGCTGGCAAAAATGAAGTACGGCATCGACGCTGCTGCACCATCCATACAGAAGTCGGATTGCTCTGACGTTGTACAATCTGGCAGCACGATATCGGCGTATTTAGCGGATGAGGTCATGTGGTTGTCGATCACCACAATCATTTCACACGCTTTTTCATCTTGCAGGATTTCGTGGGTACGATTGATTTCTGAATGCTGGTTGATCAGACAGTTACCGGCATAGTTCCAGATGAACTTGATATTGTTTTTCAGCTGCTTAACGCCTTTGATGCCGTCAGTTAAATCGGTCATCTCAGTGCCACGGAAAATCGCATCCGTCCACAGGAACATTGGGATAGACGCCGTGATCGGGTTAGGCACTTTCGGGAAACGCTGGAACGGGTAAGAATGGTTACCTTCACGGGCACCGGTACCGCCACCTTGCAGGCCAACCTGACCACGCAACAACGACAACATCATGATGGCTTTACATGCCTGCTCACCGTTAGCAGAACGCTGTAGGCCCCAGCCCTGTGTGATGTAAATGCGCTTCGCATCACCGATTTCAATCGCCAGTTTGGTGATCACATCGGCTGGAATACCGGTAATTGGCTGTGCCCATTCAGGGGTTTTCTCGATGCCATCCGGGCCTGTACCCATGATGTAATCTTTGTAGCTGCCGTTTTTCGGTGCTGAGGCTGGCAAGGTGTTGCGGTCGTAGCCGACACAGTAGCGATCCAAGAAATCTTGGTCGACTTTGTCTTTGCTGATCAACACATGGGCAATGGCAGCAACCAACGCCGCATCGGTACCGTGTTTGATTGGGATCCACTGATCTTCACGGCCAGCGGCCGTGTCGGTGTAACGCGGGTCAATACAAATGGTGCGGGTCTGGCTGATGTTCTTCGCATCCACATAGTTGTGAACCTGACCACCACCCGACATACGTGTTTCCGCCGGGTTGTTACCGAACATCAAACACAAATCGGCATTTTGAATGTCATCGATGGAGTTGTTATCCACCCATGTACCGTAGAAGTACTCTGACATACATTCGATGTTAGCCGCCGAGTAGTCACCATAGTGGTTCAGGTAACCACCACACAGGTTCATCATGCGGGCAACCAAGGTCGCACTTGGATCCCAACTCTTGGTCACCGTGCCGCCTAGCGTACCGGTACCGTAGTTCAGGTAAACCGCATCGTTACCGTAATCTTTAATAATACGCTGAAGGTTATTACCAATCAGATCATAAGCCTCATCCCAAGTGATGCGCTTAAATTTGCCTTCACCACGCTTGCCCACGCGAAGCAATGGGTATTTCAAACGGTCAGGAGAGTAAACACGGCGGCGCATTGAACGGCCACGCAAACAAGCGCGCACCTGGTGATTGTGGTTATACACATCATCACCGGTGTTGTCGGTTTCTACCCATTTAATTTCCCCATCCACCACGTGCATGCGCAATGGACAACGTGAACCACAGTTCACCGTACAGGCAGACCAGACAATTTTTTCATCCGGCTTTGCTGGCGTTTCTTTCGCCATGGCTTTAGAAGCAAACGGCAGTGAGATCGCATTACCTGCCAATGCTAAAGCGCCCAGTGCCGAGCCGCCTTTTAATGCATCACGCCGCGTTATTTTAAACTTACCATTCAGGCTCATGGTTTTTCCTAATATCTGATTGAATTAGGCAGAGGCACTTAATGAATAACTTTATTAATTAGGCACGGAACACCCTATATGTAGCAATATATTGCCTTACATATTCGTACACCGTGAAAAGTCATCAATTAAGCGAAATAGAATCAATGCTGTAGCACACCAATCCCCTACCGCTACCGACAACCTTATCGATTAGGGATTTTGTGATGTTGACCTGTATCAATGAATAAATACGCAACGAATGCAATCTAATATTTCACGATAACGTAAAATATAAATACATTATTAACGGATGGGGAGATGATAGTGATAATGGTTATTAGTTAATCCGGAGTGAACACTTAAATCACTGATAAAGTTAAACATTATCAACTTCAACAAAAGGAGTTATCTGGCGCATCAATCAAAATTAAAATCAATTAAATGGTAATTAATATCATTCCTATTTGATATTTCTCGGGTCTCAGTGGTAGCAAATATATGCCCACACAAACCATAACTGATTTTTTCAAAAGTATACTGACTACCGTTTATCTACAGGCGAGATGAGAATGCCCGTTCAATGTCTCCCTCAATCAAAGTGCGCTGAGCATAAGGTCCTTTTGAATGGAGCATCGCATCCATGATTTTAAAAGCGGAGGCTCCCACCTCTTGGTAGTCATGCTTCACATAAGGGATGCTGTATTCAAAGATATCTGCGCCAGGAATAAGGTCAAAACTAAACACCATCGAATTTAAACGGTGATAATTAAGCGCCTGGATAGCCCCTTTTGCGATCAAATTATTCAGCGCCAAAATCGAGGAATAACGCTTAGTCTGAAATAACTCAATGCAGTGTTTTTTTACTGCTCGTGAATTAAAGTCAATTTTCAGCACATCATAATTAAATATATGTACACTTTTCAAAAATGCTTCAACACCACGTAACCTCTCATTAGAAACACTGCTATGTTGACTGCCACCAATGATCAAAAACTGTTTATTACTGTCCATTGAAACTGCCAATTTGGTAAGATCATACGCATTAGAAGCATTATCAAACTCTACTAACGGGTAATCCGTTCCTTGTATAATCTGTTCAATAAACACTACCTTCACACCTGAACTTGCCAATTGTGAAAGATATTCCGGCTTGTAGTTCTCGTTCTCAAAGATTGGAGAAAGAAAGATTCCTTTCACTTTGTAACTTAACAGACGTTTGATTGCGATAAGCTCTCTTTCTTTGCTATTTCCTGTGTCGATAAGGATGCATTGAAAACCTTTCCCCATCGCTTGATTATTGATTTCTTTAAATGTTTCAGCGAAATAAGGATTGCCGCTATCAGGTACAACGACACCTAACAGGTTGGTATTTTCTATCGGTAATGTCACCGAACGCGAACTGTGCAGATAGCCGACCTTATCGCAGGCGGCTTGTATCTTTTCACGGGTCGTTTGAGCCACCTGATCTGGATAATTAAAAAATCGGCTCACGGTCATCATCGATACCCCAGAGAGCGCAGCTACATCTTTAATCGTTATCATTGATTGCTTGATCCATCAGCCAAAGAGCAATGTGAAGTATTTCATGTCTCTTGTGCTTTGCGTATCACACAACGTAAAAACTGAGACGTTCAATCAAACATATTCCATGTACATATATTGCGACATCACCACCTCTGTACAAAAAAGCACAGAGGCAGCGATACGTTTTATTTTATGAGGGGCGTTCTTATTGCTGATAAAGGTTTCTGATGCGGGTCGCTATCACATCGGATTTCGTCCCAAAGATACTTTGAACACCATCATCTTTGAACACCACACCATGAGCGCCAATGGCTTTAATTTTATCGATGTTTACTTTACTGCGATCTCTTACGGTAATGCGTAAACGGGTAATGCACGCATCAATATTCGCCATGTTATCGATCCCACCGTGTGCATCCACGATGTCACGACAAATCTCTGACGTAATTTCACGCAACTCTTTCGCACTGGTTGAACTCCCTTCACGCCCTGGCGTCTTCAGATCAAACTTGTGAATCGCAAAACGAAAGCCAAAGTAATACAAAGGCACCATGACTAAACCGGTCAGAACCGCATAAATCCACCCGGAACTGTTTTCATTGAGTACCCCGAACAGAATGAAATCAATGAGTCCACCAGAAAAAGTATGGCCGATATGAACATCCAACATCGCCATCAACCAGAAGCTCAGTGCACACATCACGACATGCATGGCATACAACACCGGAGCGATGAACAAGAACGCGAACTCCAACGGCTCTGTCACCCCGGTTAGTGCGCATGTAAAAGCGGCACCGAACATCAATCCACCCACATATTTCTTATTCTTTGGTTTCGCTTCATGGTAAATCGCTAATGCCGCCGCTGGTAACCCAAAGATCATAAAGGGGAAACGTCCTGCCATGAAAGTACCAGCGGTAATTTCCACCCCATCTTGCAACTGTGCAAGAAAGATAGGAATATCACCTTTAATCACTTCACCAGCTTGTGTCGTGTAAGTACCAAACTCCCAATAGAATGGAACATTCCATAAGTGGTGCAGGCCAAAAGGTACAAGCGCACGTTCAATCAACCCATACAAGAAAGCAGCCGCTTCAACGTTAGAGTGACTGGCCCACACCGACATCACCTCTAATCCCCCCTGAATCGGTAACCAAATGAACGGTAAAATAAGGCCTACGAGGAAACCAACGACCCCCGAAATAATAGGTACAAAGCGCCGCCCCCCAAAGAAAGCCAAGTATTGCGGCAACTCGATATCTTTAAATCGGTTACACATAACGGCCCCGATCACCCCCGCCACCAAACCACCAAACACACCCGTTTGCAAAGTAGGAATGCCCAACACCATGGCATAGGCGCCACCGGCTTTTGCCATTTCAGGCGTAATGCCAACCACGTTAGACATGGTAATACACATAACCAGCATAGCAATGGTCGCCGCTAACGAGGCAATGCCCTCATTTTTACTTAACCCCATTGAAACCCCGACCGCAAAGATCAAGGGCAGGTTAGTCAAAATGATGCCGCCAACATCACGCAAGGTCGCAACATCCAAGTGTGCGCCGATGGCCAGAAAGAGCCCCGCAGCAGGCAATATTGCCACGGGGGTCATCAGTGCTCGACCGATCATTTGCAGACGATCAAACGAGAGGTAATTTCGTTTTTTCATACCAAACTCCATGTTTAGTGTGTCCGTTGTGTAGGGTATTTAAGGACTCTGTGGATTAATCAAAAGTCGCTTTTATATGTTGTAATTTTTGATTGAATTGATCCGATCGTACTTGAAGCAATTCAATGTCTCTCGTGATAGGTGTAATAATCCTCCCTTGCGGGACATAGGTTTTAGTGGCCTCTTGGAAAGTTGAGAATTCCCCTGCGCCCACTGCTGCCGTGATCGCCGCGCCTAATGCAGGAGAACAAGATTCCGGCATCACTTCTATCTGTCGGTTTAAGACGGTAGCAAAAATTTCAGGGCAAATACTTCGCGTGATCGGACTGCCCGTCAGTTTTACCTTGTCCGGACTTCCCATCATTTGCCAAAGGCTCTTCATGCTAAAGCTCACGCCCTCAATCACGCCTCTCGTCAATTCCCCAACGGTCGTCGTCGCATCCAACCCACAAAATGCACCTTTTGCATTAGGGTTATAAAAAGGGTTCCTTTCCCCAGAAAGATACGGATAAAAAAGTGGCGTGGTAACAGGATTTGCCTTACTCAACTCAACATTGAGTTGCTCATAATTAAGACTAACGATACTTTTTATCCACTGGTAGCTTTTCGCTGCACTCAGCATGACCCCCATCTGGTGGTATTGACCGGTACCATCACAGAAAGTGTGCTGATAACCATCCCCAGGATTTGGATATTCACGCTTTGGCGCAAAGATCACGCCAGATGTTCCAATGGATGCCGTTGCCATCCCTTCTTCTACCACGCCACAAGCTATCGCCCCCATGGCATTGTCACCACCGCCAATAACCACTTTCGGCGAGCACCCAAGAGCAAGTTGCTTCGCCACAGAACGCGAGACTGTTCCAATAACAGTGCGACTCGAATAGGCATCGGGTAACACCGAACGATCAATCTCGAGCGTATCGAGTACATGCTCAGACCACTGCTTATCACGTACGTTAAACAACATCGTGCCTGATGCATCGGAAAAGTCCGTCGCAACCACACCTGTTAAGCGATAAGCGATATAGTCCTTTGGCATCATTAGTTTATGGATTTGTTTCGCTTTTTTGGGGTGGTGTTCCCTTAACCATAAAACTTTTGATGCGGTAAAACCGGCCATACTGACATTAGCAGTGTGTTGGATGATGCCGCTCTGCCCAACACGGTCATTGATATAATCAGACTGTTTAGCAGAGCGGCCATCACACCAGAGGATCGCGGGATATATTGGCTCTCCCATCACATTGATCATTACAGCAGTGTGCATTTGCCCTGTCAGGCCAATAGCATCAATCTGTCCATAATGGTTAGAGGCGATGCAACGAATGGCGTCAGAGGTTGTTTCCCACCAATCGCGGGGATACTGCTCATACCAACTATCACAAGGTGAGTGGGTCGCGTAGGCTCTCGATTCCGTGCAAAGCACTTTGCCATCTTCAATGAGCACCACTTTAACGGACGATGTGCCTACATCAATGCCAATATATTTCCCCATGATTACCTCGTAATTGCTGAATCAGTAAAGACGTCGTTTTCATCACTGGATGTAGACGAAAACTCTGAAACGATGGCGCCTTCCGGTCCCGCCTGAAACCAATGCTTGGTGTTATGCGGAATCGTGTATTGCTCACCAGGGTGTAAAACTATTTGGTGAAATACGGTGTAGGTCTGCTCTCGTCCTTTCGGCAACGTCGCTGCAATAACAGAGGTTGGCTCTCCTTCCACATACAGATAGACCAAACCCTTACGACAACGGAACGTTTCCATCTTGCCATCATGACCATTGATCGGCGGATGACGATGCTCTGGGCATGTTTGTCCAGCATCTAAATAAAGCTCTTTGGCACAGTAACGGTGATTGTTCTCATAGGTATAGAGATACAAACCGGTTGACTCAAATTCATCGAGACCAAAATCAGCAATCTCAATGTTTTTTGCTTCTGCCGGGGTAAGAAACAAACCACTATTACTTAGCATTTGATGCATGTGATCTTGTCTTTCACTTAGCATGCTAGTTCCTCAACCTTAAACTTTAATTTGAGTGTTTTTGACTCAAACGGTGCCAACACCAAGATTGGATACGCTGGGATTGGATCCGTTTCCCCTGCCGGGAAAGCGGTACCACATTCCAGTCCCAACACGTAGTCGCCTGCACCAAATTGATTCCATTGCGTAATACACGGCAAACTGTCGTCTTCATACTGATAGGTAAACTTCAGCCCTAAGTCTGGGTTAACGACCCCCATTTCCACCAACGGCCCATCATCCGCACGATGGAAATACACCTGCTCTTGATAACCACCTTCCGGCAGGGTCACTTGCCCAGAAAACGCGGCGTTTTGCTGAGCGACCTCATCTCGCGGTACCGCCAGAGTTTTAGGCATGATCATTTCACTGCATGTATCCAGTAACGGAAAACCGAAGTTAATGTGGTACAACAGCTGTATTTCCTGCGGATGGAAAGCAAGATTGGTAACCTCATCTTCCACCTCGATCCAATCCGCCAAATGATTCAGCGAAATAGTCCGTTTCAATTCGATATTTTCACCAAACATGGACGCTTGCTTGATTGTCCCTGAAACAGTCATTGTGAAAAGATCACCTTGCCACCCTTGCTCAACCGACACATTTTTTGCCCGTGTATTAGAAGCAAAGCCGTGCAACCCCCTGTCTGCCTTCGGTGGGCCCACATGGTCCAAACCACAGGTCGTCAACAGACCGCAATAGAAATTGCGTAACCAGTTAAAACCTTGTGAATCATAAGATTCTGGGTTTTTCAGACCAGTTTTGGAGATAGGTGAAAGAGGTACTCCTTTAAAGGAAATATCAAAAATATCCATACAACGGTCAGGTAACACCGTAAAGCGTAGCCCGCTCGCCGTTTTCACATCACAGATCCTTACTCCATACCCTTCACCATCATGAATCGTACTCTGAGTAATACCCGCAACCTGGCTAATGTCGCCAATGCGCGCCATCAGCTCTTTACGTGTTAAACGATCAAAATCAAAACTGGTCATCATGGTTTCCTACATCTTATTGTTTGAGCCACACATGTTGATGGCATTCACGATAGCTTTGATCATGCCTTTGTTACCGGCGTTAAAGATGTCCATCACCATGAGATCATCTGGGTTTTCATTCAGGTAGGCTTTCATGTCATCGATGAAGCACTTACGCAAAATGGTTGAGAAGTTAATTTTGGCCACACCCAAAGAAATGGCTTTTTTGATGTCCGCTTCTGGTACGCCTGTACCACCGTGCATAACAATTGGTAGACCTGTCAGTTCAGACAATGCTGCGATGCGCTCAAAGTCGAGGTTAGGGTCAGATTTGTAGAGACCATGTGCTGTGCCAAACGAGGCTGCTAAGCAGTCGATACCTGTGCGCGCACAGAATTCTTTTGCTTCCACAGGATCAGTCAGTGTTGCAGGCCCTGTGCTTTCACCAAACTCCGTGTTACCAATAGCGCCCAATTCCCCTTCCACAGTCACACCTACAGCATGTGCCATTTGTACCACTTGCTTGGTAATTTCGATGTTTTCTTCAAATGGCAGTGATGAGCCGTCATACATCACCGAAGAGAAGCCAATACGTACACACTTGGTTGCTTCTTCAAAAGAAGCACCGTGGTCTAGGTGAATAGCAAAATCAATTTCACGGTACTGATCACCAAGAGAAATAATCGCATCAACCAAAGGTTGACCTTTACTATATACAACTTCTGAACCATGAAGCTGAATAATGACAGGAGATTGTGTTTGACGAGCTGACTCAAATACACAAATTGCATTTTCCAAATTACACGCATTAAATGCACCAACTGCGTAACGACCTACTTTTGCTTTTTCAAGCAGTGATTTCATAGTAACTAAAGCCATGATGTACTCCTAATATTGAGTGGTTTGTTGTTGTTGGAATTAATATCGGACATTTCATGAATTGATACTTACCAAGTAATCACATAAAACACTGTTAGCGAATAACAGCGTTTAAAATCAACACGTTAACGCATTAAAATTCTTTATAAAAAACAAACACTCTAATATCAAGAAGTTAATGATCTTCTTTTCACTTAAGGGATGAGATGATTTTAGGTGCGGGTAAGAAGTAGTATGTGGAAAATCTCACATCATGCTAAATGACCGTATCGTAAAACAAATAATAACAATTGAAGTTCAGTCTTATTTCCACTGGCTTATATTGTACACATGATATATTTAGACAAAATTAACCATAAAAATCAGTCATAAAAATACGGCTATCACTCACTACATCATCCAATCAACATTCATAGCAGGTATATAATATTAACCAATACAATGAATAAAACAGGAGGATATATAAGATATCGATACTCACTTAACAGATTAAGCCGGATACATCACCTCTTCCAAACTGGGATCACCCAAAGCATCGGCATGGCTTACATGCCCGCTGACAGGGCCAATCATATTGATGGTTTTTCCATGCTTGAACACCATTTGTAAACCGTGCTCTTCTTCCCATGCACACCACGCGGTCAGTAACAGATAAATACCTTTCTCACCGTAAGGTCGACGCATCACGGTAATCCTGTCTCCCCATTCAATGTGCGCCCACACATCACTGGCCTGTGGAATATCTACATACCACTCATCGTCAGGCTCAAAATACGCATTTATTTTCTGGTAATAGGCAAAAATGGCCGCTTCCGCTTGCTGTAACGCAGACGGTTCCAGTGCCATGAAGTGATGAATGGCCTGATGGAAAGCATCACTATCGTTGTCACCCTCATACTGACTCAGTTCAAAGGTGAATGCTTGCCTAAACAACGCTACGAAAACAGGCTCGCTGATATAGGAACCCGCATTGTCACTTTCCATATGACCTAAATGTGGTTCCTTCATTCCCGTTACCTCAATTCATGCTGTTTTCAATCAACGAATTGTTATCGACCGCATGTGGTAGGTAAAGCGCGTTAATGATGAGTTCGGAGGTAATTCAAATTTTAATGTGTGCTTTGCCTCAGAGGTAAATCTCTTACGATCTAACCTGACAATAACTGAGAAAACCTTTATCACAGTCAACTCTGATCCAGTGTAATGAGGGTAATTAATAACTACATCTCAGATCCAATGGTCCAAGTGGACATCTGAATGAAACCGATATCAAGCGGTGGGTGTTTTTCTATTATTTCTTTAACTTCTCTGCTCACAAACACTCTGTCACTCAAGTACTTAACTTTAAAAATATTCAAATACTTTGGGTTTACCTCACTAATTTTACTCGGTGAAAACACAATTTTTCTAATTCGATTTGGAATTTTATTTAACATTAGATTACCGTCTGAATCAAATGCTCTATGGCTATATTCAGATTGCTCGATATCTAATATATCAATAAAACCAAACGTGTTTACTGCATAATAGTTTTCAACATATTTATCATCCCCCCCCCTGATCACAGCAGGTATAAACTTGGTCGTGTAATACTCTAGACCACGCAGCTCTTTGTATATTTCACGACTGAAAATGGGTACGCTAGAAGCTTCATGCGCATTGGTGTAGCGATGGACGATGTGTTTTTTCTTGTCTTCTTCATGAAACATGTTCTTAAAAATAACTGGGCGGCCATCAAAGGGGATGAGATCTGTAGATACATCGAGTCCATAAGGGTCCAACGTGCGTGATAACACAAGGTTACTATCATCATTTACAGTTTGAACTATCAGAAAAAAGTCTTCAGTGGTTAAGTTCATTGATTATGCTCCTATTTTGGGTACCCAGCCACCAGACCAACTGATGGTCTTAGCTTCTTTTCGATTAGTGATAGTTTCACCGAGGTGGTTTCTATTTTCACAGGCCGTTCGATTAACTTTGCGAGCCGGCCCAATATTTTTAACATTACCCCCTATCCACCTGGTATAACATAATCGTGAATATAAGTGAGGCGCAGTTAAAATGAACTTTTACAATGACACCCATGATAAAAACCCGGAGGAAGTTCAAATTTTGAGAAGATAGCATCAATCAATATTCGCTCGGATAGGGGAAAATGTAAATCCGCATCTGTCCATTCGGTAAATGGATAAACTCCAGCAATATTATTCACAATAATTCGGGCTGTTTCTGTCATCTGGATCTTTAACTTGCATAATGAAATCAGCAGAAAGGTTATACCGGTTAAGTACCTTCGTGACAGCCTTTGAGGTAGCTGCCCTGCCAAAATCGTTAAAAATGGATGTAGGATCCTTTTTTTTATTCCAAATCACATATGCTTCATTCGCTAATGCTCTTGCATCCTCCCAACCACCAGTACTCATGCCTCGATAATCAAAATATTCCCAAGCTCTCACATGCTCAATAGAAACATCATCACTTGAAACCAGGAAAGACATTTCAATTTTCTTATACCAGGGGAAAACAGTAATATCGACCGCCCTTAACTGACAACCATCAAAATCATTGGCTATCTGACTCAATCTTATCGCTATTACCTTTTCTATCTCACTAACAAAATCAGAATTAAATTCCCATTCATTCAAACTATTATTTATATCATCAACATCAACATCAACATCAACATCACGTTCTATCAGTGTTTCATGCCTTGGATACTGATTATTAAACTTTTCACGTAAAACTTGATAATAATGTTCATCAAAATAATTTTCTTTTTTATCGATATCAATAATTAATTCTATATGATTACTCGAAAACGTTTTTAGCTCATTAAAGACCGCCATTACTTGCTCAACAGGAAAATGTAACACTTCTCCGCAAATGTCTTCACGAACACCCTTAGGTTTATCATGAATACAACTAATCCCATATTCTATCACTCTCAATTTATCCTGAGAATAACTCAATTGAAGTGCAACGATAGAATCGAACGGAATAACAGTATACGTTTTCGCACCAAACATCATATAAACCACCAATCCTTTAAAACAAAAAATCAAAGAAATCAGTGATAACACCCATTCGCCAAAAATAAAACCAGCAAACACACAGACAACTGAAATAACAATTCCAATGCCAGATATAAATTGCCCTACATAATGCGGTGATTTTTCATAGGATTTTATTGCCAAGTATTCCTTATCAAAACGATAACAGTCTACCCTGTCACAATTTACCCACCACATAGCATAACTAAGCATCAATGCAGTTATTAATAACACTATGAATATATTACTGTCGAAACCAAAAAGCAGCCATATGACAAAATTAATCACTATTGGAAAAAATGAAAGTTTAATTCTATTTTCCAGTTGTGCTGTCGCATATCTAACATCCCGATTTAAGCTATGTCCATTATTTTCTATCTTGTTATATAATTCAATTTTATATTGATTTATGTCATATTTTGCTGAATAACTTTCTTCCAGTAAGTGAAGATAATCTGATTTTATTTTATTTGAAAAAGAAAAACTGTCATCCATCATTTAACTTCCTTTATCTGAGTATGTTTCCATCTCATGTCAGATACGATATACCACATTTCTCCAGCTCAAATAGTTAAATGCATCAACGTGTTATTGATCATCAATGACCCGCCCTCATATCCGTTTCAAAGAAAAATGAATGCCTCTCTCAGTACCGCGCAGGTATCGACATAGCTATAAATTCCTCTTAGCTATCACTTTTCACTAAATACTGGACATCTATCATATCGATACAGTTATGCTTCTACGCTCAATAGAATTTGAGAGTCAACTCAGCAAATTGTTATTGAATCCATTCATTCAGTAAAGAGCATTATCGGCGAGTTCAGAGGGATATCTATGTTTGATGAAAATGGTGAGGTAAACAGGTGCAGGACGAACAGCTAAATCCAACGCATACAAAAAAGCCCCAGCATTTCTGCTGAGGCTTCGTTGTGTTGGCGGAGCGGATGGGACTCAACGCGCACTGCCAGTGCCGCGCCCAAAAGACCGAAGGGCTTTCAGGAGCGTTAGATACAAAAAAGGCCCAGTCTTTCGACTGAGCCTTCGTTGTGTTGGCGGAGCGGACGGGACTCGAACCCGCGACCCCCGGCGTGACAGGCCGGTATTCTAACCAACTGAACTACCGCTCCAATTCTTTATGAAACCCAGTTAAACCCGATTTCTAGAATGTGGCGGAGAGATAGGGATTTGAACCCTAGGTGGGCTATAAACCCACGCCGGTTTTCAAGACCGGTGCTTTAAACCACTCAGCCATCTCTCCTGAGTGCGGCGATAATACGAAACAACAGCGGTGATGTAAAGTACAGAAAGTTCAACTGCTTATAATATCAGCAATTTTGGTGTGATTTTACACGCTTTCTACCCTTCCCTAACAAAAACCACGAGAATTCGCGCTTTTAGACAGAATAATCACGCCAAATACAGGCGCTTTTTCGCCTCAAATACCGCTCGTCATAACAAGAATGAGGACAGGCTGAGTCATGTGTGTTCACTGTCGCTCCCAGAGGAAGCATTCACGCTATGCTTATGATCAACCGCAGATAAATGATCACGTATTTATAACGGGATCATAGTAAGCACTTTTAGTGCTCGCTGACGTCAGCATATTGCGCTAGCGTAATCATCAATAACGTACTGACAGAAAGGCCATTATGAAAATTTTCAGCAATTTTGAAAGCGGCAATATCCACATTGTGCATGCCGACAGCCCAGATGATATTCAACTGACCATTCCGGCCGACAACCAGTCCGATTTTGCCCAATGGTTCCATTTCCGCCTTGAAAGCCAACCGGATGTCTCTCACCACTTTTCCCTGTTGAATCTGTCCACCTCGGCTTATCCGGAAGGCTGGAAAGATTACGATGTGGTGGCGTCTTATGATCGTGAAGAATGGTTCCGCATTCCGGCCAAGTTTGATGGTGATACCCTGACCTTCACCGTGATCCCGGAATTCGGGTCGATGTATTTCGCCTACTTTGCCCCCTACCCGTACGACCGTCATTTAGACTTGCTGCATCAGGCGCAGACCCATTTTCATTGCCAATTGGAAACGCTGGGCGCCACACTGGATAACCACGACATCAGCCTGCTGACCATTGGTGAGCCCGCTGACGGCAAGAAAAATATCTGGATCATCGGCCGTCAGCACCCAGGGGAAACCATGGCGGAATGGTGCATTGAAGGCCTGTTACAACGCCTGCTGGATGCGACAGATACCGTTGGCCGTGCGCTGCTGGATAAAGCCGTGTTCCACATTGTGCCGAACATGAACCCAGACGGCAGTATTCGTGGTCACCTGCGCACCAATGCCATTGGGGTGAACCTTAACCGCGAATGGCAAAGTCCGTCGTTAGAGCGCAGCCCTGAAGTCTTTTTCGTCCGTGAACGCATGTTGCAGACCGGCGTGGATATGTTCCTCGATATTCATGGTGATGAAGCAATCCCATACAACTTTGTGGCGGGCAGTGAAGGTGTGCCAGCCTATGATGAGCGCATGGCAGGCTTGGAGAATGCCTTTAAGCAAGCGCTGCTGACCATTACTCCAGAGTTTCAGGATGAGCACGGTTACGAGAAAAATGTACCGGGCACGGCGAACCTGACCGTTGCGACGAATTGGGTGGCGCAGGAGTTCAAGTGCTTGTCCTACACGGTGGAGATGCCGTTTAAAGATCACATTGCCCATCCTGATGAGTTTTACGGCTGGTCGCCGGAGCGCAGTGTGGCGTACGGGCAAGATCTGCTGGCGGGCGTGTGGGCTGTGGTCGATAAAATTTAACGGTTCAGCGAAAAAAAATACACATAAAAAAACCGGAATAGTGAAGGCTATTCCGGTTTGCTTTCATGCTTTTTATCCCCGTTGTGCGCTTTCATTCCAGCGTACAACGGGGCGAATCAGAACACTTCACACCATGCATTTTTCATGTCGATCAGGTGCCAGTTATCCCGCTTGTTCGCCTCATCGAGCGCCTTGTCCAAACGGCCAACATCGGATTTGCGGTCATACTTCCACTCTCGCGCTTCATCGGTATGATGCACAATCATCGCCATCGCATTCGGTTGACTGGTTGCCCATTGCATCATCGCTTGGTCACCGTCAGAGTTCCCCACCGCCAAAATGGGCTTTTTACCAATGATGTAGGCAATGTTTTCTGGTTTTCCTGCTTTATCATCAATGGTCAGGATCTCACCCAGCTTGGTAATAGTGGGCTTGCCATTATTGAACGCATATTTGTATTTAAAGGCACTGCCGATGATCTGCTCATCGGGGATGTTGTAGGCTTGTGGCGCCCATACCCGCATGAAGTCAACACCACCACCAGACACGATGTAGGTTTTAAAGTCGTTGTCTTGCAGGAAGGCCAACATTTCTTTCATCGGTTTATACGTGAGATCGATATAAGCCTTGTTAAAGCGTGGATCTTTGGCCGCTTCCAACCACTTCGCCACCGTCTCTTGGTAGGCTTCCACCGTCATGCCCGAGTGTGTGGCCTGAATGATCGGCAATAAGGCTTTTACGCCGCCCGCAAACAAACCTTTGAGATCATCATTGAGCACATATTTAAACGGCGCTTCGGTTTTCCACTTCGGGTGATCTTTCGCCATGGCTTTGATCTGATCAAAAGCAAAGGCCAACTGAAAGTAATACGGCTTTTCAGACCACAAGGTGCCGTCGTTATCAAACACCGCAATTCTGTCTTCCACCGCCACGAAAGTCTCCGCCTCTTTATTGGTGGTCTGTTTCACAAAGTCGAGGATCGCGGTTTTACTCTCACCGTCTTTCCATGACGGTAAAACCGATGAACCACAGCCATCTGCGGCCATGCTCACAGATGAAAACCCACACAGCATCACACCAGACAGAATAGATAAACCCTTCATTGGCACTCCCCTCAAATCAACATATTGTCTTGGGTCGGTTAACGTCCCCTTTTATGCCGCCTTCCTCCATGATGCCAGCCACCGCGATATCCTTTGCTCTGTTCATCAGGCGGTAATGGAAAGTATGGCAGCAAATAAAAAAGCCAGCCCGGTTAACCGCCGGAACTGGCTTTTTCTTACGACAAAAAGAACGATCCCCTTCGCCTCTGTCTATTGCCCCTGATAGCGGAATAGCTTACATAACGTCTGGCTCAAGGTAGAAAACTGACGCGCCAATTCACGGTTCAGCCACAAGTAACCAAAATAACTGACGTCGCTGATGTCATCCTGATCATGCGGGGCGCGTTGAGGCACCAAGTGTAAAATAATGATCTCGTTTTTATGGATAGGCGTAATGGCCTTGCGGGTGATCTGCCGGCTCAGGCGCGCAAAGCGACGGGCCAACTGCTCTTTGGCTTGTGTCAGGCAGGGCATGTCACTGATTTTTTCTTGCCCCTGCTGGGTATCCCACGAGGTACTCACTAACGTGTCGATCATGGTGTACATCCGCTTTTCAATCAGCAACGTATTGATGATCACCTGCTTGTTATGGCCCGCTTCTTTAATGGCGTGCGGCAACAGCTCTTGCTGTTGATCCAGCAACTGTGCCAATGCTTGTGTTTGCAGCGGATCAAACGTGCCCCTTGAAAGGGCTTGATTATGCTGATGGTAGAACTGCCCGCTTTGGGCGAGAAACTGACTGACCAAATCAAAGAAGTGATCGGTCGCGCGGGATGGAAAGACATAGATACTACATAGAATCGCGACAATGCCCGCCCACAGCACATTCACCGTACGCCACAGCGCGGCATCGAAATCTTCCGGCCCGCCCCCTGCGACCACCACAATGGTAATGGCGACGACCAATGAGGCATACGCGTACTTCTTCTGGGTACAGTACATGGCCACCAGCGTCAGCCCTAAAAACATGCCATGGTGCAACCAGTTCCATTGCGACGGGATCAGGTACAACGACAAGCCTAAGGCCGCACCTATCACGGTACCCCATATCCGCTGTTTGGCTTTTGACAGAACGCCACCGATAAAGGGGATGGTCCCCATCACGGTCACGGCGGTGATCAACGCCCACGTCCCGTAAGGCACATTGAAGAGCCAAATGATCACCTGTATCAGGCTAAGGGCAGTAAACACCCGAAAAACATACAAAAAACGGTAATACTTCAGAGCAAAATGTTGGTAATGGCGCATGGCATGACGCTTTTTAGTGGAAAACTGCAATCATCATACAAAATGAACTGTGATTTTCATCACATTCTTACTGCAATATTGGCAAAGTAAGTTTGGGTAAATGAAAGCAAAAAAGCCAGCCCCGTTACCAAGGCTGGCTTTTTTCACTGAATACGTCAGTCAGAAGGGCGAATAGCCCGTCTGTGATTAACGCATGATCATTTGTTCACGGCCTGGACCGACAGACACCATTTTCACTGGCACGCCCATCAGCTCTTCAATACGCAGTACGTAATCTTGCGCCGCTTTTGGTAGCTCGTCAAAGTGACGGCAACCGGTAATGTCTTCGCTCCAGCCTTCCATCTTTTCATAGATAGGTGCCAAAGAGGCCGTTTGTGGCCAAATTGGGTTTTCGCTGTGATCGCCTTCATAAGCCACACAGATCTTCAGATCCGCCAAGCCGCTCAAGCAATCCACTTTGGTCAAGGCGATTTCTGTTGCTGCTTGCAGTTCCACGCCGTTCTTCGTTGCTACGGCATCGAAGTAACCCATGTCACGTGGACGACCGGTGGTGGCACCGAACTCACCCGCTAGCTCACGGAATGCATCTTGCTCTTCCATCGCAGTGATCAATGTACCGGTACCCACTGATGAGCTGAATGCTTTTGCAACAGCGATAACACGCTCTGGGCGAAGGGCTGGCAAACCACCACCAATACCTGCATACATAGAGACACAGTTAGATGACGTTGTCCAAGGGTACTCACCATAAACCAGGTCACGACCCGCACCCAACTGTGCTTCAAACAACAGGCTCTTACCTTCTGCTTGCAGGGCTTTCATTGGTAGGGTCACGTTGCAGATAGAATCACGCCAAGGAGCAGACACTTCTAGCAACCAATCTGCCATTTCTTGTGCAGTTTGCTCAAACTTGAAGGTTGGGTATAGCGCACGCAGTTGAGGCAGTTTCCAATCCAACATAAATTGAATGCGTTCTACCAATACTTCTGGTTGCTTCAACCAACCGACTAGAATGCCTTTTTTCATGACACGGTCGCCGTAGCAAGGTGCGATACCTTGACGCGTAGAACCGTAAGCGCCGTCACCCAGACGAAGCTCTTCCAGTGTATCTTCTTCTGCGTGTAGCGGTAGACACAGTGTTGCACGATCAGAAATGCACAGATTCACTTTTACGCCAGATTGCTCAACTTCGGCAATCTCCGCAGAAAGCAAAGCAGGGCTGATTACCATGCCAGGGCCTAGCACACCGATGCAATCAGGGTTGAATACGCCGCTTGGAAGTTGGTGTAACTTAAAAGTACCAAAGTCATTCACTACGGTATGACCCGCATTATTACCACCTTGGAAACGAATGCTTGCCGATGCTTGTTCGGCCAAAAAGTCTACGATACGACCTTTACCTTCATCACCCCAGTTTGCACCAACAACAACAATAGACGACATAATTTCAACTCCTTAATAGCGAAGTCCTTATCCTATGCCGCCACCGGTAATAACAAAAATTAATTATTGTTATAGGCGCGATAAGAATTTCATATAGGCAATGCACACAAAGCGAGTACAATGCGTATCACACCACCCCATTGACCACTTTTCACACAAGGGAGTCCCCATGTTAGATTTGCACTGGTTGAACACCTTTGTAACCTTGGCAAGGTTAGAACACTTTGGCAAAACCGCGGCCGAGCTGCACATGACCCAGCCCAACGTGAGTTTGCACCTCAAGCAGTTAGAGCAAACCACACGGGTGAAATTGATTGAACGTAACCCGTTTCGTCTTACCCAAGCCGGTGAGCGTTTACTGCGCAGCGCACAGCACACCCTGCAAGAGTTGCAGGTCTGTCAGGCTGATCTCAATGCGATCAATGACCTGTGCCAAGGCACCCTGTCGATTGCCGCCAGCGACATCATTTCGCGCTTATTGCTGATCAAACCGTTTCAGTCTTTCAAGCGGGAATTTCCGGGCATCGATCTGTCACTGTTCAATACCACTTCGACCCAAGCCGCTGCGTTAGTGAAAAGTGCCAAAGCGGATTTGGGCTTTGTGATCGCGCAGAAAGAAAGTCAACCGCTGCACTTTACCGAACTGCGCCAAGTACAGTGGTGTGCACTCGGCAACGGGCTGGCCGACTGGCAGGCACGCGCAGCAGCCGAGAACACCAGCACGACGACGCATAACCCACACACACAAGGCGATGAACCCACCTTGATCTTGCTGGGGCACGATACCCGCACGCGAGATTTGATTGATTTGGCGCTACCGAGTTTGAAATTGCCCCCGTACCGCGTGATGGAAGTCGGCAGTGTGGATGCACAGATTGATTGGGCAGAAGCGGGCTTTGGCGTCGCCATTGTGCCGGCGTTCTCGCTGCACCCGAAATTGAACCTCACCAGTACCATTACCCCGCTGCCGGATTTTCCGACCACCAGCCTAGGTTACATTGTGCGACAGAATCAGGTGCTGTCGCGGGCCATTAAGCAGTTGCTGCATTGGGTGAGCGAAGAGATCCCCTCATCGCCGCCTCGCCCATCATCAAAATAAAACCGATCCCGCAGAAACAAGAAAGGCGCCCTCTCGGCGCCTTTCTTGTTTATTCATCAAAAGCCTGTTGATTTATCAACAGAACCCTTACTGTGGCATTTCCGTTGACGGTGCTGATTTACGCAACGCTTTGCGAATACGCAACGTAAGGAAGCTCATTAGCGCCACACAGAAGGTGATCACCGGGGCCGCCATCAAGCCCATCGTCACCCAACGGCTCAAATGCTCAGGCAACAACGGCAGGATCATACCAAAGCCACACAGTAGCAATGTCCACATCATTGCACTTAACCATGCAAAGTAATGGAACTTGCTGACTTTATTCACACGCATGCCCATCATCAATGGTAACAATGAGCGTACCACAGGGATGAAACGGGCGCAGAACAATGCCACCAAGCCATGACGGCCTAACAAGGTATCAACCTGCTTCATGCGACGCTCAGGCACCGCATTCACCCAGCCTTGCACTTTCGGCAAACGGTTTAGCCATTTACCCTGCATGTACGCCGCCCAGCTACCGGTTGCCGCACACACCATGATCAACACCATGATCAGCACCGGATCTAACACACCAACCGCAGCCAACGTACCGGAAAGCACCACCACGCTGTCACACGGGAACGGCGCCGCAGGAATAAAACCACTCTCAAGAAAAATTAAGACACCCACGACTAAGTACACAAGGCTCGCGCTGCCTGGCGCCGATAGCGCCGCAAAGTCTTGATGCCAGAGGGACATCAACACAGAAAAAATAGAATCAAACATAAAAAACTCCGAGACATCAACCTAAACACAACCCAACAATATGCAGTCTTTACGTGTCTAGCGGGTATGGATAAAGCGATAAAGCAAGTTCGCATCGTGCCATTCGACACTATGCTGACTTGCTGTCATACGGTTGATCCGCAGCAACACCGGGATCAATACCATGGCGAGTAACAGGCTACATGCCTGTTCAAACCACAATAATACGCGCGGAGGCTCTGAAGTATTTCCCAATCGCTCAGTCACGGTCGAATTACCGCGCGGCGTATTTAAACGCGGCGTCAGCCGACTCAGTAACGCGGCTTGCTGCAGATTGGGATGAAGATACCCGAGACTTTCAAGTTGATTGGCACTAAACAACGAGGCGTACAAAGGGACATTTTGTACCGCACGAAATGCAGGCGACACGCTTCCCTGACCAAATAAAATGGCCATTACTGAAAAGAGTAAAACTACCCGAAACAGTCGGTACGTACCCACGCTGTTCATCCGATAAGATAAGATGATCCCTTTTACATCCGACCCCCTGTAATTGCAATACAAAAAGCAGGGACTTTGTTTCAATAGATCAATAGAACGAACCTACCGATTAATTATTCATCGTTTTGTCAGCAAACCGTCACGTTCAGCCGCCATTCTCCCCCTGCTTTCTCCGGTTTCATCATCGGGTGTACGGTATATGAACAACAATTGATTACTCTATCAACAACTCTTCGAGGGGTAAGTCAAATAGGTCATATTTTTCATATTCTTAACATCGATATTTCAACGATGACTCGCAAAATATGGCAATGACATTAGGCGTAATCGCGTTGCTCTTTCACTATGTCGGCCGTTTGTAACAACACTTTTCAAACCATAACAATTTGATTCTTTTTCATTCATTGAATGAATGAACAGCAAATACGGAACTGCTATGAAACTTTCTCATATCGCTTTGCTTGTTTCAGTGTTCAGCGCACCTGCGCTGGCTTTTGAACTGTCTGCACCGAAAACGAACAACACGGATAACTTGGTGTGGACCGGCCACATGAGCCCAGACACTGACACCGTGACCTCTGCTATCGCAGCAGCACACATCTATGGCGGTACGGCAGCCGTGCCAGAAGCCATTAACCCAGAAAGCCAGTTTGTACTGGACTACTGTAAAGCAGCAGCACCGGTTGCACTAAGCAGCATGAAAGTGGGCGCGATTGGTTTGGTTGACTTCAACCAGAAAACCCAGCTACACGCGTCATTGAAAGAAAAAGATGTCGTGGCAATTGTTGACCACCACGCGATTGGCGGTAACCCAGTGAACCTGACACAAGTGGCCGCGATTGATATCCGTCCTTGGGGTTCAGCCGCGACCATTCTTGCTGACCGTGCAGAAAAGCTGAACGTGACACTACCGGCCAACATCGCATGTACGACACTGGGCGGTATCTTGTCGGATACCGTCGTATTTAGCTCACCAACAACGACAGATTTTGACCGTCAATACGCGGAAAAACTAGCGAAAGTCGCGGGCATTAAAGACATCAAAACCTTTGGTGAGAAGATGCTAGAAGCAAAATCTGACCTCAGCAAAGTGAGCGCAGAAGAAATCCTAACACTGGATTACAAAAACTTCGGTTACGGCGGTAAGAAAGTGGGTATCGGCGTAGCGGAAACGCTAACAGCGGATCAACTGCTTGCGCGTAAAGCTGAATTCATCAAAGCGATGAAAGCACATAAAAAAGCGAAAGGCTTGGATCACTTGTTCTTTGCAGTTATCGACACCAAGAACAAGAAAGGCAACCTACTATGGATTGACAGCGCCGATCAGAAAATTGCTCAAGCTGCATTCAAAGGCAAAAACACCGCAGAATGGTTGGTACTGGATGGCGTAACATCACGTAAGCGCCAGATTGGTCCATCTGTTCAAAAAGCAATCGAAGCAAAGTAATCACTTACTGACTTCTGACACATTAAAAAGCGCGCAGTCACCACTGCGCGCTTTTTTTTAACCGTGACAACTCTCCTAACACAGGGGGTTACCGTGCGGTCATATCATGAGAGTACAAGTGGTCGCCCTGCTCATTGACTCGCTGATACATAAACCCTAAATGGGTAAACAGGCTAATTGATGCCACATTGGCCACATCAATATCAGCCCATAGCTCTGAGATCCCCAATGTAGCAGCATGACCCATCAACACCTGTAAGGCTTCAGTCATGTACCCTTGACGCCAATAGTGCGCATTGAGCATACACCCTATTTCACACTGCGTGCGATCATCATTGAAACTGTGCAAACCACAGGTACCGATCATCTTTTCCCGCGTATCCGTCGACTTATCCGATGCTCCATCAGACACGAGAGTAATAGCCCATTCATACGACGCATCAGCACGTTCAAGGGCCGTGACGCTGGCCAACATCTGATCGGCGGTTTCTAATACTGGGAACGGCGGCTCATCCGTATACTTCATCACCTCGGCATTGCCATAGATTGCAAATAAATCCTCGCGGTCAGAAAACATGATGGGGCGTAACGTCAAACGCTTCCCCTGCAACGTCGGTATCATCGTCTATCTCCTTATTCTTCGCCTGCTTTCTTGTTCAACAGCTAATGACGCGTTAGGTCGGGCACGCGGCCATTTCCTCTACGGTGGCAACATCGGCTTTTTCAAAGGAATAAGACTGCCATTGTACTGTGCCAACGATCCCCACCAGTAAAAGCAAGATGGGTATCGCCATGCACACCCCTGCTCTCACGCGCGCAATAAAACCGTGCTGAATGACCGTGGGCTTATACACCTTCATGGTAGATGGCGGGTATTGGCCTTCTTGCCAACTGCGATTGCCGATAGGAAACAACATCACGAACAGGATGGCACTCATGGCCAAAGGAAAAGCACTCAGGATCCACATGAACAAGAACTCTGCCCCGTTCATCCCCCAATACTCATAGCAATACGGTTGTGAGGCCAATGCCTCCACAAACGGAAATACCCAGTATTCAAAAAAGAAATACGTCGCGATCATGGCTGCTGCCATTAGGCCAAGCCGGATGAATTTTTCCCTTCGCGTAAACTCGGGGGCATACGCCATCGCTCACCTCCTTATAGGTAGGGATGAGTCGTTTCACATCCCGCCAAGAAAAGAAGGTGTAGTGTCAGCAGCCCAATCCTTATGTGCAACAGGCAGGCAGCAAAAACGCTAACACACGCAGAGCTTCCGGTAACACAGTGCGATATTCAGCGCACACTGTGTGAGCGGCTCAAAGGAATACAAGATGCCTAGCGAACGAGTCGGGGGACGGGCTGATACGTATCACTACTAAAACTGGTCTCTAGGTTATCCGTCACGTGGTAAAGCATGGGGGATAACACGCCGCTTTCTAACGCGGCATTGATTCCTTGCATCGCCAGATTAATCCCCTGACCTAGCACCCCGCCCACTTGTTGGGAGAAAAAAGTTTCCGCGTTTTTATCCGGCAATAAACCCAATCGCACCACCCACTCTCCCTCAGCATTGATATACACGGCATAGACATCCTGCAGTCCAAAATCAAAGGTGGTGTAGGCCGTCATGGGCGTATTGTATAAATAGCGTTTTGCCGCCCCTTGGTGTTTTGCCACAGCCCCTCTAAATCGCGGCTGATCGACCAAACTCTCACGAATATCGGCCATGATACTGTGCGATACCCACTCCGTCGGTAACAGAGAATTGGCCAACATTTTTATTGGAAGCCAAAACATATACAACAATGGTGTCAGCACTACCGCCAACAGACACCACTTTTTCATACGGTTCCCTTACTCTTCAGCCTGCGTATTGAGCACCTGCAAAAAGAGGGCATTCAAAGCGGCCATTAATATACGCACCCCATGTTCTTTTTCGGTGCGATGCAGGCGCTCTCTCTCTTACGTGTTCTTCAATCATGTTTTTCCTCCTGAACTATACGAATTACTACTTTCATGATTCCCCCCAAGCAGTGGCCGGTGGCATAACATGAGAACGCCTTTACCTCGCTATTGGAGCAAGATATCAGACAAAAAATTTATCCTATTAATTTCTACTTTATTCTCTGAAAGCTGCAACCCTAACTCGATATGAGCTCGTCCCGTAGAAAAAGCCACAGGAACGCGATAATACGCATAAGTAATGCTGGAACGACCTACCGGAGAAAGCGTTTTAATTTTTATCAATTTTTCTTTGCCGACCATTTCTAATTGACCTAACGAAGACAACTTGATTAACAGCAAATCCCATTGTTCCGAGCTCAATTCATCAAAGGCTTTTTCTGACATGAACGTTTGATAATGTATCTTTTCCCATTCTGTTAATTTCGGAATTGCCTCTGCAAGAAAAGGTTCAACGTTTACCTCTTGTTCAATAGCGCTGGAGGAAACCCAATATAATCCTGCTAGAAGGAATATTATAATACTGCACAGCCCAAAACCCAGGTACTTAAATAGCTTTTCCACAATCGCTCCTTTTTATGTAAAACGAAAAACGTCGTTTCCTACCTTTCCCGCTACTCGCTCAATAAGTAAACCGAATAAGAACATATTCAGTATCCATCGTGAAAAGTCGCCAAACAATAGCTCCCCCCCTCTGCGTACATCGGCTTTTATCAAATTTCAGGGGTTACTCTCAGGTTCTTGCAACATGAGAACCACACACACAAATGCGCACCGCTCCCTCGTGCAGACACAAAAAAGTGATAACATGCCAACACACCGAACGTCATGAGTTTGAACACCAATGTCAGCTGAAAACCCTGTAATGAAAGATGTCTTTGTCGTGTTCCAAGTCATTCCTCGATTAAAAGAAGGGAATAACTTTGAAGTGGTTGATAAAGCGATTGAAGTCGTCAAAGCCGCTAACGTGCCTTACCAAGTGGGTGCGATGGAAACCACAATGAAAGGTGAGTTGAATCACCTGCTAGAAATCGTGAAAGCGGCGCAACAAGCCTGCTACGACGCCGGCGCGCTGGAAGTGATCACCAACATCAAAATTCACAGCAAAACCGAAGCGGCGACCGACACATTCTGCACCTACGACAGAGGCGTGACCAAAGCCAACCACATGTTTGTCGAGAAGTAGATAAACACCTCCGTCATCGTGTCAATCACGTTGACGGCAATGAATTGTTAAAGCGCTTAAAGCATGGCACTCCCAGCCAAGCTACCCCAAAACAGAATATTGACTGACCAAACCAGCACGCTCTGCACAGGAAGCATATGAAAGACTAACGGTGGATAGGCTTTTAGATCGCGAAAAGGGAAAAGCATTTGAGGCTGCACATCCCAACTGGTCGCAACACGCAGGGCGCTTTTTACGGTTGGGTGATTCACCAAGTATTGTGCATAAGATGCGTATATCGTCCATAAACCCAGTACGCCAAACAGTTCGATCAGCACAATAACCTCTAAACTGAACGGCAACAGTGAAGGCCCACCGATGAGCAAAATCGCGGCAAAAAGCCATTTTTTATTGTTCACTTAACATCCTTGTATTCCTTTTGTCATCATCCCTGATCTAGCAGCATAATGATCGTTGGCTCTGCTGAGGCGCTTGTTATGGCTCAGCCTTAAATTCAACGCGATTACCATCGGGATCATAGACCAACACGATCTTCCCCCAATCGTACTCATAATAATCAGCGTTCACCCCTTGTGAACGAAGCAGTGCCAAGACTTGACGTGCATCAGTCACATCAAACCTTATTGTTATCGGGTTTTTGTCGACACCTTTGGCGGTTGATGAATATTGACCGCCTGTTTCAACGAGAAGATAAGCATCTCCGAATGCAAGTTCAGACATAATAAAATCACCGTCGATTTTTTCAAAAACAACATTCAAACCTAAAACACGCGAATAAAATGAAAGGCAATCTTGATATCGCTCTGTTTTCAAAATGATGCCGGTTCTAACCGCTTCAAATCTCATCGCAACGCTCCTTGATAAATGAGTAAGATATATATTCAGTATCCATTTCAAAGGCATCACAAGCAACGCCTTACCCCGCAAAACGTTGATGATTTCGACGTGCCATAGATTGATAACATAAATGCCTTTTTAGTCATACATATCTCTCGATTAGACCGATTTTCTGTGTTATTTTTCGGATTCTTATCAGTCTATTTAGATAAATGAAATGTCATTTGAATCTGCGGTAACATTTTTCATTGCAATGTTTATCTTTGGCATTACCCCGGGACCGGGGATTTTCGCTATTCTTGCGCGAGCCATGGTATATGGCCCTCGAAAATGTTTCATCCTAGCAACAGGCATGATCACGAGTGATCTCATTTATCTTATGCTCGCATGTTTCGGACTCGCGACGATTGCAGATAACTGGTCACACGTATTTATCGCTATTCGCTACTTAGGGGCTGCGTATTTGATCTACCTCGGGTACAAGATGTTTCAAACGCTACCCCATGTAGAAGGCAAAGTAATATCAGAATCCGAGCAACAAAGAACGACAGCCGCATTCGCGAGCTTCACCCAAGGGTTTTTAATTTCCGCATCAAACCCGAAAGTGATTCTTTTTTACATGTCTTTCTTGCCCACGTTTATTGATCTCACCGCCTTACAAACTCAAGACATTTTCCTTGTCTCTGTACTGTCATCCATTGCCCTCATGTCCGCTGTCATGCTGGTCGCCTTTGGTGCAAGCCGAATCGCAAAGCAGCTCAAAACACCGCACGCACAGCAGCGATTAAATCAAAGTGCAGGCAGCGTTATGATTGCGGCAGGCTCATACCTTGCGATACACAGCTAATGTCACGACAATGGCGTTAAAAGTGCAACTAAACGGCATGAAAAACGCCATCAATATGTCCACTTGTCGAACATAGCTTCAATGTTATGACCATCGGGATCATGCACGAAACACGCATAATAGTTTTCTGTATAATGAGGCCGAGGTCCAGGTGCCCCATTATCTTTCCCGCCCGCTAAAAGCGCGGCGTCGTAAAATTCGTGGACCATTTGTTGGTTCGCGGCTCGAAACGCAATATGGAAGCTTGTTAAAGCGCCTTTTGTCTTAGCGCGGCATATCTCAAATAGGAAACCTTTTCCTAAGTCAAAGGCCCAGAATTTACCCTCTTCGCCAAATGCGAGTTTATATCCTAACGGACGAAAAGCGTCTTCATAAAACTGTCGGCTTCGTTCTAAATCACTGACGGCAATGGTAACGTGATCGATCATCTTCTTACCTATAAATCGAATAAACAGGAAGATTAACGGAATATCAGTGTGCTTTGAAGCACAATGCAGCATCACGACTGTTAGGAGCGCCCAGTAACGAAGATATGACCAACGAAGATATGACAGGCATTGCATTGACCCACAAAACTGTCTTTATAACGTAAAATTTGGGGATCGGTCTAAGACGCTTATAACTCCTTTATAATGACACCCACGATAAAAACCCGTTAACCGCATCCTCTATTCGACGACTATTTTTCTCACCCTTTCCCTCGTTCCATTAACATCCTGCATCCATATTTTTGAACTCAGTGCTATTTCATGGCGATTTCCATCAATTTCTTGCACGACAAAACCTAGCCAAGTGGCTAGTCGATATGAAGCAGTCAATGTGATTTATCAGGCCACGCTTAACAGCCGTCGACTGGCGCTTACCCCTTGAGTTCGTTGCTGGCCAATATGGTGATGGTACTCACGCAACATGTGTTCTTTACCGATTGCACCAGAGAAGTTTTGCTCTAAATGGCAGGCTAATTCCAACCAATTTTCTTCACTCAGGCCAAGACGAGAAATCATACTTTATAATGACACCCATGATAAAAACCCGTTAACCGCCTCCTCTTTTCGACGACTATTTTTCTCACCCTTTCCCCCTACCCTCGAACCTCTTCATCCCTATTTTTTGAACTCAGTGCTATTACATGGCGATTTCCATCAATTTTTTGCACGACAAAACCTAGCCAAATGGCTAGTCGAAATGAAGCAGTCAATGTGATTTATCAGGCCACGCTTAACAGCCGTCGACTGGCGCTTACCCCTTGAGTTCGTTGCTGGCCAATATGGTGATGGTACTCTCGCAACATATGTTCTTTACCAATCGCACCAGAGAAGTTTTGCTCTAAATGGCAGGCTAACTCCAACCAATTTTCTTCACTCAGGCCCAGACGAGAAATAACATTCAATGCGTTTTTTGATATATAGCCGTGTTTTCCATCACGAACAGCACGCCCTGTTTCATCGACAAGTAATAAATAGTCGGTAAACACAAAAGGTAAACCTTTAGGGATATTGGCTCGGGGATTACCCACAAAAGGCAGTAGGTTTTTTGGTTGATAGCTTGATTTGGCAGCATTGGCGCGCTTTTTAATACTGGTATGGGCTGAGGATTCTGGCGTTGTCGCGATACCCGCCCGAACAGGGTTAAGGTCAACGTAAGCCATACAAGCAACGAGTGCCGCTTCATCTAACAAGGCTTGAGATTTAAATCGCCCTTCCCAAAAACGTCCGGTGCAGCCGTCTTCTTTATTGGCTTGACGTGCAATGGGTTCATTCAGCAAACGCATAAACCAACTGATGTCATGCAGCCGTTTCCGCCAATCTTCGGCAATACGTTCGACCGCCTGTAACTGTGCGCGATCCATTTGGCTGCGCAGGTTTTCGTCCAGCCAGGTGTTAGACAGAAAGTTGCCCTTACACACCCGATGCCAGCGGGTGATCACCTCTTCCTGTGACCACATTTTGGCTTGTTCAGCATCCACATGCAGTACCACATGGGTGTGGTTACTCATTACTGCATAAGCACAGAGATCAATCGCAAACACCTTTGCAAGAAACAGCAATCGCTGCTCCACCCATGCTCGTCGATGTTCAAAACTCTGCCCCGTTAACGGATCTTTACCGCATAGAAAGGTTCTTCTCACACAACGCGATACACAGTGATAATACGGTGTATCGGTCAAGCTGACTTGCGTTTTCCTTGCCCTTGGCATGTTGGCTGGCTCCTTGATTCATCCATGATAAAGGAAGCCTAGAACGCAGGGCAGAAAATTACAAAAGTGTGGGTGTCTTGGTAAAGGGCACTACCGCCTCACGGTGTTCGTGCGTCAGGGTATAGTGACGACTATGCCTTATCGATGATGAACAGAAAAGTCCAACTACGGGCTGAAAGAAATGATTGTGAAGTGTGTTTAAAGGCGAAGAAAATCGGATGCAAGATCATCTCGCTATGTCGACTGAGCTATTTCGACAAGACTCATTCGACCGCAGGGCGAACTTAAATTCAACGCATACAAAAAAGCCTCAGTCTTTCGACTGAGGCTTCGTTGTGTTGGCGGAGCGGACGGGACTCGAACCCGCGACCCCCGGCGTGACAGGCCGGTATTCTAACCAACTGAACTACCGCTCCAATTCTGTATGAAACCCGGTAAACCCGATTTCTAGAATGTGGCGGAGAGATAGGGATTTGAACCCTAGGTGGGCTATAAACCCACGCCGGTTTTCAAGACCGGTGCTTTAAACCACTCAGCCATCTCTCCTGAGTGCGGCGATAATACGAAACAACGGCGGCGCTGTAAAGGACTAATTTGAAAAAGATTAATCAATCGCTCAATACGGCATCACTTTGCTAAAACGCACATCACATCAGGCCGTTTTTGCGAAAAAGTGCCGTCATTGCAGAAAACGCTGGGTAAGGTCGTGAAACACTGACTTGGCATCGTCTTCGATGATCTCACCGTGGGTCACGACTATGCGGGTGAAATCCCATGCTTGAATGCTTTCAATAAAACGCTGGAAGCCGGGTTTGTCTTTCAGGGTGAACCCCATTTTAAGCGGCGGGGCAACGCAGCAGCCTTTGAAGCCTATCGGTTCAAACACGTATTTAGTCATCATGCCGACCATGCCGTCATACCCGTCCTGTTCGGGGTAATGCTGAATAAAATCGGTGACAATCAACGACTGTGAGGGGGTGTGGAAAAATACGGTTTCATTGAACAAGGGCACTGACGGCATGGTTTCCCACGTCAGATCCGCCGCCCACACATTTTCCATCCCCTGCTGCAAAATATGGTAGTTGCTCAACGGGACTTTACACGGAATACCGGCACTGACATACACCTCCGCTTCCGGATACGCTTCACACCAGTCTTGCAGCCACTTGCAGTGGTTATTACTGGCGGCGATTATATACTGCACCTCGCCAAGGGCATCGACTTGTGCGTGCAGCTCTGCTGACAACGCCGTGGGGGAATGCACCCACAAACCGCCCTGCGATAAACGCACCACCGTCATACGCAACCCTAACGGTGCGCCTAACATGTTCATACTGTCTTCATGAACCCAAATGTTGTCATCTATTTGCCGCATCGCATCCTCGCATTACCGTTATCTCCTGCTGTTATACTGCCAGAGCAGGAAAAAATGACACTTGATCAGATCACATTCCCCGCCGTCACTTTCCCTTTACCGATATTGCGCAGACGTAATGTATTGCCCAAACGACTCACACCACACAATCACGGTGTTGTATTGGTCGATATCCACCGCAGCATTGACCGGTAGCATGAAACGATCAAACGATTGAATATTGCCAATCTGCAACATGGCGGCTTTGTTGGCGTTGAAATCGGCTTCGGTTTCCACATACACCGGAGACAGGTAGAGTTTGTAATCAGGCCCTGGGGCCAGCTCTCCCACAAAGGTGATGGCCTCATTGCCGATAGTCACTTCCCCTTCCCCCCAATGGAGGAAATCACTGTCTTGGCGATCTTTATCAAACGTGGCGGTAAACTGGGCATCTTGTGCGGTGGCACTGATCATGCTCACTGGCGGGGCGTCGGGGGCGATCAATATAGGCAGGGCATATACCCCCAAGGCGAATCCGGCCGCTAACGCGACCCCGTGGGTGGTGAGTAGTCCCAGTGTGCGTAACATGGCGATCTCCTTATCGTTTAATCCTTACTATCACTCTTTCTTAACTATATACCTTGCGCTCCTCCTCACCGAAAAAGCCGCCGATCGGGATCACAAACGGTGCTGTTCAAACGCGTCATTGAGCAATTTCAGTACGGCTTGATGCACGGGCCCGCCTGCGTGACGACGCGATTCAATCACATCAATGGTGGTCACCCATCCTTCGGGTTCATACTCGACATTCAATTCGGTTAAGCGTCCGTCAGCAAAATACGGCGCAGCCAGCCTATCAGGCACAATCGCCCAGCCGATCCCTTCGGAGGCCAAATCCAGCAGTAACTGATGGGTGTTGGCATACCAGACTTGCGTACTGATGGCGTAACTGAACCACAACTCTTGCCCGGTGGAAGAACGGTGCACGACTTGTCGGTAGGTACGTAAGTCAGTGTCTGTGACGGAGGCTTTCTGCGCCAGGGGATGGGACGGCGCCGCCAGCGTGACAAAACGGCTGTAACCCAATGAACGAAACTCGGCTTCTTCCAGCATGGTGCCATCGGCAAACACCACCCCGATGTGTGCATCGCCATCGCTGATCATGGTTTTGATATCAAAGGTCGAAGCAGACACGATTTCAATTTGGGTCATCGGAAACTGTTCACCCAATACCGCCAATCGGCTCAAGAGTTGCGGCTCTATCAGGCTTTCATCCATGGCGATGATCAGGTCGTGCTCTTCGTCGGCGTCCAACGCCATCACTTTTTGATCTAACCGAAGTTGTTGTAACAATACCGATTGCGCCATGGGCAACAAGGCGTTTCCCGCTGCCGTCAATACCGGCCAATTGCCTGAGCGATCAAACAAGGTTTGGTTAAGGGCTATTTCCAGATTGGACACCGATTGGCTCACCCCCGACTGCGCCCGTTTCAATTTGCGGGCCGCCGCCGAAAACGAACCGCATTCACACACGGTCACAAAGACTTTCAGTTGTTCAAAACTGTACATGATTTATCCTCTCGCCTGCCCGTTACCGTTATTCTCACCGCAAAAGGTATCACACTTCGTGATAGCTGCTAACTTTTCCTCGTAACTGAAATCCGTATCCTATCCCCTTTGAGCAACACCCAATTATAAGAGTCACAGTTATGTCAGTGTTTGAACGTATTTTCCACGCGGTTTTATTTGAAGCCTTAGCCATTGCCTTTTCCGTTTTAGGGTTGATGGTATTCACCGATCACCCCGTCAGCAGCCTATCAGGAACAATGATAGCTGTGGCGACGGTCGCTATGCTTTGGAACATGGTATTCAACGCCATTTTCGACCGCTTCTTTCCGGGACAACGTGAGACGCGTGGTATCGCTGTGCGAGTACTGCAAGTGACTGCTTTTGAAGGCGGCTTGTTATTGTTCACTGTGCCTTTGATGGCCTGGCTGCTGTCTGTCAGCTTGCTGGATGCCTTCATGATGGATATCGGTGTCACGTTATTTATCGCGGTGTACGCCTTCGTCTACAACTTTTGTTATGACCACATTCGTGCCGCCATTATTCGCAAACGCCACGCCCATGGCTTGCAAGCCCATTCTTGATTGTCGGCCGTCGTGATAACGGTCATGACGGAATTTCACCTTTTTTCGGAAGCATTTTGATGAACCTTGAACAGAGCCTTGCCCAAATTAAACGTGGCGTTGACAGCATTACGCCGGAAGCCGCCCTCACAGAAAAACTGGCACTCAATCGCCCGCTACGCGTGAAATTAGGGGCCGATCCTACCGCGCCTGATATTCACCTTGGCCATACGGTGATTTTGAATAAACTGCGCCAGTTTCAAGATCTCGGCCATCGCGTGATGTTCTTGATCGGCGATTTCACCGGTAAGATCGGGGATCCGTCAGGCAAGAATACAACGCGTCCGCCGCTCACGACGGAGCAAGTGGAAGCCAATGCGCGCACGTACCAAGAGCAAGTGTTTAAGATTTTAGACCCAGCCAAAACCGACATCGTGTTTAACTCACACTGGTTGTCACAGTTGGGTGCGGAAGGCATGTTGAAATTGGCCGCCAGCCAAACCGTGGCGCGTATGCTAGAGCGTGAAGATTTTAAACAGCGCTTTGCCGGTGGCCGTGCCATTGGTATTCATGAGTTCATTTACCCACTGCTGCAAGGCTACGATTCTGTCGAGCTGCAAGCGGATATCGAACTGGGTGGCACCGACCAAACCTTTAACCTGTTGATGGGACGTGAGCTGCAAAAACAACACGGCCAAACGCCACAGGTAGTGATCACCATGCCATTGCTTGTCGGCTTGGATGGCGTGAAGAAGATGTCTAAATCGGCGCACAACTACATCGGCGTGACGGAGCCTGCTAACGAGATGTACGGCAAGCTATTGTCGATCTCTGATGATTTGATGTGGAACTACTTTGAGCTACTGTCGTTCCGTCCTATGGCTGAAATTGCGCAATTCAAAGCCGAAATGGCCGCAGGCCGCAACCCGAAAGAAGTGAAGGTGTTGCTGGCGAAAGAAATTGTGGCCCGTTTCCATGACGCCGCTGCAGCAGACGCCGCTGAGCAAGCGTTCGATAGCCGCTTTAAGCATCAAGCGCTGCCAGACGATTTAGAAGCCATTGCCCTGCCACACGGTTTGGCGATTGCGAACCTGCTGAAAGAGGCTGGCTTAGTGGCTTCGACCTCTGAAGCACTGCGCCTGATCAAGCAAGGTGCGGTGAAGTGCGATGGCGAAAAAGTGGAAGATACCCATGCGGTACCGGCGGCAGGCAGCGCGATTTACCAAGTCGGTAAACGCCGTATTGCGAAAATCACCCTCGCGTAATTCGCTTTCTACCTACCGCTATTAACAGCAACGCAGTCTCTAGCTGCGATACTGTAAACCGCAATGCGCTCTGTCAGACAGCCTGACAGGGCGCGTTTTGTTTCGAGATATAAGATCCTGGTTCCTAGAGCCTAGAAACTCGATACTCGAAACCCGAGACTCGCAACTCGGCACTCGGCACTCGAAACAGTCCTTTACCGCTCTCCTCGGCCAAACCGGTACACCAACTGGCCGGCAAACAAATCATCATGGGTATCCCGCGAAGTACTGTAGTAATGCACCCAGTCGAAGGTGAGCGCCCATTTGCGATGAAACTGATAATGCAGACCAAGCCCCGCATTTAACTGAAAAGTGGTGGTGCCGCGGTCTAAATCCAACAAGGTTTCCCCGATCCCGGCCGTCACATACGGGCGTACCACGTTCTCCGTCAGCCAATAATACTGCGCATCCACACTGTAATTTTCGTACGTGACCCGTTCACCGGTTTGTTGACTGTCACTGTCGATACGGGAATAGCTCAGCCGCGTTGAAAAGGCGGGCGTAAAGTACAACCCTAAACTGGCGGTCGCCGCCCAGCGGTTTTCAATGCCCCATGCCTCATCCAAGTTGAGATACCGCGTCCCCAACGAAAAACCGACGATGCCGGTATCTACCGGATCATCAGTCATGCTCATCGGGCGGGTCATGGTGTAGCGGCGTTGCATGGCCGGTGTCGTGTCGCCTTCGCCAAACTGATAGCGCAATTGCAGGTTCACTTGGGTATCCGTGTTACCGTTTGCCAGTTCGACCTCTTGCATGCTGAGATAGCCGGTACCGGCTTTGATCACATCACGGCCAAACAGGTGGTTCACGCCGCGCCCGAGACTGTCTACCGGATCGAGCAAGAACAGGGCGGTATCTCCCACCCAATCAGATCCCCATACTTGCCCGCCACGCTGAATGATTTCCCGCTCTTTGTTAAACGCCCACTCCCCATATACCCACCCCAACACGGGGGTGACGACCAAATCCTGCACCGCAGGCACTTCGGCAAAGGCTTCGACGCCATATTCCCAATAGAAGGTCGACATCAGGAAGGAATAGACAAATGCATCCCACTGGCGATACCCCGATTTTCGGGCGATTTGGTAATACACGCCACCGAAATACGGGTGGCCGATGTAGTTGATGTACCACACATCGCGATCCCACACGGGGCCTTGGCGTACGTTGTCCCACCATTTTTCAAACAGGCGGTCATCACTGGTGTCCCAGTTAGAAATGTCCTCAGGCAGCAAGGCAATAAAGCCCGCCACACCCACGCCGTACCAGAAAATCGATTTGGTTTGCGACCACAATCGCGCCTGATCTTCGCCGTTTTCCGCGGAAAACAACGCCACGTTATACGGCGAGTCATACACGCTATCGGGGTATGCCGTCTCTTCCCAGGTAGAATTGGACCAATGCTCAGACAGTGAACTCGCAGGCAACGAAGACGATACTGCCATTGATGAAGAGGAAGAGAGAGATGACGCTAAAGAGACGGAAGATGTCGTCGGTGGCGATGCAGGCGGCGATGTCGCTTGCGCCATCACACCGCATGCGGTGAACAGTGTCACGCTGAATGAAACGGCACGTAATGGTGCCCATGAAACTCGCGTATCCTTGCGGTATTCGTTTGCCATTGCATCCCTTCTTCTTTTGCTCAACGTTCACAGCCTGTGAATCAGCGCCCCGTACCAGTAACTCACTGTATTACCTTGTGAGTATAGCTACTTTCTTCGCCTTAAGTGCCGGGTGATGATACGAAAAATCGATGCAGGGGAAAAGCGATACGGGAAAGGGTGTCTCTCTGCGGTATGAACGGGGAAAAGAAAGCCTCTTATATAAAGAGGCTTTGGGTCTGGTTATGCTTGTGCAACGGTCACCGCATTGCGCCCCTTTCGTTTCGAGACATACAAGGCGGCATCCGCCGTTTTATAGGCTTGTGAGAATGGCGTATCACGCGCATACACCCCACCGACAGAGATCGTGACGGCCATGTCAGCAATGGGTTGATCGGCAATAGCGGCACGGATCATCTCACCTTTATCGGCTAACTTACCCGGCCCCATATTGTTGAACACCAAAATGAACTCATCACCGCCCCAGCGGATCGCCACATCATCCTGACGGATCAAGCCCAAAATACGCTTGGTGCACTGGGTGATAATGTCATCCCCTTTCTTGTGCCCGTAGGTATCATTGATAGATTTGAAATGGTCGATATCAATGATTAACAGCGAAAAGTCATTTTGCTTTTTCAAACGCGGTTCGTAGTAATCACGACGATAAAAGTTCGTCATTTTATCTTTTTGCAAAGAGCGACTATTGCGCACAAATAGCAGCATGCCGACACAATACAAAAAGGCAATCAACAAAGCAGGTAACCAGGTTTTTTTCACGACATCGACAAACGCGATACCCACCTTAATGGTTCCCATATCAGAGCACGGCAACTGCAGTTTGCGGCTGTAAAGGCTGCCTGCTGCACCGCGATTGATCACCGTATATTGATCATGGTTGTACTGATCAATAATGGTGTTGATGAAGGTGTCTTTAATATCGACGACCACCACCGCATCCAACTTTTTCTGATTGTGGATCGGGTAAAAAATGGATCGAATGCGTACACCCGTCCCGTCTTCATCGTACGGCTCACTCATACGGATATTACAGCCGTAAAACTGGCGATACGTTTCATTGAGCCCTTCACGCATCACAATGCGTTCCATCACATCTTCTTTGCGGTAACGCTTAAAAGCGGCTTCATACGTTGGACGCAGCGGATCGAAGTAACCATAGGCACTTTGGTTATCAAACACCGCAATGGTCCAGATGTTATCCGCGGCACTGTTTTCCAATTGTGCGCGCAGTTTATTGATCCCATTCGACAGACACTTCACATTGGTGCCATTCTTTGACTTAATCAACAACCCCACGTTATTCAGGCTGTATTGACCCGTCTCCAACACCACACTGTCGGCATTGTCGTAGTACGAACCAAATCGGCGCACCGAGGAATAAAGGGTATTCAACTGGCTTTCAACGGTTTTCAGCAGGCGCTGTGTATGCAGGACGTTATAACTAAAATACCCCACAGACAGGAGAAAAAACGCCAAGATCCCTGCACGTAAAAACAGTGATATATGCGTCAGTTTAATATTTCTGGAAAAGGGAAATGTCATTTGCACATTTACACCAACAAAGAATTGAATTAATGGTATGACCAGTTTTGTCAGTCTGGGATGTGTAGTGTAAGGGTTTCTCTGCGGTGAGCAACAAGAAGATGTGCCCACGGAGCATAAAACACACCAAATAGACATAATTAATGTAAGGATATTAGATGCGAAGCAATTTACATTGTAAATAAAGGAAGGCGATGAGAAAACTAAATGGCAGCCTCAGTATGGTTAAGGTACTCAAGTAAGGCATTCGGAGAACACTGCTTAAGGGCAATACGTCGCAGTATATCGGCACTTTCCGCATCCCCACCTAAACACCGTTGAATCACCGCATTGATCTCTTGCTGCTCGATACCATCTAACGCTAATGATTCAATCCACCGGTATTCCACCGACGCCATGTTAAGGATGGTCTCTCAGCCAATCCGCATTTTCTCCATGATTTATTGCCATCCTTCAGCTTCACACAATACACAACCATATGTATATTCATATGCATATACATGCGCAATATATCGATCAGTGATTGGTATCGCAAAAAAGCATGATGGCTGTTTTTTTGATATAAAAAAAGCAATGGACAACCATTGCTTCTTAATACAATAAACCCACCTTTCAGAAGGCGATTACACCGTGTCCCTTTTACAGCGCAGCGAACTCTTTAAGCAAGGCTTTTTGCTGTTCACTCAGGTTACGCGGGGTTTCAATATTCACTTGAATCAGCAAGTCACCCGCCTGACCGTTTCGGTCGGTCACACCCTGACCTTTCATGCGGAATTTACCGCCTGTCTGGGTTTCTGCAGGCACTTTCAAGTTCACACGTTTACCGTCGATGGTCACCACTTCAACCTGCCCACCCAATGCGGCAGTCACGAAGTCGGTTTTCACCGCGCACAACAAGTTATTCCCTTCACGGGTAAAACGCAGATGCGGACGGATATTCACTTGAATCAGCACATCACCGGGTTGGCCGCCTTGCACACCCGGTTCGCCTTTACCCGCCAAGCGGATTTTGCCGCCATTTTCGATACCGGCAGGCACTTTGATGTTCAGCTTCTTGGTGGTTTGTACGCTCCCTTCATAAATCGGCAATTCGACCACTTTTGAGCAGCCTTGCACGATCTCTTCCAGATCGACATCCATATTGAAGATCACATCTTGACCACGGCGTGGACGCTGACCAAAGCCATTAAATTGCGAACCACCGCGAGCACGGCCAAACATATCCCCGAAGGCACCGCCAAAAATGTCGTCAAAGTCGTTGTATCCACCGTACTGCTGACGACCACCGCCCATATCAGGGCGTTCAAAGGCGCGGTGACCAAACTGATCGTAAGCCGCTTTCTTTTCTTTATCGTTAAGAATTTCGTACGCCGCTTTCACTTCTTTAAATTGATCAGCGGCAGACGGGTTATCCGGGTTCTTATCCGGATGGTACTTCATCGCTAAACGCTTATACGCTTTTTTGATCTCTTTTTCAGACGCGTTTTTAGCGAGACCTAGAATTTCATAATAATCGCGTTGTGACATAACAAACACCTCTGAAAAAAAGGGCGTAAGAGTCATACTCTAACGCCCTATGTCTCATGAAATCACAGCCTGTGGCGGGCTTTTCAGCCGCAGACACACTGCCCCTTCATGACCTTATCTTTGGCATCACTCCCATGACAGGATAAGGGATGCACTATCACCGTTGTTCAGGCGGCGTAATTGTGACCTGTTTTTCGACATTCGTCATCACTTTATACGGCGTTGAGGTCATCACGGGGTGATCAACGCCGAAAGGAGACATTTACACGCGCCTGAAATACGGTGAGCATCGCCTTCGCGATGGGATCAGGCGTGGGTACCGATGGTAATTTTACGGGGTTGCATCGCTTCAGGCTCTTCACGTTCTAATTCAATGTGCAGCAAGCCATTTTCGAGGCTTGCGCTCAACACTTTGACGTGATCAGCCAATTGGAATTTGCGTTCAAAGTTACGCTCAGCAATGCCTTGGTAAATAAAGTTTTTGTCTGCTTCCGCTTGACGGACACCGCTGACCACCAGCATGTTTTCTTTTTGTGTGATCTCAAGCTGTGCTTCAGCAAAACCGGCCACTGCCATGGTAATGCAGTAATGATGCTCGTCTTTTTGCTCGATATTGTACGGCGGGTAACCACCAGACTGGGGTTTCTTCGCACTCGCTTCCATCATGTCGAACAAACGGTCAAAACCAATGGCGTTGCGGTATAGGGGGGCAAAATCGTTATTACGCATACTACTATCCTCATAAAAAGCAATAGCTCAGTCATGACAGCAAGACAGTTTACGACACCGTAAATTCGCGATTGCGTCTACGATACTGTCTTTGCAACCCATCACTGAGTCGTGAAACCACATTCCTCTGGCCATACTGCGCGGGGACATGTGATTATTCATTGATGATTTTTTCCATCACCGTATCCCTGTTAAGGCGAAAGGCAATGGAACAGCGAACTCCGTTAGGCAGTTCGTGTAAATAATATATGCTTCCGAAACAAAACGGTCAATACACTGTGATAAAAAAATCAATAAAACCCACTTAACACTTATTTATCATGAAATTACGGGTGTACGCGTAATTTAAAACCGCATTAATGCACAATGCTGCGTCATGCGGTTTGTCTTATTGGCACCACACATCACTGACGTAAACGTGCGCGCAAACGTCGTTTGAGTCGGCTTTTTTTCCACCAACTCCCGGTGCTGTTCGCCAACAAATAACGGATATAAGCCTCACTGAGATCCATCACCCCGAAAGAACTCAACTTGAAACTGCTCGGCATCGCCGTGAGCGACTCAATGCTGGATGACGCCCCCGCATCGCGATCTGCATCAAAGCTAACCGCGCGTTGCAGGATCGCCAACATACTTTTTTCACACGACGTCAGTCCCTGCTCGGTAACTTGGCTCAAGACGTCCGGATCGATACGTTGACCCAACCGCAATTGCACATAGCAGTACCACACCAATCCGTTGTTATAACAACCATCTTTCGGTCGAGATAAAAACGGCGACATCACTTTTTCTAACAGCGCGTAATCTTTGGTGTTTGAACACACATACGCACAATGGTAAAGCGCACACCCCGGCACTGCCGGATTGTCCGCCACGCCCATTTTTGCGTAATGCGCCTTGGCTTCATAATAATGTTCCGCCTGTAACAGCACTAACCCTTTCTGGCTCGCCAGATCCATATCCGGATAAATACGCGCATCAAACCGATCCCAAAAACCCGCGGCGGGCAATGATTTCTTCTGACTGAGCGCCTCTAAATAGGCAGAACAAAATGCACGCCAAATAGCCGGTTCAACGTTTCTATCCAACAGTGCCAGCAAACTCGGCAAGCCATGCTGTTTTTTATACCACTGTGCATACACCTCTGCCGCCGCGGGCGTGAACGGGGCATCGTGCTGTAACATGGCCTGATCTAACACCTGCCACCACGCTGCAAACAGTGACGGCTGTTGCTGTTTATCCGCCCAAGCCAGCGGATAATTATACAGCCACGCGGCGTCTTCCCCTGCTGCGACAATGTGTTGATACGCCTCAATGGCGGCTTGCTGGTGCCCCTGCGCGGCATAGATTTCGCACCGCCGTGCGTCGATCCACGGCTTGGCAAAATGCGCATCCATGGCATTGGCCACATGCCTCGCCGTCACGTATTGTTTTTCTTCAAGCAGGCGATCCAAATAGGAGAACGCGATGTTGCTGTACTGTGGGCCAATCGCATAAGCACGTTCAAATAACGTCAAAACACGCCCTTGCTGCCGCGCATCACCGTATTGTTCATACACACAGCCCACTTCATACAAGGCCTCCAGATCATTGCTGGCTATCACCTCCAGTGCCTCTGCGCACGCGAGCGCTTCTGCGATTTGATCACCGCGCAGGGCACACTGCATTCGCAGTAACCAACCGGCTTCATAGCGTGGATTGCGGGTAACCATGCCGGTTAATATCACCAATGCTTGCGCATAATCGCCTCGGTCAAACAACAGCATCGGCTTTTTGATTGCCAACGACAACGGCGCGCGGCCATCCCATTTGTCGCTGTTGATCAGGGCGTACACCTCGTCCTCGCAACCCATCGCCATATAGGCTTCCATCAGATCGCGGTTTGCCTCAACATGGGTCGGAGCCAATGTGACAGCCCGCTGCAAATGCTCAAGGCGATCTGCCAATGTCTTGCTCAGTTGCGCGGCGATCAGCCAGGTATCCACATGGTTCGGGTGCGTTTGTTGTCTCGTGGTCAGCAAGGTGCGCCAGGTTTGACCATCATCCAATTGCTCGCTGAGCCGGTACAGTTTGTCCCACGCCCACGGGTAGTAAAACCGATGGGTTATCGCGTCAACAAAGGTCGTCAGGCTTTTGGCCTCCTGATGATCGTTCAGGTAACTGTCGGCAAGGTGACCTAACAACACACCGTCGTCATCATTAAATTGTCGGCAACGTTCAAGCACCGCCAGCCCTTTTTTCGGCTCAGCAATGCGCTCTAAGTGCCGGTTGTATTCCATGGCTAAAAAAGGCCAGCCCGGGGACAGTGTGATGGCATACTCAAACACCGGCGTGGCATCATCATAACGCCCCATACTCGACAACATACGCGCTTTTTCGCCGAAGATACGCGCCGTTAACGGCGATCGTTTCGCCGCCTGTGCCAAGTCGTCAATCGCACGTTCCATGTCACCGGCCTGCTCCCGCTGGTACGCACTGACTACCCAAACACACCAGTTTTGCCCGTGACGGCTGATCATTGCATCACAGAACGCCCGCAACTCATCTGCGTCCAACCAGTGACCGGCCACCTGCCAGAAATGCCATACGCCGTCGTCGGCATTAGGGATGCGTTTAAGCGCCTCACCAAATTCGCGGATCGCTGCCACTTGCTCGTCCGGCGCGGTATGCGTGCGCATCAATGCTTCAAAGGCTGCATCACTGTTCGGCGAAAAGGCAATCGCGGCTTTGGCATGGACTTTGGCTTGCGCCCACTGCTCCCGTTTCAGGCAAATTTCTGCCTGCAACAGCACGTTGTCTGCATTACGGCTGTCTTTGTCTAATAAGCGTTGGCTGATGCGTTCTGCACTATCGATGTCATCGGCGGCAAGCCGAAAATACGCCAACCGCCGTGCGCTGTGGTATTCCAATGGATACCGTTCGGTAATAATGTCTAATGCTTGAATCAACGCCTTGTCATCACGGGAGTGCTGAACCAACAAGTTCAATGTTCGCAAGCTATCGCCCTTTTGTGCCCGTTGCGTGGCCAAATAGGCATGTACCTTATCTGTCAGCCCCGCACGGTGATAGCTTTCCAACAAACAATCCACCGCGTTGTCATTGCCGGGCTGTAACGCTAACAAGGCTTCGTAGCGCTCAATGGCGAGGGCATTGTCGCCTTGCGCAAAGGCTTGTTTGGCCGATATTGCCAGCCGGTCAGCCGCAGACAACGGCGCGGCATACTGGGCATAGGCGGTGTCAAATTGTGCCCACAGGCCAAATCGCCCCAATTCCCCCAAGTAATAGGTGATCAATGCGGTGTCATCAGGCTGTATTTCGCACGCCCGTGCCAGCACCGCCAGCCCGACATGCTCTTCGTTATTCAGGCAATAGGCGCGATACAAGGAATACGCCATACTGGCAGACACCAAAATAGAGGCTTCAAAGAGTTCCTGTAAGGTGGCCAGCGCTTCATCGACTCGCCCTTGATCCAAATACGTGACGTAATAGCTGCGCAGGTAGGCTTCCTGCGAGGGCTCCAAGCATAACGCCCAGCGGTACAAACGCGCAGCGGTGTCTTTATCTCCCTCTCGCCACGCATCATGGCCTTTCAGCCAGAAGTATTCGGCACTCGTCCATATCTGAGCCCGCTTGGCGAGGGCTTCGATCGCGTCACGGCTTTCATTGCCTTCACGGTCTTTATTATCCTCACTGCCCACCGTCTCTGCGGCGGCACTATCTTCCAGCAGCAGGGTAAATACCTCCACGTTCCTCACCCGCTTAAACTGATCCGATAGCCACTGATAAGCCTCTCGGTGACCAAGACGCGTTCGCAAGCAATGGTATTTCGATATGACTAAGTAGGTCGTGTCGGGGTACTGCGCCAATAATTGATCCGTCACCCGTTCAATCTCAGCATCATCACGTTGCAGCCCCGCAAGTTTACGCTGCGCCAGCAGGGTTAAGCGGTGTGTCGGGGCTAACGCGATTAACTGCTGCACAAGGGCTTGAGCACGGGGGACATCTTGTGCCTCGACGGCGGCATCCAGTTCATGCCGAAGGGGATACAGCGCTTGGGCGGGTAATGCTAATCCACCCAATAAATGCGGCTGCGTCACCGGAACAATCGCGCGGCAATGGGGGCCATTAACCGCTTCTAACTGGCACGTTTCTTCGGTGAGGATCTTGCTTTCCATGCTCACCGACGGATCCATCAAATACAGGTACCCGGCTTCGCGATCGATGCCTTTCACGACTTGTAAGTGTGATGACATCCCTTGGGTCGTCACCAAGGTAAACGGCACTCCTCGCGCCAACAGGGTTTCGGCGGCCTCCCGGGTTAAGTCAAAATCGAGATAGCGCCAGCCGTTGTCGATCAACCATTCACGCTGCAAGGTATCTGACGTACCTTCAAAGCAGATCTGCTCCGCAATGGCATCTTCATCGGCCGGTTGCCCCCAAAAACGCACCACGGCAGCCAGCGAGGACGGCGCACAGGTCATGTTTTTTTGTGTGACATGGGGAACCGCCAGTTTAAGCACGGGTGATAAGGATTCAATGCTGCTTAATCGCGCCCGCACGATGGCGGAAAAGCCATCCTTCAGCGGGCGTAATGCCGCCTTTGCGGCCGGTAAATTACGCGTGTCGAGATACAGTTGGCTACGTAACCCGTCAGCATACGCATCGCCCTTGTCTTTTCCCATCACCTGTAACGCGTCCACCTCGCCCAAACACGCCAATGCGTCATCGTATTGCTGCAGCTGAAAGTGGGTGTTGGCCGCCTCTTGCCACAATGCAACACTCTGATAGCGCGACAGATGGGGCAACAAGGCTGCTAATGCAGCTTGAGGGCCGTCTTGGGTTTGCAGTAACCGCACAATGATTTCCAGCGTGAAGGGACACTGTGTATCGGCAAAATGGGCTTTTGCGCGTGTCAGGGCCGCTTCCCAGCGTCCTTCCTCTTCCAATGCGCGGATACACACGTTTTCCGCCCACTCTTCGGTGGCCGGTTGCTGCCTGGCAACATCAAGCAACGCATGGGCTTGGGCAAAGTCACGCACCCGGCACAGAACGATCGCTTTCGCTACTTGCCAGTCGGCGGTGTGTGCCGCATGCCAACAGGCGGTGTCTAACGCGTGCTGCGCCATGTCATAACAGGCGATCGCCCCTTTGCGCGACAGCACATACATGAAGTACCGCAGCTTGACCGAGTGGCGCCTGTCGAGGTCTTCCGTTTGCGGCACCTCGCTTAGTATCTCTTCATCTCGAGCTTCCCCCCGCGCATCCTCCCGTGGCGTCCCTGTGCGTGTAAACCAACGGCGATAACGTTTCAGCTCCAGATACGTGGCGGCACGGTGACGCCCCAATCCGCGCAACAGACGGATTAACCGCGCGATATGCGCATCATCCTGCCAATGCGAATGAGGTCCCCATGCGGCGACCGCACACTGGTACGCAGAGAGGTACTGACCTTGCTCGATCAGGGCATCAATGTGTTCTATCGGACAAGGTGGTTGGGGAGTGTGATCAGCGTTAGAAGAGAGAGAATCGCGTGATGCCTCGGCAGTCTTTGCCGGATTAAGCATACTCACTGACGTCATGAAAAATCCTTTTTACTCGACGGGGTGACAGAACGGGAAATGGCCAAGTATTGCACTCGGCGGAGACCTTGAATATGGAAAGACGACGAAGTTGAGAGACAAGACAAACTCCCCTCATCGGTGATACATCAGGGAGACAAACAGGCCGCGCGCACGGTCAAACCGGCGCACGAAAAGAGGAAACAACGAGGGTAAAGAGAAGCAGAAAGAGAAAGCTAAGGAAAATTAGCGTTGCGCTAAAACTGCGTCCAGCGTATCGATCACCTGCTGTACGCGCTGATCGTTCAAGGCGTCTGAATGCGGTGCCGCAAAGGCCTCGATATCATTATCAAAATATGCACCGTGTGCTTGGGCAAAGTCGTCTGACAACGCTGCGCGCACTAAAATATCCGCCCCAAGACGCAAATCTCCGCCAGAGATCCCGTACGCATCTTTCACCATTTTGCTGCCCAAGAAGGATTTCGGGTTCACGGCAACAATGACCGGCCCTTGGTCTTTTTGTGCTACCCCCAAGTAACGCGACCACATGGTGAGCGCCAGTTTACTTTGGGCATATGCCTCACTGTCACCCAAACTCGCCTGACCCGTTAACGCAGCAAGATTAACCGGTGCTTGTGCCGCCGAGGACAAGTTCACAATGCGGCCGGTATTATCAAACAACGGTAGCAACCCTTTCGTTAACACATACGGTGCGTAAGTATTGACGGCAAAACGGAGATCAAGGCCATCCGGTGAACGAGGATCGGGCACATGGAAAACACCGGCGTTATTGATCAACACATCCAACCGACCAAAGCGTTGTGCAATCTCCGCCACCATGTGCTCAACGGCGTCCAGACGGGATAAGTCTGCGACGATTGTTTCTATCTTACCCGCCCCCGGCAGAGCCGATAACTGAGCGCACACATCCTGCAATTTAGTCGCATTACGGCCGTGCAAAATGACATGGTGCCCTTGTGAGACCAAGCTGCGTGCCGTTTCCAAGCCAATACCGTCTGTTGCGCCGGTCAAAAGAATGATTTTCTGCATTGCCGCGTTTCCTTATTCATTCAAAGTCGGGGTTTCAAGCTCTGTTTTTCAAAGCCCATACTTCAAGCTCAGTTCATGCTTCTATCATAGAAGCGACGACGGCGATAAACTATTGGCTAGGCGCAGGAAACACTTTATAGCAAATCTACATAATCGCCGTTATCGGCCGGAATTGATCACACGTCGCATCCAATTCAATGCCAAAATGGGTCTTTAAGGCCGCGATGTAGGCGTCGCCGTCTGGCAGTTCAATGGCCTCGCTGTGTCCGTTTTCCACGCGCTTGAGGGTATGGTTCAGCAAGGTTACGATACCGTTTTCAGTCGGCAGCGCACTGATGCGAGACGTCACAAAGACGGAGGACGGCGCATTGGCACTGTAGAAATTGCCATAACGGATATCACCGGCACAGACCGCTTCCAAATCAAAGCTGTATAAGTTCGACCACGTATATTCATCGGCGGACTCATCGGTAGATTCAGCCGCAACACGCAGTTGCAACATGTAACCGAATTCCGGCGTCTGAATAAAACGGAAACACTGCATGTCCGTCATAAGCGGTTGGTTCAATACCAACGGCAAGGGCGCGCGCGGGGTCGCGGAGCCGAAACCGGCATCCACAATCCACGCTTGGTTATCGATCTCCACCAGCGTGATCAAATGCCCCCGCCCCGATGCCGTTCCCGTCAGGTGTACTCGGCCAATCAGCGCACGAGCGGTAAAGCCAACCGTTTTCAGCACTTGTTGCAACAGCCCATTCAATTCAAAGCAGTAGCCGCCGCGCGCGTGATACACCAACTTTTGCACAATCTCGTCCGGCTCCACAGACACGCCCCGCGCCAAGACCACATCAAAATTCTCAAAAGGAATCGTTCGGTGCTGCGCCCGATGCAATGCCGTCAACCCGGCCACGTTCAATGCTGGCAGGGCGTCTAACCCGATTTTCTTTAAATACGCGTGAAGATCACTACTTTGCATGCTTTACCTATTCCAATATCAATTATTGATGATTTTATTCTTAGCTGCACAGGGTATGTTTTATTCAGTGTTCTTTATTTGCTTTCTGGCACGTTATTCAATATTAACGTGCCAGAAAGCAGGCAAAACGTAAATAGACACGTGGCTTTTTTATTATGTTGCCTTCCCCTAGCACAGACTATTCACCATGAGGCAAGCACGTAAAATAGCAAATAATCCGAATAAAAAAGCCCATGAGAAAACTCATGGGCTTGTCGGCTGTTATTTTGATGCCTTTAGAACGCGATAAAATAACGCTCGGTAATGTTCATGCAGCCAATTACGCGTCGGTTTGTTCGTCCGCGACGGCTTCCGTTGTCGTGTCTGGCGTGACCTGCTGTGTCGCGTCTTCTACCTGCTCAGGAAGCTGAATTTGCTCAACCCACTCCGTGGTGATCTCTTCAATATCCATGGCCGGTGAAATGATTTCTACCCGGCGGTTTTGCGCTCGGCCTTCTTCCGTTGCGTTGCTCGCAATCGGATCGCTTTCGCCACGGCCTTCAACCACAATGCGGTTCATGTCGAGATTCAGTGTTTTACTCAAGGATTCTGCCACAACCTGTGCGCGTTTCTCTGACAACGTTTGGTTATACGCTTTGGCACCACGGCTGTCTGCGTGACCCACAACAACGACAACGGCCATGTTGTTCTCTTGCAGACGCTGAGCGATTGGCTCAAGGCTTGCACGCTCTTCTTGGGTCAATGCGGTACCGTCAAAGGCAAAAGGCACCAACACTTTCACTTCATCAAGGGTAACAATTTTCACTGTTTCCACTTCAACCATCACCGGCTCAGGTACCACAATCGGTGCTGGCTCTGGGATTGGCTCGGGTTCGATGATCACGATAGGCTCTGGGGCGCCCCAATGGTACGCAAAAGACAGGCCTGTGAAATGGATGGTCGCGCCACCCACGTTATCGTAATACTGGTATTCCAAACGGGTTGACCAGTTATCATTAATGAAGTATTCCACACCGGCACCCAAGGTCGCCGATAAGCCAGAATCATCCCCTTGTAGCGGGCCTTTGGCACTCCAGTCGTAAATATAACTACCGGCCTTCAGGAATAGGTCAACATCTTGGGCGGCCGCGTAAGAAAACTTACCGACCACATCAAACCCTTGTGCTTGATAACTGCCCGGGAAACCTTTCACATCGGTTTCACCCAAATAGGTATAGCCCGCTTCCAATGCCAACCATGGGGTGGATTGGTAACCCATAAAGAACCCGCCCGCAGGGTTGCTACCCTCTGGCTCTAAGCTGCCGCCAAGATCGCTCACATGGCTGATCCCAAGACGTGCACCGGCATACCATGGGTTATCTGTTGTCGCGTGTGCCACACCAGAAACAAGAAGAGCAATGGATACTGCTAACATCTTTACTTTCATTTGATACTCTTTCTTTATAATAAATATCCATATCGTCATATAACGACAGAGATGAATGACTGAATAATCATGCTGACAAATAAAAGCAATAAATAGCCTACCCAGCCTGTATCTGGGTAGCACTTATTTACTTGGAGAAACGGATTAACATTATTTGTTGTTAATCGCGCATTCCATTTACCGATATATTTTATTTATACAGCCATTGATGCGTCTGATGAAATTAACAAAGCTCGATTAAGATAACAGTTAGATGAATTATTTCAAACGATCACGACATAGAAGAATTTGAAGTGTGTCGAATATAACAAGACAAAAACAAGGCTTTATTGAACTGTTTCTTATTTATCGCTGACGATTCTCATCCATGTTACATAATGAAAGACGTTCATCTCTCATCGAAAAACGCCGCCCCTCTCTTTTCGTTTCTCTCCACACATAATACGCATGCGTGGAAGGTATCTTTTTTGATTTCTGTGCTGGGCCCCACTTTTTTACACATTCCCTATAGGCATTAACCATTTGTTCACATATAGTCGCTGTAAGGAAAGCGGTGACCACCATCACCCAACATGCTCACTCAATCAAAGGAGACAACAAATGGACGTAGTTGTAGAACTGGACAATGGACTTTTCGGTATCGCGGAAGATCTCGACGAATTACCGATGGAAGGCGAAATGATTGATTGCTGGGTGGATGATGGGCTCAACGTGGTTTACCAAACACAAAAAGTGCTGCGCGTACTATCCTGAAAGCCCCCCATTACCGAGAGGCCACCTTTGTCATGGCCTCTCTTTTTTATTCCTACCGGTTCACGCTATCGCTATCCTGCGCGTTATCTTTCACCCTGCTCTGCCGGCCCATCGTGGTAGGGTTCCAATCTGTGTGCGTCACCTGTAAAGTACACCCATTCCAACCCGCCCGAGAGCTGTCCCTCAAACGGCGGTGTATCAGCTATAAATCGTCGTAAAAAAGAGCAAAACACATGAATAATGAACTGGATATTATCGACAACCTCGATGAGTTGGCGCGTTTCTTAGACTCGATTGAAAAAGGCGGTCTGGGTTTACAAGATATCGAAGGGGTTGGTATGGCAACCAACAATGCTGACGGCCGTCATTTTGTTGCTGCATTCAACAACAAGCACGAAGTACTAGTGGCACGCTGGGTAACCAAAGACGTGTTTGAGCAAGGGAAAGATTTAGTGCGTGGCGTTGCACAACGCAAAATGCACTGATCACTGAACTCTGATCACCGAGCAGCGAACACCGCGTTGCTGTTCAGCTAAAAAATAAAGCCCTCTGTCGAGGGCTTTATTGTTAATAGATTGAAATACTGAAAGTAAAAGAGACCGTTACTTCGCTGTCACAGGGATCCCCGCAGCACGACCACTGGCGGCACGCGGCAGTTCAAACACCACTGGCGTCCAGGCGGGTACATGCATATTGCCCTCAACAAAGCGCGCATCGGCAGCCAGCGAACTGGTGTGCTGCGCACTGCGCTGTAATGGCGTCGCCCATGGGATCTGCTGTTCCGTATTCGTGGCATTAATTACGATCACCAAGCCATCCAGTGTCGGATCAATATCCGTCCCGCTGGTGTTACCGTTATCAATCGACATCACAATCAGACCCGGCGTTTGATCTTTACCGGTATTATGGAAATCCACACGCTTGATGACGGCTTCCCCTTTACCCAAGGTAATTAACGGGTAGGTCTGACGTAAACGCGCTAACTCTTGGTAATACGTCACCATGGTTGCCATGTCCGCCTGCGTAGGGATCGCTTTATCGCTCGTATTGGCGATCACGTTTTCAATCAACGCATAGTTTGATCCGTCTTTATCCTGACGTGGCAGCCCTTTATCCCAGTTGTTGTCCTGCAAGGTAAAGTCGACCATGTTATAGCGATCACCCGAATCGTACGAGTCACGCTGCATCGATTTCGAGCGTAGCAACTCTGACCCCATGTGGGTAAACGGCATGCCTTGACCCAACATGGCGGTCGCCAACGACACCGCTTGCATGCGAACACGGGTTTCCATCGACACGTCATAGCCAATCTTGTATTGGTTGTTATCCCACAAAGTTTGGTTATCGTGCTTAGACACGTAGTTCTGAATTTCGCTCGGATCTTCTGCGTACCCGGCCGCTTGCCCGCTGTAGTTCATCTCCTCTCCTTTGATCGCTTTACCTGTGGCATCGATCAAGGTAAAGGCTTTCAGGTTACCGGCCATGCCCAAACGAGTCAGATCCGCCAAGTGCAACGCATTGTCGAGTGTGACCTTGTTGGTCTCATTAGGCATGACGTACGCGCCATTACCGAAACCTTGGGTTTCACGCAGGGTATTACCGCCATCAAACGGGCTGCCGCCACGGACCGCATCGCGCAAGCGGTCTGAAAAACTGCCGATCCCAGTACCGCCTAAGTGCGGCTGCGTCGCTTGCACAAACAAAGCATCGTTTTGTACTTCACCGAAGTTCCAGCCTTCACCGTAGAAATACGTTTGCGGATCCACTTTCTGTACGGCTTGCAACGAGCGCTGCATTTGTGACAACGGGTGATGGCCCATTAAGTCAAAGCGGTACGCATCAATTTTATAATCACGCGACCACACCACTAGCGAGTCTGAAATCAGTTTTTCAAACATGGCGCGCTCTGGGGCGGTATTTGAACAACAGGTGGAGTTTTCCACGTTACCGGTCATCGGATTCAAACGCTGATAGTACCAAGGCACCAGTTTATCCAATACCGAGGTACGCGCCTCTGGGCCGGCGGCATTGGTGTGGTTGTACACCACATCCATCACCACGTTCATGCCGATGTCTTGTTTCACTGCCATGACGGCTTCACGCAGCTCTTTGATCCGCTGCGGGCCTTCGGCATGACGGGCATAAGACCCTTCAGGTACCGTGTAATGGAACGGATCGTAGCCCCAGTTAAAGCTGTCACTGCTCGAAACAAAACGGTTTAACGCCTGTACCGCCGGATTGTCCTTTGTGTCACCTTCTGCCACACGATCAAACACCTCAGAGATCAGTAATCCTGACTCACAGTACTGACCAAAGGGCGATGAGGCGACAGCGCTGTTCACGTCACACAACTTACTGAACGGCTCATCAATGTTCGCCACTTCGTCCGGATTTTCATTGATCGAGGCAATATCGAAAATCGGCAGTAAATGCAGGTGCGTCACGCCGTTATCACTCAGTGACTTCAAATGCTTCACCGGCACGGAATCACGCTGAGTAAAGGCCGAGAACTTACCTCGGTCAGCCACTGGCGTGGAGGCATCCAGCGCAGAGAAATCACGCACATGGGCTTCATAAATCACAAATTCCGCCGGATTAGTTTGTGCCACAGGGCGTTTCAAATCATCCCAGCCGTCCGGTTTTAATGCCGGATCATTTAAATCAATCACCTGACTGAACGTGGAGTTCATCGACAAACTCAATGAGTACGGGTCGGTCACTTGGTAATGTTCCACCTTACCTGACACGGGATGGAACACATCCACCAAGTAACGGTAGTAGGTACCACTAGGGGCTTTGTCAGTCAGCAATGACCAGACACCAGAGGCCTCGTCATACGCCATTTGCAGGCGGCCCAACTCGTTCTTGTCGTTATCAAACAGCACCGCCACCACGTTTTGTGCGGATGGCGCCCACACCGCAAACTGGGTGCCCTTGTCTTCAATCGTTGCCCCAAGCGCAATGTCTTTGGCGGCAGAAGCAAACAACTGATCAAATGCCGTCGCTGGCTGTACTTGGGTGCCATTGATCACGGTCCCTTTCTCATCGACCGCCAACACGGCCATTTGCGCCTTCACGATGGTACGCATATCGATATCGCCATCAATCGCATACGCGGTTTTGCCCGCTAAATGCGGCTGGGCAGTTTTCACACTGGCAGGCAACGCAATCGGTGTCAGTACCGCATACTCCGCATCATAGTACCCTTTATCATTCGGCTGCAGTTTCCCATCCAAAGACACATACAAGCGCACTTCATCGGCCTGATCGACACCATCCCATAGCAACAGGTGGCTGCTTACGAGGTGGGCTTCCGCATTGGCAATACCAAACAATTGCACATACGCATCACCGCGTTCGTCGTAAGCTTTCGTGCTGCCCGAAACATAAGAGGCCGTACGATCCGAGATCTCACCAAAGACGAGCTTGGCATCTGCCCCTGATAAGTTGTTGAGCTTGTCATCTCGCAGGATGAAATTCAAACAATCGGTGTTACCGTCTTTGAGTGGCAAACGCCAATACGGCCCGTGTTCATCCACACCTTCCGGTATGATCGCGGCATTGCCCCACTCACCATTGACCACACCCGCCCGATCACAGGTGCCGTTATTCCACACATGCAAGCTGTATTGCGCATAATTGGGTGTTTCAGCAAGACGTTGCTGGAAGCTATTGGCCGCCGTGCCATTTTTCGCCACCATGTAAATCACGGCTTCATTGTCTGCCGCTTTCGCTGGCTGTGGCACCGCGCCACTTTCTGGCAACGCGGCTTGTGGGCCATCCGTTTTTGGCAGCGTAATATCAATTGCGGGTGGATTGGTGGTATCAAAATAGCCATCAGGCGTATGCGTATCGTTACTGTTACAGCCAATAATCACAAAAGCAGAACACACTGGTAGCACCGCTTTGGCCACCGCAGAGAGAGTAAAATTCACCGATATATCCCTTTATACGTTTCAATTTATTAGTAGGTTTAGGTGGGGAAGTGGGTGCACCCAACCTCTGTCGGGTTTGGATGTCGTGTCTTATTTATGGCAGGCACCATACTGAAAAAAAGACGCTGCATTCTGTGAAGCAAGTCGCCAATATCGGTCTTTATGAGAGGCAGGATCACGGTGTTTGATGCGATGTCACGCTTTGTGCACACCGCCGTTACCGAGGCTTTATTCACAGAAAGCCACGGTGATCACAAACAGGCAGGTATGATATTCATCACTATGCATTACAGGTTTGACGGAACGCTTTCGGGGTTTGTCCCAAGGCTAAGCGGAATTTTTTCGTAAAATACGCAGGGCAGTTAAAGCCAACTTCATAGGCAATATCCGTGATGGGTTTGCGGGTTTCACACAATAAGGTCATCGCTTGTTGTAAGCGGTACTGCAACACATACTGGTTAGGGGAGCATTTCAGCGTCTGGCGAAACAGCCGGTAACACTCACTTTCGCTGATATTTGCCGCTTGGCTGATCGCGGCTATCGACAGGGGCTCGGCATAATGCAGGTGAATGAACTGCAACACCGTATGTACACGCCGTTCGCACACCGACGACACACGCCGCTTGGCCAGCACCGCAGGATCCTGCGTGCAGAAGGTTTGCCAAAAGGCCAATAGATGCTGGGTAACCGCCAACTCATACCCCAGTGCATCCTCGGTCTCGCCACTGATACCGGCTTGCTGACACACGGCAAACATCACCTGCAGTGCCGTGATCGCCTGTTGTTGCCAAGCCGTTTGCGGCGAAAAGACATAACACTGTAACGCCGTATTCTTGATCACGGGCGCGACATATTGGGTGTAAATCCGACTAAAGACCGCCCCGCCAATCAAACGCGGGTCAAACACCACATTCAAAATTCGGCAATCCGTATCACCCACACTGGTCAACTTATGCAGAGCCCCCGCATTGATGAAAATCACCTGCCCAGGATGCAAAATGTCGGCGCCGCCCAAGCATTCCACTTTCGTCACGCCTTCCACCACCCAGACAATTTCTATCTTATCGTGCCAGTGCCACGGCACTTCACCGGTGACGAATTCAGAAAAACGCTCATCATAAAACGCAAAGGGAAAATCATCGGATCCGTGCGGGGTGAGCTCTCTGCCATCGGGGGCGGTTTGAATATGGTAAACCTGCATGGTGTGCATTCCTTGTTTGCGCCGCGTGGCGGTATACAGCGTAGTTAGGCTGACCCGCTCAGCACTTTGGTAGGATCGTTATAGTTTTGGGCAGTATACGTCTATTTTTACCTATCAAGTGAACGTATTGTTCTGTCCACTTTCTTTTTACTTGCGATAAGACAACCCATGATCCTGCTTCTTGTTATCATTTATCTCGCCTTCATCAGCTTGGGATTGCCCGATGCGGTATTAGGTTCATCCTGGCCAGTGATGCGTCACGACTTAGGGGCCGATCTCGCCTTTGCCGGTGTCATTGCCTTCGTGACCAGTGCCGGTACGGTGATTTCCAGCTTACTCTCCACTCAACTCATCCACCGCTTTGGCCCGGGGAAAGTCGTTGCCATCAGTGTGTTGATGACCGCCCTCGCCTTGCTGGGGTTCACCGTCGCCAGCCATGCGTGGATCATTGTGCTATTAGCGATCCCGCTGGGGTTAGGCGCCGGATCTGTGGATGCCGCATTGAACAATTTCGTTGCACTGCATTACCAGTCCAAACACATGAACTACCTGCATTCGTTCTGGGGTGTCGGTGCCACGGCCGGCCCGCTGATCATGGCGATGTTCCTCAGCCAACAAGGCGGCTGGCGCGACGGGTATGCTAGCCTGTCCTACATTCAATTTGCCTTAGTGGCGGGTCTGTTTTTGTCACTGCCGCTGTGGCAGCGAGCAACGGGGTCGACACCACACGACGACGAAGCCACCGCTTCGCCGATCACTAACCGTCAGGCGTTATCCATTCGCGGCGTAAAACTGCAACTGCTGATGTTCTGCGCGTACTGTTCGCTGGAAGCCGGCACCGGTTTGTGGGCAGCAAGCTATCTAACCGTTGAAAAAGGCATGGCGCCGACAGATGCCGCGTTCTGGACAGCCATGTATTTCCTTGGGATCACTGGCGGCCGTTTTCTGTGTGGCTTTATTGCCGACCACATTCCTAGCGCCACCTTGATCCGCATCGGCTTACTGACTATTTTGGCCGGCGTCCTCGCGCTCTTGTTACCGCTCCCTGCGGCGTTTACCCCTGTCGGATTAATGTTAGTTGGCTTGGGCTGTGCGCCCATTTATCCCAATACGATCCACCTGACCCCGCAACGTTTTGGCAAAGCGGCATCACAAGCCATTATTGGGCTGTCCATGGCCTGTGCCTATGTGGGCACCACCCTGCTGCCACCGTTGATGGGCGCCACCATGACGGCGCTCTCTTTTACTCTGTTCCCACTGATTTTACTGGCGCTTTGCCTCATCATGTTGGTGACCACAGAGCGCCTGAATCGCCGACACAACACCCCGGAAGCGGCTCCTGAAACGGCCACCGCAGCTGAACCTGTTACCGAAAAGGCATAACGCGTCCTTTCCGGCCTGACTATCCTTTTATGCATCCTCCCGTGTATTGCACGGGGGGGATGCGGCTTTTCTCTTCCGTATTCTTCTTTCTCTTTTCACCGAGGTCTTTATGACACCAAACCACGCAGGTGACGTTGTACTCACCACCGCTCAGATCCAACAAGGCGTACAGACCGTCGCCCAGCAATTGAATACCGCTTTTCAAGGAGAAGAAGCCGTGGTGCTCACGGTGGTACCGGGCGGCATTCTGTTCACGGCCGATCTTGTGCGCGCCCTGACATTTCCTGTTTGTATGGATACCCTGTCCTGCCCCCATACGCCAGGTGACCGACATAACACATCAGACATTGTGTATCACCCGCACGTATCGATTACCGACAAACATGTCATTATTATTGATGATGCTATTGAATCTGGCGGGACCATGAAACGGCTGGTGGAATACGTGATGACAGGGTTTAACGTGAAGTCATTATCGGTCGCGACCTTATTTGTCAAACCGGGACGGGTGGCGATTCCTGTACCCCAATATTTCGCCTATGAGATGATCAATGACGACCTACTGATGGGCTATGGCTTACCTTGGAAACACTATTCCCGCAACTTATCCTATATTGCAAAAGTAAATAGATAAGACGCACCGTCGTAAATAACACGTCACCTGATAACCCATTACTGATAGTGATGGGTTTAACAATAATATGGCCATAAATAAACACTGGAAATAAATGTCATTATTGATAATAAAGACACTATACAATACGCGCAGTAATACTCGACATATCCCCTCGCGACACGTTTCTTCTCCATTTTAATCAGCAATGCATTACGTCTAAAATTGAGAAGTAGACTCTAAAAAAACAGACAAGCCGTTAAAAGTTACCGTTTAGTCAGATAAACTACCGGCTCACACCGCTAATATATGTAATGGAAACATAAGAATATGAGTTCTTTTTTATCCGTTTTACTGTCTTACCCCGTCGCTGTTTTTTTTATTCCATTTTGCGTGTTTGCATTACTGATGATCATTGATTTAATGCTCAATATCTCAGACACCAACAGCAGTGACATGGATGGATCATGGGCGACAACACTTTTTCTCCCCCCTGTCATCGCACAGATCCCGCTCCCTATCACCCTGTGTATCAGTACTTTTTTAGCGACCGTGATGGCGTATTACCTTGAGAGTTTGCTGCTTGGGCAGTTCTCGGGGCTGATGATTGACGGTATCACCGTTATTACACTGGTTGTGGTGCTCTACGTGGCACTGTTTTTATCTGCCCAGCTATTACGCCCCCTTGCTCCCTTGTTATGCAAAGAAAACAGCTTTGCTGTCGTGACCATTGAAGGTAAGCGCGCATTCGTACGCAGTGCCATCGTCAATAGCGAACAAGGCGAAGGCATCATTACCGAGGCCGGTAATGAAATTCAGATCGATATTTACAACAACCTCAATGAAAACATTCAATATGGTGATGAAGTCCTTATTCTCGCGCAGGACGACAACACAAAGCGGTACCTGGTATCAAAAATCACAGAATAACAAAAACCCTTTTTTATTCTTAACGCGCATACATTCAAATCACACAATACATTTCATTTAAACTGAAGGAGTCGGTAATGGAAATGGAAATCACCCCCAGCATTTTCTTTATATTAGTGGGCGTGGGGCTATTCGTCGTCATTTTGCTATTTTTAACCTCTCGTTACCGGAAGGTAAGAAATGAAGGTGAAGCGCTCATTATTAACGGAGTAGATCGCACCCGTGCCTCACTGACCGGCGCATTTGTGTGGCCGATCATTAACCGTGCTGAATACATGGATATTACCCGAAAGAAAATTTCGGTGATCCGTAGCGGCCGTAAAGACCAAGAAGGAGAAGAATACGAAGGCCTGCATTGTAAAGACAACATTCGTGCTGACCTGAAAGTGGACTTCTACATTGGCGTTAACCATGAAGAAGAAGACATTGTTCGTGTCGCCAAGCTGATCACCGCTGATGGCGCATCAAACATTGAACGTCTACAGGAGCACTTCCAGCCTAAGTTTTCTGAAGCCTTGAAAACCGCCGTTAAGCAATTTGATTTTGAAGAGCTGCTCACGAATCGCCGCACCTTCCGTGATGCTGTGGTCAATGTGATCGGCAGCGAGATGGACGGCTTCAAAATCTATGACGTGGTCATCGACAAAGTCGACCAAACAGCACTGGATGCACACGATCCAAACAACATTTTGGACGTAGAAGGTATTCGCAAAATTTCCTCTATCACGTCAGTGAAAAACACTGAAACGAACGCTATCCGTCAGGACGAGCGTACGTCTATCCGTAAGAAAGACGTTGAAGCCGAAGCGAACCGCCTGCAGCTCGACAAACAAGAGCAAGAGAGCATCGCCCGCACGCGCCGTGAAGTCGACATTATTCAAGCGCAAGAGCATGCACTGACGGAAGAAAAGCGCCAAGAGTTTGAGCGCGCGGAACGATTAGCGCAGCTAGAGACTGAAGAAGCCGTTTCTAAGCGTAAAGAAAGCGTGGATATGGAAGTCGAAATGACCCGTATCGCGAACCAGCGCCAAGTGGCGATTCAACAAGAAGAACTCAACCGTGCCGTTGAAACAGAGAAAGTACGTACTGCCTCTGAAGTGGCTCAAAAAGAGATGGAAAAAGAGACCACCGTTGAAGAAGCCATGAAGTCCGTGGCGGAAACAAAATCTCAACGTGTCGAGATCGAACGTAAGATTGCACGCGAAGAAGAAGAAACCGAAAACCTACGTGCCACCGAGCAGGTTAATCGCCTGAAGAAAGTGCGCCTGATCGAAGCCGAAGCGGAAGCCGAAGCCAAGCAAATTGATTTGTTGGTGATTGCGAAAGCCGAAAAAGAAGCCGCGAAAGAGAAAGCCGATCGCCGACTCATTGAAAATGAAACGGAACTGAAGATCCGCACCCGTGATGCTGAAAATGCACTGGCAGTGAAAACCCGTCAAGCAGAAGCCAATTACGTGGTCAGAGCGAAAGAGGCAGAAGCCGAGTTCATCGCGAACGAGAAAGCCGCAGAAGCCCAATACATCAAACAAGAGCGTGAAGCCGCCGCGAAAGAGCGTATGGCACAGGCTGAGAAAGAGCACATCAGTGCCACTGGCATGGCGGAAGTGGGCGTGGAACGTGAACGCGCGATCGCCATTAAAGAAACCGGCGAAGCACACGCTTACACCCTACAGTCAACCGGTGAAGCAGAAGCTGGCGCACTCCGTGCGAAAGGCTTGGCAGAAGCTGAAGCACAAACTGCCCGCTTTGAAGCCGCGAAACAATACGATGATGAGACCCGTGAACACGACAAGTGGGTTATGCAGCTTCAGCAGCAAAAAGATCTGGAAATGGCCCGCATCACTGCCCAGCAAGAAGTGTCAACAGAAAGTGCGAAAGCTCTGGCGAATGCACTGGCTGGCGCAGACATTAAACTGTTCGGCGGTGAAGGCATGGAACAACTGCGCCGTACTGTGATTGATTCTGCTGCTATGGATAGCCGCTTTAAGGAATCGGAAGTGTTGGCCCCGCTGGTGAAAGATTACATCAGTGGCGAGCGCAGCTTGCCGCAAGACTTGAAAGATATCCTAGAAAAAACCGATGTGAACAGTGGAGATATCAGCAATATCGCCATCGCCAATATGCTCAATAGCAAAGGGGGCGCAAACGAATTACTGGCGTCACTCAAAAAAGGCTTGTCTGGCAACAACGGCTCCTCCCTTGATAACTGATCAAGGCTGTAAACCATCACATTAAATCACCTCACACCCTCGCTTAGAGGGTGTGCTTCTCTAAGGATATGAGACAGTGACAGAAACGACTCATAATGCGATTGATGATGCCGTGAGCGAAGGAGGGGCTTACGAAGTACTCAAAGCCCGTCTTTCCCAACAAGGCGAAAACCTAAAAGACCTTTCCCAGCAATTTAACCTTAAACGCCAGCAGACCTTCGGCGGCAGTGACTTCGCGTTGATTGGGAAAGCCAACGTACAAACAGACGCTCGCTGTATTCCGGTCGATATGGCACAAGTGAACGGCCAAATTCTGTTCGGCTACCATGTCTATGTCGGGTTAAAAGCCAGCCCATCTCTGAGTGATGTCTTTGGCGTTTATACCCTGAATGAAACCGACGGTACCTACCGCCTTGACCCCGTGCAACTTGAGGCATCGTTCCTCAATGACACCCAATTCATTCATGAATTCTCCGAGCTTTTCACCTATTACAAAGACGCTCGCCTTTCCCAAATTTCCCGTCAAGAAGGGATCCTGTATATCGCGTTCCAAATCGGCATGCGATCAGAAGATCGCAAAGTCTTCCGGTTTGAAATCAGCGGCAAAGGCGTGCGCTACCTCGACAGCCTCGGCCACGTCTCGCTCAATGACGCACCGCAGCATGACTTTGAGTGGATCGCGACAGGGCGTAACGATCACATCAATGGCGAACACCCGCATGTTTCCATTGCCGATAAATTGTTTGTTGAGTGTGTCGGTGGCGATTTAACCATCAAGATCGAAAACAACACCGATGAAGGCCAAGGGATATACCGAGAGCCCGTCGAAGACGCCTATCAAAGTGTGGCAGATGCTGAAATCAGCTATGCGTTTGTCGGCGATCTTATCGTGCTTAAAGTGCTGCCTAACCGTGAAAAACAGACACGCTATTTTGTCTACAACCCGATTAATCAGCAGGTCACCCGTACCGATGCATTAAGCATCAGCGGCAAAGCCCTGCCCGAAAAACACGGCCTATTATATTCCCGCGGGTATGTTTTATCCGGTGGCGAGCACAAACACTTTGAGGGTGAGTGGCAAGGGCTGCGTTTCTTCCAAAAAATCGCCTCCCCTAACGGCGAAGATGTCCTGTACTACTTCTTTAATGTCGACAAAGGTTATTACGTCATTTATGTCTATAACCTGATTGAAAAGAACTTCTCTGCCCCCATGCATAGCCACGGTTGCAGCTTGTACCCCGATGGCCGCATGTTGATGTTCCGCGTCTCCGAAAATGCGGAAGCCTCAACCATCCATCCGCTACGGATTTGGAACACCCCGTTCATGATGCCAGAGCAATATGCTCACCATCACCAGCAACATAAACAAGGCGCCGATCCTTTCTTGGCCAACTTGGGCAACAGTGAACTCGTGCGTGCCCTCTCCTCACTGCTGACCATTTGCCAATTGGCGCAAACGGAAGAAGTGAGCCAGAACGCGTTTGAAGCCTTACTGAAAACCTGTCAGACCACCTTGGATCATTACGACTGGTTAGATAACACCGCTGCGCTGGGGCTCAACAAAGCCGTCACGGCCGTCATGGGCACGGCTGATTCTATCATTGATGAATTTGCCAAAGTCCGTCAGTTACAGCAGCATGCTGAATCTGCACTCGCTGCCAAAACCGAGGAAGTGAACGCCCTCATCGGTCGCCTTAAATTGGCGCCGCGTGATGAAGCCAGCACACTGCTTGGCCTGTTGGCAGAGTTGAAAGCCGAAGTGGGCAACGTGATGGCCTTGCGCCAATTCCGCTACATGCCCGATGCGCCCGTCGAAGCGATGCTCGACACCTTGGCCGAACAGCGTCACGCGATGAACCTGTTGCTGCTGGAACTGTTGCAAAACGAGAAGGCCTACCGCCCGTACAAACAGGCGATCAACGGCATTGAAGACAAACTGCAGACCGTGGATAAAACCGCCGAGCTCAATGCCCTGCAAACCCAAACGGAACAAGTGCGGGCTGAGTTAGCGTTGGTTACCGAAGAAGTGGCAGAGATAGAGACCGATGATCCGACGCAAGCCACGCGTATTCTCGACCTCACCACCGAAGTCTCTTCCATGCTGAATGCCACGTCAGCACGGTTACGACAAAAACATCAAGCCTTGCGCGGTAATGAAGCCAAAGCGGAGTTTAGCTCGCAGTTCAAATTGCTAGCGCAAGCCGTCAACAGTGCGATGGAGCAAGCCCAAACCCCCGAACAATGTGATGATCAGTTAGCCAAGCTGATTGGCCTGCTGGAAAAACTGGAATCCCGCTTTGCCGATTTCGATGAATTTTTGGCCGAGATTTATACCAAGCGTGACGAAATTCAATCCACGTTAGAAGGCCATAAGCAGCAACTCATTACAGCCCAACAACGACGGGTACAGAACCTTAACCAAGCGGCCAACGTGACCTTTAACAGCATTGAAAAGCGGGTCACCCGTTTCGATGATATGGCGGCCCTTAACAGCTTCTTTGCCACCGATAACATGGTGCTCAAACTGCGCCAGTTAGCGGAATCAATGCGCTCGTTGGGCGACAGCGTGAAAGCCGATGCGGTCGAGAGCAAACTGAAAGCGGTGCAGGATCAATCCTTGCGCGCACTGCGTGATAATCAGGACATTTTTGAGCAAGGCGGCAACGTCCTACGTTTAGGCAAACACCGTTTCAGTGTGAACAAGCAATCGCTGGATTTAACCCTCGTCACCCACGAGGATGCGTTGTCGTTACACATATCCGGTACCGAGTATTACCAACCGATCGAATCCACCGACTTCCTCGCCCTGCAAGGCATGGCCGCGTTGGATGTGGCCTCGGAAAGCCCCACCGTGTACCGCGCCGAATATCTGGCCTATGCCCTACTGGATATTGCCCAGCGTCGTGTAGACGGCCAAACCATTGACGGCTTGCAGCAGGCACTGAAAGACAACCGTCTGCTGGCGGAGATCCAAGCCTTTGCCGCCCCACGCTACCGCGAAGGGTATGTGAAAGGGGTACACGATCACGATGCCGAGAAGATCCTCGCCGCTATTTTACCGTGTTACGAACAAGCCGGTCTGCTGCGCTTTGGCCAAGCCGAACGCGCCTCGGTCCTGCTGTGGTTAGCCGCACTAGGTTACAAAGACTATTTAGTGTGGTGCCAACAAGCACGTAATGCGGTCTTGATGCAGCAACATTTAGGGTCAAACACCGCGTTCGACAGCGTGAAAATGGCACTGCGTGATCAGATCGCCCCGCAAGCCAATGCGATCCCAGAGCAATGCGCCGAATACGCTATTGCCATTTTATCCGATGAAGGGGCGGCCTCGGTATTGCCGGTCGACATCAGCCGTGATGCCCTTGAACAGAGCGAAGCGTACCTGTCGTTCCGTCGCAGCTTAGGCTGGACCAACCCGCCGCTGCCGACCCACGAGGCCTTTGCCGATCACCAACAGTGGCTCACCGCGTATGCGGCGCACCAAGCGGCTGAAAAAGGCGATCAATCAGCACAAGCCTTTATCACCGAAGCGGCCATGCTCGCCACGCTGCAATCGGACGCCACAGATTCAGAGGAAGAAGTGGCGCAGCTCAACGTCAAAGCGGTCGAGTTTTCTTTGATGAGTACCATCAAAGGTTTACTGGGTGAGCACCCCCGCATGGACAACGGAACCCTGACCGTGGTGCTGGATGAATTCTTGCAACGCTGTGCACACCACCAGCACCAGACGATCCCACAGTACGATGCCTACCTGAAGCAGCGTGCTGATCTGCTCTCTGATGCCAAATCGCAACTCCGCTTAGGCGAGTTTTTACCCCGCCCACTGACCTCGTTTGTCCGTAACAAACTGATCAGTGACAGTTACCTGCCGCTGATCGGGGATAACCTGGCCAAGCAAATGGGTACCCTCGGGGAAAACAAGCGCACCGACTTGATGGGGATGTTATTGCTGATCTCCCCTCCGGGTTACGGTAAAACGACCCTGATCGAATATGTCGCCCACAAGCTGGGCTTGGTGTTCATGAAAATCAATGGTCCGTCATTGGGTCATCATGTGACCTCGTTAGATCCGCGTGATGCACCGGATCAAAACGCCGCGCGTGAAGTGGAAAAAATCAACCTCGCCTTTGAAATGGGCAATAACGTTCTGCTCTATTTGGATGATATTCAGCACACCCACCCAGAGTTTTTACAGAAATTCATTTCGCTCTGTGACGGCACCCGACGCGTGGAAGGTACCTGGCGCGGGCAAACCAAAACCTACGACATGCGAGGCAAGAAATTTGCGGTAGTCATGGCGGGGAACCCGTACACCGAATCCGGCGATATGTTCACCATCCCGGACATGTTGGCTAACCGTGCCGACATTTATAACTTGGGTGACATGCTGTCGGATCAGAAGAATGCGTTTGAATTATCATTCATCGAAAACTCCCTGACGGCCAACACCGTGTTGGCACCACTGGCTACCCGCGATTTGAATGACCTTTACCGATTGATTGACATGGCCCAAGGGGAAAATATCGCGCTAAACAGCCTGAGCCACCCGTATTCCGCCACGGAGGCCAATGACATTGTCGGCACGCTGCAAAAAATGCTGACCGTGCAGCAAACCGTGCTCAAAGTGAACCAGCAGTATATTGCCTCAGCCGCGACCGCCGATGCTTATCGGGTAGAACCGCCGTTTAAATTGCAGGGTTCTTACCGAAACATGAACAAACTGGCTGAGAAAATCTCATCCGTCATGACGGACGATGAGCTGCAAACCTTGTTGCAAGACCACTACCAAGGCGAAGCGCAAACCCTGACCAATGGCACAGAAGAAAACTTGCTGAAATTGGCCGAACTACGCGGTGAACTGTCGCCGGAACAACAGATCCGCTGGCAGCAAATCAAAGACGGTTACAGCCGCAAGCAACAAACCGGTGACGACAGTGATCGTGCAGGGCAAATGGTGCAGCAAATGGTGACCTTAAACCAAAACCTCAACCACGTGGCACACACCTTACTCGGTAACAATGCCCCCGCAAGGAAAGCGACCCATGAATAAATTCACCTTGGAAACAACGTTGGCGGCCAGTTTTGAGGACGTCAAACTCGATAACAATGAACGCCGCGAACTGGCGGCACAACTGCGCGAAGCCGATGTGCAACCCGACGATATCGCGTTTCTGCGCAATCGCGCCTTTGGCTATGTCCAGCAGCACATTCGTGACGGCGGTGAACCGCTGATCGCGTTAAAATGGCTCGAGCACGTGGTCAAACAATTTGATAACGCCCGTCCGCAACCGACTGGCCTGCTCGCGGAATCCTGGTTTTCGCCCGGGAGCACCTGTTTTGACGGGATTTGCCATCAGTTGCAGCATGCGTCAGCCACAGTCGACATCTGTGTGTTCACCATTGCCGACGACAACCTGACCAAAGTGATCCTCGATACCCACAACCGGGGGGTGAAAGTGCGGATCATCACCGACAACGACAAAGTGAACGACAGCGGCAGTGACATTGATTACCTCGCCCGCCAAGGTCTGCCTATCAAAATCGATAACACCGATTATCACATGCACCACAAGTTCGCGTTGTTTGATCAGAAGCACTTGATCAATGGCAGTTTCAACTGGACACGCAGTGCGTCCCGTTTTAACTCAGAAGATCTCACCTTAACGGATGACAAACGCCATATCGATGCGTTTTGTACCCATTTCGAAGGGTTATGGCGTAAATTCCCGGACTATCGCGGACGTTAATCTTATCGTGCAACGCTAAAACAACAACGCCCCCAAGCGGCCTCTTTCTCGTTGAAAGTGACTCACTTGGGGGCGTTTTCTTTCTCTTTTTTTCGCTATGTCAGCTTCAGGTGGGTCGGCACTGACATATTACGCGCCTTAGACTCAAAGAGTCTCATGTGGTCATGAATGAAATAGCGCTGCATATCCGAAATGTTAGGGCTACTGTACTCTTCCAACCAAATCGCACGTGCATTGCCTATATTCACCCACGGCCCGGAGGATATACGCACTTCATACGTGTCTCGCGGGCCATTGCGGTAGCGATACGAGGATCCCTTCACCGCCGTATTCAATCCATACAAGAACAAGGCTTTGGGATCGGGCTTCACCATTTGCATGTGCATCGGTTGTTTCAATCCGGCTGAGCCCGTATAAGCAAAGAGCTTATGCGGTAAAATGGTATTGCGTAGATGCCAAATTTTTTCCGGCAACCCGCTGTATGCTTTCATCCGCGCCATTTCAAACAAATCAAAATCGAACACGTGATGCACACCTTCCGTATCAACCCACTCAAGCACACCAATATCGACCGCCAAACCAAAATTATGCGCCGACTCGCCAGGCCCATGAATCGTCGCGTCCCAGACTTGATGGTGAAAATTGCGGTAGCCAAGGTTGGTATTATTAAAGTCTTTGCATCCCATAGCGATCCCGTAACCGTACATGTCGGTGACCACTTTGGTGGCGGCCACTTTCAGCTCAGGACGGATATTGTTCGGCAGGGTCGCCAAGCACGCCGCCAGTGTCATACTCGGACGAGCTAATGTGTAGCGCGTATTGTGAAATTTAAATAACGTCGCCGTGGGTGCAAAAGGGGTGAGCTTATTAAAGCTACGGTGGGTCGGTCCATCAACCGCGACCAAACCATCTTGCTTATTCAGTTTCACCACTTCCGTCTGATACAGAAAGATCGCGGCCAACGTTTTAGAACGTCGGATATTTGAGCCAAATGTGCTGTCTTCTGCGAGTTTGGGGATCCGCGTTTTAAAAGACGACAGGTGATGATTAATGGCTTTTTGTACGGTAAGAATATCTTTCGGCAGATTGCGTCCCCGCAACCCAACAGAGCCCGTTAACTTAAATTTTAGCGGGGAAGAATCGGACATATACTCAATCACCTTATTATAAATAAGATCGAGTATATTTTTATTGCCTCGTAATTTCCGCAAGGCGAAAACACCATGAAACGGTTCTTGGAGATAACTCAAACTGGCAGGTAACGGGGTGAAAACACGCAGGTTATCATTTTAGTCTCACCCCCATTTTTTACTGCAACAACTCGGCTTAATACCCTTTTTTATGGTGGCGCGCCGTTTGTTGGGTGCGGTTAATCATTTTGCCGAAAGCTTTATCTTTGGCGCGTTTTTCAGCCAAGGTCGCGCCATTCAGGGCTTGTTCACGCATGAGCTTTTGGTAACTCACCAAACGCCTTTCTGTGAGCTCGCCACGTACCAGCGCGGCCTGTACTGCACAGCCGGGTTCACCGTCATGGGCGCAGTCACTGAAACGGCACAACTCCGCCATCGCGGCAATTTCACTGAATGTCTCACTGACACCCTGCTCACAATCGCTAAGTTGTAACTCACGCATTCCTGGGGTATCCATCAGCAAGCCGCCTTGTGGCAACATTTTCAGCGCACGACCGGTGGTGGTGTGTCGGCCTTTGCTGTCGTCTTCACGGATACCACCGGTTTGCTGCGCGTCTTCACCAAGCAAACCATTGACCAAGGTAGATTTACCCACACCGGATGAACCCAAAAACGCCACCGTACGGCCGGTTTTGCAGTAGCTGTGCAACACCTGAATATCACGGGCGTCTAACGCATTCACCGCATACACGCCTAACAAAGGGTCTAGCCCCTGCACTTGCATACGCAAGGCGTCGACGTCTTCGCATTGATCCGCTTTGGTCAAAATGACCACCGGCTCAACCTCTGCGTCTTTGGCGATCGCCATGTAACGCTCAATACGGTTAAGGCTGAAGTCATGATTCAGTGAGCAGACAATCATGACGGTGTCGACGTTGGCCGCGATCAATTGGGTCGCCACTTTCGATCCCGGCGCCTTACGCTGAAATAACGACTGGCGTTCAAGGCCACGTTCCAAGATTAAATCGGCATTGAATAACACCCAATCGCCCACGCACACACGCTCACTGTCTGGGCGTTGCAGTAACGATAACGGCCCCTGCTCTGTCATGGCCACGATATGGCTACGGTGCTGTTCAATCACTCGACCCAGGGTAAAGTCCGTGAGATCCTCTAACGTCAATTGTTGCTGGAAAAAGGGACGCCAGCCCAGTTGTGGCAGCGTAAGAGATAAATCAGACATCGGTATTTCACCATCAATAATCAGAACAACAGCAAGACATATCGGTCTTCGCCATAATGCTGCTGAGCATACGCCACTTTCCCGCGTTTATAATTGAATATTTCCGACAATATGACCCATACGGAAGAATAAACACACACACCATGAACCATCGGGCGCTCCCCATTGAGGGATGCGTGATACATCACTGGACGTTCGCCTGCTTTTCGCAGGACAAGTCGGCGGAATATGCTGCGATCAGCGGGCTTTTATCGCGTTCTGCTGCGGATAGAAATCAAACTCTGATATGATTAAACCGTAATATCGGACGGTACGCTCAACCGTTATCCGTATGGACAGCAACAAGCCAGCAACCGGCATGACGCCAAAGAGATCCTTTGATACCCATGAAAATCAATAAACAAAGCTTGGAAGAACAAGCGACCGACTACCTTCGCCAGAAAATCGTCAACGGTGAAATGGCGCAAGGCGAAAAAATTGTGGAAAGTACCCTCGCCAAAGAGCTAGAGCTATCCCGCAGCACCGTGCGCATGTCATTAAATTCTCTGGCGCATGAAGGGTTGATCGTGCAAAAGCCGTATGCCGGCTGGCAGGTGATCTCGCTGGATGACGAAGATTTGTGGGAGCTTTACCACCTACGTGTCGCGTTAGAGAGCCAAGCAGCGGCCATGGCGGCAGAAAAAGCCTCTGAACAAGACAAAGACGCCCTGCGTCAGCTGTATCAAGACTACTGCCAGTTGTGTGAAAACAACCCAACCGACAGCCAAGCGATCAGTGAAGCGGATTTCAACCTGCACAAGAAAATTGTTGAAGCCAGCCACAGCAAGCGCATGGAAAAGATTTACAGCCAGATCGCCAACCAGCTGCAAAGCTATTTGAGCATCACACACGAAGATTACGATTTGGCACAAAGTGGCCTAAGTCATGCCGCCATGATCGACGCCATTTGCAGTGGTGATGCCGATCGCGCATGGCAAGAAGCCAAAGCTAACATCACCCCGTTTACCCAAATGGGCAGCACGCTCAAGCAAGGCTGATCCCGCTCACGCCCGTTTCTGCACAACAAATAACGCTGTCGCGCCTGCCCCTCGCAGGCGCACACTTTCATTCGTGTTATCCCTTACCGTTTTTATCCCAGCCTGCATCACTCCCGTACTGGTGGGGTTGAATGCCCGCTCTCTTTGGGCATGTCCCGCACATGAATGTCCATCTGCGGAAAAGCAATTTCGATCTGATGCTGACGAAACAGACTATCAATGTTTTTGTTCAGCAAATGGATGGTTGATAAGCGATAATCAATCGCCGTGATATACACCCGTAATTCAAAATCTAAACTGCTGCCACCAAACGCCAAAAAGAACACCGTCGGTGACGGCTCTTTCAGCACCAACGGATGCTCATTGGCCACTTGGTAAAGTAACTTCTCCACCTTATCGACATCTGACCCATAGGCCACCCCAATCGGGATCACGATGCGGGTGATGGGATCGGTGAGCGACCAGTTGATCAGTTTTTCCGTCAAAAACGATTTATTGGGCACGACAATTTCTTTGTTGTCCCAATCAATGATGGTAGTGGCGCGGGTCTTGATTTTGCTCACCGTACCGGAGAGATCGTTAATCGTCACAATGTCCCCAATGCGAATCGGCCGTTCAAACAATATGATCAAGCCCGAGATGAAATTGGCGAAAATTTCCTGCAAACCAAACCCCAACCCGACCCCAAACGCCGCCACCAGCCATTGCAACTTCGACCACTGCACCCCAACAATCGAACACGCACTGAGTACCCCCACCATCACCAGCAAATACCGGATCAAGGTCGTGACGGCGTACCCGGTGCCGGGCGCGAGATCCAATCGTCGTAACACCAGCAATTCCAGCAAACCGGGCAAATTGCGCACGGCAATCACCGTAACCATCACCACAATTAAGGCATAGAGCAAGGCTTGCAGGGTGATGTCCACCACCACAATGCCGCCTTCCCCCATCTCGCTTACTTGCCATACCACCACCCTATCAAGCCAGCGCGCCATTTCTAGCGCACTCGACCACAAGGTGAGCATAGCAATGACAAATCCAATCAGTGATAAACCACGCAGCAAGGTGAGTGACTGCTCACTGATCTGCTCCGCATCCAGCCCACTCTCCTCCACGTCTGGCAGCTCTTCCCGTAAATCAGCCAGCTCAGGATCTTGCTCTGCTTGCTCACGCTGCTGGGCAATCAGCTCTTCACGCCGCGCCAGCAAGCGTTGGTAATTAAGCTGACGATGCTCTAGCTTGAACCACCGCTCGCCCAACTGATACGCCATCAACACCCCCAGCACAATAAACAAACTGGCTTGTTGATAGGTCAATAAAATCCACGCGGCCAAATAGTATCCCATCGCGGCCACCACAATAATGGCAAGCAGCGAGCCGACCAACAGGGCTTGGGTTACCCATAATGCCCAACGATGATTCAACGGTGACGGCATCACCGCCGGTAAATGTTTGTGTTTTAGCAATAAGCTGTAAATGTACAACATACTGCCGATCAACAAGATAAACAGTAACCGCGATAACTCTGACGCACTTTGTCCTGACACCCATTCGGTGACATAAATGGACCACAGTAACACCACAAATACCCATCGCAGACGGCAGATGGCCTGATGCAGGCAGGTACAGATTTCTTCTGGCCAGCGCAAATGCTGGTTTAACACGCCTCCCTGTTTGGTGAGTTGATAGATCCACTCCACCACAAACACCCCAAACGCACTGGTTAAGACTAACGAGGAAAGATCTGCCGCCATGGCTGCCGGCCACAGCCAATGCATCCCCAGTGTCATTAATACAAACCATGATGGCAAAATCAGCGCTTGCAGCATCGAGAGAGACACCAACGCCATGGTGTGACTGAACCGATCTTTAATCGGGTGACCCAGCACTTTTTTCGCCTTGTCACTTACCGCATTGTCTCGCTTCGATAACGCCATATACACAAACCAACAAGCGACACTATAGAGCACAACCGCGGCGAGTGCCCAATACCGTTGTGCGACGGGAAAGGTGCTGAACGTGGTTTGCAACGAAGGCACAATATTGTCCCATTGCACCGCCTGCCAACGGGCAATACTGCGCCATAGCGGGGGATTACTGCGGATCCACAATTGTTGTTCACGCAGGAACACCCGCTCTTTATCTATCTCACTTTGATACAGGGTTTTCACCACTTGTAACCGCCCTAATTCGACAATGAGCTTGTCGTATTCTTCCCCTAACCGGGTGAGCAATTCACGGCGAAACTGGTGCACATGATAACGGGCATTTTTCTGCGGATCGGCGGCCAACGCGGCATCACTTGGCCGTGCTGAAGCGGCAATTTCAGTCGCCATGCGGTTGCGCAATTGGCTGATTTCATAGATACGAATATGGCTTTGAGCAATCGCATCAGGCACATTACTGTCACCAATATGTTGCGGTAAACGTTGCAATTGCGCCCGTAATGACGCACCAAAGGCTGTGCTTTGCCGCAACCAATCAAGATTCTCTTTGATCAGCCGTTGCTCATCTGACAATAACTGGCGTTCGGCTTCAAACTGCTGGCTTTTACGGCGCGCATTTTCAATCTCTACCAGCACGTGTTCCAACTCTTTGGCCAAAACCTGACTAGTGGCTATGTCTTTTTGCGTATCCGAATCGGTCACGACCCCCTCTTCGCCATACAGACTTTCTAACTGCGTTGCTTGCAGGATCATGGCTTTGGCGGAATCTTGCTCCACCTGTGCCAACCTGTTTTGCAACGTAATTTGGATCGGCGTGGCCAGTTGAATACGGGTCGTCAGTAACTGCTGTTCCAGTTTCAGTAAGCCGTCCCGTTCTTCCAGTGTTTTCTGCTGTAACACCAATAAGCTTTTCTGCAACACCAAATAACGTTGATTGGCCAACGCTAACCATTGTTGAAACTGATCTGCCGTGTCGTTATTCACCAACGCTGCTTCATCAATTTGGTTATTGAGCGCCACAATCTGTTTAGGCAATGTCAGGCGCGAAGCATCCAATGTATTCAGTTTTTCAGCGTTGGTTTTTAATGTGGCGCGCCACTCACTGACCGCCGCCCGCAAAGAGGCCAAAGCCTGTGTCAGATCGTCATAACTGCTGAGGGTGTTGATTTTAAACAGGTCGAGTGATCGTGCTTGTTCGATTTGCTCGGTAAACACGGCCTGCTGATGGGGGTATTGGGTGATCTGGGATTTGAACGTGGTTTGCTCATCAGTGAGCTTTTTGATGTTTTTCAGTGTCAGTGACAGGGATCGGTATTTTCCAATCAGCTCCGTGTCTGGCGGATCGACGGCAGACAAACGGCGAATTTCTGCGTCAACATAACTACGATCAGGCAAGTCAGCAGCCTGTACGGTGCTGCCAAGGCCTGTCATCATCAACAAACACGCGATGCACAGTCGCCACACGATGATGAAGCGACATGGCCGCCATGGCCATAATACGCCGGGTTGTCTGCCACCACTGTAGCTGTGTTTGCCGCGCTGCATCCCTGTCCACATGATCGATCCCTGCCCTCAAGAGTGGTTACTCTCAAGTGTAGTCGCTTTCGATGCATATCAATGTGTTAGGGTTTAAATGTTAGCGTTTAAATGTTCCCGTTTCGATGCCAACATGTAGGCATTACGCCGAGCCGCGAATGATCAAGGTGGAAGGCAGCACCACTTTCTCGGTGTTCTGCACCGGTTGTTTCATCCGTTGAAGTAATCGCTGCCCCGCCTGCTCACCAATGGCTTGCGCGGTCGATGACATAAACGTGAGCGGAGGGTGCGTCAGTTCGGCTTCCGGTACATCATCAAACCCTAACAGCGCCACTTGCTGGCCGATGTAATTGTCCCGCCCGACACTGCGGTTAGCCCGTTGCACCCCGTACACCGCCCCCAATGCCACCGCTGAACGGTGACACAGAATCGCGGTAATTTTTGGGTGCTGCACTAACAATGCCTGCACCGCGTGTGCTGCTGCCGTCTGGGTGCCTTCACATTCGATGACCCATTCATTTTTGAACGGCAAACCGTATTGGATCAACGCCGTGCAATAGCCGCCGATACGTTCGGCCCGGGTCAAGGAGTCCCCTTGTCCGCCGACATAGGCAATGTGGCGGTGTCCTTGTTCGATCAGGTGCAAGGTCGCCTTTTTTGCCGACTGGCTATTGTCCGGCACCACAAAATCCACCTCATCGTTCACACTGGCGCGCGCTACACACACCACGGGCACCCCCGCATCACCGAGCATTTTTAATACCCCTTGACTGGCGCCGCGCAGTGGACTGAAAGCCACACCGGCAACGCCCTGCTGGATCATCGACTGAATACAGTGTTCCAACCGCGCTGGCGAATCCCCGTATTGGGCCAGAAATAACATGTAGCCCTGTTTTTCCAGAGCTTGGCTAAAGCCCGCCGTGATCTCGGTATAAAACGGATCGGTGATGTCTTTGACCACCAGCCCGATCAGATTGGACTGGTTGGAACGCAAATTGGCCGCCGCTTCATTACGGACGTACCCCAGGGTTTTGATCGCCTCATTGACCTTTGTGATGGTCGCCTCGGAGATCCGCCCTTTGTTGCCTAAGACCAGCGACACGGTCGACACAGACACACCGGCATACTCGGCCACATCGGTAATTTTGATTTTCTTCTGGCTCATTAGCTGTTCGTATCAAAGCAAGTGGGAAGATAAGATATCCAAAGCATATTACACCCAAGTAAAACGTTCTACCTTCCCTTTCACACTTTTACCTCGATCACACTTTAAATCACCCGATTAAACAGAGCGTATTTTCGTGATCCACGTGGCGAAACCATTAGGTAAAACGTTTTATCATTATTTTATCGAAAGCAATACCGCGTTGAGTGCAGACATTATCCACCGTTGCCTCCGCGTTTTTTTAAATGATTTTGATAAAACGTTTTATCTACTCTACTCACAACAATAATACGGATAGGGGTTATCCATATGTCTCACTCATCGAAGAAAAGTACCTTGTGGGAATTTTTCCAAAGCCTTGGAAAAACGTTCATGCTACCGGTCGCTTTGTTGGCCTTCTCTGGTATTTTGCTTGGGATCGGCAGTTCGTTATCGAGCACCGCAGTGAAAGAGAGCATGCCATTTTTGGATATCATGCCACTTCAGATGCTGTTCATGTGGATGACCAAAATTGGTCTGGTCGCCTTTATCTACCTACCTCTGATGTTCGCGGTCGCCATTCCACTGGGTCTGGCACGTGAAGAAAAAGGGGTTGCCGCCTTTGCCGGTTTCGTCGGCTATGCTGCCCTTAACCTATCAATCAACTTCTACCTGACAGTAGCGGGCGTGCTGGGCAATGCCGAGCAAGAAGCGGCGTACGGTGTGAAGTCGATTCTCGGTACCCAATCTATCGATACCGGTATTCTGGGTGCGGTGATCGTCGGTATTATCGTGGCAAAACTGCACGCACGTTTCTACACCTACAAAATGCCTGACGCATTGGCGTTTTTCGGTGGTGCCCGCTTCGTGCCTATCATCACAACCCTTGTACTGGGTCTGGTTGGCTTGGTTGTCCCACTGATTTGGCCTTACTTTGCTGCCGCGATTAACGGCGTTGGCACCGGTATTTCTCACGCAGGTCCATTCGGCCCCTTCTTGTTCGGTGCCGGTGAGCGTTTGCTTCTGCCATTCGGTCTTCACCATATTTTAGTTGCCCTGATCCGCTTCACCGAAGCCGGTGGTACTCTTGATGTGTGTGGCAATACTGTTAGCGGCGCGCTGAACATCTTCTACGCAGAACTGTCTTGCTCAACAACCGATGGCTTCTCTTCCTCTGCAACAGCCTTCTTGTCACAGGGTAAAATGCCTGCGTTCCTAGGTGGCTTGCCGGGTGCCGCACTGGCGATGTACCACTGCTCTCGCCCTGAAAACCGCGGTAAAGTGAAAGCACTGCTGTTATCTGGTGTGGTGGCGTGTGTGGTAGGTGGTATCACCGAACCGCTTGAATTCTTGTTCTTGTTCGTGGCACCTGCACTGTACCTGATTCACGCTATCCTGACGGGTGTTGGCTTCATGGTGATGGGCCTGCTGGATGTCACTATCGGTAACACTGACGGTAACATCATCGACTTCTTCATCTTCGGTATCCTGCAAGGCACCGCAACGAAGTGGTACTTGGTACCGGTTATCGCGGGTATCTGGTTTGTGGTGTACTACTTCGTCTTCCGCTTTGCCATCACACGCTTCAACTTGAAAACACCGGGCCGTGAAATTGAAACCGCAGAGCAAATTGCCGCAGCAGTAGCCGGCGAGAAAACCTCTGGCTACAAAGGTGACATCATTCTGGGTGCACTCGGCGGTGCGGATAATATCCTTGCGCTAGATAACTGTATCACCCGTCTACGCCTGTCAGTGAAAGACATGTCATTGGTTAATGATGTGGTACTGAAAGCCAACGGTGCAATTGGTGTGGTGAAACTCGATGAACACAACCTGCAGGTGGTCATTGGCCCACAAGTTCACTTAGTGAAAAACGAAATCCAAGGGCTATTACCGGCATAATTGCCACGCTCATCAACCAACGGGAAGCGACAGCTTCCCGTTTTGCCGCTTCCTATCGCACTGGGCTTTTTGCTAAGTGTCCATTGCGATAGATGTTGGCCTTTCCAACACACGGTTCCACGCGGTTCGATACTGTCCTCCCGTTTAGGGCAACGACCAATCCGCACAACGTTATTCAGAGGTTGTTATGTTTGATTTTTCCACGCCGGTTAACCGCTACGGTACCTACTGCACCCAGTGGGATTATGTGCAAGATCGCTTTGGCGAAGCCGACTTATTGCCGTTCACCATTTCCGATATGGATTTTGAAACCGCGCCCTGCATCCTCGACGCCTTACAAACCCGCTTAAGCCACGGTGTACTCGGTTACAGCCGCTGGAATCACGACGACTTCAAGCATGCGATTACTGACTGGTTTGCCACTCGCTACCACGCACCGCTAGACAGCGATGCCGTGGTGTATGGCCCGTCGGTGATTTATATCATCGCACAACTGGTAAATCAGTGGACGGCACCGGGTGACGGTGTATTGGTACACACCCCTGCCTACGATGCCTTTGGCAATATGTTGACCGCCAACCACCGTGAACTGCTTGCCAGCCCGCTGCTCAAAACTGCTGACGGCTATGCCATCGACTGGGCGCAATTTGAAGCCCAAGCCGCCCGCCCTGACTGTAAAGTGTTACTGCTATGCAGCCCACACAATCCGACAGGCCGCGTATGGAGCGAAGACGAGCTGAAACGCATGGCGGCCATTTGCCACCAACACGGGGTGAAAGTGATTTCTGACGACATCCACATGGACATGGCGTTTAAGCCGTATATCCCGTGGTCACAGGTCGCAGTTGATCAGCACTGGGCAATCGTCAGTTCGGGGTCAAAATCGTTCAACATTCCGGCGCTGACCGGCGCGTATGCCGTGATTGCGGATCCCGATGCAAAAGCGGCCTACCTGAACCAACTCAAGGCGGCACATGGGCTGTCATCACCATCCATTCTTGGAGTTATTGCGCATATTGCGGCTTACCGCGAGGGCGGCGAATGGTTGGATGCCCTGAAAACTTACCTGCTCCAAAACCTGACCTTTGTGGCTGAGCAACTGCATCAACACTGTCCAGCAATTGGCTATCAAGTACCGGAAGGGACGTATTTGGCGTGGATTGATCTTAACCCGCTCAACATCGACATGGATGCCTTGCAGCAAGTGCTGATCAAAGACTACAAAGTGGCGATCATGCGTGGCGATACCTACGGCCCAGAAGGGAAAGGCTACGTCCGACTTAATGTGGGTTGTCCGCGCAGCAAAGTGGAAGCGGGCGTGCATGCGCTGATCGGTGCGATTAAGCAGCTGCAGCAAGGCTAAGCGACTTATTCCTCTTTATTTTTCTTCATTCCTCTTTATTGCTGACCGCAAGTTGGGTGGGGGCAGTGATGATTTATGTGGGTGGGCCACAATAAAAAGCCGCCCTTTCAGGCGGTTTTTTCATCACTGTGCTTTCATGACGTAATTATCACGCTTTTCAAAATACGCTTTTGCACGATTCACTTCGGCTGCATCCGGTTTATACACCGTCCAGCTATCTTCGATGTTTTTCTTGTAGCGGATCTCTTTGTGCTCGAGATCAAACTGGTAGTAAGGGAAGACTTCGCGCAGGTTAAAAAACATCGCCGGGGCAAAGAAAAGAATGTCTGCGGCTAAGTAGCCCCCGTTGAATTTCAACGGCATTAACCCGTACATCGGCTCGTGGCCTTCCGATTCCAACTTAAACTGATACTGGCCAAAACTGGTGGTGGAATAGGTCTGCTCAGGCTGCGTCTCAAGCATAAACTGCGGTTTATCATTCACCTGAATAGACACATCAGATTGAATCGCATCAAGGTTGGTGGTGGCCGAACAGCCCGCCAAAAGGGTGAACATAAGGGGAGCGATTATCTTTTTCACGGTAAAACATCCTGTGACGGCAAAACACTGATCATACCTCGCCACCATGAAAACACTATAGCTGCACTCTTAGCTTTCATTATTAACAACCTGAAAAATAACAATAAACCGCACGCAACAGTACACACTCTGGTTCCCACAGCCCGAAGCGGCGACAGCGCGAAAAAAACCTCAAAATGCAACACGATGAGTAAGCGATGCCCGTTTAACGCACTATCCATGCAGAAACCATGCAACACCTACACAATACGTGATGTTGTTCACAACTTTCATCAAAGATATTCGCTATCTCCCCAATCCACCCACATCAAAACGTCAATTTTATATTTCATATAAATCAGCACCTTGAACTTAAAATCACACCTTTCATACGCACTTTTCCCATCCCATTGTCCAGCCCACATTTTAAGTTGTTTCAAAAGACAGCCAAAAAATGTGACATTTGTCATATTTTGTCGTTTGTTCGACTGTATAATGCCGATTGTCCGACAATGAGACAATTAACACTTTGGAAGCACGCAATGAAAGCCATTACACTTTCTCCTACAGATAACGTTGCAACGCTACTGGGCGACGTAGAAAAACATGCATCCGTTGAAATTATTTCAGCGGATAACGAAGTGATCGCAGAAATCACAGCACTGCAAAAAATCACGTTCGGTAACAAGATCGCGCTTGGCAACATCGCGAGTGGGGAACACATTTTGAAATGTGGCCACTCAATCGGTAAGTCGATTGTTGAGATCCCGCTTGGTCAACTTGTTCATGTTCAGAATGTTCGCAGTGAACGTCTGGACATTCCTGAATCCATCATCGAAGAAATCATCAAACAAATGGGAATCGAACAATAATGACAACGACATTCAAAGGTTACCCGCGTCCGAACGGTTCTTTCGGCATTCGTAACAACGTCCTGATCGTGGCGATTGATGAGTGCTGTGAAGGTATTGCGCGTAACATCAGCAAAGAAATCGATGATTCTGTTGTTGTAACCAACCACTACACCTGCATGTACGGCGGCAATGAAGAGATGATCGATACGATCATTCACACAGCAACCAACCCGAACATTGCAGGCGTGCTGGTTATCGCCATGGGCTGTGGTTCTATCGACCCACAAATGATTGCAGAACCCGTGCGTAAAGAAGGCCTGCCTGTTCATGCCCTCACGGTGATCAAGAACAAAGGGACGGTCGAAACCATTAAAGATGGTATTGCGCTGGCAAAAGAGCTAAAAGCTTACGCGGATAGCATTGAGCGTATTGATGCGCCTGTTTCTGCGCTGCGCATCGGTATTAAGTGTGGCGGTTCTGATACCTCAAGCGGTCTTGCGTCTAACCCTTCTGTGGGCGCGGCCTCTGACAAGCTTGTCGATATGGGCGCAACCACCATGGCGGGTGAACTGCTTGAGTTGCTGGGCTGTGAAGAGATCCTAAAAGCACGTTCTGTGACCCCTGAAGTGGGCGAGAAAATCGCGCGTTTGATCGGTGAAGATTTGCAGCGCTGGCACGTGATCGAAGGCACGGAAACCATGTCTATCGGTAACAGCGTCGGTGGCCTGACAACAATCGATGAAAAATCACAAGGTGCGATGCACAAAACAGGCACTCGTCCTATTCAGGACTGCCTGCGCATTAACCACCTTCACCGTGAAAAGCCAACCACGCCAGGTTTCTACCTGACAGAAACCACCATGCTATGTGGTGGCGCGGCAATGCACTTTGCCTCTCTGGGTTGTCAGTTGATCCTATGGACAGCGGGCGCAGCGGGTTTCAATAACTCTATCGTGCCGGTTATTCGCGTATCCGGTAACAGCTCTTTGATCACAGCAGACATGGACATCAATGCCTGCGGCATCATGGATGCGACAGACACGATCGACAATGTATCGAACACGATCATCGATAAAGTGTTCAACGTGGCCAACGGTGCAACAACCAACCTTGAAGGTGTGGGTTACGCGTATGCGTCGCTGTACCAGAAAGATCAGCGTTTAGAGCACGTCATTCAGATCTGCCCTCAATAATCACCGTTGCGTTTCAAAGGGGCGAAACAGCCCCTTTCTATGAGATAAAAAAAATGAGTAATGCTACTCCGAATAAATCACTTGGCTTAACCCTTGCGCTTATTTGTGCGGCACTATGGGGCGCGTCGTTCCCACTGGGTGGCGTACTGGCCGGTAAACTTGACCCTGTTGTACTGGCTATCGCACGTTATGCGATCGCAACACTGTGTTTTGTGGCTGTGTTTATGTTCTCTAAAAAACACACACTGAAGAAGATCCAGAGCAAGAAAGATGCCTTCCTGCTAATGGCTGCGGGTATCTCGGCACAGGCCGTGTTCTTCTACTTCACCATTTTGGCGTACGAGTACACCTCGTCTGGTGAGATCGGCGTGATCAACGGCATGGCACCGTTCCTGACTATGGCGGCGGTGTTTGTGATTGATAAAATCAAGCCAACAGCACCCAAAGTGTTCGCGGTTGTACTATCGCTCGTGGGTGCCGGTATCATCGCGTACGATCCATCGAACAAAATCCAAGGCATCAATCTTGGCCACTTGTTCGCGCTGTGTGGTGTACTGGGCTTCGTGACCTACAACTACATTTTGGGTAAATTCGGTTCTGACTTGAACTCACGTTACGACCTGTACTCAAGCAGCTTCTACCAGTTTGCGTCTGCAACGGTGGCACTCCTGATTCTGGGTATCTTCACAGGCGCTGACTTCAGCTCTGCAAGTGTTTTGGTTGAGAACGGCAAGCACCTAGGCAGTATCCTGGCGCTGGGCCTACTGTGCTCTGGTTTCGCTTACGCCGTATGGGAACTGGCAACACTGAAAACACAAGATGCGGTTATCACCACCATGGCACTGAACGTATTGCCGCTATTCGCAATGATCGTGGCGTACTTCCTGCTGGGTGAAACGATCACGCTGCAGAAGCTAGCAGGCGTTGTGACCGTGGTTATCGCACTGTGTATCTACACCGGTGGTGACAAATTCATGAAGAAAAAGCCTGTGGCAGACGCTGCCGCAGCGTAATAACGCGTTGTCGTCAAAAGGCTGTCAGTGTTCGCACTGGCAGCCTTTTTTTCTGCTTTGAAGCGTTCCATATGCATTCGGCATGCATGAAGAAACTTGTTCATATGGAAATTATTATTTTTCAATTGGATATGGGATCAATCCAATGTTTACATCGTACAACCATGGTGCAGATTCATTCGCATTGAAAAGGGTTCGTCGTAACCCTTGACTCAAATAACGCTCACTTCCATTAGGATGTTTGGAACACATGCTACTATCAGGATAATCAATGGCTATCCAATCTCTTTCTCCTAAAATAACAGCCTGAACAAATTCCTGTAAATTAGCTCCCAAGAAATAGAGTTCTCCACATAATAGATAAAAATTACCATGGTCATCTATAAATATATAACCAGAAAACTCAGACATCACACCTAACGGATAGAAATTGAAAGAAAGATGATAATCATCATTAGCCTCATCTATATATTCATGTGAACAATCAAAATCATCACTATCAAGAATCAATGTTCTTTCTTGTGTATCAGTTTCAAGGATCAAGCCATCTAAATTAGCTATAATATTCTTTGCTGTATCACTCATTGAATAATGTGAATATTCATTAGGTAATTCAACTTGGCGTTCAGAGTACCAACCTACCGCATTCAAATAATCGTCATACTTTTTTTCACAATTCGTTGTCCTTTCCGAAACCATCTCCATCCTCATAGATATTCCATCCACACCAGCCCCTGCACATTGATCATCCGCTTTTAAAGCTCTACACACTGTCTCATACCGATAGCCAGTGGTTGGTCAATAAACTGCTTCCATGCCATAAAGAGTTTAAAAAATCGAACGGTCTCAATATCAGAATAAATATCATCATCAAGCTGACAATAAATACGTGTGATATGCTTATTCATCTCCGCCGAATACATCTCTCCTCCCCACTCATAACTATCAAGTTCACCACTCATGACTAAACTGAGATTTTTCGCCCCTTCACCTGCCCAATCTCGCATATGCTCTAGCCCTAATCCGCCATCATCGGATAACACTTGCGAGACAGGATCGTAATTAGGATGTAGTGGTGACTCGTTGATACAACCAGGGAAAGGTGAACAAAATCTGCTACGTACAACAAATTCAAATTTCATCAATTCATTCTTAATGATGACAACAAAACCTATTATTTACCGTAATGCTTCACTACATTACCCACCATTGATGCCATATCAATAATTTCGGCATCACCTAAATCCGCCATGAGCTGCAAAAAGACATGCAAATCTTCTTTTTCCATCTTATCCGCAGATTTCTTGCCCCCCATAAACAAGGACGGGGTAAACACCATCACCTCGTCTTTACCAATGACTCCGTACTTTTTTAAAACCGAGCTGAAAAAGGGTGTTGAGTTTGCTTCAATATCCACGTCGTCTGGCTCTTGGAAGCCAAAAAATCGCTGAATTGCAATTCCCCCTTCGCCTCTGGCAATTTTCTGTTCATCCCCCTCACTTGTCACGATCCAATTTAAATGTGGAGCAATCTCCAATGAAGCCCCTGTGCGTTCTCCCCATAAGTAGAGAGTGCCATAAGCATTGCGCGCAATAACATGATAATTGTCGTAGTCAGCAAAGTCTGTGCCAGAGAGATACGCTTCGGCGACACCCTCAAACTCGGCAGGGTCGGTGATCCAGAACAACCCGTCCAGAAAGCCAGAAAAACCAACTTGCTGCCAGTATTCCAACAACTGATCGGGAAGGATACCGCGATAGGCTTCTATTTGTTGTTCTGTTGCTTGGATATATTCAGCCGGCTCACCAAATTCTTCCAAAAATATATCCAAATCTTCATCAATCATATCTAATTTGTACTGTTATTCAGGTTATACATAATATCAATACGCACAACCTAATCGAATCTATTTGACCATCGTTCAAGTAGTTCTCCCAAATTTTCAATGTTCCATTTTCTATTTAAATTTGAATCAGGAAGGTCATTAATAAGAACAAACACAGCATTTAGCGAATCTTTAAAATCCACCCAATCATAAGTTTCAATTACCCTTAATAAATATGTCATATCAACATGAATAACACCAACCAGAGAAAGAATCTTATCAATTAATGGCCTTATTTCTTCTTTCGCAGTTAATGTCAAGTTACCTCCAACTTCACCACGCCGATTAAACTCCCTCTCCGCATATCTCATGTGATATTTTAAACAAGATGTTAGCATATCGTTAAATACATCATCCTGCTGTGAATCAAATCTATTGGGAGAAATAATACACTCTAAATATAAATCGTTATCAATGTAGAAAGAAAAATAATCGATACCATTTTTCACTCCCCAAGCGGAGAGTACTTTTGATGCTTCGATTGAAATGAGAATGTTTATTTCATTTTTTTCAAATGTAATCAAATTAATGAGTTCTTTAACTCGTATTTGAGATATATCTTCATCCTCACAATCTAGAACATCATCAATATCACTAATTAAATTACCATTACGATCATGATGACAATAAAGAATATTGTATACCGACTCCCCTAAAATACTTTTAATCCCACTCATTCAGCCACCTTTTTAATATACTTTTTATGAATGCAACCTTTTATCAAGCATTCATTATCTCTTATTGCATGCTCTAAATCTACCGTTGCTCGCATAAGCTTGTCTAAATTTTTAGGACTTGAATGTGCATTATATCGCTCTTGAGCTTTAGTTATTTCCTTTTTCAACTCACTCTGGACTCTCTCTGGCGTCACAATTTCAACATCATGAACTTTACCAATATCTATATCAACTTGAAGTTTTTCCGTATCAATTACTATCCGCTCCTTACCATAATACTTTGCTTCAACTCCATCTGAAATCGCTGTTGTTGATGTATACTGGCTGTTACTCTTCGCTGGCTCTGAACCTCTAATATGTTGTTGAATTGTAATTTCACCAGAAGGGTTCGCGGGACTTAAATAGTCTCCTTTAATATAGGATTTTCTATATCCTTTTCCATTTAATTCAGATTCAAAATAATCATCATAACGCACTACACTAACAGGTATAATATTTGACCTGTTTGTATTTTCTAGAACCTTATCCGCCCATTTTCCTGGAATCGCTGTTACCGCCATCATCCCCAGACCTTCTAAAGAAGGGTTTGAAATAAAGTCTTTTGCTGCTTGTGCGGTATCAATTACGCCTTCAGCAAGCATTGACGCAGGATCTATATTTACTGGAGTAATACCTTGTGAAGCAGGATTAGCAATCGCCTCCGCCAAATCGAAACTCGGCACCTCAACCCTCTTTTCTTGCGGTGCTGACACTTGCCTCCCAACTTGAGGAAGACTTTTCGTTTTTCGTTCAGGAGGCGTCGCCATCATGGCCTGCGTTTGGGGCGCTGGGCTTGACGCTGGAATATGGGTTCTACTTCCTTGGGGCGGTGGAGGGATAAAGTTGTCAACGAGATACACAAGCAATTCACCCTGCGTCATCCTGTCACTTAACTCTTCAATCATGCCCTGCTTAGGAATATGGTGCTGAAGTGGCTTATAACATAGACGGTGGTACAACATGGGGAGATCAAAAGGGTATCCCCAGCGAGTACTGTGACTTTGAAGTAAATGCTTAGCCCAATATTTATTTTGGTATTGCATTAACGGGGATTGTTCGCCAATGTTCATTCTTCGATGGCGGGGAGTGATGAGGTAGCAGCGACCTAACCCATCAATGATCCGTATCCGATAGAATTTAGCTTCAGCAATGGGATCGCTAAAAAGTGCCAACGTTGCTCCTCGCCCCGCCACACATAAAAAAACCGCCCTCGCGGGCGGTTTTGGTTTCGGTGTCATGGCACCGTTTTATTGACTGACTTTTCTCTTATCAAGCACGGTACCTGACGGTACCCACGGGGAGTTGTCGTTCCCTGACATGACTCCCCGCCAACATGCCGTGGCTTGCTTAGGCTTTGGCTTCGAGTGCATCCGCCTCAGTGGCTTCTTGCTCAAGACGCGCACGCATCAGCTCGTCAAACAACTTACGGGCTTCTTGCGCTTGTTCAGACGCTTGCAGTTTGTGTTCTTTGGCGGCCATGGCTTCATCGGTCAAACGCTTGATTTCGTCTAACTGATCTTGTGGCGCATCACCCAGCTCCATGCCAGACTCCCCTTTCGACAAGGCCGTGGCACGAATGGTTTTCTTTAAATCCCAAATCGCGTTCAGTTTCTCACGCTCTTCTTCCGCCGCTGCAACCGCTTCGTCTTTCAGGCGTTCAAACTTGGCCATCGCCACGCCTTCTTTTGACCATGGATCAACATCTGGGAATTCTTCAATGTTAATCACCGGATCGATGTAGCCGTCTTGGTGTGCCAAGTCGAGCGTGGCGGCTTTCACACCCGAGATCATGAGCATCACCGAAATCACCAGCAACGGTAAACCACCCACAATCGCAGCGGTCTGCAACGTCGCCAAGCCGCCCATGAACATCAGAATTGATGGCATGATAGACAAAGTGAATGCCCAGAACAGACGGTTCCAACGCAATGGATCTTCCGTTACATTGTTTTGTACCACCGACGCCAGAATGAACGAGATCGAGTCAAACGTGGTGGCGGTAAAGATAATACATAGAATCGTAAACACCGCGATGACCATGGTGCTCATCGGTAGCTGTTCAAGGATAGAGAAAATGGCACGGGTTGGGCCTTCGCTATTCAAAATGCCGACCACATCAAGCTGGCCAGAAAGCTGTAGCGACAACCCGTAGTTACCCAAAATCATGAAGTACAGGGCACAACCCATTGAGCCAAAGAAGATAGCCCCTGACACCATCTGCTTGATCGTACGACCACGCGAAATACGTGCCACGAACAAGCCCATACTTGGCGCAAACACAAGCCACCATGCCCAGTAGAAAATGGTCCAATCTTGCGGGAAGTGGGTATCTTCAAAGGTGCCATAGCCACCAAACGGTTCAGCCCATGTCGCCATCACGAAGAAGTTAGACAGCATACGACCCAAAGAATCCAAACCGGTTTCCAGCATGAACAAGGTTGGGCCCGCCACCAAGACGAACGCCAACAGACCGAGTGCACCCCAGAAGTTGATGTTACTTAGCACCTTGATCCCTTCATCCATCCCTTTATAGGAAGAGTAAGCGAACAATGCCGTACACAACAACAACACGCCGATTTGAGTCGTGGTGGTAGAGGGAACATCAAACAGGTAGCTGATCCCTTCGTTGATCAACGGGGCAGCTAAACCCAATGTGGTCGCGGCACCGCCCAACAAACCAAAGATGAACAAGATATCGATAACCTTGCCCCACTTACCGTGGCTGCGCGCTTCACCGATCACCGGCATCAACGCGGCTGACACTTTCAATACAGGCTGTTTACGCACATAGAAAAAGTAGGCAATAGGAATCGCGGGGATCATGTAAATAGACCACGCTACCGGCCCCCAGTGGAAAATACCGTAAGTGGCAGCCCAACGTACCGCCTCTTCACTGCCCGGTGCGAGCTGGAATGGCGGGCTTTGGTAGTAATAGGCCCACTCGATAGTCCCCCAGTACAGAATACTGGCACCGATACCACCACAAAACAGCATAGCTGCCCATGAACCGGTTTTGAACTCTGGCTTTTCATCCGCATCACCCAGTTTGATCTGGCCAATATCGGAGAAAACGATGTAGATCATAAAAAAGAAGGCGCCGATACCTAACGCTAAATAAAGGAAGCCGAGCTTGTCGGTCATAAAGGTTTTGGCGACGGCGATCCACTTAGCGCCTTCTTCTGGGAATAACATCAGCGGGATTATGACGGAAAACAGTAATCCCAGCGCCCCGAAGAACGTCGGCTTATCGATCAATTCAAAGTGTTTTTTTAGCAACACGTTAACTCCTATGTTTACATTTTGCTTCCTGTGCGTAATGCGATGATCACAGGTATTAACAATTTCTCAAAATTAATCTTCTAATGGTAACGATAAAGAAAGTTTATTATCCACTCACTTTGCACACTCTCCCTATATAATACTTGTGTTGCTGAACTTGGCTGTTATGATGGCGCAGCAAGCCCTTAATCAGTAGAGGCGCGCTGCCTATCAGTAACCGTGCGGAGGATGATCCCGATGATGCCGGAGAAAGGAGTCAGCGCCGAAGTGACTGCAGTTATCACACTCAGTCGCTGGGTCTGTGTCAAATAGGCACAGAACTGCCATAGTATTTTTCCTATGGAGCGCTACCTGAAGGGGTAACAAGTCTTTGTCATTCCTTCAGACGTCTTCGTTACACCTCTTTTCGGTAGATCTCCACCTTGATGTTGTAGGTGTTGAGATTATGATCCTCACAAATTTTTCAGACTCTTTATTGTCTGTCGTTCCGCCACTTCTGGCGGTCATTTTGGCAGTCACGACCCGTCGCGTTCTGCTTTCACTCGGTGCCGGTATTGTTGCGGGCGCACTGATGCTAAACCACTATTCCCCACTAGCCACCGCTCACTATTTATTCAATAAAGTGCTTCACATTGTATGGGCTGACGGCAGCTTAAACAGTGACAACGCCAATATGATCATTTTCATGTTGTTGTTGGGCGCGTTGATCAGCTTAATGAGCGTATCGGGGGCGACCCAAGCGTTCGCCGATTGGGCTTCTGTGCGTTGTAAAGATCGCCGCAGTGCCAAATCCCTGACCGGCCTGATGGTGTTCATTTTCTTTATCGACGACTTTTTCCATAGCCTGTCTGTTGGCGCAATCTGCCGCCCTGTGACTGATCGCTTCCAAATATCCCGGGCAAAACTGGCCTATCTGCTGGACTCCACCGCGGCACCTGTGTGTGTATTGATGCCTATCTCGTCATGGGGTGCGTACATCATCGCTTTGATTGGCGGCATCATGGTGGCGCATAACGTGACCGATCAGAGCCCAATTTCCGCGTTCGTAGAAATGATCCCAATGAACCTGTACGCCGTGTTTACACTGGTAATGGTACTGTGTGTGATCGCGTTCCAGTTGGATATCGGTCCGATGCGCAAGCACGAAGAATGGGCGCTGGAAGGTAAACTGTGGGATGAATCCCGTGGTCGACCTACCGGTCTGGATATCGAAACCCCAGAAAACAGCAACGGCGGCATGATTGATATGGTACTGCCTATCCTGACGCTAACGCTGGCGACCGTGTACTTCATGATCGAATCAGGTGCGACCGTGCTGGCAGCCAAAGGCTTGGATTTCAGCGTAATCGGTGCGTTTGAACACACCAACGTAGGCTCTTCACTGGTTTACGGTGCCATTTGTAGCTTGGTCGTGTCTATTGCATTGGCGCTGCGTTTGAAGCTAAGCGCGAAAACCTGGATGCAAGCCGCGCCTCAAGGTATCAGCGCAATGATGCCTGCGATTGTTATCTTGTTCTTTGCATGGACCATCGGTGCGGTTGTCCGTGACATGAAAACCGGCATGTACCTCGCATCAATGGCGAACGGTAACATTCCTGTTGAGCTACTGCCTGCTGTTATCTTTGTGCTGTCTTGCGCCATGGCGTTTGCGACCGGCACCAGCTGGGGTACTTTCGGTATCATGCTACCGTTGGCGGGTGACATTGCAGCAGCGAGTGACATTCAGATGCTACTCCCAATGCTTGCTGCGGTATTAGCAGGCGCAGTATTCGGCGACCACAGTTCACCGATTTCAAGTACCAGTATTCTGTCGGCGACTGGCGCAGGCTGTCACCACATGGATCACGTACTGACGCAGCTACCGTATGCGACCTCTGTGGCGTTCGGTGCCCTACTGGGTTACGTAGCGATTGGTTACACCCATTCAGCGTGGATTGGTGTGGCAGTGAGCGGCGCATGGTTCGTGCTGTTCTGCTTGTTTGCGATGCGCAAAAACCAACCCATTATGGCAACGGCCAAAGCGCAGTGAACCGTCAGTAAGCAAGAACACAAGTAAGTAACCACTTACATAAAAAACATCAAGCACCTTCGGGTGCTTGATGTTTTTTTGGGGCGGAATTGTTCGATACATCGTTACTCTCTCATCAAACACCCTAACGCCGTTATCGAGCATTTTAACAGGCTCGAATGATTCATTATTGACTACGGTGGATATAAAAATCACCCTTCGTGTTGCTGATCGTTCTTTTCATAATGCGTTTCTATGTGAAGTAGCTGAGCCTTTAAGTCAATCCCCCCACCATAGCCAATAAGCTTTCCCGTCGCGCCTATTATCCGATGGCAAGGAATCATAATCGATATAGGATTATTACGATTTGCGCTCCCTATCGCTTGGTATCCTCCTTTCATCCCTAACTGTTGGGCAATATCCTTATAGGAAGAGGTATGGGCATATGGCACCTCACTAACTTGATGCCACACTTTTTTTGAAACTCAGTGCCTCGTAAATCTAGCCCAACGGAAAAATCTTTCCTTTTTCCGTCAAGATAGTCACTGATCTCATCCTTTGCCTGCTCAATATGCACATTTTTTGTGTTTCTTTTATATGTCTTATACGGTAAAAAATGCTCCTGTCCCGGCAAGTACAATCCGGTAAGCCCCTGCCCACTCGCTGTGAATGTAATCATCCCCAATTTACTCTGCAGTACATCTAAGCACATGATTTAATTCCTCTCTTGATATCTATCCCTTTTGATGTGGTTTTAAACTCTTTTATTGAATTCATAGAGCCCAGCAGGCTTGCGCTAGAAAACAATACACCACCGACTCATTGTCAATGTTAATTACTCACTCAAAAACTCAGAACGCCCCTTGTGTTCATAACACCGTGAGCACAGATATAACGCTTGTTGACTATCCATTAGTATCACCACAAGCGCCGCTATTTAGCCGTGTTAATACATCCCAATATGACGAAAGCTAAATAATGCAACCCCATACACAATGCATTTTTAACGTATCTCTCGAAACCAATCATGTGATTTGCCACCAACTTAAATGCCGTTTATTACAGTATTCTCACACGACTTGCGCTTTAGAACATTCGGAATAAGTAGCCAACAGATATCAAATTTTTAACTTTCAGCACTGCCTTAGTTATGCGTTAGCATGTGGTAAGCCATAATTAAGGCTGCAACCTCTGTTCATGCCAGCACGGGATTGACGACGCTTAGCTCTTTCACCAAAAAGTCTAACCAGGCTCTAACGTGAGGCTTGGGGTACTCCATACCTTTGTATATTGCATAAATTTCACCACTACCCGTCTCAGAAGAATGCGTTACCCAATGCGGTAAAACCTCGACTAACTGCTGAGATTTCAAATACGGCTCAACCATCCATGTCGACAGTAACAGTACGCCTGAACTGCTAAGGGCAGCACTCAACAACGGTGAACCGCCCTTAGAAACTAAATTACCCTTGACCGGAATTCGACGTACTTCTGCGCCGTTTGAACAATAAAAATAATACCGCTTTCGTCCCTGGCCAATGAGCAAACAATTGTGAGACTGAATATCTTCCGGCTGTTTAATCTCAGCATGTGTAGCTATATATTCCGGTGTCGCAACCAATGACGTGAGGTTCGTCATTAATCGACGCGCCTTGAGGTTACTGTCTTGTGGTGTGCCGATACGAATGGCGACATCAATGTTCTCACTGTTTAAATCGACCAAGTTATTATCGAGATCGATTTCAACCGTCACTTTGGGGTATTGCGCTAAGAAGCGAGGCAAGAGTGGGGCTAACACTAAGTTACCAAAGCTTTCAAACACAGAAATACGCAACACCCCTTGCGGTTCAGCCCGCTCTCCTTTCATTTCAGAGATAAGCTTATTGGCATCAAACAGTATTTTTGTCGCTTGATGGTAAAAATACTCACCTTCTTCTGTTAAAGAGACACTCCGTGTACTCCGTCTAAACAACGTTGATTGTAACGTGTGCTCTAGATTATCGATGGATCGCGAAACCGAAGACGGTGCCATATTCAGTACTTTCCCCGCTTTAGAGAAACTCCCAGACTCGACAACCTGAGCTAAAATTTTAATTTGATTTAACATTTCTCACCTTTGCATATTTCGCAAAACTCATTTCATTTTTAGTGGGATTCTTATCGCCTTTATTTTAGCGCACAATGCTTCCTGTCGATAAGACGTACTAACCGCATTGAGGATAACATTATGAACAGCCGCATTGATATTGCACAAACCCAACCACAAGCACTTAAAGCCATGTTAGGCATAGAGAATTACCTTTCAACGACAGCGTTATCTGCTGAATTAAAAGAGCTTATCAAGCTGAGAGCATCGATGATTAACCAGTGCGCATATTGTATCGAAATGCACTCGAAGGAAGCGTTAAAACTGGGCATGGCGCAACAAAAAATCTTTGCGCTTTCTGCATGGAAAGAATCGCCGCGTTTTGATGAGAAAGAACAAGCCCTTCTGCAATTGGTCGATGAAATGACGTTAATTCATCAAGATGGGGTATCTGAACCCACTTACCAAGCTTGTATTGATCACTTCGGTGAACAAGAAACCGCAGAAGCCATGATGCAAGTTATCATGATCAACGCATGGAATCGCTTTGCTCTTGCCACCAAGATGCATCACTAATAACTGTTATCTCACGGAATAATTGGCTGACTAAAAGGTACCACCATGAAACTTTCTCTTTGCTTACATACTGAAAGAAGTCACGTAAATATTCGTTATGAAGACGCTTACCAACACTTTGTACAGCTCTGTAAGCAAGGAGATCGTAGCGGTTTTTATACCATCTGGACTGGTGAGCACCACGCAATGGATTTTGCAATATCACCGAACCCATTGTTGACCATTGCTGCATTAGCCAGTCAAATTCACACAGCCCGTTTAGGGACAGCCACGATTGTTGCCCCTTTTTGGCACCCGATTCGATTAGCAGGCGAAATTGCATTTACTCACCAAATCACTGACGGTCGCTTAGAGGTTGGGTTATCAAAAGGGGCCTTTCAATATGAATACGATAGACTCAGCGACGGGGTAACCAATTCACAAGCGGGTGACATGCTGCGTGAACAAATCCGCGCGATCCGCGCTTTATGGCAGGGGAATTATCGCCATCACGGAGACCATTGGGCATTTCCAGAAACCTCTGTTGTGCCAACCATTGCTGATGGCGCTCAGCCCCCCCTTTGGATCGCAGCGCAAAGCCCAGATACGGTTAAATTTGCTATTGATCACGGTTGCCACGTTCAAATGACGCCGCTTTGGATGGGGATGGAAAAAGTAAAAGAAAGCATCGCAATATTTAAACAAGCAGCGGAACATGCCACGCATGATGCTAAATTGTTACTGCTTCAACACGCCTACATTGTTGAAAATGAGGAAGAAAAAAAAGTCATTCTTAAGCATTTCAGCCAATACTACAGTGAGTTTGTGGCATGGTTTAATCAAACCAACACTGTCTCGCAAGGAAGGTTACAAGGTGAGGTTGTGGTTCAAACGGGTTTCACTGTGGAGGACTTGGAAAAAAATCTACTGATCGGCACCGCAGAGGAAATATTAGCAACGCTAAACACATACCAAGCATTAGGGGTGAGCGAATTCGCCCTATGGCTGGCAAACGGGTTAGGTTATGAAAATAATAGCCGTTGTTTAGCAGCATTTTCACAAAGCATTTTGCCGAAATTTCAATAGCTAACCATACATACCATACCGTTTCTAGCCGCCATCTTTTAGGTGAAATAATTATGAATACAGTAGAAATGTTAGGATACCTTTCATCAATAATTGTCGCTCTATCACTGACGATGAAAGACATCATTAAGCTACGCGTCCTTAATTTCATTGGGTGCTCACTGTTTGCAATATACGGGCTCATGATCGATGCTTGGCCGGTTGCAGCCACAAATGGTTTTATTGCGGGTGTGAATATCTATTTCATCGCAAGGATATATTACGATAGCCATACCCAAGAGAATAGTTCTGCCACCGCAGAACAATGAATATCATTACATGGACGTCACCTAGTCAGAGGTTTCTCCCTTTAAAAACAAAACAATTTAGGCTAAAAATGAAATAGCTATATTTGCAATCAATATAAAATATCACTAGGATAGCCTCCTCTTTACACAAGAGTATTCAAAACAATTTATACTCAACCGAAGTAATAAATCCAAGTCATTCAAATGTGCGTTTCATCGGGAATAGAATGGCTTAACAAAAGCCAATGTCATTATTCTCGCGCACCAATAACTGATAATAAAAAGAATATTAAAAATCAATTAGATATAGATAGCTGCATACATTTCGTTTTATCCCTGCTGATAAGCGAGCATAATCACAGCTATATTTATTATTTTTAAAGGTAATCGGTTATTTTCATTGAATGTAATGGATATATCAATGAGTGTCATTTCATAAAATCTACAAATGACAAGTATGCGCAGTTTTTCATTCAGAGTGCAAACATGTAGAAACGGTTGAGTTCATTTATATTATTGGAGGTTCAATGCCACAAGGTCTAATGTTAACAGACTTAGCGATTGAGGCTTTTTATTATTGGTTGCGAAAATCCTACGTGTTCATTTGACGCTATTACAGCGACTTTATATTCCTTCAGCGGTGTTGGCTGGATTATTAGGTTTGATTTTTGGTCCTGCATTATTGGATGTGTTGCCATGGACGAACACATTCACTGCAAATGCCGGCCTTTTAACCGCCGCTTTATTTTCAGCGCTGGGTTTAGCCACTGATATACCATCCCCCAAAGTAGTCGCCCAGCGGGCTGGATCGTTATGGGCATTCAACCAAATAGCATCTGTTTCTCAATGGCTATTTGCGGCTATATTTGGGTTATTTCTTACCACTTGGGTATGGCCAGATCTTAATCCGGCTTTTGGTGTAACACTGTCATCAGGGTTTATGGGAGGCCACGGTTCAGCAACCGTGGTTGGAGATATATTAACAAAACTCGGTTGGGAAGACGGGTTCACGCTAGGGTTAACCTTCGCAACTGTCGGTATATTCCTTTCTATTTCTATTTCTATTGGAATGTTACTCCTTCAATTTGCATTAAAAATGGGATGGATTAGCACTTTTATCACATTTTCAAACATGGATGAATATCAACGAAAAGGACTCATTAATCCTGCAGAACAAAAAGCCGTAATGAATGACACTATGTCATCTCTTTCTGTTGACTCTTTTGCCATTCATGCAGCCTTAGTCGTTCTTGTTACCGTTTTTCTTATCTTTCAGCCGATTATTTATCCTCTTTTTTTGACAAAGTACAAATACCAACCTTTGTTACCGGTTTTCTTTCCGGAATGCTGGTACGAATGGTAACCAAACAAACCCAAGCTGATAAATATCTATGCGATACCACATTCAATCATGCCGCTGGCATCAGCACAGATTATCTGATTATCTTTGGTATATCCGCTATTAAAATTACTGTTCTTTCTCAATACTTACTACCTATGGTTGTATTAGCATTCGGCGGAGTCTGCTTTACACTTTGGTTAATACTGTGGGTTGCCCCACGAATTTTAGGGAAAGGTTGGTTTGAAAAAGGTTTATTTTCATGGGGATGGTTAACAGGGACGGTCGCAATGGGTATTGCTTTACTCCGTATTGTTGACTCAAAAATGAAAGGAAATATTCTTGATGACTATGCGATTGCGTATGTACCCGGTTCAATCACTGATATTTTCATTATTTCATTATTTCATTATTTCATTAATGCCCATTGCGATGTATAACGGGCTTCACTGGCAAGCCTTGGGGATAGGATTACTATATATTCTCGCCGTACTTTTTGTTTGGCGGTTTATTTTAAACCGAGCCCCCTGTACAAACTGATTTATTAGGTTGTTAATCGTGAGGAGAGGTATGACACAGATCAGTGGCACCATACAAACACTGCTGAATGATGGTGATAAACGGACACGTCTTGCTGCGCTTACTCAACGACGGCGGGAGAACACTCCAGATGAGGCCTATGCCATCGGAGACTTTTATTTTGGTGCCTATGAAACGGAATGGGTCTCTCCTTACACGAAATCAGCGTCCAATTTACACGCAACGGTGATGGTGTTGTTGCAAGATTGGGCATCTAACGACTACCTGGCTCAAGTATTCAGACCTGCGTTAGCGTCATTGGGATTAGACCCTAAGTTACCGACGTCGCAACACTTAAATATGCTTCTCAGGCGCCACCTTGGGCTGGCACTGAATGATACCTATGCGACGAATGTGTATCCCTTTATTAAAAAAGGATCATTATCGGCCGCAATGACGTGGCGAGGAATACTTGAGGGTGCTAGGCGATATGCATTGCCCCAAATACAGATCATCGCCCCGAAAATCGTGATTTGCTTAGGGCTTAATGTGTTCAATGCGATATCTGTCGCTAATGGTGGCGTGCGCTACAAACGGCTAGAAGCGGCTATTACCACTCCTTTTTGCCTTGCTTTAGAAAATGGACACTGTTGCTATGTGTTTGCACAAGCACACACAGGCTTCCATGGGCAAACGTCTCGAAATCGCATAACACGTCAACAAGTCGATCTGGATTGGGCATCGATGATCACCCACTTACCCAATATAATGACGTAATCTCATAAAAGGTCGCACTGTTTAAAAGTGCGACCTTTTACGATCATAATGTGTCTTCTAACACATTCTGCGCGTTAACGACGCCCCATGATACGTAAGATACGCAAGAACAAATTGATGATATCCATATAGAGCGCCGCCGCACTGTCGACCGCATTATCCAGCGTTTTCGGGATCTGGTTTGCCCTTCCCCAGTCATAACCAATGTAACCGCAGAAGATGATCACCACCGCCCAATCGATCCATGCCTGGCGGATCCCCAGCACAAAGATCTGAAACAACTCCACCAGCAACACAATCAGCAATGAGATGCACAAAGTACCGATAATGCGCTTGAAGAACTGCGGAAAAAGCGTGCCTAACACCATCATGCAGCCAGTCACAAACCCCGTCACCTTGATCGCGTCCAACACTAAGTTAGGATCATAGCGCGACACCACCACATTGATGATGAGGCCAAATGGCACCACGACAAAGTTATAGCCGATGAAACTCACAACAGGGTTGTCGGACGACCGGAACAGGTACACCCCAAAGAAGCAACTAGCAAAGTAACCGATGATAAAAACCCACGGCGAAACGGATAACACCGCTTCGACCGGGATAAATAACACCATCAGCCAATTTACGAAAAAGCCCCAACACAGCACCATGCCAATAGTGAAGTTATACAAACCATCACTGATCACGGGATCATCGGTTTCAGTTCGATCAAAGACATTCGACGCCATCATCGCGTGTGCTCTCCTTAACAATACGAAAGATATGTCGAAATGTTACCACTGTGGACTGTATGATTTTCAACCAACACCCCGTTCTCATCGCTACATTGTTGATTTGGGAGATGGGGCGCAGAAGAGGCGTAATACACCAAACGCCTTTTGGCGCTTGATGCATTGTGAAGCAGTCAGATCATAAAAACTTTTCAATCAGGATCTCGTCAATGTAGCGATCACCCAATTTACCGTGCTTCTTGGCCGTACCGACGACTTCAAAGCCTTGACGCAAGTAAACCGCTAACGCGCGTTCATTGTCTGCACGCACATACGCGAACAGTTTCTCGTAACCTTTTTGCTTGGCCACTTCAATCGTCGCGGCAAACAGTTGCTTGCCCACCCCTTGACCACGGCTGTCCGCATCCACGAACGTGCCGATGATACCCACATGATCAAAGGCTTTGGTGTACGACGCAAACGGCTCAACATTTTGGAAGCCCAATACTTGCCCGGCTTCATTGATAGCAACCTGAAACACACCGCGTTCAGGGAAAGCCTGAATAAAGGCGACTTCTTCCTCTGCCGTGAACGTGCAATCCAAGATGGTGTATAGCCCTTCGGTAATAATCGGGTTCAGTACATCAGTGATCCCTTGGGCATCGTTGACGGTGGCAGCTCTGACAATCACACTCATTGTTTACTCTCTTATAATTGTATGACTTATTGTTTGGCGCGCATTGTAGTGACGTTGATCCGCGATGGATAGCCATTCTTACGAAAAAAAAGGGAGGCCTATCTTGACCTCCCTCCTCTCATCGATGCCATTCGATCTCGTCTCTGTACCGATCGGTTGTCGCTTCATCAAAACGTTTTTTGCTGTGCCAGATACTGCGCCATGGCGCGGATTTCGTTATCACTAAACGGCTGCATGGCCACTTCCATTGGCACGTACAAACCGTTCTTACGGCGCTTGGCTTTGTAGTCAATCATCTGGTTATACAGGTAGATCTCTGACTGACCGCCGATTTTTGGGTACATCGGGATCACCGGACCGTTTCCGGCTTCGCCGTGACACTGAATACAGCCGCCCCGCCCCGGATTTTTATACAGTTGCTCACCCGATTCCGTGGCACTGCCATCACCCGCAGCGAAAGCGGATGAAACGCCGCCCACCGCGAGCATGCTCATCACCACACCCATTCGCACATATCGCCCCATTATTTATCCCTCTTCTGTCTATCCGTTCTGATTATTCGTGTACTTGCTGTGTGGCTGTGCTCAGGCAGACCAGCCAATCCGTTAATACCTGCGGGTCGGTATGCAGATACCCGTCTGCGCGATAACGCGCCGTGCCGTTAACCGTGACCACGGTAGCGGGCAGCCCTTTGAACCCCAATTGGCGTACGGCGTTAAAATCGTCAATGAACGCGGTGCCCAATACGGCCACATCCAATTTTTCGAACGTGGCGGTTATCGCGGGCATATTGTCACCCACATGCACCGTTTCTATTGCGACGATAGGCATAGCAATAGCAGTCATCGAAACCGCTGACTGAGTACTCACTAACGCTTGCTTGAGACTGGCCAGCATCGGCAGTTCTTTGCGGCACGGCGGGCACCATATGGCCCAGTAATTCACGAGTGTCACTGGCGTGTTATTCACAGCGGCAAACACCGACGCTGGCAAGGCCGCTTTTATTCCCTCAAGGGGAGCATTAATGGCCACAAAGGGCGCCGGTACCGCACACTGCGATACCGCTTGATCGGCCAATGCCGGTGACGCGCAAGCAGCACTGAGTACCAGCAGACCGACACGCCATTTCGCTCCCACACGCTTTCGGCTCACGGGATCTCCCTCGCGATCTGCGCGGCCATTTTTTCGGGGCCATCCCCGTAGCCGTACACATCAATCAATTCACGATCCGGCCCGTACAAGTACATGTAGGTGGAATGGAACACTTCATACAAAGCGGGCAACGGCGGGTACACCGGTTTGCCATCACGGGAATAGCCATACGTGCTTTTCAAGGCTTTAGCGACCGCTTGGGTTTGTGCGTCAGTGCCCACTAACCCGACCAAGTCAGGATGAAAATACCCCACGTATTGCGACAGGTTCGAGGCGGTATCACGGTGTGGATCAATCGAGATAAACAGGGGCACCACCTGCTTGGCCTTGTCGCCCAAGCGGGTCATCACACCGGCCATATCCATGGCGGTGGTCGGGCAAATTTCCGGACACGAGGTGTAACCGATGGCGATAAACAGGTATTTATCCGGCCACTGCGTTTCTGTCACCGCCCCCATTCTTGCTTCGTTGAGGGTAAAACGCAGCGGCGCCGCCTGAGCGTGAGAAAGTGTCCCTATCACGGCCAGCATCATCCCGACAACGCGGCCTACCCGCCAGCCTGTGCGCGACCGACGTTGCGCCTTCATCTTGTGTATTTTATGCATCATTTTTACGCATCCTCGCATTCCTTGTTTATGCCAACGAGCTTGATCACAACGGCTTGCTTACAATGGCTTAGTGGCAGATGGTATTAGTGAGCCCCATTGCAATCAGATGCGGGGCTTTCAAGCCCGTGTCTAGCGCAGGCAACAAACGCTCTTTTCGCAAATCGACCACCAGCAACTGGCTGTTATCGCCTTGGGTCGCAAACAGGGTTTTAGAATCGGCCACCACCACGACATCCCCTAGCGGTGCCGCCAGCGGAAAGTGCTTAGCTTCGTCTTTACTGGTCAGGTTGAAAATATTCAGCCCACTTTGGGTGGCGACCACACCAATACTTTCCAACCAACCCGTGCGAATTTCGGTGGTAGTATCTTTAACGTCGATGGTTTTCACGGTTTGGCCAGTCCAGGTATTGACCACCAGCCCTTGGCCGTTCTGCGCCGCTAAAATCATGTGTTCACTGTCAGAACTCACATACGGACGCCACGGGGTAGACTGTAGCGGAATGCGAGCAAATTCCTGCCCCATAAACAGATCCCACACACTGACGGTGTTATTGGCCAAATCCCCCACCATCACCAAACGGGCATCCGGTGAAAGCGTCACTTCTGAGACGTTGCCACCGCTACCCAGTTGGATCTCCGTGATCGCTTCATCATGCACCCGCCAGATTTTGGTTTTGCCGCTGGTTTGATCGGTGATGTAGAGGTTGTAGCCGCCGGTATCGAAGTTGAAGCTATACGGCATCGCGAGGTGGGGAATCGTTTCAAGGTAGGTTTTAGTGAGCGGCGCAAGCATCACCAGTTTATTTTCCAGCGCCACCGCCACACGGGCACCATCTGGGGCAACGGCCAATGCATGCGGAATGCTCTCGACCGCCATGGCCCAGTGGGTTTTCTCGACCAGATCATAAATGTAGACCTGTGGTGTTTTGCCGTCGATATAGAGCAGCATGTCTTGCACATCCGACACTTCCATCATAGTCGGCACGGCTTTTAAGGTTAAGGTATCAATGTGCTTGTGATAAAAGGTATCGACCACCGCCACGCGGGGGGAATGTTTATCGGTCACGAACGCCCAGCGGGCACCGTCATCATAACGGCCGGGTTCATCGGCCTGACAAACACTGGTCAGTAACTGGGTACATAACAAAGCGCCGGTGAGCAGTGAGTTAAAAACAACCGGCCTCACGATGGATTTAAAAGCGACAGATGTCAGCGCCATTGCGCGAAAAAGAACAGAGGTTAATACAGTCATACGATCTCCTGTGCCCCCATGAAGGGGGCACTGAATTAAGGTAGGAAAGAAGATTACGGGTTACGGATACAACGGGCGTAGAATTCCACGTCCTTGCTCATCCCCAGACCGGAGCCGATCTGGTAACCCTGTGCCCAGCCTTTATTACCGGTATCGGTACGGTGATCGAGCATCTCTGGGGTTTGATCTTTCTTACGCGGTGGCAGCGGACGCACAAACAACGTTGGCCCCGGTAAGTCAGTGGTATTACTCCAGAAGAAGTATTTTATTGGCGTATTGGGGAAGAATTCTTCATCAATCGCTGGCGAGGTCTTGTTGTAGTTCACAATCGAGACCAACTCTTTGATGTTCGGCAAGCGCCAATCTTCATAGCCCGCGTAGTCGAGGTTTTCACAGTAATCGATCGAGTCCAGCCAATTACGGCGTTGGTAATCGATGTTCTGCTGCCACATACGATCCGTGACTTTCTCGGTCACGGTGCCGTCTTTGTTATCGACGTAACGCATGTTGTGGTAAGCCGCGCCGTTATCCGCACGCACACAACGCACCAACTTGGTGGAGGCCGTGTGCTGACCCATGATGTGCCCTTCAGGGAAACCAATGTGCCAAGCGTGATCCGGGTGGTCACTCACCGGGAAACCCCACACCCCCGAGCTCAGACGCGGCATGTTCAAGAAGGCATCGGTATTGATTGCCGGGCGGAATTCCCCCAGATCCGCAATACTTTGCAGCTCTTTCATCAACGGATAACGCCAGTCGTCATAACCATCCAGTGACAAGTTCTCACAGTAGGCTTCACCTTCTACGGCTGTCATCCAGATGCGGGAGGAATCGCGTTCCCACATCAGCTGGGTATTATCATCAATCACCACCTTGCCGGATGGGCTGATGGTGTAGCTCATCGGGTTTTTCGGGTAATCGATGTCTTCGCCGTGCTTGTCGATGAAGTTCTGAACCTGACCGGTATCGGGCAGCTTGAACCCTTCCACCGGTGGCATGCCTTTACCGGTAATGAACTCTCGACGGGCAATCGGGGTGTAGAACATGCCCGTGACATACGCCACGATGTCAGCGTAATCATCTTCGCTGTGCATTTTGGCAAACGGTGCCATGATGGCGGCTTGGCGGTTGGTGCGCTTGCCGTCACGGTAGGCGGTCATCTGCTCAAACACGTACGCGGGCATCTGGCCTTTCAGCGGCGGGTAAGCAGGATTGGTACTGGCACCCTGCTCGCCATGACACATCTTGCAGCTCGCGTCATACTTCTGCTTACCGCGGGCATAGGCGTCACTCTCAACCACGTCTTTACGCGGGTTCCATTTCATTTGGCGCTCACTGAGCACCAAGGAGAAATCTGCAATTTCTTTGGGCGGAATGGTATAAACGTATTCTTTCATCTGGGAAGAGACGCCCGCCTGACGCTCCATGTCCATGTCCACAAACTGATCATAGAAATATTGCGGATCAAAGCCTTCCAGTTTCGGGCTCAGGGTCTCCGGTACTTCTTCCACCGCTGGGCGGTGACAGCCTAAGTAACACGCATAAATGTTGCGGTTCGCGACTTGGCGTTCTTGTGGGGTTAAATCCGCCGGGGTACGGCGAATGGTGTAATCTTCGTAGCCGTTATCGATGTCCGTCACTGGGATGGCAGGCGCTGCGATGGCCACGCTGCTCATGCCCATACTAATACCGGTAAACAGGGCAACCGTCAGGCAACCAGCCAGCACGGACGTATTGAATGACTTATCCATTGTTTTCCACTCCTGAGAACTGTGCCAAATCACGCAATACCGACTCTTCACGCAGACGCATGTCACGCTTCAACCCTGGGTGGGCAATGTCGTAGTGGCAGCTTGCACACTGCCAGGTGCTGTCGGTGTCTTTGCGGGCAAAGGCCAACTGGTGGGTTTGATCAGAAATCGGTGAGTTTTCCGTTGCTACGGCCGCACGTTCTTCTAAGGTGCGGTGGCAATTCACACAGCCAGAATCAAACACATATTCCGTGCGTTTGGGGTGCAACGCGTCGTAATCCAGTGCATCCATTTGCAACACATATTCGCCCCACAGGTGACGCATACCCGAGGTGCCTTTCACCCACAATTCTTCCACCACATTGGAATCGGGCAGGTGGCAAGACACACAGTCGGCCACAAAGCCTTGTGCGTTATTACCGCCATGCACACTTTGTTTAAAAGTTTCCGCCATCGGCGTCATGGTGTGGCAACCACTGCAAAATTCGTTGGTGCTCAGGGCATGCATCACTTCACTGGCTGGCAAGGCAGCCAACAAGCCGAGGCCACCGCCGATAGTCAAGATAGCGGCAAAGACGGCGCCTTTAACACTGCGGATCCCCTTCAATAATGTTTTCATGCTTTATCCTTTGCTGCGGGCTGTGCGACGCGCACGGCATCTGCCTTTTTGGCTGCCTGCTCAGCAGCGATCTGTACTGAGGTTTTCACCTCTGCTACACACGTCGCGTTAGGGTCAAACGCCAACCACAATTCCACCGGGTAGTGCTCACCGGCTTTCGGGGTTTTCGTCAGGTTGAACAACATGACGTGTTTGCCACCCGGTGCCAGTGACAGGGTTGTATTGGGCTTCACTTGCACTTGGGGAATACGGGTCATGGTCATCACCCCATCCACATGGGTCATATCATGCAATTCGGTGTAGCTAGTCAATGCAGGAATGGCCGCGCCGTAAAGCGCTTCTGGGGCAGGTAAACGCAACGATGCGGTTTCTGAATCCGGTTGATAATTCACAGTAAAGTACAGGCCGGTTTTATCCGTCCCTGGGGCAGGTTCACGGATCACACAATCAGTGACCGTGACCGCCGCATGGGCCGACAACCCACTCAAACCGAGTAAGGCTGAGCAAAGCAAGCGTTTCATGGTTGGCTCCTTGAAGGATGAGGTAAGGCAAAATAAGAAAGAGACGATTCACAAGATCAATGAGAGAGAAGCCGCCTTAGAAAGACACGATCAAACCCAGATTGATGTTGTCGTCTTTGGCTGTCGTCGGCTTGTCTTCGCTGTACAGGGCGCCTTCAGCAAACACGGCCAAGTGCTTGTTCAGATCATGACGCACGTTAACTAACCCCAGTACGTCGTTTTCAACGGCTGCGTTGTTCCAATCCGCGTATTGCGCACCTAGGCTGAAAGCGGTTTTTCCATAGGTGTATTTTGCTGACACACCATAGACTTGCCGCTCACCAAACGGCGCGTCATAATCAAACTCCGCCAGTGCGCCAAAATACAGGTCGTTCCACTGATAACTGGTTGCAATCAACGTACGCTGACTATTTTGCTCAGTACCAACCGGTAGCATCACCTTGTCTGTCCACGAATGGTTTACCACCAGGCTGAAATTGTCTTGCTTGTAGAGCGCACGCAGGCCGATGATGTCCGCATCATTGTTGTTGCTGTCATTCGGGCTCACGACCGCGACTTTAAACTGGACACCGCTCATCCACGGTGTCATGTACGCCAACTGGTTCGTGGCATAACGCTTACCGCCAAACAGCATGTTGTCGCTGTGACGTTCCATGTTGTTACTTTCAAAGATATCGACCTTGCTGTACAAGTCCGCCCAGGTTCCCGTGGTGCCCGAACCAATGTACAACCCGCCCCACGGCGGTAATATGGTGATGATGTTGGCTTCACGCACAATCAGATCGTTATCTTTCGCGGCAGAATGCTCAGATTCCGAGTATTCCGCTTCCAGCTGATAACGCACTTTTAGCTGCTTGTAGCCTAGGTTGCCGATGGCGCCGACTGTCGCTTGGTAGATATCGGTGGTGTAATCCTTGTCTTGGTGCCAAGCGGCTTGCGCACGGATATCACCGTAGATCGTCGGCATCGGCGCACTCAGCGACTCTGCCGGTAACGTGGACTCAGCCGATAAGTAAGGTGTAAAAATGGCGGCCGGCAGTAATGCCAGCGCAAAAGGGAGGTGTTTATTTTTATTCATATCTCAGCCACAACTTTAAATAGTTTTTCACGGTGGCGAGTATATGAAGAGCGATGGCAAGGGAGAACCAACCGAACGGCATCGCAGCGATGCAGATAATGCATGCCGGCAGAAAAACGCATCTATACGTTATGAAAACATGTTAAATCAATATATTAACTGGCATTATCTCAGCATCACGGACAATGCACACTCCAGTGCATATACAGTTCAAGCATGAGATTGCAGCAAAGTGCTGGTAACATACCAAAGGTTAATGATAACTGACGCAATCACATGGCCTTTCCTATCGATACACTTCGGATGTTCTGCCTGCTGGCACAGAAATTGAATTTCACTGAAACCGCCAATAGTCTGAATATCAACCAGTCGACACTCAGTCGTAAAATCCACCAGCTTGAACAGACCACCCAGTTGCGCCTGTTTCATCGCGGCGGCAATCAGATCCACCTGACACCACAAGGACGGGTCTTTCTCGCGTCGTGCCAACGTATTTTACAAGACTGGGATAACACCCTTGATAGCCTGCATGACGATCAGGACTACCTCCGTGGCGAGATTAAATTGGGCTTACTGCACCCGATGGCACGCTGGCTAAGCCAAAGCTTTTTGAGTACGTTTTGTGCCAAGCACCCCCACATTCGCCTGCACCTGACCACGCTGCACCCGGCGCATCTGCGTGAAATGGCCGACTGCGACATCATGATCGCCCCCTTTTTGCCGAGTGATCAGTCGTTGGTCGCCAAGCCGTTGGCCAATTATCGTCGTGTATTCTGCGCGTCGCCGCAGTATATTGCCCGGCAGGGTATGCCACGTCATCCGCATGAGTTATCGCAGCATCAGTGCATCACCAATACCAATTGTCCGAATCAAGAGTTGAGCTGGAAGTGGGAAAGTGAGGCGGGATCAGGCGTGGTAGATGTAACGGGGATTGTCTCGACCGACTCGGTCGACATTGCGACCAATTTGGCGTTAGCGGGCATGGGCATTGCGCAGATCCCCTTCGATCAAATTACGCATTATTTGGAAAAAGGCGAGTTGGTGGATGTGTTTAACGGGGCGTACTACCAATGGGGACAGCTCTATGCAGTATACCGCTCTCGCCAGTACACCGCAGAACGCTTTGCGGTCTTCATGGCAGAGCTACGCCAATACATCAGCAGCCATTGCAGCGCACACAATGGGCCTTACCGGATGACGGCGATGTCAGTGCCTGCGCCATCAAATTCCGCCTCCGCCTGGCCCGTGTAAAACAAAAAAAGCCGCCACTTCAACCAGAAGTGGCGGCTTTGTCTTACCCATTTTTAATCATGCATCACATCAGTCATTAACCGATGAACTTACCCATGAAGTTACCGATGTTGCTGAAGCTTGCTGCCGCCATCACGACCACAATCACCGCACCCATTGCTGTCAGGTACACAGGGTGTTGGTAGTCGCCCACGATGTCTTTACGGCGTGTTGCTGCCAGTACGGTACCCAGTACAATCGGCAAGATAATGCTGTTCACCAAGCCCGCTAGCATCAGCAGCAGCAGTGGCATGTTCATGAACACGGTACCCAAGCTGGTCAGTATGATGAAACCGACACACCAGGCTTTTTCGTTACGGGCAACCACTGGGAACAGGGTCTTAATCAGGGAAATCGCCATGTACGAGTTACCCACCACTGAAGTGATCGACGCAACAAACAACACGAGACCGAAGATGAAGTAGCCTACCTCACCCGCACCGTGACGGAACGCGTCAGCCGCAGGGTTCGCGCCGTCCAGCACAGCACCCGTTGCAATCACACCGAACACCGCCAAGAACAGCAGAATACGGATCACCACCGCGATAGAGATACCGGCCCATGCCGCTTTCTTGATGGCACCGACTTGCTCTTCACCCTGTAGGCCAATGTCGACCAAACGCTGTGCGCCGGTGTAGTAACCGCCTACCGCACCACCGACAATGGTCAGGGTTGGCAGTAGCAAGCTACCCATATCCGCTGGCATCACGGCGGCGACCATGGTGTCACCCAACGGGGGTAAGCTGGTCATTGCGACATACGCAATCAATACCACCATGAACAGGCCAAGGTAACGCGCCATCTGATCCATACGCTTTGACGCGTTATGCACCACAAACAGCAAACATCCAATCGCACCGGTAAACAGGGCTCCCCACGTGGTGTCGACACCCGTTAATACATTGATACCCAGCGCAGAGCCGCTGACATTACCGAAGTTAAACGCCACCGCACCCAGTGCCAGTAGCACACCAATAAAGTAGCCCATGCCCGGGGCCATTTTGTTCGCGATGTCTTGAATACGCAGACCCGATACACCCACGATGCGCCACAAGTTCATCACGATACCGAAGGTGATAAACATGGAGGCGAACACAGGGAATGCCATGTCCATCTTGTAGATATTGGTAAAAACAGCCGTTTGCGTCAGAAAGCCCGGACCGACAGAGGTGGTGGCCATCAAGAAGGCGACGCTTAAAATTGCTTTGTTCTGCCAAGAAGCTGGCTGTGATAGATCTGCGCGGGTTGCGCTGCAAGTAGAAGTGCTAACGGTCATGCCAATATCCCAAAAAAATTGTCTCTCTCTTTTATAAAAACAGAAAGACAACTGACCGGGATCAGCTGACCTAGCAGATGGGAGAGCCCAATAACGACAGGTGTCCCGCCGAGAGCAATCGTTTGCTGGGCGCGGATACTAATGATTAACCACAAGTGTGTCAACAAGAAATATTGCCACTCTTGCAAAATTCATTGCCCCCCTCTTTTATCGGGGCAAAACAGGCAATCTCACGCGAGTGCACATGTCTAAACAACCGCATAAACGTGATCGCCTGCATTTCTTGACACCTTCATATTCGCACCCATGCGACATATACCTTTATGGCATTTACAAAGCCAAGGCATACAAACCGCTTTCATATGAAAAATTCACTTACAAAGCATTAGCTTGGCATCAAAGCGAAGTTGAAATACAATAGTGTACAGGCATAATTTTGCGATCAATATCACGGAATATAATGCCGCGTTATTTCCTCTCTGCGATTAAGATGTAAGCCGTGACAGTCAGTTCAAGTATCACACAAGTATATTACGATTTACTCGACCTCGACGACGCCGCACAACAAGCGCGAATACTTGAGCTCGCCCTTTCGCACCCGGCATTGCATCAGCAATTGCTGCCTCTACTTGAAAACAGTACACCCCTCACACAATTACTGGGGTTTCACATTGATCAACTGGTCAAAGATGATATTGATTTCGGTGGCCACAGTATAGGTAAGTACCAACTTACGCATGAACTGGGTCGTGGGGGCATGGGCGTGGTGTATGCAGCACACCGTGCAGATGAGACCTTTGAGCAGCAACTGGCAATCAAATTTATCCAGCCGACGCTAATCCAGATTTTGGGGAAGCGCGCACTGTTTACAGAAGCACAACTCTTAGCGCGCCTGAATCATCCATGTATAGCGAAAGTGTTCGACGGCGGGGAATACCAAGAGTGTGTCTATATCGTGATGGAAAAAGTAGCGGGGAAAACCCTCGATCGCTTTGTGCGCGAACACGCCCCTGACCACCGAAGCAAACTGACGCTGTTTAAACGGATTTGCCACGCCATTGAGCATGCACACCAAAACCACATTCTGCATGCAGACATCAAACCCGAGAATATTTTGGTCGATCGCGATTGTCATCCCAAATTACTGGATTTCAACCTCACGCAGACCTTTCACCGTCAAAACGACATTGATGCGGGTACGCTCGTCGCGTTCAGTGAGCAATACGCCAGCCCTGAACACCAAGCCGGCCGTTTCCTGACTCAACAAAGTGACATTTTCTCGTTAGGGAAAATATTGGCGATGCTGTTCCCACTGGCAACGGGGGATATTCAGGCCGTGATTGACAAAGCCACCGCAGACGAACCACAGGCGCGTTACGCCAGTACCACGGAATTGCGTCAAGACATTAACTCTATTTTGTTGTGCCGGCCTATCTCTCTCAAGCAACACCTTGTGTTGTATTGCACGCAAAAGCTGATCCAACGCCGTCCCTTCCCGAGCGCCATGGTATGCCTGTTGGTGATCAGTGCGATGGTATTTTCCTCTGTGCTGGTCATACAAAACCGTCAATTAGCCGAAGAAAAAATGGTGGCCGAAAACATGATGTTTGAAGTCACCAGCATGATGTTTCATGCCCGTGGTAGTGAGAACGCCTTACTGTCTGTCAGTGCCATGTTGGACCTGTCGCGTCGACGCATTTTATCCAACCCGAATCTGCCCAAGTCGGTGAAGCAACGCCTACTCATGATCATGATGACACCCGCGCCTGACAAGCCCAATCTGACCCCACCCAAACAGGGTGAACTGCAATGCCTCACGCCCACCCGTGGCTACGCCAATCAGGTATAAACAAGCATGAAAAACGCCTTACTTTCCGTTATCGCACTAACTGTGTTCTCACCCGTTGCTCTGGCCAGCGTACCGCAAACCGGTTATTTCATTGATGCGCCCGTCACCGGACTGTATTACGAGACCAGCTCTAACCTGCAAGGCTTCACACAAAAAGGCGCATTTAACTACCATCCTGGGGATGTGGTCAGTTTTTATCTGGGTAAAAACAATAGTGACTACTTACTTACTAAACTGTCCGGACAAACCGTGATCACCCCAACGCTGTCAACCACCATGCCCAGCCGCAGTATCAACATGACGCGTTTATTGCTATCGCTGGACGAAACCCCGGAAGATCAAACAGAAATCGAGTTAATGGGGGAAATGCTGGCCGACCCTGCATTTCAGCGGCAACTGCGCATGCTAGATCTGAACCTGCTCGATAGCTTGAAAGACAAACTGGATGTGGAGTTAGTTTCGGTGGATGAAGCCGTGGCACACCTCAACCAGAGTGAGCAGTTTATTAAACAGCACTTTACCTCTGAGGAGGTGATTTTCTCGCCACTGAACCGCCGTTTGACCAATATTTTGATCAAAAAACGCGATCACGGTGGCCGCTACTGCATTTTAGATCTGCGCTACATTCACCGGCCTCGCCACAACACGCCGATCGGTGAAATGCATTACATGATCACCCCGTCTGACATTGTGCAGTATCCGGGGATCGGGGATCGATTCCATGGCTGCTACCTCGACCCTAACGGTGCATTAACCAAAACCATCAAAGAGCCCATTGGCAACTTTTCCAACATGCAAGGCTTAGTGGGTTGCGATGTTAAGGGCTGTACCCGCAGCGATCTCAATGGCTTCCTCGTGGACAACTATGACGATGAGGGGGATTGGAAGTACCGTACCCTCGCACTCAATTTTGATCCCACGACACAGTTATTCATGGAAAAGGTACAAGGCCTAGGTCCGATGCCGCATATCCGCCATACCAACCAAAGCGAGATGATGTGGTTTACCTTTCCACAGGAAAAAAGACAACAAATTGCCTATGACGGGATTTGGAAAGCCACCACGTTTCAACAAGCAGACATGCTTGATGCGTGTTTGCTGATAGAAAAAGATCTAGTATGGCAAGGCCCATTGGATACCGATAACTGCCCGACAAATCGCCGTCACTATACGACCAACGTGACCGCACAATATGGGGACATGTGGTGGCTGAACACCACCAATCAGAAAGCGAATTTAGGACAAATGAACGTCACAGTTCGCTGGTACCCGCAAGGCCAACCGTCGGCACTCACCACCTGGGAGTATTTACCTGCGGGTCCAAACTGGGATCAAGGCATGTTGTACCGTTATCAGCAAACCCTGACGCGTCACCCCGATGGCACTGAAAACTTACACTCCCACACCATTACCGAATTCACGAAACAAATCTAAATCCGCCGATAGAAACCACACGGACAATATGCAGTATTGCCCGCTAGATCGACGGATTAACAGACATAACGCAGACCACCGCTTCAGGAGCTCGACATGCAAGGATCGTCATCTCAACCACTAACGAAAATCATTCAGCAGTGGCAAACAGGTAATAAGCAAGCAGAAAGCCAGCTGTATCAGTTCGCGTATCTGCAACTACGTAAAATTGCCCAACAAGAGCGTGCACGCAACGCTGAAAAATACGGTGTCGACAATCATGTACTGGCCGACAGCATCAGTAGCACGACAGCACTGATCCACGATGCTTATCTCAAAATGTCAAACAGCGATATGCCTGACATTGCCAACAAGCGTACTTTTTTCATGATGGCAGCCAAGGTCATGCGCCAGATCCTGATCGACAATGCACGCATGTTACAGGCACAAAAACGCCAACAACTGACCCGTATTGCCAGTGAACGTGATGCCAATACACACGATGACCGTTTTGAACAATTAATGATTATGGACAAAGCGTTAGACAGCTTCAGTGTCCGCTACCCACGCCAGTCAGATGCGTTAAAGCTCAAATATTTAATGGGTCTGCAAAATCAGGAAATCAGTGAATTGCTGGAATGCAGCGCAAGTCTGATTGAAAAAGATCTCAAATTCTCACGCAGCTGGCTGCAAACGCGGATGGCCTAATCGGCATGCAAAACACGAATATTAAGCGCCTACTTGGCGTGGTGATCGCAACGGCTTGTGCCGGTCTGTATTGGACCAGCGTATCGTCTACTGCCCATGGCTCAGCAGACAAGCAAACGACCGCTGACACACATCAAGCAACCGATACCCCACTTACCTCACAGGGAGGGGATTTGTCATCCCCTGATGGACAGGCCACGATCTTGGCGCTAACGTCTCGCCCCGACGCATTAGCCGCCAACCGCACGAGTTCATCACCGAGCAGCACAGCAAACGATAAAGCGAAAAAAGCCCCCCCCAAAGCAGCCTCACCAAGTGAACAGCAAGACGTAAGCGACACACAAGGCGTATCAAACGCGTTGCGTGATAACACCGAAATATCACAAGATACAGTGAGTACAACCGCTGATTCTCTGACAGACTCCCATCAAAGTAAGGGGAGCTCCCCTCGATATGGTTACCCACTCGGGAATACCCAGTCGCAAGTATGGGAGGAGTTCGTTGACCACCAAACCGAAGGGATGAACTACCCGCCACAGATCAACCATGCGGTACGGGAACAGCTGCAAAAAATCGTCACCAATTGGGTCTTTACCCAAGACATGCCTGTGCGTTATTCCTTACCGGTCGACAACCTGTTTACCGACCCGGAAGGCGATCCAATTAGTATTCGGGCGTATATCTCCATTCCTGGCGTACAAATTTCGCCCAGCAATACCACCTTACGCGTCCAAGGGATGCCGCAGACATTTGTCAATATCCCCACGTTGGTAATTGAAGCGCAAGATGATCAGCATGCCCACCAGCAGTGGGTCACGGCGCATTTCACCTTACGTCCGATGGTTCCACCTGCAGAACAATCCCCTCACCCGCTGGAAGGTGAGACATTATTTCGTTTAGACACCACCCAATTACTCGGCGGTACCAACTACAACTATGAAGTGGTCTATTGCCAAGCCTGGCGCTTTAAAAATGGGCTGGCCTTTTATGCGGCTTCCGACAATAAAACACATTGTCCGTTAGACAGCCAGTTGCAAGAAATCGGTGAATACAGCATCGATGACAACAACGATCTGATTGTCACCAGCACCCCATCCGCCATGCATGGCAAACAACGCTGGAAGGTGAAATGGATGTACGACTCTTGGTATCGTCAAGGGGTCAAAAACCTATTTACCACGGTCTATACCGATAAACACGTAGAAAGCTATACCCTGCAACGTTCCCGCTCCGCCATGGAAGCCCGCCTGAACGTCGAGACCGGCCGTGTACCTTTCGAGATGGAGATGTTTGACTATTTGGTACCACTTAAAAACGGGCAATTTTTACAAAGCATCGCCGGTAATTACGTCTACCTGTATGGGCCACACGATACGTATCAAGGACTGGACTCTGACTGGAATTTACATTCCCCGTTACGAGACTTAACCTGTGACGAGGTCTTACCGTTCTGGCAAAGCAGTGTACTTGCCGGCGAAGGGGAAACCGGCGACATTATCGCCAATTCAGCTGACCCATGGAGCAGTGCGCCTATCCACTGTGGCGTACACTACCGCGATGATTGGCAACGCCGCTATGTGTACTTCGGGCTGCAATATTACCACTATGATTATTTTGTACCGGGGAATATCTACAGTTTCGTCATCCGACCGAAGCCCGAATATGCCCACATTGTTGAAGCGTTTAAGATCAACCTGCGCTATCACAACCCTGATTACATGAAGCCGTGATCGGAAAAAACAGGGCATCACAAGGATGCCCTGAAAAGGATAGTTAACGTCAAGCGTTAAACCACTTCTAGACAATTGGCCGCACAATTAAGGCAGTTTGCAGCCAAAACACCACAAATTAAAAATTCCACAACGCCTGAATACCGGTATTAAAGGTATAGGTTTTTGCTTCAGGTAACCAAGCCGTACCCTGCTTCCAGTCGCCTTGGCTATCAATAAAGCGGACCGTTTGCGGATCAGATTCGGCACGGAATTCGTACCCCAGCATCACAAACCAGCCCAAGTGCAGCCCTTTCATCACTTCGTAGCTCAGTGTGCCTTCCAGCGATGTACGGAAACCGAAATCATCGAACGACACATTTTCAAACTTGGTATTTTCAGTCACGCTCCAAATGGGCACACCGGCGATCCAACGTCCACTGATCCGCCATTTATCCTGACCTAAGAGAGTCCCGCTGTCGTATGCGACACCCGCATCCATGAAAATATCGGTCGATTTTTCTTCCCAGGTATCCCCTTCTCGGAATACCGGATTTTCATACCCGTTCAAGCCTTTCAACCCGTAACGCTTGTAGGTTTGATACGTCAGTGATGGGCCGAAGACAAAGCGGATATCATCACGCCATTTGTAATGCACCAAAATATTGGTCGAGGTGCGCAAGTACTCGAATTGGTTTTGCTGATAAGCGCGACCTTGGCTGTCTTCCCATTGCTCGGTTGAGCCCATTGGCGTGAACGTCGCTAAAGCATCAATGGAAAAATCGAACTTCTCATTCACGTAGTACAAACCGCCCGTGTTCAACACCGGGCTCGACGTGCTCACATCCGACACTGCACCTCCACTGCCCATAAAGGCTTCTTGGTAGGTGATATTCTCCACACCGACGGTGAGATACGAATACCCATAATCATCGGTATTTTCCTCGGACGCCCATGCTGGCGCCGTCATGGCCACCAGCGAAACAACCGATGCCACACCCACGCGGCCTAATCCACACCACATTTTCATTTTTGTATCCGTTCACCGTCAGTCATAAAGAGGGCGTGGATATTAACCAAGATTTTTAATTTTCCAATATCCCAACATATAAAAAAACAAAAATATTTTTTACGGTTTTTTTTCTCTTTTCCGTACCTTGTTTCCCCCTCTTTCACCCTTTATAAATAGCCACCTTGCCGCGGGTAGGCTTACCCCATGGCAACAAAAATTCTAAATTCCCGCTCGGTTTTTTCTTTAGAAAGGAATGTACGTAATGAAAAAGGTTAGTTTACTTGCCGCATCTGTCGCTTTTGCTCTTGTGGGCTGTGGCGGCGGTTCTGACAACAATACGGATGGCAACACTGGCACCAACCCACCAGCACCGGGCGGTGTCGTGATCACCGGTTTCGATGGTTACTTCAAAAACGCGGCTGTGTTTGTTGACCAGAACGGCAACGGCGTGTGGGACATGGCAAGCGAGCAATTGCTAGGCATGACCAACGAAAAAGGCCAGGTAACACTCACTGAAAAACCTACAGGCATCATTGCGCTACAAACCCTAACTCCAGGCGGCGAAATTCAGAAAAATTTCATCAAAAAATACACAGAGCATGCTGGCACGTACACTGTGGATATGGATCACAGATCACAAGCGATGGCGCATGAAGTGGTATTCCGCGCACCAAACAGCTCTGACGTGATTTCACCGATCACTGACCTTGTTACGCTGGAAATGAAAAACGGTAAGACCGTAGAAGAAGCGGAAGCGGCAGTTAACCTGGCGCTGGGGGGTACAGAAGAAGCACCTATTAACCTTTACAGTGACTTTGTAGCAGGTACAGATGCGAACCCAGAACTGCACAAAACTGCGCAGATCCTAACAGAATCGAAAGCGGCTAACCCAGATAGCTACAACAAGAAGGCGACTGAGATTGCCTCTGTCGCGAACAAAGAAGTTGGCGAAATGACGGATGAAGAAATCAAAGACGTCAACAATAAGCCAGTGATCGAAGTAACGCCTGAAGGTGAACTCACGCCAATCACCAACAGCAAGTTGATCGTTGATGCCAGCATCAAAGAAGCACAAGCAGCAAAGTTGAAACCGCTGAAAGAGAATGAAGATTTCACTGACATCGTGCTATCAACCAAAGGTTTGTTCGTCGATACGGATCAGGATGCTATCGCACTGACAGTAACTGATAACCTAGCAGGTACAAACATCATGGTTAGCTATGATGCTGCGTTGGACACCATCACGCTTGCATCAACAGCGCAAATTACGAAGCCTGGCACTTACAGCATCACCATTTCAGCGAAAGACATTAACTCTGATAACGCTGAAATGGGTGACGTTAAAACGGTATTTACCGTAGAGATTCTTGCTAATAACTTAGTGCCTGTTGTTAACTCAGCGGAAAAAGAAACGCTACAGGCTCAAATCAATGAATGGGACCTACGCGCAGGAGAACCATTCAACCGCTCTATTAACGTGTCTGCACTCTTTGAAGACAAAGATGGCAGCGTAGTGAGCTACTGGGGTACAGCGATCACCGTTCATGGTTTATCTATCCCAGATGTTGATCAACCAGAGCAAACCATTGAAGGCACACCAACCCAAGCATACGTAGCGGGTGAAACCTTCCATATTGTTGTTGCCGATGATCGTGGCGCAGAAGCGTATACGTCATTCACACTGCCTGAAGTAAAAGAAGCGTATGTACCAGAAGATAAACACCCGCTGGAAGGGAAAACTTGGTACTACCTAGAAAATGGTAGTGATGGTGGTGCAAACGACTTACACCACTACGAGCGTGTCTGGTGTGAAACCATCAAGTTTGATAACGGGACGATTTACGGTACTAAACGTACTCTAGTAAACCGCACTGCTTGTACTGAGCCAACGACTGAATGGGGTACTTACGAGGTTGTTGATGGCAAGATTGTGACTGATGAAGCGATGTCTTACGCGCTGGACACACAACTTGATGCAAGCAAGATTGCAACCGGTGCACAATTTGTACAGTTCAGTGAAGAAGGTATGAACTCTCTGTACACTTACTTCAATAACAAAACAGATGCACAAGCACGTATCAATGTTCAGTCTAACGCAGAGTATTTTGACCGTGAGTTCCCGATGTACCTACCTGATAGTGACGAGCAAGTAACGCCTCGCCTAGGGGTTGTGAGTATGGCATTAACAGAAAAGAATCCAAGTGAATTCAATGCTTACATCAACTTTGATTTGGAAGGGCAGAATTTTACCTGTGATACATTGAATAAATACTACCCGTATTTTGCATTCACTGGTGATGATTTAGGAAATGGTCAAAAAGAAATTGGGGGGTTCTGTAATACTCGTACAGAAGATAATATTCAATATGTTAGCGTGCATTTCGATCTAAGCCAGGTACCCAACTTGGAAGTAGGCAATGTGTATAGCATCATTGGTTCAACGATTGGCGAAAAAGGTCAATATGTTGAAAACGTACGTTTCAGTGTTGAATGGAATAGCACTGGCGATAACGAATAATTCGTCAGCCTCTCTGAAAAAGCCCTGCATTGCGGGGCTTTTTTCAACAGCAATATGACATCACGTTACTCACAATAACACCGCTGACCGATTACTCAGCGCTAGTAACACGCTATACAAAGGACTGTTCCACCATGACCTCGCCAGCCCCTTGCGCCCATCGCAACGTCACACGCGTAAAGCGTAACCTCTTCCAGCGCCTCTTTTTCAAAGCGGTTTACCAATGTAAAGACTGCCAACACATCTTGACCCTGTAATAACCGGACACCTGTGATGAGTGACAATAAGCACAAACTACGCCGACGCATTAAACAGCAACATAGCGCCCACCTACAGGCGGTTAAAGCACGCTGGATGAAAAAGCTGTCTCACGACCTTGGGGGACACACGGCAGAGAAAAATACCGCATCGTAAGCAACAAACTCAGACAAAAACGGGCCATTTTTATGGCCCGTTTCTGGTGGTATCCTTTTTACAAACAGCTCGATTCAGCGCTGAGATATCACTTAGCCCGCATTCCATCGCCACTGACGCACGCTGACTATCAGCATGACCGCAAAGAAAGCCGGATCGCTCCATCCAAAACCGGTAAAAATACCCGTGATACCCGCATACAAGGTGATCACCATGCCTAAGGCATTTGTGAACAGCAGCCCTTTGACCAATTGTTTGCCTGCCGTTGCGTCTTGCACGTCACGGAACAAATAGCTGATCATCGCAATGCCGCCCAAGAAAATGCTGTTGTGCTGCGACAAAAAGTACGCGTATTGATCATTCACCTGCACGCCGTACATCGGCCACATCCACGCAGGTAAAACAAAAAGCGCAAACGCAAAGGTGCCATAAATGGCGGTATGTAGGGTAAAAAAGGTCTTATTTTTCATTGTTTCAATTCGTTATTAGCGTAGAGAGGTACTGTACGTCATGGGGTACTTAATGCGGCCGCTTTACAGCGCAAATGTCGCTTGGTTAATGGTTGATAAATCCGCATTCACGTTAAACACGCGCCCACGGATCCCCGTGAAACCCATCTGGGTTAAACGTGCCGTATGCATCGTCAAATACGCTTGCGCCGATGCGGCATCGGCAAACAGGTAAACCCCACCCGCCAACTGTTCCGCTTCATTTTCTGTCCAGATTTTCCAAATGAACCCCGGCTCTTCATTAATAGAAGCGGCCAGTCCCGCTAACTGCGTCGCCATTTCCTCACCAAACGGCCCCTGATGATTAAAATCCACTTGCAGCAATGTCTGTGTCATCGTCCTATCCTCAGTCTTTGTCATGTTTTGGCGCACGGCCATATGGTTTGAGTGATATATTACTTAGATAAATTAGACAAAAAAGTTCATAAAACTGCGCGTTACTGTGGAAAATACTGACAGATGAGATTAAGAACAACGATTGATCAATGGCTTACCTTGCAAGAGATTGACCGCCACGGCAGCATTCAGGCCGCAGCGGCACACTTAAATAAAAGCCATACCACCTTGATTTATGCGGTACGAAAACTGGAAGACCAACTGGGAGTCACACTGCTGACAATCAAAGGCCGCCGTGCCGTGCTCTCTGACGATGGCAAAGCCTTGGTGCGCCGTGCCAGCACTATGTTGGAACAAGCCCGCGATTTGGAGCTGATGAGTCAGCAACTCTCACAAGGGATTGAATCTGAAATCACCATTGCGGTGGATCACCTGTGTGATCGCCAGTGGCTGTATGCGCCATTGGCGGCTTTTCTCGCCGACAACACCACAACCTCGGTACAGATCATGGAAACCTCCCTGTCCAGTACCACCGACGCGGTCGTGTCAGGTAAGGCTGATATCGCTATTATCAACTTGCCGATCACCAACTTCCCAGCAGAAGCCATTGGGGTGGTCAGCTTGATCCCTGTTGTCGCCCAGCACCACCCGTTAGCGCAAAAGCCGGACTTGCAGATCAACGATCTCACGAGCGAAACCCAAATCGTGATCCGCGATCTCGGTGCTGATACCAAGCACGCGACACGCGATGTGGGCTGGCTCAAATCCCAACAACGGATCACGGTCGATAACTTTGACCACGCCTGGCAAGCCGTTAAGGCGGGGTTAGGGTTTTGCCGCTTGCCGCAACATTGGTTAGATGAGAGGTTAGATGCGATGGGGCAAGCGCCTGTTGTACCGCTCGCGGTGGCCGAAGCCCATCGCTATCAGGTGCCCATCCACGTTACATTACCGCTCGGGGTAAAAACCGGTCCGGCGGCCAAACAGCTGTATGCGTTAATTTGCGCGCACGCATCCCGCCCTTGATATGTAAGGGAATTGTATTTTCCCGCCGTGAATTTTGTTTTTACTTTTCGAGCAAGTCGTTATTGAGTAAAGCATTTTTTTGATGGGGGTCATGATTGTGTAAAGCATCGCCGTACCATGACAAGTTGTGATCGTTTATGAAAAAACAATTAAATAATATAGCTATCAGTAATTAACACTCAACTTTGACTGGAGCTTTTTAAGTGGTCACTATTTTTAGCCTTGCTATCATCTTCTCTGTCGGGACGCTGATATACAAAAAGTTTAACCCACAAACCACCTTGTTACTCGGCGGTATCATTATGATGGCTGCCGCTATCATTACCCAGACCGGTACCCCGCTGGCAGAAAGTGCCTCAAGCGGCAATTCATGGCTGGATATCTTCACCTTCATCAAAAATACCACGTCTAAAACCGTCGCCGGTTTGGGTTTGATCATCATGGCCGTTGGCGGTTTCGCCAAGTACATGGATCACATCGGTGCATCGCGCGCGTTGGTAAACATTGCGCTCAAGCCATTGGGGTTCTTTAAATCACCGTATTTGGTAATGGCGCTGGGCTACATCATCGGCCAGCTCCTGAACATTTTCATTCCAAGTGCTTCTGGCCTTGGTCTGCTACTCATGGTAACGCTGTACCCGATTTTGGTGCGTTTAGGCGTCAGCAAAATGTCCGCGGTGGCGGTTATTGCGACCACAGCCTGTTTGGACTTGGGGCCAGCATCTGGCAACGCTAACTTGGCAGCGAAAACCGCTGACCTGTTAGTCACCGAATACTTCTTTGATTACCAGCTACCGGTTGCCGTTGCGACCATGCTGACGATTGCCGTGCTGCACTTCTTTGTTCAACAATGGTTTGATCGCCGTGACACCGACAAAGGACAGGTTGATATTCAGGAAGAAGAAACGACCGTTGCACCACCAAAATTCTATGCCTTGTTACCGATGATCCCACTGGCATTGATCATGGCATTCAGCCCAATGTTGTTCACTGCTGTTAAAATTGACGTGGTAACCGCCATGTTCATTTCGATTGCGGTTGCGATGTTGTGTGAAAGTAAGCGCCACGGCGCACGCAATGTATTCAAAGATATCTTCGTGTACTTCGACAGCATGGGTAAGCAGTTTGCCCGCGTGGTAACCTTGGTGATTGCCGGTCAGGTGTTTGCGCACGGTATGAAAGTGATCGGTCTGCTGGACAGCGTGATTGATCTGGCAATTAACGCCAGCATTTCACCGTCTCTGATGATCATCATGATGGTACTGATCATCACATTGGCAGCAATTTTGATGGGTTCGGGCAACGCACCGTTCTTCTCGTTTGCTGCAATGGTGCCAGATATCGCGAACAAAGTGGGCATTAACGCGGTTGCGATGCTGATGCCTATGCAGTTGGCTTCGGGTATTGCCCGTTCAATGTCACCGATCACCGGTGCGATTGTTGCAGTTGCTGGTGTGGCAGACGTGTCACCGTTTGAGTTGGTAAAACGTACAGCCATTCCAATGATTGGTGCGTTGATTGTATCAACGGCTATGTCTCTGATTATTGGCCTGTAATCATAGGCCTGTAATCATAGGTCTGTAATCACTGCTCTTTATTCACAGGCTTATGGTCATCTGGCATTGATTAAAACATCACGATTGCCAGTGAGGTAAACCGTATAACGCAACATGCCGATAGGGAGACCTATCGGCATGTTTTTTTATCTGCATGGCACACGGTGATAAATAGTGTACGACAAGCGCTAATAACTCAGTTCAAATTTTACCGCGCCGCTGTCCACATCCACCGAATCATCGGATTCCAACTCCCCGCCCGCTTCCACGGAAATACTGAAATTGTCTGTAGCGTTAAATTTGATGCCTCCGCCAAATTCGGTCGGATCAATCGCATCTTTATCTTGATACACACTGTGGCTATCTTTCATCCCATTACTTACAGGGCGACTCCCCTGCCCATAAAACTCCACCGCCTGATTCGCCAGTTTAGAATTATCAATAAACACCTCACCCAACGGGCGCTCGCCGGGGGCGACATCTTGAGGGGGTAATGCAGGGATTAATACAGCGGTGCCGGATAACGATGGCAATGGGTCTTCTGACAAGGCATCTTGTGGTGAAAGGACGGGCTCCGCATTCGAAGCGGATTGTGATAACACATCGGATAAGGCGGGAAGAGGGGCTGTTGTTTCCACATCGCTCAGCGAAGCAGAAAACGGAACAATACCGGTATCACTCGTCGGAGACGTTTGAGCATGCGCCTGACTACCCGCCACCTGAAGACCCATGCAAAGACAGGCTGTCACAATCACTATACCGGTTCGCTTATCCATACCCTTTCTTACGCCTTCTCCTTGATAATATAACGGTTATCATATCGCGAACCGCCGTCGTTTGCAGCAAGGCGACGGCAAATCAAACAGAGACGCGTATCCAATTCCTGATTTCTTAATTAATGGGTTAGCGTGGAAGGCAATAAAATCGAAATAATGTATTCGCGTAAGTCACATGTCGATATCGCCAGATGACCCGCCTAAGAGGGAATGAAAGAAGAGGATGGAATGGATGATTAATGGTGGACGTTATTCATGATGAGAGATATTGGGTGTATCGACAACGAAAGGAGGGATTCGCTCATCCTTGAGCATGATAAATCACTTCGCGTGCTCTACAGTTTCAGTCGCTTGAGAAGCATTCGCGCTATTGATAATGTGCCCTGTCGCTACGCCTTGAGTAGCTTGTTCCATCGACAATCCAGTCGCATTCGCTTGTTGGATAAGGTCACCGTTTAGACCATTATTTGAGCCTGCTGAACCTGCAGCAAAAGCAGAAAGAGAGAAGATGGAGAGAGCGATAATGAATGCGTTTTTCATAATATGTACCTTCTTCGTTATGGTGTTCTTTAATTGGGGTAGTGTTTAGAGGCTTTCCCCTCTCGACATGAATAAGGTTACTGTGATTCTTATCACATGTAGAGGAAACCCTGACTTTCCACTTTGGAAACCAGAGTGACACACCTCACACAACACCTGTATGCAGAATGAACAGACAGTACAAAGGCGAACGAAAACAAGGGTAATGTTTGCGGTAAAATATTAACGCGCGTTGAGAAAACGAATTCGGGAGTGATAAGTAAGATTCACGCTTTCGTTTGATTAAGCACGCGATTGTAGGCTTGGAATAACCACTCCTTTTGTGGATCATTTTGCTTTGCACGATGGTAACTCATCACGCAATTGATTTTGAGATCGGATAAAATCGGTAACGAGATAGCACGGCAACCACTAGGGATAATTCGCGACATCGTGAATGAAAAATGATCCGATTGACGGACGATATTTTCAATAGCAGATATATTCTCGACTTCCACGCAGGGCGTGATTTGATACCCAACACCGGATAAGCGTTCAAGAATGGGGTAACGCACGTCATTCCAACCGGGATTTCGCGTGATCACAAAAGGATATTGAATGAGCTCATCGATGGTTTGGGCGGGGTGTGCATCTCGCACATAAAAGGTAGGAGTGAGTTCGCAAATCGATTTTTGTAGAATAACCTGAGGCAACGTATCATCATAGGTATTCAATAAAACGGCATTCTCCCCTTCCACCAGACGCGCGCGCGCCTCTAAACTCCAATTACGCATTGAAATTTTGGCTAATGGCGCATCTTTCCGTAACTCCAGATAAAGCTTATCGCCAAAGTTATCCCAGAACAGCGCATGGCCATACAGAATGATTTCCTGCTTCAAGGTTTGTGGGGAAAACTCACTGTGGTGAATGGCGTCGAATGTCGTCAAGATATGCTCAAAATGGACAATGTTCGTATCCATGAACAAGGTAGGCTCAAAGCTATACCGCCCTTGAATGAACAAGGGATCGTCAAAATGGGTCTTCAACTTAGAGAGGATTTTGCTAATCGCGCTAGACGTTTTCCCTAATGCGTCCGCAACCAACTTAACATTGCGCAATTCATACATTTTGACCAAGACATAAATGCTTTGTATGTCTAAATTATGTCCCATAAGGCCACTCATCCCTTCATTCACCCTCTTGGAATATAGAGTTATCAATCGTTAACTCAAAATGAAAGCCAACAGAGTGTGAAGTGCATTACATCTTTTTACCAACGGATAAGTTAATCATCGTTACCCACTCGCTATTCATCGCAACCTGACTTGCGTTTTTCTTATCCTTCTACCTCGCCACATTTTGCAGCAACGTCTCAATACTGAACGCATGTTTCGCTAAACAGTTGCGAAATCAATGGTTTTCACGCAATTTTCAGCTCAGATTCTCCACGCAAAATCATCAACCCCCATAAAAGGTGTGATCATGAAAACCAATAAAACGCTTACCGCCTTATTTATCGCTTCTGCACTGTCGTTCGGTTTGGTTCAACCTGCTCAGGCTCATGAATATACGCTTTCAGTACAAGACGCTGAACGTCTTGGTATCAGTGTGCCAAAGATTAACGTGAATTATGATGTGCTTCCCTACCAACACATTTTGTATGGTTTCCAGCTGCATGTTGAACTAGAGGGGGCAACGTTAAACACAACAAACGTCAACACACTGCGCAACGCCACTACCCTATCCACCCACAATGTTGTTCGTCCTTACCGCGTAAGTGCAAACACCATCAGCTACCGTATTTCGGGTGAATTAGACCATCGTGCAGTGAACTTCATTGATTTCACGCTCGATAAAAGCGTGCTGTCTACCGATCATGATTTGACTCTTCGTATTCCCGTCGAGATCGACGTGACGCCGCCAGACGCACCGCACCCGCAGGCTAACCAAACCGCTACATTGAATGTAGACGGTGTGAAATCTGAGGACTTCCTTATCGACACAAATCGTACGGTATATAAAATCACGCTGAATGACGGGGAGTTTTTACCGGGCTGTTCAGACCCAATCGCGCACAGCATTCTTCGCACCAGCAATGTGGATGGCATGGTACGTATTTGGAAAAAGACCAGCAAGACGGTCGAGTTCATTGTTGAAGGTGGCTACCATACGCCAATCGTCGGCAACTGGAACTTTGAGCTTGAACCAAGCACCACAACGCTGAATAAAACGCTGCATATCAGCACACCTATTCAACACTAACCACGGTTCTCTGCCATAAATAAAGCACTCGTTCGCGAGTGCTTTATTCTGAAAGACCAGTGCTTGCTATCATAGTGGGGCAATATCTGTTTTCTTTATGCTAACCGATATGAGAACACCCCTAAAAAAAGGGGATCGTCGGAAATATTACGATTTATCTCTTCAGGTCGGTAAGAAAAATCATACTGTAAAAGAACCCACCGGCACTTGGTTAAATGCTTTTTACTTGCAGAATTCAAAACAGAGTCTTTAAATGTTGGATAATATGACATATCTGAAAGCAGTTTATCAATCTCAATTAATTTATAACCAGAGCAATTACTTTCTTGATTGGATAATTCATAATATCCGACACCACATAAATCTTGTAATACATCTAACTCACAAAAGTCTAAACTAGCGTCATTCATACCCAACCATATAGAAACGACACCATCCTCTTCAAAACCTTGTTCGTAATAATCATCATCTTCAGAATAATCAAACAATGCCATTTCGTCTCCTTATCATTTTAAATACTGTCGTTTAGATAGACGAGCCAGTATCTTGGACAAAAATAATTTTAAACTTATTTATTTCGCCCATCGGCAGCCCATTTCTCGCGAATTTCCTTTGGTGAGGGAGGCGGAAAATTAACGCCACGATCTATCAACTGTTGCTTGACCTTCACCGCCCATTTATAGGCGTCGGTTTCTTTATCTAATAAAATTTTGCTTAAGCTTTTATGAATTCGCCAAGCCATATCAGATCCAGTCGGTGTACGTTCTGTATGATCTGCACCTAACTCCATTAAATAATGAGCAATTTCATATTGACCGATATAGAGTGCATGATGTGCACTATTCACCTGTCTTTTGTTTGATAAGTTGATATCAGCCCCGGCTGCAATTAACATTTTGATCTGTGACCAGTTAGACATACCTATTGCATCAAACAAAGCAGGATAACCATTTGAGTCCAGTGAATTAGGGTCAGCGCCGGCTTGTAACAAAATTTCAAGCATCTCATCATCATTACCACCCGCAACCATTCCTATGGGTGTAGAGCCAATAGGATCAGGAAAATTGGGGTCGGCTCCTAATTGTAACGCTAGCTTCATCGCAGGCTTATCTTTGTTTATAATCAACCAAAACAAAGGCGTTATGCCTTCTTTGCCGTGAACATTCAGCGAAACACCATCACTGATTTTTTCCTCGGCCCGATTTTTATTACCACTTTGTATATCTTGAAGTAATGCAACCATTTCAGGTTGGAAAAAATCAGATGCTTTCATATCTATACCCTCAACATTACACGCACTCAGCAGCCCTGCGATCAAGAGTGTTATTGACTTTAAATAGCGGCGGATATTTAGCATTTTAATCATCCAATAATTAAGGTGACACCCACTCCACTTTATTATCAAAAAATCTCATCAAACGACTATCAATCATTCCAATACTTTATGCCAACTCTTCCGTAACAAATTTCGAGAAGCTTCATGTAATCCGTACTTTATCTATCAATGTCAGACATGACAAACCCTAGACACTTGGCTAGTTGATAAAGGATGGTATATCAGATTTCTCACACTACCTTTAGCACTTTTCGATTGGTGTTTACCTTTTCCACTTGTTGCTGGCCAAGGCGATCTCCATAGCACATTCCAGTTAACAGGCCTTTACCACATAACAATGAACGCCGCACACAGCGAATAGTACGGTGTTGCTTTCTTGTCTTTGGCATAATAGAAACTTCATGATTGGCCCCAGCTAAAAAATTCTATGCTGTGTCCTGAAATTGAAAATTAGCCATTTTTAGTTCAATTATTAATGTTATCAGGAGTATTAATTAAATAGATTAGAACGACTAATAGCCCTACTCATAATTAAAAATAAATTAAGTAACACAACCTAGAACACAAAAAAATATGGGTGTCCTCTTAATTGAAAACACCCGTCATATTAATTTAACATTAACTGTTTTTCATGCCAAATTATTTATTAAATCAGATAATGATTGTGAAACAAATAATATCGATTCATCACTATCAATATCTTCTTCAACATCAACAAATACAATCGGTGGATTTTCATCACAGTTTCTATAATCATACGCAAAAAAACACCCACCACCACCACTAGAAGCTATTGGAATCAGATCATTATATATTTCAGACCATTTCTTCCATTTTTCAATCACACTATAAAACTTTTGGTCTTCTATACTAACTTCCAAGATGTGGTACAGAGGTCCAAATGGTGATGATTGCAATTCTCCACTTGTTACAATCTCTTTGTTTGGAGATTTACCTTGATTATATTTAACCGTATCTTTGTAATCTTGTGGAAGTCTTATTGCAAGGATAGACTCCAATTTATACAAATCACTTAAAGATGCCTCACCTACAGGTGGTTCCACATACACTCGCCATGAAACACTCATATTATCACCATAAAAATTTATCTTTTATAACCACCACCCCATACTGACATTCCGCCGGTATGGGGAACAAATGCTTCATGTTCCGCCTGTGACACTAACTGCATTCTTCCCGTATCTTGATGGTGATGCCATGTTAAACCAAATGGAGATGATTTATAAGCGGGATCTCTCAAAAAATGATCAACTTGGCTGTCAGTTAAACCCATTTTTTGGGCAATCGTTGGATCCATCTCCAACGCTTCTTTTAACCTCTCGTTAGCATACTCAAAATGAGAGCCTGGATCTCTATTCCCCAACATTTCGTCAGGAACAATAGTATCAAATTTACTATTAAAAATGGGGAATCCATTTAAATCTCTTGTAAGGGTTATACCATCTCGAGTTTCCGATTTACCGGCATTCTTAGACAGAATAATTGTTTTTTCTTTACCAGAATTTTTTCCATATTGAATAATAACTTTGTTATTATCTGATATTTGAACACGTCTAGTACCATCAGTAAACTTTTCTAAAGCAGCAGGATCTATAAAGCTGGTACCTTCCAGACTAAGCACTGAATCAAATTTTACAGCATGATTATCAAGCCTATCATCTATAGTCCTTCTTGCATTACCTCGAGCGCCATTCATACTTAATATGCCATGAGGAACTTCTAGTGTTGCTAACTTTAATCCTGCTTTTGCACCTGTCGCTAAATCAATAACATGTGAGCCAGTATTCGCACCCAACTCAAACATATTACCGGCAATTGCGTGATCTATGGTTTCAGAAGCCCAATCTTTCGTGCCTTCCCACATTGCAAGGCCAGTTTCACCTAAACGACTTTTCGCAGCAAAATCCCCATTAAATGTCGCATTAACAAAATCAGACGTTAATCCCTTAGCACTGTTGAATGCATTGCTGATATTGCCATAAGGATCCAATAGAAACTCTGATAACCCGAGTGCGGATTCATAGCCAGCACCTATACCAAAAGCCCCGACTGGGTTAAGCTGACTTAGTTTGTTAACAGCATTTGCAACATCCGTTCGATTATCTACAAGATGTTGATTTGCATAATCAAAAATATTCTTCCCTCCCTTGCAACTCAATTCAAGCGGATCAACCCACTGCAAGGGATTAGGAGTGAATCGGTTCGGATCGAGTGCATCGAATATATCCCCCTCTTTACAGCTCAACCCCAGCGGATCCACCCACTGCACGGGGTTGGGGGCATATTGATAAGGATTGATACCACCCAGTAGCCCAATGGGGTCTTGATGGATGAAGCGGCCTACTTGCGGGTCGTAGTAGCGGAAGCGGTTATAATGCAGGCCCGATTCTTCATCCCAATACTGCCCCTGAAAGCGTAGCGGGTTAGATATGTGTGCAATGCTTGGGGTCGCGACACCCTGTACGCTGTAATCTGCTTGCCAGACAATCTCGCCGTGTGAATTGGTTAATGTCAGCGGGGTACCGAGATGGTCGAGGTGGTAATGATACACCTGCCCGTTCGCCACCAGCGCGACGGGTTTAAAACTGCCCGGCTCATAGAGGTACCACGTAAACTGCCCTGCGCAATGTTCACCAATGAGCTGATCGCCATCCCACAGGTAATCAATTTGCTGACGTTCGCTGATTTTGGCACTGCGTCGCCCTAAAGCATCGTAATGGTATTGGGTGTATTTTCCGGCTTTTTTGAGGCTAATGAGCTGATTGAGCCCATTGAAACACCGCTGCTCATTCCCTTGTGGCCCAAGGGTTTTGGTTTGGTTACCAAACGCGTCGTACCGAAAATAGGCATCATACCACTGTAATAACTGATCCCGTTCGACGTTGATCCGCGGCGCGGTGTCGTCCTCGCTATGGTCTCGCGGGATCTGCCCATCACACGGTAACGGATTACCAAAACTGTCAAACGCAAACAAGGTTTCTGCCTGAGCGTGTCCTGACGGCAATGGCATGGCGCCCTGCGTGAGTTGATCCAACACATCAAAGCTGTACTCACTGTCACCCCGTGTGCTGTCTTTAATGCCCACCAGTTGGTCAGCCACGCTGTAGTGGTAATCACGCTGATGGTCTGGGTGTACCGGCGAGGTGAGCCGCTGTTGCTGCAGTCGTCCTTGTCGATCAAAAACGTGCTGACTCGTCACGCCACTGGCCCACTGCCGCACCGTTTCGCGACCACTGCTATCAAACTGACGCGTAAACACCGGTTGTTGTTGCCATGCCATGGCGATCAAGCGGCCTTGCGCATCGTAGCGGTACTCGATGCGTTGTTGATCAGGCAATACTGTCACTGTGCGACGACCGGCGTTGTCATACTCGTGCTCTACACACCAGTTGTCTTGCCACACGTCACTCGGTTGCCCGTTGGGGTGATACTGTATGCTCACTTTACGCTGGGCATTATTCGCGTATCTGATGCGACCCAAGGTGTCATAGTGAAAATGATTGGCGTGAGTTAAGCCATTCACACTGCAACGCTGCTCAAGCACACGTCCGCACGCATCACGGCGTAAATGGACAAAACGATCGCCATTTTCCGCCACGCTGATCAGCTTGCCCTGCCCGTCATACTGGTATTGCTGGGTGCGGCCATCAAACCCAACCGTCTGTGTGACCCGTTCCTCACCGTCATACTGCAATGAATACGTGACGCCGTCACTTCGCGTGATCGCGGTGAGATTGCGTTCTTTGTCGTAGCCAAAGGTTAACGTGCTGCCGTCAGGCCGAATATGCTGCGTCGGCTGAGCCAACCCTTCATACGCTAATCGATGCGTGCGCTCCAAGGGATCAGTCATCGTGATTGGGCGACCCGCCCAATCATAACTCAGCGAATAATGACGACACTGATCGGCCTGATCATGAGGATACTCGCTGATCTTGACGATCAAGCCGGATCGATCACGCTCATACTGTGTGACCCAGCCATCGGGACTGATGATCCCGTTCATTTCCCCTAACGCATCGTAGCTGTAACGGGTGATTGCTTCGCCTTGTTGCTGCGCAGTAAGCTGACCTTGAGTCCCCCACCAATAACGTTGATCCTGACCGTCGGATTGTTCAATGTGGATTACGCGCCCGTGGCGGTCATAGTGGTACTGTTTTTCAAGGCCACCGGGCAATTGCTGACTCAGTAACCGCCCGAAGCTGTTGTAATCATTCCGCCAAACGCGATTTTCCCCGTCAGTGATCTGAATGACTTGCCCTAAGCGATTGTATTGGTAACGGGTGATACCACCATCTGGTGCTTGCTGCTCACTCAGTTGGCCGTAAGCGTTATACCGAAAATGCGTCACACCACCACTAGGCGTGATGTCAGCCACTTTGCGTGATCGACTGTCGTAACGGTACGCCCAACGGTGCCCAAGCGGCGAAACTTTGGCTAATAAGCGACCGTCACGATTGTGCTCAAAACGCCATTCATTGCCTAAGCTATCGGTACTGATCGCCACATGATTGGCTTCATCGTAGGTGAAACGGTAGTGGTAGTGCCCTTCATCCCCCCACTGGGCAATGCACTTCGCACGCGCTCCTCGCCCTTGCCATTCAAAGTAATGGCGAAAACCAGAAGGACGGGTTCGCTGAACTAATAAGTGGTTGTCATAGCGATATTTTTCAACGTGTTGCTGACGGTTACTCGCTTCGCACAAATCCCCTTCCGCGTTGTAATGATAATGCGCGAGCACTACCGCGTGGGTGATCCGGCCTTGCTCATCGCGCGCATTGGGGGACGGACTCTGTACTTCCGTCAAACATCCCCCACGATCATAGCGAAACTCTAATTGCGCTCCCCCATTGGCAGAAATACCAATTAAGCGCCCGCCACTGGAATAACTGAGCGTATATTGCAGGGTTTCACTTTCACGAATACGATCCATCACCCAACGGCCTTGTTGCTGAGTGAAACGCAGTTGGCGGCCATTTTTAAGGGTGAGGCGATACACGCTGGGGGCATCATGCAATAAGCTAGCACCAGCAGTCAGGTGATAACTGATCTTGCCGACCGCCACAGCGGGAAAAACCAATTTGTCACCCTGATGATCGACAAAGTGCCACGCTATTTTCCCCGTATCTTCATCCGTAACAGGCGTTAGCTCACCGTGAAAATTACTGCGCCAACCATAACCTAACCCCACATTTTGTTGGCTCAGGCTGGAACGGTAGGTGCGCTGCCAATGTATCGCCGCACTGCCCGTTAACACGACATCAGTCAGGGTGAGGATTTCTTCTCCCGTCGCCATCGACACCGGATCACCACAGTAGGCCATTTCATCCGGTGAAGCGGCGACGGGGCTGTCAGTCACACTGTTTTCACCGGTACCGGCAGCCGGACTGTCATCGCGCCCCCCTTGGGTCGTGACGGTGCGTTTCGCACGCGGCGCAGGCGGGGCTTTCGGTGGCGCGTGCACAACCATTGGCTGAGCGACCGGCACCTCATACACACTCAGCGTTTGATCAAATAACGCTTGGGCAAGGGTTTCTTTCGCTTGGGCAAAAGCACGGCTACCCATTGAGCGCGCACGCACTTCGGCTGAAAAATCCAATAATCCTAATACCGCCAACAGATCGGCCCCCTGAATGGGACGTAGGCGAGAAAATTTATCGATATGCAGACGGGCTAGCTGCAAGGTGTGAAAATGCACCGCTTTGCCTCGCCCCTGTTTAGCAACCGTGAATCGGTAAGCTCTGCCATCATTGGCTTTTAGTTGCAGTAGTCCGTCCATGTTTTTCCACAATCATCCACTAAGGTTGCCACGAATAGAGGGCCGCACCGCGATAGAGCACTTCCGAGCTCTCTAGTTGCAGTGTGGGGTGGCGGTATTCCCCCCGCCGATAACGTTCATACAAGTGCAAAAGGTTATATAAGCCGGAACACGCACCTAACTCACCGACCACAGCGCCGTTCATGACAAAGCGGGTATATCGCCCTACGGCGCGATCTAGGTGGTGATACGCCATCGCCCATTCTTCATTACAGTTCTCTCCCCCCAAATAAGGCGCGTAAAACTGATGAATAGGAAGGCCGCAGGCGTGTTGATAACGTGAAAACAAGGCTCCAACCGCCGCATGTGCGGTATGGGTGGCTTTATCTTTGGTTAGGGCTTCATAAGAAAACCACTCGCGCTGTAACCCTTCTGACGCGGCCGATACTTTTACCAACATGACGCTGTCTGTGGCCGTTATGCTTGAGACATGATCCGCCGAATCGGCATCGAGAAGCGGTGACAGCGGTTCACACAATCGGGGATCACAATCCACCGCCAATACCCACACGTAAGGCTGGTCGGCCAATAGCGCGTCAATACGCTTCCAGGCCAATAACATGGCGCCTCGACCGTATGGGTACAAATAACAGGAAGGGTGGGATGACAACGCCGGAATCGCCTCACAGACACTGCCAAACAAAAGAGGATGTTGTGACTGATCAATACTGCCTAATTGCGGTAATAACACAACGACCGGTGCCGCATGCCATTCAATGGATTGTGTTTGTAGCGCATGTGACAAGAGAGCGGTCAAACGCTGGGGAACCGGGCTTGCCGCTATCGGGATCATGGGGGACACCCGTAAACTGCTGTCACCCAACATCCTAAGATGCGGCGGCTCAGCGGGCATGTCGCCAAAGCCTAATAACTGTTCACTGTCGTGATTGTCACCAATCCAAATGCTGTGTGGCTCAATCACCATCGCCTTTGCCCTCACTACCGCTGTTGCGATCTGATCCTATACTGCTGGGCTTTCTCGCCATGCTTGTTTATCGGTGTGGTGTTAGTTCAACGAAATAGAACCGGCTTTAAGTGCAATCGTGCTACCGTTGATCGATATACTGTTACCTTTAATATCAACCGTGCCATCGCTAGACAAGGTGATGGTCGCGCCACCGGATTTCAATACAATTTTGTTCCCCGCATCAATCACCAACTCTTTACCGATAGTTTCGGTTTGGTTGTTATTCACGGTTGAAGTTAGGTCGTTTTGTACCGTTTGCTGAACATTGTTATCCACGTTCAGCGTGAGATTATTCATGATGTGCTGCAGCGCATCATTTTCGATTAAGACTTGCTGATCGTTTTCAATGTGGGTGTGATGATCTTTCTCGGCATGCATGTAAAACAGCTCTGCGCCTTTTTCATCATCAAACCGGATCTCATTGAAATTGGCGTCGCTGCCTTCTTTGGTTGAACGGCTTTTTATCCCACTCACGGTTTTCTGCGCAGGCAGATCATAAGGCGGGTTATTATCCCCGTTATACAGTGCACCACTGATGATCGGCTGGTCCGGGTCGCCATCAAGAAACTCGACTAAGACTTCTTGCCCCACTCGCGGGAAGAAAAAAGCGCCCCAACGGTTACCCGCCCAATTCTGCGCCACTCGGATCCAGCAGGAACTGGTACTGTCAGCCACCCCTTCGCGATCCCAATGGAATAGCACTTTCACGCGCCCGTATTTGTCGATGCAGATTTCGTCGCCTTCATCACCGGTCACACGGGCGGTTTGTGCACCATAAACACGCGGCTTAGGCGTCAAGAGTAAGGGACGGTATAAGGTTTCTTTCGGCACACAGGTAAACTGGTTTTGAACCGTTTGGTAAGCATTTTTGCTCGCCCCGGTCTGGCTGGTAATGGACACTTCCATATTCAGCTGGGTGATCAGAAAGCTTTTCCCTTCTAAACGCTTATCTTCATGAAACTTGAAAGTAAAAAACTGCCCAGCATTAAAACTGCGACAGTTACTGCCACCAGAGGACAATTCCGCGTCGCGTTGCAGCGCATCAACCGTCATATTGGCCGCATTGGTGGCCCGTGTCAGAAACTCTGACTCGGCCAAATATTCATAGACTTCCGTCTGGCCCTGCTGCGGAACCAACGCCGCATCCACACATTGCCCCTGTGGCTTACTGGTTGGCTTGATGAAATCGTACCCTTGTTTCACACTGCTGCCAGGCACCACTTCCAGCCCGCTTGACCACGTGTGAATATGAGATTCCGCCAAACTGCCAGAGGTAAACGCTACCTGCTCTTCCGCGCAGGGGGCATACGCCGTTAAATCATCGGCCAGTACCAAATAATGGGCGTCTTTTTCGTGCTGGAAGAAATAAAATATCCCTTCTTGCTCAAGCAAACGGTGAACAAAATCCAGATCAGATTCATGATACTGCACTTTGTAATCGTAAATAGGGTAGGTCTGTATAAGTTGGGTCTTCACCCTCACGCCATGCTCAGCCAAAATGCCTTTTACAATCTCAATCACATTGAGTTTTTGAAATATACGGCAATTACTGCGTTGTGAAAGGAATTGACAGCCCGGACTGATCTCTAAAACATAGTCCTGATATTTTTCGCCTTCTGCCATCGACGGTACACGACTGCCTGCAGAGCGAATAGCCGTCACAATACCGTTATAGTATTTTTCCACTATGGCATCGTCGATGGTATTAAGAAGGGTAATTGAAACTGACTGACCAATAATGTCATTTGCACTGATTAATTGGCCATTGGTATAGACATGTGCTTGAATAGAAAAAAGCATGGAAATCCCTTCTTGGATTTCCGCTTTGGTAATATGAAAAACATCTTTGCCTAACGGCGTTTCAATTTTTAGAATGTTATTATCTTGTGACGCTTTTTTCATGGGTATTCTATCCAAGCCACTGCTTTATACCCAAACAACCTCAAGACAGTGTGTTTTTTAGTGAGGGTGCTTGGGTATAAACATAAAGTACGGGATAGAAAACCTATCCCGTAACCATTTTGTTTGCTTACATTTTCTGACCAAGCACACCGCTGTAGCCGTAAACGAACTGGCCATCATTGTTGTTCTGATCGTTAGAAGGAAGCACGGTCATTACCATTTCAGTGTAAGAAATGGTGATCGTTTCTACTGGGCGGTCGTCTTGGATAGACACGCTGAAGTTAGAGATCATGGCATCAGTCAGTTTGATGTTCATGATTTCTTCTACTTTATCACCTTGCTTAGTGATGTAGAAAATCGCTGGTACACCTTTACCAATCGTTGCTTCTTGGAATAGCAACGTTGAAGAACGGTCTTGCAGCTTAGTGATTGTCAAATCGTATAGACGTGCAGCACTGGCTTCACGGTCGTGAGACGTACCGGTGTAAGACGTGATTTCACGGCCTACGCTCCAGTCAACAGACAATAGTGTGATTTTATCTTTGAAACCTTCAGCGGTCGCCTCACCTCTAATTCCGTTATAATCCAAGTAAGTATTCGATTGCATGCTAATCTCCTGTAGCATTAATAATTTACCCTGAGCGGGCATTGTCGCCATTAACGATTTCGTCTGACAAGATTTCGATGACTAATGATGTCTATCATTAATGAATCACTTACTAAGTATTCAATGAAAAATGACATCTTCACCATTAGACCTAACTTATTATCCCTGACTAATTCGCTAGAATTAACCAAAGAAAAATCGGATTATGAATTGCCTCGCAATTTATTCATGTATCCGGATACATCTCAGTGAAAATTCACCTTGTATGTGCCATTTTCCATATCTACTAATATGTTATTAAAGCGAGATTTGTCAGCCAGTCGAGACAGTATTTCTGCTGACAACATAGGCAATAAGATATTTTGCAAGTTATTTTGAATCGCACGCGCACCTGAATTACTGTCAAAACAGTTAATATTCAAGTAGCTAACAACTTCATCAGTATATTCAAAGTGCGCATTATGGTGCTCTTTCACTCGTTTACCAATGCGTCCTAATTGCAGATGAATAATATTGGCCAGTACATCTTGCGTTAAAGGGATATAAGGGATCACGTTAATTCGACCTAAAAACGCCGGTTTAAAGACTTTCAACAAGTCATCCTGCAACGCTTTTTTCAGCCCATCAATGGACGGTGCCGTCTCTTCATCGTCATACAATTCGATGGTGGTATCTGTCCCCACGTTCGATGTCATGATGATGATGGTGTTTTTAAAGTCAATATCACGGCCTTCACCGTCTTTGATCGTCCCTTTATCAAACACTTGATAGAAAATGTCCTGCACCCCAGGGTGGGCCTTTTCCATCTCATCCAGCAAAATCACACTGTACGGCTTACGGCGTACCGCTTCGGTTAGGATCCCGCCTTCGCCAAAGCCAACATACCCCGGGGGTGAGCCCAACAACAACGATACCTTGTGCTCTTCTTTGAACTCCGACATGTTAATCACAGTGACATTATCTTCACTGCCGTACACCTGCTCAGCGAGAGCCAAGGCCGATTCTGTTTTACCTACCCCACTCGGGCCCGTCAGTAAGAATACGCCGTTGGGCTTACGTTCATCACTGAGTTGTGCGCGGGCGGTTTGTGCCACTTTACTGATCAAATCGAGTGCATGATCTTGGCCAATCACGCGCGATTTCATGCGCGCATCTAACGTAAGAATGCTTTCGATTTCGTCACTTTGCATGCGACCAAGCGGGATCCCCGTCCAGTCAGAAATCACTTCAGCCACTAGCACTTCATCAACTTCTAAGAACACCATCGGATCGCTGTTCTCGCCAAGGCTTTGCTTAATGCTCTGCAGTTGCGTTTTATCGTCGGCTTCGTTCTCTGACTCTGCCGCCACCAAGCTATGCAATAACCCTTTAGCTTGCTCAACCAGACCGGATTCACTTTCCCACTGTGCTTCAGCCAGTGCCAAATCAGCACGAATTTGCTCACGCTTTTCCGTTAAGGCGTGGAGCTTTTCACTGTGGTCTGTGCCTGTGATTTGCTCTTTTTCGAGGACCGCCATTTCATCCGTCAGTTGCTGCTGATGACGTGTAAGATCTTCCACTTTCCCCGGCATACTTGCTTGGCTCATGGCGACACGCGCACAGGCGGTATCCAGCAAGGCCACGGCTTTGTCCGGCAGTTGACGGCCATTAATGTAACGGCTAGACAGTTTCACGGCGGCCTGTAAGGCGTTATCCGTGATCACCACGTTATGGTGTGCTTCCATCACCGGCAATAACCCACGTAGCATCACCACGGCGGTCGCTTCGTCCGGCTCTTCCACTTTCACCACTTGGAAGCGGCGCGTGAGTGCGGCATCTTTTTCAAAGTATTTTTTGTATTCCGCCCACGTTGTAGCAGCAATGGTGCGTAACTCACCACGTGCGAGCGCGGGTTTAAGCAAGTTAGCGGCATCATTTTGACCCGCTTGCCCGCCGCTGCCAATCAAGGTATGCGCTTCATCAATAAACAAAATAATCGGTGTCGGCGAAGCCTTTACTTCTTTGATGATGGTTTTCAGGCGGTTTTCAAACTCGCCTTTCATGCCCGCACCGGCTTGCAACAACGCTAAGTCCAACACGCGGATCGACACGGTTTTCAGTACATCCGGCACATCGCCTTGACTGATCCGCTGCGCCAACCCTTCCACCACGGCCGTTTTCCCCACCCCAGCTTCACCGGTTAAAATCGGGTTGTTCTGACGACGACGGGTCAGAATATCCACCATTTGGCGAATTTCGTTATCTCGTCCCAAAATCGGGTCAATCTCGCCCGCACGCGCTTGGGCGGTCAGATCAATCGTATATTGATCCAGTGCCTGCGCATTGATGGATGATTGAGCTTGTGCGTCGCCATCACTGGCCGCTGAGGTCTCACCCGATTCTGCGTCAATAGCAGGCCAGCTGATCAATAACTCTGCCGGATCAATCTGTCCCAGTGAACGCACATTGCGTAGCACCAGTGATGCTAAGCTGTCATCTTTAAGCAGGGCATAAATCAGGTGCACACTGCGGATCTGCGGATCACCAAAATCAATGGTGGCCGCCATCCAAGCGGCACGTAACAACGCGACAATATGCGGTGACAATCCCGGTGTGCTGCTGTTACCCGTGCTCAGTTTCTCCAGTCCTTGGCGTAACTCGTTTTGTAGCGCGGGCAAATCCAAATGAAAGTGCGTGGTAATACGCACCAAATCCCCTTGTTGGTCATCCGCCAACACGGCTAACCAATGCTGGATTTCGACACTAAAATGGCTGCGGCTGTTACATAACGCTGCCGCCGCTTCAAGCTGACTTTTACACTGTGGCGATAATTTATCGACTAACGACTTCAACGTCATTGTTGACATGGAACACTCCCTTATTTTCAATGCTTCGCATCACGCTTAGCGCGTGTGATTTCCAATGCGTTCACTCCGCGATCCCACCGGGATGCGTAATATTTGATCCTTGAGCTGGTGATTACTCATTAATGCCCCACCCAGCCCTAAGCCCAACCCTTTACCGTCCAAACTTGCAACAGGCAGGTTTTGGTACGTGGTCACTAAATACCAATCGACACTGATCGCCGGCGGGACGTAATGCGCCACCACGCTTTGCAGCGTAAAGAACACATCCCCTCGGCTCATCAATGCCGTCGCCGTTTGTCGATCACTCGCTTTGATATCAATATCCAACGCGGACGATAAATCCCACGACCGTTGCCCTAGCATACAACTGACGCCGAGCTGGGCATGTTGCCCTTCGGGCTGCAACGCAGAGCCTAATCGGCTTTGCTCTTCCGGCTCTAAATGGATCCAGCGCCCGACAAATTCATCCACCGTCACCGTACAGCCACTGATCGCTTCCAAGGCTTGTCGTAAACTTTGCGTGTTGCGCACTGGGTTGGCAAACAAGCCCCCCAGATAGACATCCAGCGGCTGAGTCGCCCCTGTTAATGACTGCAACACGGTATCAATGGCAGAAGACTGCCCGTTGAGATAGCGCTCGTGCTGAATGGGATGCTGATATTTTTCCCATGCGCGATAACGCAACGCGATCAAACGGTGATTAAACAAGTCAAAAAATTCACGTATCGCCACGTCTTTTAAGCGCGAACGCTGCATCACGGTTTCCGTGTAATGACGCGGTAATACCCCACTTGGGCCTGTTAGCCCCATAAAATTCACGGTCACATCCAACCGGGGCTTACCGTTAACGCCTCGCGTTTCCGTGACCTGCTCGATAGCGGCACCGGGAAAGCCTAAGTTTTGCGACGCTTTAAACCGGATCCGCTCATTGACGGGCAAGGTATCCGTGCCCACTTCACTTTCTTCATGATCGTCGAGCATCGCCCGTTGTAGGGTGTACACCGCGCGGTAAAAATCATCGTGGTCAATCTGTTTAATGAGTTGGCTGATCTTCACAATAACGCCTTGCCCCCAGCACTGGCTGGCCAGCGATAAAACCGTTCCGATTGCCCACGAAAACGCACGCTCAAACGGATAAAGCTATTAATGGCGGTATATTGAGAGAAAAAGTGCGATAGCACACAGCCAAAGAAAAACAAATTGGTGCCTGACAGTTCAATACTACTGAACTCCAGTTCAATATCGGAACCGTGACAAAAGCCTACACGACCATGCTTTACCACCCGCGCATTGGCCGGTTGAATCCGCATATCGGTGATTGCTTCTATCAAGGCCTTGCTCTGTGGCGTTTGCTCAAAATCGTACAGTTTCAAGGTTTCTTTCAATACATCCAGCCCTTGCTCGCCGGAAAAGTGATTTAAGGTCAGGTGCTTGGCAAACTGCCAGCGGGTTTTATCTAACAGTTGAGGGCGTACCGGTTGAGTCGGCGCGGTTAAGCAGCGTACTTCTTTCAATTTATCGGCGCGTCGCACAATGTTCATGGCTGGTTGTCCACCGCCAAAGGGCAAGCGCACGGGTAAGTTACGGTTGCTGCATAAGGCATTGACGGTCACCAGCCAATGTTCGGCTTCATCGACTTCCACACTGCGCGCATTAGGATCAACAATCGACAGGTAGTTTTCACACCCCGGTTCGTCATGCCCGCCCGCCCAATTGGACTGCTCACGACGTAATGACCAGAACATGTCATTCTCAGTCAGGTAATTGCCCATTCCTGTGCCGTAGAAAGGCGCGATGTTGATCTTATTTCGATGTTTATCGAGTGCACTGACCTGCTGCACCTGTATCACTTCACACACCTCTGCTTCACCATAATTGGGGATCAACGGGTATTCGGTTTGTACGGGTTTGAGCTCGATCGGTTCAAGATCTTGCGAAAACAAATTGATGATCGGCGTACAACCGAGCAAGACATGATCCTCTGTCACCTGTTTAGGCAAAAAATCATCGCTCTCATCAAAATAGATATAGAGATCGATTTCATCGCTATCCCCCAACCAATGGGGGTCTAAATCAATCAAATCGAAAAACAGAAATTTTTCAGGAAACAAAAAGTGCTCAACCAACAACCGATAACCACTGAAGGTCCGCTTTTGATACGGCACCACTTCATGCTCATCCTCAAACCCCACCGCGGCAATATGGCGACTTTGTAGGTAGTGGGTTGCACTGTTCGACCCTTTCGGCGCAATGGCAATCCCCGTGGTCGAACGAAAAAGACGTTGATACAGCGCGTAGCTAATTTGCTCCTGGCCGTTCAGGTAAAAACGGAGTTTGTTTATCCCTAACGTACTCAAGCGCGTATTATCAAACTCACAGCTTAAGGTCAGCTTCAGTACCGATTGGGCGGATTTTTGAAAGTTCGCTTGCGGGGCTTTAAACGGCGCATTCTCAAACCGAGCTTGTGTCACCTCCACAGGCCAAAGTTCAGTGTCGTAGCACGTGGTAAAGCGGCAGGTTTTGAACCCTTCAACCCGGCTTTCTACTGCGCTTCCTCTTGGCAATAAAAAACCGTTATCATTGATGTTCTGCGTCGTCATTTTAATGATGGACATCGACGGGATCGTGGCATGGTAATCGGGGTATAGCTGCCCCAATAGCGCTTCCGTCAACTCCGGAAAACTGTCATCAAGACAATAACGGGTTTGCGCCGTCAGTAACGCAAAGCTTTCAATCAACCGTGACACATGCGGGTCTTCCACATGCTCATCACTCAGGCGTAATCGTCCTGCCACCTTCGGATAGCGCTTGGCAAAATCCGCCCCCAAGTGGCGAATATAAGCCAACTCACGGTTGTAATATTTAAGAATTTCATCACTCATAGTTACGACTCATTAATGCGGATGCCCAAACAAACGGGTTCAACTTCCGAATCAAAAATAACCTCTTCTGGCTCCGAAGTGGCATGGAATAAGGCATGGATACGCAAACGTAAGATCCGATCAAGGGGCTGTTCATCCCCCACCACGGATACCGCAACATCTGAAAAACGGGGTTCAAACTTGCGGATCGTACTTTCAATGATCTGACACAGCACTTGACGCCCATCTTTACTGCCCAACGACATGGAGGAAAAATCGGGTAGTCCATAAGACAACAACGAGCAATCTAACTCCGGGTAATGCTCAGACCACACATGCCAATGCACTTTGGCATTAAGCAAGTTTTCCAAGTCTCTGCGCACGCTATGGCGCATATCCCGCCAGGTAAACGGACGGGATAGGGATTGCGGATTTTCAGGGGCATCATCAAGTAACCGGTCAAGCAGTGAAGGCACTAACGGCTGACTGGTTTTCATGTTTCCGTCACCTTATGCCACCGTGGATGCGCTATCTGTCGTCGCACACCTTATTTGCGAGAGCACCAACGCCTCTTCACCAAACAGCACCATTTTCAACCCGGTGCCCACACACACTTCTGTGCCCAACACTTCACACCAATCCGTTTCACGGCCGAGTTTTTCTGCATCACTCTGGCTGCCGATGTAAGTCATAGGAATGAAGGCTTCACCACATAAACCGCCCTCAATTTCGATATCCACTTTGCGCCAGACTTGCTCGATCAACGAACTGACAGGCAAAATTTCCAATCGCTGCACGGCATCAAACGGGACCAAATAATAGTTACCGTCAGTGCCAAATAATTCGAGGAAACCCGCCAGTGAATCGTCCAGATCCCGCAGTTCACTGTTCGTCTGACCATCAATATTCATCGTGACAGGTTGGCGATGTGCTTCTATCTGATGCGCCCACGTCACCACATCTTCAGTCTGCTTTTCACGCAGGGCTAAACGCAGCTGCAGCATGGCGGAAAACGCATCATCCACCTCACGTACCAAGGTGGCGGTAGCGGCCCCTTGTTCAAAATCTAAACGGGATTGCGCAGCACGCAGTAATTGACGAATATTGACCGCCCCAACGAGGCAATCCGGGTATTGCTTGATCAGTAAATTCAGTTGTTTGTCGGCACGTTCAAATTGCCCGTCAATACAAAGCAATTCAATGAAACTGCTGCGCAACTCAATATCTTCCGGGTTGTCTTTTAATTGCGTAGCGACATAAGTAATTGCCTCAGATAATTTTGCTTCCTGCAACAATGCTTTTAATGCGTTCATGGATAACCCTTCCTAATTATTTTGTGACGACAACTCGGTAATTAACCGGATACTCGATACCATTTGATCCAATTGAAAATGCGGCCGTAAATGAATAATCGAATAATAATGACCCGACTGACCGGCTTTTTCTTTTACCCTAATCCGCGCTTCATTGAGCGGATAGCGCGAACGCACTTCATCAGACGCATCTTCCGTGGCGGTGGTATATTGTAAAATCCATTGCTGGAACTCACGTTCAATACTGTCTGCCGTACTGTGTGACCCGACTTTTTCACGTCCCATCACTTTTATATAATGAGCAAACCGTGACACACATAAAATATATTGCAGCATGGAGGACAAACGGGCATTTACCTGCGCCCCCAGCACATCGTAATGCTTCGGTAAGTTGACCGACGCATTACTGAAAAACACCAAGTACTCACTGTAAGGCACCGGTGAGACAGGGATGAACCCACTGTCAGATAACTGCTTTTCTAACCGGTCGCCCACCTGTAAATCAATCGACGGCTTACTCAACCGCGTACGACGTGATGTCACATAAGACGTCGTCGGCAAGTTAAATACTAAGCCACGCTTAAATTGACTCGGTTGTAACCCACGGATCTGGCTGAACCAGCCCGATTCGGTAAACGCCCGAAGGGCAACCGCAGCAAAGCCATAAGCGGCATTGCCCCATAGGTGATCGCTTTGCGGGTCTTCAATGTGTTCCTTGAAGTAAAACCCTTCCCTGCGAGAGCCATCTTGCTCATAAGGTGCCCGCATTAACACATGCGGTAAGGCTAACCCTAAAAAGCGTGAATCTTCCATTTGACGCAAACTGCGCCAATTGCGATATTCAATTTGTGAAAACTGTGCTTGAATATCATTCACGTTAGCCAAATCGGCATAATGATCCACACCAAAGAATGACGGCGCAGCCCCTGTCACAAACGGTGCAAAAGCGGCCGCGGCGGTATTACAAATACCTCTGAGTGTGTCGATATCGTTATAATGAATACCCGCCGTGGGTTTATGTGAAACATGATAATCCCCGATTAACAAACCAAACGGTTCGCCCCCCGGCATATTTAATTCATTATTATAAACAAGACGGAATAAGTCACTCTGGTCAAAGTCAATTGCGCGACCGATATCTCGACTTAATTCTTTCCATGTCAAATTCAGGACTTTTATTTTACAGCTAAGCTCATTATCAAACTCAGACATTTGTTCGGTTAAATACAGCAACCCACGCCAACTGGCTTCCATTTTTTGAAACGTGTCGTGGTGTAAAATAGTATTGACCTGATCGTTAATACGCGTATCTATCGCTTTTATCGCGCGTAATAACAACAATCGGATGCTGTCTTTGGTACAGGTCGACCAACAAAATTCACGGTCTTTCTCCAACCAAATACGTAATGCCCAGAAGTCATCATCCTTTGCTAAGAATTGATCGATTACATCGGTTTGGGCATACCACGCATCGTCATTGTTGGTTGTCTGATCATTACTGGCAAGCTGCTCAGCATCAATGAAGTGAAGCGTTGACTGCATGTATTCGACATCCTGTCTGACGAGAGAAGCAGGTGATAGTCACCTGCTTCTTGAGGGGGGCGCTTAGTGGCCGATTTCCGGAATTTTCGCCACAAGACGTAGCGACGTGGTGAGCTCTTCCATTTGCAACCATGGGCGTAGCCATGCAATGGCATTGTACGCACCCGGTTGGCCTGGAATTTCTTGCACTTTCACTTTCGCTGCAGCCAATGGGTATTTCGCGCGGATCTCCTGACCGCCCCCTTCCGCCGCATTCACGTAAGTCAAAATCCAACGGTTTAGCCAGCTTTCCACGTCTTCCGCTTCCATGAAGCTACCGATCTTGTCTCGTGCCATCACTTTCAGATAATGGGCAAAACGCGAGGTCGCCATGATGTAAGGAAGGCGCGCTGAAATCGCCGCATTCGCCGTCGCTTCAGGGGAGTCCATGATCACCGGTTTCTGCGTAGTTTGTGCGCCAAAGAACACCGCGTAATCGGTATTTTTGTAGTGACACAATGGCAGGAAGCCCAATTTACCCAATTCCGATTCACGGCGATCGGTAATGCCAATTTCCGTCGGGCATTTCATGGCCGGATCACCTTCATCGCTGACATACATGTGAGACGGCAAGTTCTCAACACGGCCACCGCCTTCCGCACCACGGATCGCGGTACAGAATCCGTACTTAGAAAACGCTTCTGTCAAGCGCGTACCTAACATGTACGACGAGTTCATCCAGCAGTAATCTTCGTGATCAACACGTTGCGACAGACCCGTGATCGGATCCAACGGGAATTCTTCATATCTGAATTCTTCGATCGGTGTCGTTGTTTCGCCGTACGGTAAGCGAGCCATCACGCGTGGCATGGTCAATGTCACGAAACGCGAGTCTTGGCTTTCACGGAACGCACGCCACTTGCTGTATTCCACCGAATCAAACAGTTTTTCTAAATCACGCGGTTTGTTGACTTCGTCCCACTCATCAAAGCCGAACAAGTTAGGTGATGCAGCCGACAAGAACGGTGAGAAGCCCGCAGCGGCTACATTTGACATCAAGGTCAACGTTTCGATATCTTCCGGGTGATTAGTAAATTCATAGTCACCGATCAGAGCACCATACGGTTCGCCACCCGGGGTGCCGAATTCCGCTTCGTACACTTTTTTGAAAATCTGGCTTTGATCAAACTCTACCGCTTTGCTCAAATCCTTATGCACTTCTTTCTTGCTAATATTGAGCATACGGATTTTTAACGTTTGACCGGTTTCAGACTTGTGCACTAAGTGGTGCATGCCACGCCAACTGCCTTCCAACTTCTGGAACTGTTCGTTGTGCATGATTTCTGCAAGTTGAACGGATAGCGCGTTATCCAACGCGGCAATCGCTTCACGGAAGGTGATCGTCAGGTTTTTATTCCACGTGACCGTGCCTTTTAGGGCTTCTTCCGTCAACGTACGTATTAGCTCTTCCGCACGCGCGCTTTCGGTTTGCTTGGTGGCCGAAATAGCCTGCTCAAGCAATGAGCTGGTCTGTTCTTCAACAGCGGCATCTAACGCCTCTGAGATTGGCTGACTCATTCTGCTGGCTCCTTCTTCCCTTGATTCAATTCGTCCGATAATTTTTGTAGATCTTCGGTGTTGCTAAGGACGGTTTCCAACAGATTCTCAAGTTCTTCAGAGCGGTCAACTTTGGTCATGAGATCGCGCAGCTTGTTACGGGTTTCCATCAGCTTACGCAGTGGTTCAACCTGGTTCACAATCGCCGCAGGTTCGAAATCTGACATTGACGAGAAGTTCAAGCGAACGTCTAGCTCGCTGTCGTCATCCGATAACTTATTATCCACACGCAGTTTCAATCTCGGGTTCATGCGGTTCAGAACATCATCGAAATTATCACGATCAATCTGAATAAAACGACGGTCTTTGATCGGCTTTAATGCATCGATATTCTGACCCGCAAAGTCCCCCATGACCCCAACTACAAAGGCTAGCTCTTTCTTAACGCTAGCCCCTTCGGTTTCGATATCATAGGTAATGTGTACCCTTGGTTTACGTACCCGTGATAACTTCCCGTGGATACTTCCCATATTGCTCTCCCTATTATTTACATCTTACTTTGATCATTCGCCAACGAACGCCCAAACATTATGAATCATGATTTTCCGGCACTATACCCACTAAGCGGAAATACCCTTTTCTTGCATCGCCATCTGCGATCAGCTCCTCAAGGAGATCCGGCAATGACATATCACTCCAACGCACAACCTGATCAATGCCATAGGCCATGGGGGAATGTGGTTCGGTTTTTTTGAAAAATTCCGCGATCTGTTTCAGGTTATTGATCGCTTCTTGACGCGAATTCAGTTGCACCACTAAATGGGTGGCGGCCGTTTGCGGTGGGAGGGTATCTGCCTCCCCGTCTGTTTCAGTCATCACATTTTCGACAGGCAAGGGCGCCGCCGCTTTCAACTTGTCTTCAGCGAGGTACTGCACCGCATCTAAACACGCTTGCATCCGCTTGCTGATTTGCGAACTCGGCAAGGAGGATTGGCTGGCTTCATCCATCGCAACCACCAACTGATTAAAACTGGCGATGGCTTGTTCAATATCGTGATGCAGTTGGACATAGAAGTTCGCATCTGTCGCTTTCACCGCAGCCAGCACCTTTTTGAGATCCACTGACCCCATATCGATGCGGTGCTTTTTCTTGTCTTCATCCAGCCGATCAATTTCTAGGGCTTGCTCGTACTCCCATAACGAGTACGCTTTCTCACCATCATGCTCCGTTAGCGGAATACACGCGATCGGCAACAACAACGTGCCTTCTCCTTCCACGCCGTTCAGACCGACAATGGGCGCCATGCGGGTTTCCATTCCGTCTTCATCCGGCATCGGATAAAGTTCGGTCCAAAACTGCTCAATCAAGGTGGTGGCGGTATCAAACCCGACCTTCAAACCTTGGAAGCCATGGTGGCGTGCAAGGGCTTCAATGAACCACGCCGCAAACTCCAAATCTTTGCATTCAGTGGTTAAAATCGTCGGCACGCGATCCAAAATCTCAGTCCAATGATGAGCGAGACTGAATAATGGTTCGTTATCCACCAAGGCATGCCGTTCAGCAGCACGTGCGGTATTGCGCACATCCTTCAACGAAAAGTAAGCGGAATACGGTGACGTATCATGGCGGGGATCGTTCCCCGTCGGCGATTCATCACTGATGGCCGTTTGTAGTGCTTCAAAATCTATCATCTCGACATCCCTGCCTGTGCAATGTCCTTTGCGGGTAAATGCATCATGCTCTGTGGTTTATCCGCGAAACACGGGCACCGTGGCATCATTAACCGGTGTATTCAGTCGCTCTTGGGCATCCGTTTCCAAGCAGGTTGCCCGAACCAAAATACACGTCACGTTATCTGACGCTCCCCGCACCAAGGCGGAATGCATCAAGGCTAACCCTGAATCCGACAGGCTATTGGCCTGCAAACAGTGCGCGAGATGTTGATCGCTGAGTTCTTTGGTCAAGCCATCCGAGCACAGCAGGAATTGGTCACCTAACATCAACGGGCCTGACACATGGTCCACCAGCACGTCTTCATTCACGCCAATCGCCCGTGTGATCACGTTCGCCAGCGGGTGATTTTCCGCTTCTTCGGCGGCAAGCAGACCTTGCTCCACCATCTCCATCACTTGGCTGTGATCGCGTGAGCACTGAATCAACTGTTGCTGACGCAGCATGTACATCCGGCTGTCTCCCACCCACAGGCAATGGTATTCACCGTTTTGGATGAACAACACCACCGCGGTGGTTCCCACCGTTTCGCCTTCCATATACCGCTCGGAATAGTCGAAAATCTGCCGGTTTGCGTCATGCAGGGCGTTATGCAGCAAATCTACCGAAATCATGCTGCTCGGCACGGTACGAATATGTTGCTGCACAATATCCACCAACATTTGACTGGCGACATCACCGGCCTGATGCCCGCCCATACCGTCGGCCACCACCCATACGCCCGAATCGGGACAATCTAACAATGCATCTTCGTTATACGCACGCACTTTGCCCGGGTGGCTCTGTGCATAAGAAAAATAGCGCCAATCTATACGGTTCATGGTTTCTACCAACCCCATTTCGCCCAGTCGCCGTCCATCATGGCAGCGAACTGGCTCACCAGCGGCAACCCACTGGTGATTAACATACATCCTGGCAAACGCGCGGAACCCGCGGTCCACCAAATACAATAACGATCAAACTGTTCACGGTACGTTGCATGCAGCAAATGGTTTGCGTGTAATTCGTCATCACAAAGCAACACATACTGCTGGCTTTGCTCAGCCCCTTGCTGAATGACCGGCAGTTCAGAGGCAACGTCCGGTAACCATTCCGCTTTTTTCACTTCTTCTCCCCAGGCCTGAATATCATTGTCATCATCCAGTACTTTGAAGATCTGCTCTTCGGTCTCATTGCACCACTGGCGTTGATGCCAATACATCACCGGTGGCCCTTCCACTTCGGCCGCTAAGGTCAGGAAAAAATGTCGCCCGACCTGATCAATGCTCGGCATCAGGGTACCCACCATGCCACTGCGGCCACAGGCCCCCGGAGAGAGGGCAAAGTGCCACACGGGGCTGGTGAGGTAGCAATCCGCCCACTCTTCCCCCAGTTGCTCCCGACTCACAGCCAGAATGGCTTGTTGCCATTCACTCCAACTGTCAACGAAAGCACTGGGTAATTGCTCTTGTAAAAAATCGCCACGGGCAGGCACTTTGCCAAAATAGCCAAATTGCCCCATTACAATTTCTCCGGCACGCCAAAGCGCTCAATATCATCCAACCAGAAAGGGTTAGTCACACTGTTTGGCAGCAGTTTCAACGTCACACGGTTTCCTTTGTGTTCTAAGTTGATTAACTTGTCTGAGCGGGTTTTCGGACGCTGTTTCGCCGCATTATCCAGCAGGCGGAACAAGCCCCAGCTGCCCGGATAATTCTTGGTGATCGAATGCCCTGAACGCGGTGGCGTAAAGACCAAGCGGATCGGGGTAGACTGACTACGGTCCGGCCACGTGAACGTCGTCATACGCGGCGGCTCATGGCGGTAGATCATTTCCTGATCACCAAACTCAAACTTAAAGTTGCTGATATGTTTATCCAACGACACTGGCGTTAATCCAAATTCCACGTTTGCCTGCTTGCTGCCCGAAGGGAAGAACGCATCGCGAATGTGTCTTGCGCGTTGGAACACCACCAGTGACTGATCGCTCAAGCCCATATTTTTAGTGAAACGCCAACGTCGCTTAGACGTATCCACAAAAGACGACAAATGCTGATCAAAGAACTTGTCCATCGCCCCACCATGACCAAAGAAATCACCAAAGTCTTTCATCTTCACTTCTTTTACCGCGCCTTCAGAGAACGGATATTTACCCGCAATCGATGAACGGTATTGACGTACCACGGTGTTCTTCCACAAGGTATTCAACTGCACCTTCGAGCCTTGCTTAGCCAGCTTGGAGGTTTGCATCGTGATGTCATCGATCCACAAGGTAAACGGTGCAGGTAGCGCATGTTTCGCTTGCGTCATCGAGCCATTGAACGAGGCTTGCTTGTCCCCACTTAATAGGCTGCGGTAAGCAATTTTCTCGGCTTTTTCCGAATTGCTGATATTGACCAGATGGTTATGTAGCATGGTGAACGCTTCTTTCAGAGCAAGCAGCTCCACTTCACCCACGCTCAACAACTCGGTAAAGGCCTCTTCAACAGGCTGCCCAGGCAGATCAATGTCTATCTGTGGCATGTCGTTAGGCAAATAACGGTTAATGTTGTTTTTCTTTTGCGCCAGCGCCACACTCGCCACGCTGCCCGCCACTTCGGTGGCAGCTTTGGCATTGTTGCTCATCGGCAATGCGGTTAAACGCAATTGCTTTTGCAAGCCAACAATCAGGGTTTGCACTGGCTGTTCAGAGCCTGATAGCACACGCGCCTGATACAAGCCGGCATCGACATTGCCGTAAGGGATCAACTCCAAGTCCGCCAGCAAGGCTTCCCACACATAAACGTAATCACGGTAGTATTTCTCACTCACTTCCTTGATCACTTCATCACGGGTGTCATCGCCTAAATCAATCTTATCGCCGTAAACCCAGCTGTCTTCGGTCAAACGTTTCACGATACGCTGCGTCTCGAGCAAAAAGACCGTGTGGAAGCCACTGTAGGTGTACAAGCTTGGGATCCCTTCACTCAGCGGTGCACCGCTGGCGCGCTGGAAGATCTTACGGCTGTGTGCCCCGAGTAAATCGGTGATTCGGAAGTCCGGTACATTGCTCTTGCTGAACTCGACTTTCAAACGCTGGTAAGCACGCTCAGCTAGTGACATATTGGTCAATTCATGACGCGCTGCAAGGATCACGTCTTCATCTTGCGTCACACCATTCAGACCAGCTTTTAGCAGGTTAACGGTATGCGCCATGAGTGACTCACGCAGCGATAGGTTGATGTCTCCAGGGAACGTACGATCGAAGTACAATGAGAACCAACTCAGTACCTGTGACTCGTCATATTTCTCTTCATCAAACAACATCAGGTACGCTTTCAACGTTTCGTACAGGTATTCCAAGTGCTCACGGTTTTCCGTCATATCATCATGCATAGCATTGATCAGGAACGGGGCTAAGTAACCTTGCAGGCCACGATCGTAAGCAGCAACAGCCGGTTGGCCGAGCTTCTCGCCTTGGTACAAACCCGCATGTTTAAACGCATCTTCATTGATCTTGTTGCCACTGTAACCGGCAGGTAAATCACGCAAGGCATTCAAGGCCTGCGTTAAGGTGATCACATCGGTATCCGGTGTCAGTTCCGGCGCCACAATCTCTTGATAGGCCGCTACGGCCACAGAGGCGTCATCCACCAAGGATTTGTTCCAACTGTAACTGGTGAACCACAAGGCCCCCATCGCCACCATCGCGGCACAACTGGTGGCCAATACGCCACGGCGCAACCACAGGTTCTGCTTCTGATGATGACGGTTTACGGAACCAATGTACTGCTCAGGGAAAATGACATCTTCAAACAAACGCTTGATGAAATAACCGTTGGTTTCGCCGCCCGGTTGTTTCAGAGGGACTTGCCCTAAGCCTAAACTGCCTGAGGTTTCCGCCATCACACGGTCAATGGGCACCCCTTCTTGCGTCGCACTGGCAATGTACACACCACGCAACATAGGGGCTTCTTCAAACGAGTTCGGTACAAAGATCTCTTTAAGGAAGTCATCCGCAGCGGATTGGATCAAACGCAGTTGCTTGGGAAATTCATAAATCAGGGTACGCTTGTCGATATCGCGGGTTTGCTGCATGCGATCATTCATGCGGCTCACCAAACGCTCTAACAAGTGGTGGAATTCTTTATTGAACATGCCCACCACACCGCGTTCCGCGTCAACGGCATGCTCAGGGAAGGTGATCCCCCACACTTGCTCGCGCTGATCGGGCGTGAGATCGGAAAAGTACTCACTAAAACCGGCGACTAAGTCAGCCTTCGTCATCACCACATACACGGGGAAATGCATCCCCAGTTGGTTTTTCAGTTCCTGAATACGTTGCTTGATCGCACGGGCATGCAAGTTACGTTCGGTACGTGTTTGGGTCAGCAAGCTCACCAAACTCACGGTCACAATCGCCCCGTTGATCGGGCGACGGGTGCGGTATTTTTTCAGTAACCCCAGAAAGCCTAACCATGCACGGGCATCTTGCTCACTGTTACTGTCTTGCGTGGTATAGCGGCCTGCGGTATCAATTAACACCGCTTGGTTAGTGAACCACCAATCACAGTGACGCGTTCCGCCCACACCGGCGAGCGGATCATTGCCCAATTGATCTTTGAGTGGAAATTCCAATCCCGAATTGTGCAGTGCGGTGGTTTTACCGGTGCCCGGAGGACCAATTAAAATATACCAAGGCAGTTGGTACACGCTTTTGCCACGGCTTGAGCTATTGAGCACCGACATGGCTTGAACAATGCGATCGCGCAGGGTGTCGATTTCACGCTGTGACGCTTCATCCGCCATCGCGCTGTCATCATTGCCGTCTAAGAGAGACTGCACTGCTTTTTCATTCTGCTGCTTCTTACGGGCAAGATGGAATATATTGACCATCCCCCAGATCAGGGCCAGCAAGAGCAGTACCGATAAACGTGACACCGAGCTCGCCAGCGGCTCCGCACCGGCGATAGCCACCAATGGCCCACCAAACCAGATCAAGACTGAAATCGCCAGTAGGCCTAATAAAGACACCGCCCACTTCGAGCTCAACACCTGCCCGATACGTCTGAACATTCCTTTTTTGAACATGACTTCCGTCCGATCCCTGATTATAAGAAGAGTAAGTCGATCTCGACCCGACGATTGCGCGCCCGGTTTGCTTCACTGTCATTCACGTCGCGCGGCTTAGAGTCCCCCAAGCCTTCCGGCCACAAACGGCCGTGCAAATCGGTTCCCATTGCCATGCGGTTCGCGACAGCGGTTGCACGCGCCAATGAGAGGTGCCAATTAGACGGATACTTACTGGTAAAAATAGGACGATCATCGGTGTGGCCGGTGATCATGATGCGACCGTCAGTGGTTTCCAGCGCACGCGCAATTTTCGACAACACCGGAACCACACTTTCTTGTACTTCCGCACTGCCTGAGGCAAAGAGCTCACTGGACTTTAAGATGACCCTGACGCGGTCGGGTAACTCCACCAACTCCACGCTACCGCGCTCAACCTCGGTTTGAAGTAATTGCTGCAACCGTAACGAGGCCGGATCCGCGGTATCGACCACTTGCTGTGCTTGTGGCTCCCAACGCGCCAGCGCGTTCACCTGATTGAAAACTTTGTTGGAGTAGTCATTAATGTGGTAGTTAAAGCCCATATACATGGCCAAAATAAACACCGAAAACACCGAGACAGACACCCATAGCGGCATATCATTCGTCGGTTCAACGCCTTGCAATACGGCATTTTTCCAGCCCGGAGAGAGATCCGGCTCAGAGTCACCATGCAGGCTTTTCAGTGCTTGATAGACTTGCTCACGGTAGTTTTCCAACTTATCGATGCCACGCTCTTCAAGGCGCATCTTGCCGACAAAACCCAGCGACAAGCACATGTACTGCAGCTCGAGCAGTTGCTGATTACTGCGTGGATCGGTCAATGCACGATCGAGCAAAGTATAAAAATATTCCCCGCCGAACGTTTCGCCGTGAAACGTCGACAATAAGCTTTCAATCGACCAGATCGACTGCCCGCCCCACACGGTATTGAGCACGGTTTCATCAATGAAGGAGCACATGCAATAGCGTGCCGCTTCAATCTTGTCGCCACTGACCGACAGCGAACGCAAACGCATCTCATAATCACGGATTTTTTCAATACAACTTTGCTGCAAAAAACCCACATCACTGTGATTACTGGTGCTGCGAATTTGGCCGACAATCGACAACAAGCCTCCCGCTTCTTCCACCAGCGGGTTTTGCCCAAGGGGTTGTACGCGGCGCTGTTGCCCGCTCGGTTTTACTTTGGTCAAGACCAACGTTTGATCGCCAGCGCCCGTCTTCGTGGCTGACGATTTCGTGTCTTGCCCTTTACCACGGACTCCCGGGCGAGGTTTTACTAAGGTAGCCTCAGACATTGTTATCAATCCTTGCTGTTCGCATCATGCCTAATCATTAATCGCCCATAACTGCATCTCTAAATCCGGGTATTTCCCCGATAAATGCAGTGCGATGCCGCCACTGGCACTCAGTCGCTTCCAATAGTCATGGTGTTTATCCAACTGGAAGTAGTGATAGCCCGCGTGATAAGGGATCTGGCGTGGGGCAACCGGTAAGGCCGCCGTCGAAATACCGGGTAATTGGTTATTCACCAAATCACGAATATGTTCCACCGGACCAATTTTGATTTGAGCCGGGAAGCGACGACGCAACTCTTCGGTTTCCACACTGGCTTTCACGGCCAAGACGAACGTTGCACGCTCCAGCAAGGCTTTATCTGCCACGGGCGCCACGCGGATCCCAAATTTGGTCGATTCAATCGGCAATTTCACGGCCGTTTGTTCCAGTACCGAGCTCATGAACTGGTTAAGCACAACCATCAAGCTCCCCATCACCGTGGTGAGATCATCATGCAGGTAGACGGGTAACTCCGGTGGACGCTTACGCTCACACGAAAAGGTCGATAACTCACCGGCCATGGTCAACAATTGCTGACACAGTACTTCGGGGTGCAGTCCTTCCGTGGTATCGAAATGGCGTACCAGTGGCTCATAACGGTTAAGCATTTGCAGCATTAAAAAATCGGCAATCGAACTGGCTGACCCTTGCCCTTGGCTCAGTCGGTTCGCGATGGTATCGGCACGCAATTTGATCATGCCGCGCAGTTCTGCAATGCAGCGCTTCAGCACGGGGTTTTTCTGTGCGTTTAAGCTGGGTGGAATGAATTTGTCATCGGTGATGACACGGCCTTCTTCCGTCACCTCAATAATGCGCGCGATGGGGATAGCGACGTAACCGGATAAGCTTTCGCTAGATAACTTCAGTTCGACACTCATTTGCGATAACTGCAACACTTCGGTCGCATCAGGACCAATGAGCGAATCAACCACTTCATGATCATCAAAACGGTAGCGCGTGACCTGGCCGCTATCAGCGGGGCTGGTATTGACTGTGCCGGCTTTTTCGATCGGCACCGCCAAATACACTTTTTGATCCCGCACGCTTTTATCCACGGTGATCGCATGCGGACGGGGTTCGCGTTTGGGCAGCAGTACAGCGCTACCATCCGGCATCATGGCCGAGACGCGCGCGACCCCAAACTGACTGTGATTGAGCAGGGGCTCATCAATTTGCAACTCATTGATACCCCAAAAATAGGGTGAATGATGGCCCACTACTTGCGCCAATTCATTTAATAAGAAACGTTCTTGCTGCTGGAAATGCTGAGGCCGCAAAAACATCCCCTCGCTCCAGGCAATACGGCTTACATCACTCATACTCTTATTTCCTTCATTGACGCTTTTTCAGTTACTCGTTGACGTAAACTGACAGTTCACCGACTAGCACGTCGTATTTGTCATAGCCAGAGGTATCGATTTCGATCACTTCACGCCAACGGGCATTCTCGAGGTCTTGATATGCCACCAAAATGCCGGCATAACGTGTGCCCGGAGACAGGGTTAAGTCATACGTCTGCTTCGCACCCGGGGAGAATTCAAATTCATTTTTGGTGATCAAATCCGGCCCAAGCACATTTTTCGGTTCGTCATACAGAGCAAAAAAATCTTGGCTGTCGAACAACGTCCGCGATGACAGTTCAAACACTTTCACCACAACCGGTGATGGACGCCCTTCCATATCCGGGTTCACATCTTTTGCCACATCAAAGTTCAACGTGCTATACGGGTCGACCAGTAGCGTACAGCCGCCTAAAAACAACGCCGCCGCGACAGCCATACCCGCACCTTTCCATATTTTCTTCATGCCCATCCTATTTCCCCCCTTTCAAATATGCTTCGTAAGCTTTCACGAAATCTTCTGCATAAAATGAATGCTTTGCGCTATCCAAATCACTGTTTAACCGTTCATACATTTCGACATACGCGGCCCAGCTTTGTGCTTTCTGACTGCCTGATGCCATGCGACCAAAGAACGACGGCTCCCCGGCACCACGAGAAATAGAGTCCGGTGACAGCTGTTTCATCATGCTCTGTACCGATCCTTCCACCCCCGCTAATAACGCTTGTTCGTGCTGTTTAATGTCATCAAACGCTTCATTGATCGCCCTTTCTGGCGTCAGGAAGCTCGCACTCTTGCGGTTGTATAAGTTGTGAATCGCATCTTCCACTGACGCTGAAAATTTCAGTGGGTTGTTTTCCTGACGCTTGAACAAGGTTTGGTTCAAGCGATTGTTTTGTTTAAAGGCTGAACGTTGGTGCAAGCTGTCCATCAAACCGGTCATAAGCAATTGCATCGATGCCCCCATCTCAAACCACCACTGCTCGGCGTGTTGATCCGGTACCATGGTGCTATCAATACCCAATCCTTGAATAAAGGACGCTAAGGCTTGAGCTGAGGCATCGCCATCCAATAGCGGATGCGGTGCCGAACGTGGCGCAGCAGGTTGCGGTGCGGGTGCATGCACAGGTTGTCGTGCCGTGGCAGCGCTTGACTGCGGTGCACCTGAAACAGGCGTGCTTGAAACCGGTGTACGACTTGAGGCCGGTGCCATCGCCGCTGGCTGTGATAACGTTCGCGGCTGCGATACGGCAGGTTGTGCTGCTGGCGCCGCGGGGCGTGCAACCGGTTGAGGGGCGCGTTGTGGGGCTGGCGCAACAGCTTGCTGAACGGGTGCTGGTGCAAATTCAGGATCTGGCGACGCTAAATCAAATTCATCTTCTTCCACATAAGCTGGCTCAGGGGCTGAAACGGCCGGAGTGGGTTGAGGCGCGCGTTGTTGTGGTGCCGGCGTTGGCGCGACGACACGGGCAACAGGTTGTGATGGCACTGCCACAGGCTCTGGCTCTGGCTCTGGCTCTGGTAACACAACGTCAGGGATCGGCGCGGCAGCCTTCGCGAGCACAGGCTCTTTAGCCACAGAAGGGGTAACAACGTTTTCTTCAACCATCGTTGCTTTAGCAACGGGTTTTTCAGCGACATGCGCTTCAGCAATGGGGGCATTAACAACTGGCACTTCAACAACTGGGGGCTCAACGACCGTGTCAGCCAACACAGGGGCATCCACGGTATCGACCACCGGCTCTGCCACAGGGGCGGTAACGGGCTCTACCGTGCGCGCAGGTGGAGCGTCAGATGACGTATCACCCAACAAGTTATCACTCCAATTTTCTGGAATAGCCAGTGGCATCTCTTCATCGTCATACGCGGAAGCCGGGTCTTGCTGACGATCGGGTGCAATAAAATTGTCCTCCAAATCGCCAATAAACAATGACGACGACGACGGCGTACCAACAGGGGTATCAAATAATCCCCCTTGTTGCATCGCTTGCGACGACGCAAGCTGATCGGTGCGAACGCCAAAGTCCCACTCTTCCGGTACGGATTGTGAAACGGGTTCAGCTGGCATCGCCGTCTGTGCGGGTGCATCAACGGGCATGTCAGCTAACGGCGCATCCATTTGCGCGGCTGCCGCCTCACCGATCGCCACTTCGATTTCATAATCCCCAAAAGAAATAAAATCGCCGTCACGTAATTCGTATTGATTATCTTTTCCTAACGCCTCAACCGAGCGGTTAATAAATAACCCATTGGTTGATGTGTCGGTAATAATGAATCCATTACCTTGGCCTTCAATACGGGCATGCTGACCAGAAATAACCCGCTCAGGGTCAGGTAAACACCATTCACACGCTTGTGAGCGCCCGATATGCAGCACGGGTGAAACATCATGAAGAGCAATACTTTTCTTTGCTTCTAAATCAGACGTGAAACGATGATAACTTACAATCGAAAGTATCAACTCCATAATATAAACACCCATCCATAGAACGAAAAAGACAAACAAATCAGATAATTGAAGAGGGCAGGAACGGAAAAACCACAAAATATTAAGTTAAATTCCTACGACGATGGGATACTAAAAACATCTTTTGCAAATAGCAATCAGTGGGGAAATCAGTGTTCAAAATATTCGTCTGAGTTCATAAAAACACAATGTACGCGTTGCATTAAACGAGAATAAAGTTGTGACTGACCGCAATATCCGATTTATCGTCTAGGCGCTGGTCAGAACTATTGATATTTAATGTATTTGTATTTGCATGAATAAGAATGAGTGGAGCCGACACCAACATGGATCGTTCTAAAAATAGCAAGGATAAACAACCTGTTAACGAAATGACCACACCGAGCAACATTGCCACTAACGATCCATCGTCTGACGATAAGACCCTCATACAAACAACGTCTCCACAGCCGGCCACACCACGCGCCAGCAGTAAGCCGGCCTTGTCTGAAGGACAAGTCATTAATGGTCGCTACAAAATCGAGGCCTTAATCGGTCACGGTGGCATGTGTGATGTGTATCGTGCGACCGATCTCATGCTTAATGCGGCAGGAGTAAACACTCCGTTCGTTGCGTTAAAAGTGCTTCAACAACAACACCTTGAGCAACAAGAAACTGCCAAAGTCTTGATCCGAGAAGCACAAAAAACCCAGCGCCTCAGTCATCCAAACATTATTCGTGTTTACGATTTTGGGGTCGAAAAACAAGCCCACTTTTTGGTCATGGAATACATTGACGGGGAAACCTTGGAAGAGGTGATTTTGCGTTCACGACCTCGGGGTTTGAGCTTCCAAAAAGCCATGAGTATTCTCGATCAGGTTATTTCCGCACTAACATATGCTCATGGACAAGGTGTGGTGCACGCAGACTTAAAACCCAGCAATATTATGTTGACCCGTGAAGGCGTGATTAAAATTTTTGACTTCGGGGTATCGCGCGGCCTGAAATTAAATATTGATCATTACGCGACAGACGTGCAGGACGAAACCAATATCATCAGCGGGTATACGCCGACGTATGCCTCCCCGTCTTTGCTTGAAGGGGAAAAGCCGGAATTAAAAGATGATATCTTCGCATTTAGCTGCATGGCCTACGAATTACTGACCAGCCAGCATCCATTCCAACGAAAACCGGCTGACGAAGCACAAAAATCCAACCTGACCGCCAGCAAACCCAAACACATTAATGGGCAGCAATGGCGTACGTTACGTGCTGGTTTGCATTTCCAGGCCAATAAACGCATTGGCAGCTTCCCTGAATTTCAACAACGCCTGCAAAAACGTCGCTGGCCTGCCGTCATGGGCACAGCCACTGTGATTGCGCTCGCAGCGGCGATGGGAGTTGGCTATCAGTTCTACACCCAACAAGTGAATGATTTCACCGCGCAGATCCACACCCTAGAACAAGAGATCATCGACGACAAATCGTTAGCCAAACTGCCGCTGGATCAAGTCGTTGATACGGCGCATCGGTTACCGACTGACAAAGTGCTGTTAAAAGAAGGGTTGTTACGCCAACGTCAATCACAGCTATTGGCGCAGTATGACGATCAGGTCAACGCCATTCTCAATAACCGTGAAAATCGCTACCCAGACTACTATGCGATTGAAGATAAGCTGAAAGAAGCAAAAGCCCTGTATCCGGACTCGCAATTGCTCACTCATTTATCAGAGACCATCACACACAACTGGCAATCGGCGACTGAAATGGTGGAAAACCGCCTGATTTCTTTATTGGAAAAAGGCCTTTACTACCCGCAAGAAAACGGGGATGACATTTACTTGCTGCTAAGCGATTTGCAATCGATACGCAAAAATTACCTTTTCACGCCAAACAAACAATCCGAAGACGTCTTTACCAGTGCGTTTAATACCGCGATCAGCCAACTTGATTTGGCTGAAATTCAGCATTTGCTAAAAATCGGGGAAACCGTCTTTACCCAAAGCGAACATCACAAACAACTGCTCGCCAAAGGGGAAATTCTCAAGTCCTCGATTAAAGCGATGGAAGCCTATGACGAGCAACGTAAGGCGGGTAACCAAGCCGAATTCCCGTATAAAGCCGCGGAGTTAATTTATGATAGCAAGTTTCAAAAATTCAATGAAACCCTTCAAAAATTAACCACGGTTACACAGCTCGATTCGCTGTCTAATTCCGTGCAAGACATGGCAAAGGACGTCCCGATTGACTTTAGTTTGTTAACGCAAATTCGTTTGGCGATGGTCACGAAATACCTGGATTTTGCAGATACTTTCCAGAGTAAAGGGCACCGTCGTTCTGCCGCGCGAGTGAAGAAAAAAGCCAATGCACTCTTAGCAAAAATGAACGAGTAGCCAAAATGAACGACGCGGAATAACGCCTCAATATGCAGCCATAGGCGAAGACTCCAACCGAGATTCGCCTTTTCTTTTCTTGTCGGCAGAGACCCATGTTAACGATTGAAAACGCCCTATCCCAAGCCAAATTTGACCGCACTTTACTGGTGAACCCTGTCGGTCTGTGTTTTGTGATCACGGCGGCCAGCCGCCCGTTAGAGAATGATCCCAGCCAAGCACAAACGCAGTATCGCCACCCTTACCGGGCGAAACAGCTGTTACTAACCCACTCCAACCGCTGGGGCTACCGGTTTGATTTACGCCATTTGTACCATCAGCTGTGCCCAACGCCCCTTCAACACCATAAGACCCGCGATGACATGGTCAACGAACTCAGCCTGCGCATCGCTCACGGTGAGCTACTGGTGTATAAAGTGCATAATTTTATTGAGGCACAAGCGTAAAAAAACCATCACTTTAAAGTGATGGTTTATCTTTTTACCGCTTAACGGCCATACTCGGCCAATTCAATTGCACACTCATAGCAACTCACCATGTTGGCATACTCATACCAACACTGTCTGCTTGTGAATAAATCGAGCTAATGTCTCCACCGAACGGAATATTTCCTTTGTGGAGGCGTCTTGAGCATCCACCACGATGCAATATTTGTTTTTTATTGCCATCCCAAGTTCTAGCGCATCGATAGAATCTAATCCTAACCCATCGTGAAAAAGCGGTGCTTCCGTGTCGATATCATCAACGGTAATATCTTCCAAATTCAACGTGTCGATAATTAGCACTTTCAGATCAAAATACAATGCATCCATGATGTAGACCTTATAGGGTTAATACAAAAACCAGTAACGGAGCGGATCACAATAACTCTGCTCGTCATGGGTTTATCACGACACAGTTTTCACAAATGGGCTAGCGATTAATGAGTGTATTACGAGGCAAAATGAAGAGAATATGAGCCTTTCGCACACGTTACAACGCCTGCTGGAAGATTGATCATCTGACGAAGGAGGAGTGGGACGTTTTTTACGGATAGCGAATAAAAACGCCCACCGAAAAAGGTGGGCGAATATCAACGTCATGGCAAATGCCAGTCATTCAATCCGTCGATTAGTTACGGATTTGGCGCACACGGCATGAACGGCCTTTCAGCTTGCCTTTTTCCAGTTTCTTGTAGGCAATACGCGCAACGTCATTCAACACAGCCACGTAAGAGCAGTAATCAAACACGTTGATTTTGCCCACTTGATCACCACGGATACCGTTTTCACCGGTCAATGCACCCAAGATGTCACCCGGGCGGATTTTTTGGCGCTTACCGCCGTCGATCAACAAGGTCACCATGTTTGGGCGGAACGTAGGTTGATCCAGCAGAGACAACGGTGGCAATGCCGCAGGCTCAATCTCGCGGTCAAGGTACTCTTCCAGCATCAGAATTTTGTAGTGCTCGTTGTCGCTGTACAGTGAGCAAGCAATACCTTGGCTGCCCGCACGGCCTGTACGGCCAATACGGTGAACGTGTACTTCGGTATCACGCGCAAGCTGGTAGTTAATCACACAATCAAGGTTGTCGATATCCAGACCACGTGCTGCCACATCGGTCGCGACCATCACAGACGCACTCTTGTTTGAGAAACGCACCAACGCTTGGTCACGCTGACGCTGATCCAAATCACCGTGTAGCGCAATAGAGCTGTAGCCGAAATCTTCAAGATCGTCAGAAATCTCTTGTGCTTCACGCTTGGTATTACAGAACACCACGGTGGATTCTGGGCGGTGCTGCGCCAGCAACAAACGTACCGCGTTCAAACGGTCTTGGTTGTTGTCGACTTTATAGAAAATCTGCTCGATGCTGCTGTTATCGTGCGTGGCAGCCACTTTCACGATCACTGGCTTTTTCATCACATCCGACGCGATTTTTTCAATCTCTTTCGGGTAAGTCGCACTGAATAGCAAAGTCTGGCGATCCACCGGTGCGTAATCCAAAATCAGATCCAACGCATCTTGGAAGCCCATTTCCAGCATACGGTCAGCTTCGTCCAATACCAGCAGGTTCAAATCGTCCAGCGACAAGTTACCTTTACGTACGTGCTCTTCTACGCGGCCTGGCGTACCCACAATGATGTGTGCGCCGTGCTCTAATGAGCCGATCTGTGGACCAAATGGCATGCCGCCACACAGGGTCAATACTTTGATGTTGTGGATCGCACGCGCCAGCTTGCGGATCTCTTTCGCGACTTGATCTGCCAACTCACGCGTTGGACACAGGATCAACGTTTGCACACGGAAACGCTTCACGTTCAGGTGCTGCAATACGCCCAAACCAAATGCCGCCGTTTTACCTGAACCGGTTTTAGCCTGTGCAATCACATCTTTACCGTCCAAAATGGCTGGCAAGCTTTGTGCTTGGATCGGGGTCATGTTGTCGTAACCCAATGAGCCAAGGTTGCTCAGCAATTCAGGTTTAAGAGAAAGGGTAGAAAAGGCGTCTTTGCTCACGGCCATATATCCTGTCAGAAATAGAAGTATTCGGAAAAAGGAGGTTAGGCGATACCTGTCAGCATCATGACAAGACACAGCAATGAGGTAGTGCTAACCACACGAGGGCAGCGACACTACCAGCATCAGCATGAAAAAGATAGTAGATTAATCGGCAGGATACAGGACACCCAGTGAGGCAGCCCGCGAGGCACCGGTCACTTCTGGCACGTTGCTTGGTAAATCATGTACACGCTGACGCGCCAGCCAGGCAAATGCCATGGCTTCCATATAATCAGGGTCGATTCCCGCATCACGTGTTGTCGCCACGTGCCAATGGGGTAACCGTTCCGCCAACTGCGCCATTAAGGCGGGATTACACGCCCCGCCTCCACACACCGACAGCACAGGATGATCCCCCAACCGGAACGTCTCGACCTGATCCGCTATCGTTACCGCAGTGAACGCCAGCAAGGTGGCTTGTACATCCGCTGCCGACACCGTTAACGCACCATCCACCAATAATCCCGTCTGTAGCAACTGCTGTTCCAACCACAACAGGTTGTAACGCTCACGGCCAGTACTTTTCGGGTACGGTAACGAGAGGTAGGCATCGTCGAGCAATACGCTTAACAGCGGTGCATTCACGCTGCCTTCCAAAGCAAACGCGGCATCGCGATCAAACTTTTCACCACGATGCTGGTACACCCACGCATCCATCAGCATATTGCCGGGGCCGGTGTCGTACCCCAACACAGGCAATGCAGGACGAAGCACCGAAATATTGGCGATCCCGCCAATATTCAGCACCACGGTCGTCGAGGCTTGCTGTGCAAACACCGTGCGGTGAAACGCAGGCACCAAGGGGGCGCCCTGCCCGCCCAGCGCCATATCTTTACGGCGGAAGTCTGCCACCGTCAGTATGCCGGTACGGGCTGCGATCAGGTTGCTGTCACCCAATTGCATCGTGAACGGCTGATCGCCGTCTGGCTGGTGAAACACGGTTTGACCATGGCTGCCTATCGCCGTGATCTGTGCCGGATCGGTCTGGGTGTTCTCTAGCAGCTGATTCACCGCATCCCCAAACAATAAGCCTAATTGGCGATCTAACTCGCCAATCTGCTTGAGGTTGGTTGCCTGACCAATACACACATCCAATAAGGCCGACTTTAATGCCGATGGCATGGGGTAGCAGTCACTGGCCAGCAAGGTCACTTGCGGCTGTGCCTGCGTGATACCTTTGTTCACGGGCGTATCTATCGCCACCAGCGCCGTGTCGACACCGTCCAGGCTGGTGCCTGACATGATCCCTACATACCATTCTTGCGCCATCGTTCTCCCCTTATTGTTGTAAACCGTGTGTATTGGATTACAGCTTAGACACCTGCTTTGTCTCATCACCGGCGATCTTCGCCTCATGACTGGCGGTTTGGATCGGACGGGCAATGTACGGTGATTGGGTCAGCTGTACCTGCATTGAAACCACATTATTGATCATCTTCAGCAGTGACGCCCACTGTACCGTTTTTTCTTTTTCAAACAGGGAGTCGAAATTGTCCGGCGTCCAGTTTACAAACGAGCGCGGATTCAGCGCACGCCCTAAAAAACGCACTTCATAGTGCAGGTGCGGCCCGGTCGATAAACCGGTGTTGCCCGTCCAGCCAATCAAGTCCCCTTTACGCACAAAATGACCGCTGCGCACATTGAATTTATTCATGTGCGAATACGTGGTGGCAAACCCCATGGTATGGGCCAGTTTCAAGAAGTTACCCGAGCCTTTTTTGCTCGGGCGTACCACTTCCACCACGCCATCGGCGGGGGCGTAAATTTTCGTCCCGATATTGGCAGCAAAGTCCAAACCAAGATGGCGCTTACGTTTACCGGTCACCGGGTGCACACGCGTGCCATATTGAGATGACATGCGGATCCCCGGTGTCGGGCTGCCATTGGGGATCATCCGAAAGAGCGTTCCACGCACCGCCGAGCTGATCGCCGCACTGTCTACCCGCTCTTCCAGTGACGCCGGTTTGCCGCCTTCTTCGTCTTGCAACCCTAAAATGGTTTCAACATCGTCAATACGCTGTGTCAGCATCGACAACGCCACTTGCTTTTCGCTTAGTGCATCCATCAAGGCCACGTTTTCGTCGTTTTCTTCTTCCAGTGATGTGCTCAGTTGTTCGGCTTTTATTTGCAGCGCGCTGGCCTGCTCTTGCAACTCGCTTAATTGCACACTGGAATGTTGCTTATCCTGATACAGGGAATACACGTTATAACCGCCCACGCTACACACGGTCATGAGAGCCGTCGCCGCCAGCACAAAATAGCGTTTTTTAAAGCGACTAATTAAATAATGGGAGGTGCCACGATGATCGGACACGGAAATACAAATATTGTCAGACATGATGCGGTATCACTATCCATCGCGGTGGAATACGAACCCTGCGTAACACGCACAACACGGCGTATTGCACGCGCCATTTTGTTCGACATGGCATGGCTACTTTAGCCGTGTTGACAAGGTGTTGGCCTATTCAAAAGGCAGAGCACAGGGATGATTGAACCCGCGATTTTAATGATAAAAATAGCAATTAACCAGAAATATCCAGCCTGAGACAGGAATATTTGATAAAACGATAAAGTAATCACAATTTATTTTTATGCACATTTTAAATGTACAAAATCACAGCATAAAATAAGGCGTAATGAACGATATTAAATATAACCCTCTTCTTTTCGCGTCAATTAAATGACGGCTCGCCGCACGGAGAGCCTGCATGTCTCTATGAATATCCGCATACAGCCACACGCCGTGACTTATTCGTTATGCCCCACCCGCTTTTCATGGTCTAGCAGCCACACTTTTTTATCGAGTCCCCCCGCATAACCGGTCAGTTTGCCGGAACTGCCGATCACACGGTGACACGGCACAATGATCGGGATGGGGTTCTTGCCGTTCGCCGCGCCGACCGCCCGCACCGCCTTAGGATTATCAATGGTATGGGCAATGTCGGCATACGAGCAAATCGCCCCGTAATCAAGCCCCCGCAAGGCTTGCCACACCGCCAACTGAAAAGCCGTGCCTTGGGCAGACAGCGGCACATCAAACACGGTGCGTTCACCGGCAAAATACTCGGCCAATTGCTGGCAACATTGTTCTGTCACCGCATTCGGCGATTGTGTCGCATCCGGATCGGCATCAAAGGTGATCACACACACCGCGTGATGATCCGCAACGATATTCAGCCACCCAATCGGGGTGGCGATCAATTGATTGTTCATGACAAGATCGTCCATAAATACAAGGTTAGATAACTGCGCCAAGGCGCGGCCAAAGCCGGATCACAGTCACACTGCACCAGGGCTTTTTTCACACCGAGATCGCCCACGAGCAGCACATCCGGATCGCTCAGGCCCCGCATGCGCAGGTAGTTCACCGTCCACGGGCCAATACCGGGGATCGCGAGCAACGCCTCGGTATCGCTTAAGTCCCCCTCGCAGGCATAGGCCGCAAACTGGCGCAGCGTTTCTCGACGCCGTTCGGGCATCCCGAGCAGGTTCAAATCATAGGTTAACAGCCGTTCCGGTGTCGGGAAATAGCGCCGTTGTTCGCCATTGTCCAACGCCTCATTGTCCGGATTCATCGCCACTAACTGCGCCACTAAGCGTTTGGCCGCGACCACTGACACTTGCTGCCCGAGAATCGCCCGTATACCGGCTTCGTACGCACTCCATATACCCGGTAAGCGGCCGCCTTCATGCTGAAGCGGACTCGCCCCCAACGCCTGTTGCAGGGCCGCATCAATTTGCGCCGGATCCGCATCCACATCCAAACAGCGCCGAATATGGCGGATAACTGTCGGCAAGTACCTCAGATCAGAGAGTGAAATCGTCACCTCAAAATGCCGATCGGTATGACGCGCCGTAAAGTGGCCTTTTACCTCCCCCGCGTTACTGCCATTGCCCCCGCTCTTTCCTTGGAACGTGCGCCCATAAAAGTCCTCCCCCACCCATTCCAGCCCGGGGATATACCGCGCGGCGTAGAAATCACGTAAGGCAGGCCAGTCATACGGCGGACGATAAGCCAGCGTCACCATAATGGGAGCCCCCGGTGTAGACGGCAGCCCCCCGCGCCGGCGAATATCTCGGGGCGATAACCCAAACTGCTGCTTAAACGCATCATTAAAGCGGCGTACGCTGGCAAAGCCGCTCGCCAAGGCGATCTCTGTGATGGGCAACGCCGTTTCATGCAGCAGTTTTTTGGCCAGTAAACATTGTTGATACACACTGTAGGCTTTGGGTGATACCCCCACCGTGTCGCTGAACAGTTGGCGTAAATAGCGCTCGCTGATCCCCAACCGCGCCGCCAAGTGCGGCAGCCCGCCACTGGCAAGTCCTTCATGATCAATCAACGTCAACGCACGGTGTAACGTGGTTTGCGTACCGCGCCACGCCGGCGAATCCGGCGCACTGTCAGGCCGACACCGCAAACATGGCCGGTACCCCGCCTGTGCGGCGGCGTAGGCCGAAGCAAAATACTCCACGTTTTTCTCCAGCGGCGCGGGGGCCGGACAAATGGAACGGCAATAGATCCCGGTAGTTTTCACTGCCGTGAAAAAGTGACCGTCATAGCGGGCATCACGGGCTAACCGCGCCCGCTGACACGCTTGGGGGCTCATCAACATCGCGCTATCCTTTGGTTTCTTTCATCGCTTGTGATCAGTGTACGGCGTTATCCATGCGATGACTCGCCATTTTCGGCACTCAATGTTGACGGGATAGCAATGCTGAAAAACAAAAAGGCCTCGCACTGGGCGAGGCCTTTCTTCTTTTATATCCGTACGTCGGTGTTATTAACCGACATTATTACCGACGTGACTGCCGATGCCTGTCAGACTTAGAACTGGCCCAGATACTGCCAGTGTTTGTCCGATGGGTCATTCGATGAATTCGGCCATGGGAAGTAGCTGTACCAACCGGTTTTCAGGCGGTAGTAATGGCGGCCACCATGGAAGTCATAGAAATACACATCGCCCACCGTGCCCCATTGGCCTTCATCACCCCAATTACGCAGGCGATCTTGACGGTACCAATCCATCAGATCTTGCTCAAACACGGTTTGATCTTGCCATGCGATCAACTGTTCCGTGATCAGAGGATCCGACGTAATGAAGTACCAATCTGCGTTAGACGTTTCACCGTGCGGGAATTCTCCCCCTTGGCCTGCCACTTTCTGCATGAAGTACGTTTGACTACCATCGTCCTGCGTGTGCGCAAACATTGCAAACGGCTGTGTGGTCGTTGTGCGCTGATCCCAGTTCAATAGTGCATCCACACCAAAGTAGTGCTTAATGCGCGCCGCATGATCCACCTCACTGCGGTTCAATAGGATCGGGTTCAGATCCAGATTCACATACGTCTCTGCTGAGCCCAGGAATTTCCAGTCATCATTACTTTGCTGATCCTGTGGCATCGCCCCCGCATTAACGTGCTTCATCAAGAAGTAATCACGGGTACCCGTCTCTTCGCTCCACTGTGCGTAGAGCGCACCGATAAAGCGCGCGTTGGCGTTATGCCCATCGTTAATGCGGTAGTTACCGGCAAACAACTGGTAAGCTTCTTGCGCCAGCAATTCACGCTCAAACTCACCGATAGTCACAAAATCACGGTTCGCCAGTTCCGTCAGCTGATCAAACATCGGCGCATGGTCGACCCCTTTGTCGTAACCCTGACCTTGGCCGAAGGTGATCGCACGCTGTGGGTATTCGCTGTTAGCCTCAAAGGTACGCGTCGTCAGTTCAACCTGACCTAAGCTGTCAAATGACGGCTTTTCTTCCGCGATGTACTGATCGACCATGTCATCCATGAAACCCAAGAAGGTCCATTGATGGTTAGAGCCTGAATCTGGGAAATACCAGTAAGAATGCGTATTCAGACGGAACAGTTCAACGCGGCCATTACGGTGATAACTGAACACATCACCCGGCGTGCCTTGACGGTTATTTTCGCCCCACTCGAAGAAGCGTTCTTGCGCCACGTCAGCCAGAATGTGCTCCGTCACGATAGTCAGCAAACTGCGCTGCGGACAGCTGATCGCCATGCTTTCTGGCTGTACATCACGCGCCAAGTTCACATGGAACTTGTTACTCATGCTGCCATCAAGACGCATGCCTTCCAGCCCAATACGGTCTTCATGCCCGTCCGCATACGTTACGGTCGCCCAACACTGACCCACCGTTGGCGCAGGTAACTCAAAGACCTGACCCGCACTGCCGTACATTGGCGGGTAGATATAACTCATGTTGGTGTTTTGCGGATCGTAATACCCCACCATGGTCATCACATCCACACCACGCTGTACCGGCTTGAGCTTGGTGGTGTCCGTGACAGGTACCATTTGCTGCTGCTCGGCATCCCAATGGGTATAACCACTTGGGCTGTCCATGTCGAGGAAGTCATAACCGGTCAGGTAATCTTGCATCACCTTGGAGGTGTAACCGGTAAATAGCGGATAGCTGTTCACACGTGAATCAAAGTTACCGCCCGCCATCGGATCTTTACCAAAGCCGACAATACCGGCAAAGTTGCGATCGCCTGACCCGTTTTCATACCACACCACGTTATCCGCCATGCGGCCACGGTAGGCATCGTAACCCCAGCCACTCTTGGTGCTGTGGTAATACGTATCCGGGCCACCCGGCCAATGCCACAAACTGAACGCGTGGCCAATTTCGTGGGTCACTTCGTTCGCCGTTGAATCGACCAACAGGGCCATGCCGTTACCGCCCGACAAACCGTGGGTCACGTTTTCAAGGCTGCCGTCTTTTTTCTTATAACGACCAATGGAATGACCAATCACCACGGTCGGGTAATTGGCTGGCTGCCACTGCTGGGTACCCGCCGTGCTGGTCACACCAAAGTTGGCGTTATTGATACCGGTCTGGATCAGAGACTTGGTGATGTTTTCACGCAAATCACCCGAGTACACATCCGGTTTTTCATAGTAGCTGTAGTCTTCTTCCACTTCACCGTATGCGGTCACCACTTTGTCCAGTTGTACCGGCAAATACGGGCTCAGCGTCATGGTCGAGAACGGGAAGCGTTGGAACAGCTCTGCCCCGTAGTTACCCATTTTTTCTTCCAACGACTTCACCGCCGGGGGCGCCGTCAGCATACCGATACGGATCATCGGCATATCAACATGGATAGGTGCACCGAACTCAATGGCATCGGCAGACAATTCCCCTTCACGGCCGTCATAGGTCATGAAGGTAATGCTCAAACCCTGCTCAACCCAGTTCCAAGGCAGCACGGTGGTGTAAGAGCGCTTAGAGAACAGAATATCCTGACGATCATCCTGACCGACGCGATCAGTTTTCATGATTTGTGTCGGGTTAGTCAAAATGCGCTTTTCCATCAACGCGCCGTGTTGGTACACGCGCATCTCAATGGCTTTGGCATCCAGATTGTCTTTTTCAGGGGTGATCACCAACAGCGCATCACGGTGTGTCACCAGCTTCTGCTGCGATTTATCCGCATTACCCATGGCGTCTGCCGTTTGGTTCTGCACAAAACGCACCTGCGCAGCAAAACTGCCCACTAAATGGTTTTCGACCGGCAATTCATCAATGAAGCCCAGCGCATCCACCGCTTTTTGATCCAGCGGCAAACAGTCTTGGGTTTGCTGCGTCACACCACTGGTCAAATAACGAACATGGCAGTTTTTCCCGTCATCCAGATAGTTAAAGCCGAACTGATCGTGAAAAATGAACACGCCATCTTGCTCGTTCACCAAACGCCACGGTGCTTTGACAAAATCAAACATCGCTTCCGCGGAGCGATCCGCGTAAGTCACATTCTCGTCATACGATGCCCCCAATACAAAAGGCATAAAAAGAGGGAGGTTATCCGGCGACATCGGGTAAAGGTAATCGTTATAACGGAAGAAACGGCGGCCGTTACGCTCTTCCCAGTTTTTCAGATCAGCCGCTAACTGCACTACGTCATTGATGCGTGCTTGCACCTTTTGCGTCATGTCATTCATTAACGCCTGCACATCAGACGTCGCAGAAGGGGCAGTCACCACCGGGGCAGGTGCCGCGAGCACCGCTGGGCTGATCAGCAACAGACTGATCGTCGTTGCTAATAGGTTTTTTTTCATCTTTATTCTCTCTGCCTATTTTCCTAGCCAAGAAGAAACAGCACGCTCACCGTAAGCGGCCATCACGTTCGCGAATGCATGACAGTGAAAAAATGCTTCGCCAGCTAATTAATACGTTAAAAATCAGAGAGTTTATGATTTGGGTTTTTGTCCTTGCCTCAAGATCACATTTTTACACACAAAATAGTGGGATCGATGCGACAATTCAGCCTCATTCCTTATGGCTATTTACTGCCAACTGTGATGAGTCATTATCCAAGTCCACAACATCCATCACTTTGATTTGATACGGGTAAAAGCGCCTCGAAATGCTATGATAGTCGCCACGCCGTGCATCGCGGTACATACCGATTTTCGTCAACAAGGATGGTGACATGCCTGATTTTTCTGAATTTATTAAACACGTTGGCCGTGGCGAAAAAGGCCGACGATCGTTAACCCAAGCAGAAGCCCGCCAAGCTCTCACGCAATACCTTGATGGCGATGCTGAGTTGTTACAGCTGGCAACCTTACTGATGCTGCAACGGGTACGCTGTGAAACGGCAGAAGAAGCGGCGGGCTACATTCAAGCATTGCGGGATCGCATTGCGCCTGCATGGCAACAACTGGATGTTGAGGTCGACTGGCCCTGCTTTGCCGGTAAACGTCGTCAGCCACCGTGGTTGCTGTTAGCGGCCAAACTGCTGGCGCAAAATGGCGTGAAAGTGATGCTCAGCGGCCATGCGGCGGTGGATGCGGTGAAATACCAAATCGAAAGTGCGTGTCCGGCGCTGCACATTCAACAAGCCCATACTCCCGAGCAAGCCCGTGCGATCTTAGCCACCGAGAATATCTGCTACATCCCGCTCTCTGCGTATTGTGAGCCACTGATTGATCTGCTGGCGATCCGCAAATTAGTGGGGCTACGCACTCCCCTCAATACCGTTGCCCGCGCCCTGAACCCAACAGCAGCGCCCTTTGCCATTCACGGCATCTTCCATCAGGGCTATGAAAAATTACATGCCGAAGCCGCTCAGTTAGTAGGGGATCGCAACATGGTGGCATTTAAAGGCGAAGGCGGTGAAAGCGAACGCAGCCCACGCACCAGCTGTTTGATTGCTGGTGTTCATGACGGGGCGTATTTTGATGAAGAGTGGCCAACGTTCCTTGAAGGCGCGTCCGGCAAACACGGCGAGATCAGCGGTGATTACCTGCAAACCATCTGGCTGGGTGAAGACGACAACGAATACGGCCATCACGCCGTCGTATCAACGTTGGCGATAGTCCTGAAGATGATGGGACGCGCACCGGATCAGGCGTCCGCCTTGGCACTTGCGAATAGCTGGTGGGAAGCACGCCATCAGCACAGCGTGCAGAATCAATAACGCGTAGCCAACAGCCTCACCCATTCCCCTTTGCCAACCCTGTTTAGCCACTCTCCGGTGCGCGGCAACATGCCCGCACCGTTTGCTGTCTTTCTGATCAACACGTTGGGAGATTTACCATAAAGTTACCCACCGTTTTTGTGGATAAATCCGTTTAATTTATAAAATACAGCACGTTAGCAAAATCAAGATTTTGATGTGAGATTTTTAAACTGTTTACTCTACGGCTGATTTCACGCATTAAATGTGGCGTATTTGGGGGTATCTGCTTAGATACGTATGAACACAGAAGTGACAATGTCACGGATGTTGTTTTTTTAGAGGTTCGGACTGGTCGCGTTGAAAAGTACGGGGTTGATTGGCTGTTTTCATAGCGCCAGTGTGGCGATATGAGGGGAAAGAAGGGAGCCGGTGTTTTGGTAACTTCAAATTGGACAAAATATGCTAAGAATTGTGATTACTTATAGGAATGACGCCTATAACGTGATATCGATCGCATATACAACCAAAAAACAAATGTAAATTATCACTTTAACTTTAGAGATAAATATATGAGTTTTTGGGATAAAGTACCAGTTGTTAGCTCTTATAGAAAAAGCAGCGAAGCTGATGACATGATTGAGCAAGGTGAGCGCTGGATTCGAAATGCTAACTGGGCATTAGAAGATGCACAGGAGGCATCTAAAGAAATTATCGAGAAATTGATTGATGATAAAACTTACTATACAGGCACCTTAATTCCACAAGTCTTAGATACCTTAAGTAAATGCCAACAAGTCAATAATCTAGATACAAAAATAGCCAAAGATGCTTATGTGGAATTTTCACAACGCACAGCCCCAGCATTAAGACAAGAAAGTACAGTATTTACCGATATCGTAAGTACCGGTATTAAAGGTACCACTACAGGTGCCGCACTTGCTCTTGGATCAATGGGAGCCGTATCCAGCCTAGGTGCAGCGTCAACAGGAACGGCAATCGCAACGTTATCTGGTGCAGCAGCACAAAACGCAACATTAGCATGGTTTGGTGGTGGTGCAATATCAGCAGGCGGTGCAGGTATTGCAGGTGGTACTATGGTTTTAGGTGGAATAGCTCTTGCGCCATTAGCCGTTTTTGGTGCTTATAAATACTCACAGCATGCAGAGAAAAAGCTAACCGAAGCTCGTATTTTTAGAGATAAAGCTGATGTTTATGATGAAGAAATAAAAGTTATTGTTGAAGTAATGGGCGCGGTAAATAATCATATTGATTTGTATAAGACAACATTAAAAGGCATTGCTGATAGATTATTAACTACTGATAACCATTTAAATAATGCATTAGATGCAAAAGATACTGCAACTATTATAAATAGATATAAATTACAGTCCATCTTACTAACAAAAACATTAAAAAGCCTCCTAAGTATTGATTTACTAAATGAAGATCAGAAACCTACACCACAATCATTAAAAATTATATCACACGCAGAACAATTGAATGACTCATCGATTGACTCTTTAATTGCAAAATTAGAGCAAGATGAAAAGACTTTTCAATTTGATGCTGGCGATGATAGCGCAACTTACTTTTGGTTATCTGATAATGAAGAAACAACTATTTCAAGTAAAAATAACAATAAAAAATTGGTAACATATGCATTGTTAATTTTATTTTTCGGTTGTCTAACCTATATTTATTTAAATTAAAAATAATTTTAATAAAAACTAAGGTGGCGATATATGAGTAAATTATCAACTATTCTTAAAGGTGCTTCAAAAAAAGCGAGCCCATTACAATTACTAACTGCAAGTAAAGAATTTTATGATGCTTATAACGAAAACACTCGAATAGTCGAACATGAAAAAACAAAAAGAATTGAATCACAAAATCAAAAAGAAGTATTAATTGAACAGATTCAATCAAAAAAAAATATACTTATAACTGCAATCAATCAAAAACATGATCTCAATAGCCAAGCCGTAACAAAGATCTTTGATGTTATCGATCATGCTCTTGAGAGTGATAATAACGATCAATTGAATTTGGCTCTTTCTGCGATTGTTGAAGTGACTAAACAAAGTTCTTTGCGTGATATTGCTGATATAGGTAGAAAAATACAGGATCCGAACAACATCATAGATATATAAAAGCAAAACAATAACCGTCATACTTGGCTGTCATTTAACGTAAGAAATTTTGATAAGTACTGACTCGTTGTTACATTAAAATCCCCGAAGGCAGCCATCGGGGATTTGTTTTAAACGTTTGTATTAATTGATTTTATAAAAATTAATATTCTAAATGACGCTTTTTGTATCTAGAGATATACCTATTTCTCCACAAGCGTTATTGGTACTTTGAAAAAAGCTCATCAGAACCACAGAGGTTGTTTACCTAACATATTTTCTATTTTTCTTTACCTAGATTTAAAAGACACTTTACTGGTATTAGGATTAATAAGTGAAATGTGTAGTGGATCTATCGTAGATCGGAATGGAGCAAAACCATTTCAACGAACTCCCCATTTAACTCGTTTTCACCTAAGCCGTTATACTTCATCAAGCACTGTGATTTTCAATGTATTCAATGCTGTCTCTCAGGTAACGCAGTTGCATCTCACAGGCCATATTCATTTCTGCTGCCGTCCCTGATCCAGCCCCATTCGCTCTCGCCTTTTTTGCTGACGCTTCATAATCAGGCAGCAATCGCTGCATAACAGAAAGAATTTCGTCTCGTTCATAGGTGATCAATAGCTGATCCAACGCCACGCACACTTGCTCCGGTAACTTCTTAAAATCCCAGTAATGAATGCAAATGATCCCTATTCCCCCTTGACCTGTCTACGGCTTTACAGTTTATGCTTACCCTATTTTGATAGCACTAACACCAAGGACACCACCATGCATTACGGCCTGTATTCCCCTGAACAGACCACTGACATTTGCCAGCTTTTTACCCAAACGTTTAGTGATTCAGAAGGCGAAGCCGAAGGGAAAGTGATTGGCGAACTCGTCACCGCGTTGTTTGACACCACGCCAGAGCACGATCGCTTCGTGTTTGTGGCAATGGACGAACAAACGATCGTCGGCAGTATTCTGTTTACCCGCATGACCTTTGACGAGGCACCAAACACCACTGCGTATCTGCTTTCTCCTGTGGCGGTACACACCGCGCATCAAGGCAATGGCATTGGCCAAGCGCTGATCAACACCGGTTTAGCCACACTACGCGCACAAGGCGTGACAGTGGCATTCACCTATGGCGATCCGGATTTTTACAGCAAGGTGGGCTTTGAGCGCATCACAGAGGCACAATACCCGGCACCACAACCACTGAGCTACCCACACGGCTGGTTGGCACAATCACTCACTGATAAGGCATTAGCGCCAATTTCAGGGGCATCACGCTGTGCACCGGCGCTGGATAAACCGGCATACTGGTAATAACGCTGATCAGAACAGCGCATAACAAGGGACACCCGATGTACCGCATCTCACAATTAGCCGACAAGCTGGGGATCTCCCGCACCACGCTGCTGTACTACGAAAAGCTGGGGCTGATTAAAGGCCACCGGTTGGATAACGGGTACCGCAGCTATACCGAGCACGATGTACAACGGCTGACGTTGCTGCAAAACCTGCAAGCAGGCGGACTGACGTTAAAAGAATGCCAAGCCTGTTTAGATACGAAAGTGGAACGCCACATGCTGGCCGAGCGATTACGCCTGCTGGATGAAGAAATTGCCCACAAACAACAAGCGCGCCAACTTCTCGCGGCGATGTTGGGTGAAAGCAGCCTGACAGACTGGCACCAAACGCTGGAGCAACAGGCACCGGATGCCCACCTCGCATGGCTGATGAAGCAAGGCTTTGATGAAAAACAGGCCATGCGCCTAAAATGGTTATCAAAAGACATGAACACACACGAACGATACATGGCGGACTTCATGCTCGTCTTTAATGGCTTGGAACGCTGGGGGCCAGGCTCTGCTGCCGATACCCTCGCCGCCCTCAAGCAGGTTCCGCATGCGCCTCACGCGATATTAGAGATCGGCTGTGGCAAAGGCGTGGCGACACACGTGCTTGCGGCCCACAGCGCAACTGCGACCCTCACCGCCGTCGACAATGAAGCGGACGCCTTAGCCGCGCTGACAGAGAGTGTCACCCAATGCGGTCTGGCTGATCGCGTCACCACGGTATGTGCCAATATGGAGGCCCTGCCGTTTTCACCACACAGTTTTGATCTGATCTGGTGCGAAGGCAGCGCCTATATCATGGGCGTAGAAGCGGCGTTACAGGCATGGCGACCGTTGCTGTGTGACAAGGGGGTATTGGTGTTCAGTGATTTGGTATGGCGTGAACATGCCGCACACACCGAGGCACACGCGTTCTGGCAGCAAGAATACCCAGATATGACGACCGTAGCGGTACGTAGCGCACAGGCACAAGCCGCGGGCTTTACGGTGCTGGGCAGTTTTGCGCTCAGTGATGCCGCTTGGCATGCGTATTACGGCCCGTTGAAAGCACGGATCGAGGCATTACAAACAGAGTTAGTGGGATCGAAAGCTAACGAGGATTTACACAAAGAGTTGGCGGCTTTTGAGGCACGCGATGGGGCATTTGATTATCAGATGTTTATTTTGCAAGCCAACTAGCGGGCGCTAGGGTAGCAATATGGCGCGCGGCAAGGATGCCAAACGCCAGATACACAAAAGGCCAAGCTATTGATAAACTTGGCCTTTCGTTTTAGCGCTTATCAAAAAGATAAGTGCTGAGCACTATAATAAAATTATAGCTTAACTACGTTAGCAGCTTGAGGACCTTTCTGACCGTTTTCAACGTCGAAAGAAACCTTCTGGCCTTCTGCTAGAGTTTTGAAGCCTTCAGAAGCGATTGCACGGAAGTGAACGAATACGTCAGCGCCGCCGTTGTCTTGACAAATGAAACCAAAACCTTTCTCTTCGTTAAACCACTTTACGATACCAGTTGACTTAGACATGATGTGTCCCTTAATAAATGTATGTTAGATAAATTCACAATCTGTGATGCACTGAAACAACATTATTGAATGTTACGATAAAGCAAGGGAAACACTGAGAACAGCAACAATAACGAAGCGTATCTAAAGGTCTTTCTTTGACTTGATGTTTCATTAATAATTTTTACTACAGAGCGACCGCGATAATACGTTTTTCTGAGTGGATGTAAAGTGTTATTTCACTAAATTAACGCCATACGCACTGCTCGCGCTAAAATTGTCGCCTTTGACCGATATGTAAACAAACGCAGAAAAGCCGCACCATTGCAGTACGGCTTGGGATGTATCTTTTTCTGTGGCCCATGCGACTCGTCAAGTCTGCATCGAGCGTTAACGAACAGAGTAACGTGTGTTGCTGTGTTACGTGTATCTCTATTATCGCTTATGTTACTCATCACTTACTACGTGTTACTTTTGGGCTTCACCACTCATTACGTTGAGTTTGCCGTGTCCGACACAGTGACTGTTTAAACGGACATCATTTTATTGGTGAAGAAGTATCGTATGTTTTGTGTTGCTAACCAAATTGTGACTAGGCAATGTTACGGTGTTGCATGTTGCCGTATTACTGTAACGCGGTGTTGCTGTGTCTCTTTGTTACGGTGTTGCTTACTGTATTGCTATGTCTCTTTGTCGCTTTTTACGGTGTTTCTGTGTTGCCTTTCTAACGAGCAATGTTGCTAACAAACAATGTTGCGTTGCCTAGTGGGTGTTGATTCACATCAACGTGTTTCCTGTTACCCTGAGCCTGACTGAAACAGCTCATTCCTCCACAAGCTTTTACTTAAACAACTCATTAACAGGTCACAAAGTAAATATGGTACCAAATACCACTTTTAGCAAATATGAATGCAAAATATTATTCGATTTTATTTAAGTGATTGAGTGATAAGTCTCGCTACCGAATTATCCCCCTTTCTGGTGTAATATACCGTCGCTCGATCTGTCATCAATGGGCGCAAGCACCGTCTTCGCCATGCGTGAACACACAGGGACAGAACACGTTTTCACCTCCACTTTTCTTCTTTTAAAACAAGGTTGTTTGATTCAATGAAGGCTTTGGCCCATTCGCTGCTACGCATTCCGACTGCGCAAGCTGCCCTTGCGCTTGCGACAACGGGGACCGGTTTAGCCTGGTCACTTTTTTTTCCTGAGGCCGCGGGCTGGGTACGTGGTGTGTGCGCGGTGATCGGGGCGGGGTTACTCGCTCCCGTTTTACTGAAATACCTGCTTAATCCTCAACGCTTTATTCAAGATCTCCGCCACCCGTTGCATGGCAGCTTAATGGCGCCGATGTCGATGGCATTGTTGGTCATTGCTGACTATCTTTCAGTGATCCATGTGCCGATGGCAAAGCTGTTATGGTATCCGGCGCTGTTACTGCATTTGGCAATGATGTGCTTCTTCTTTTATCACCAACTGAAGCATTTTCGTCTGACCCATTTGTACCCGAGCTGGTTTTTATACCCTGTGGGCGCGATCAGCGGCACCTTGGCGGGGCCACAACTCGGCCATCATGCTTTTGCGCTTGCCATGACGGATCTCTGTATTACGATTTACTTCCTGATGCTGCCGGTGGTGCTGTACCGTTTATGTTTTGCCGGTCGCTTGCCCCGCCCAGCCAGACCCACTCTGGCCATCATGGCGGCACCGGTGAACTTGTCACTGACCGCGTACTTGGTGAATGTCGATCACCCCGACCCGATCTTAACGGGGGCTTTAGCCGGCGTAGGCATCACCATGACCATTTTGGTGTATCTGTGCTATTTCAATTTGCTGAAACAACGTTTTCAACCGTCGTTGGCGGCCCTCACCTTCCCCTCTGTGATCAGTGCGGTGGCCTTAGAACGCCTGACCCAATGGTTTAACACCGCCCATCCCCAGTGGGTGTGGTTAGAGCGACTCGGGATCTTTGAACTGCTGGTTGCAACAGGTTTGGTGCTGTGGGTGGGGTGGAATTATCTCGGCCTGTATTGGCCCCAAGCGGCGCCGAGCCGTTTTACAGAAACCCACAAACAAAACTAAAAAACCAGACCATATTTAACTAAAACCCTGTTTTAGTTAAATATAACAGTCATTTCTACCATGCAAGGCCGTCATTCATCACCTAATATAGGTGAAACAGCTAACGGAGGTAAAAATGAGACGACTTGTTTCACTGATGATTGTATTGGGTGTAAGTGGCTGCTCTGGCTTATCGAATGAGGTTGAGCTTGCCCAGCAAAATGAGTGGGAATTGCTGGGGTATCAGGATGGCGAGAAAGGCCAATTGGCGAGAAGCCAAGACGAATTAAGCCAATTGCACCCACTGACACAAGACGCCAACAAGCAGTACCGACTCGGTTATCAATATGGCATTGAGGATTACTGCACCCCTTACAAAACCTTTGATCACGGCAAAGCGGGGATCGCGTATAGTGACCAATGCAAAAATACGCAGAACGAGAAACTGGCTATCCAAGGCTGGAAAGCGGGCTATGACGCCTATATGGAAAACCCGAACGCCCTTTGGCCAAATGATGAATGATGATAGATGACAGATTTTATCCATGAAAAAACGGCCCTGAGCAGAAGCTCAGGGCCGTTTTCCGTTCCGTCAATATCCTGTGTTCCAAGCAGGATAGGCTGGGTGCCCCCAGCAGATGTCGACAGCGTTTTCCACTCCGCTCCCGCCACCTTCGCCGCTCTCCTTCCTACAAAAAGGAAAGCCGCTAAATGCGTATGATTTGTGTCTCTCAAATCTGTGTTCAATTTATCATAATTTTTTAGTAACGCAAAAACTTTTTGAGCGACCTACACTTTATTTGATTTTAATCATCAAAGTTGAATTTTGCCTTTATTTGCCTGCCATTCTGCTTTACAAACGCTTATCCCTTGAAAAATAGACGTTAAACCGGCCTGATTTCTTCGCCAAACACCGTATGGTATGTACGCGCTTGCTCGGCAACACAATAAGCCGCGCCCTACACCCCAGCGCGCTGCGTGATAATTGATCCATTGCGTTAAATAACCACCACCGCACACTCAACTATTTTTTAATCATTGCACAGATTGATATATCGTGGACCAAGCCGCCACGTCTTACCCTGTGTTCCCCCATAATTCCCGTTACATGACGGCGTAAAACTGGGATAATACCGCCCTTCTCGGGTGCCCCTGTCAGGGAGTGTCATCCGTATTACACGCCAATTTTCATACCAGCAGGACATCCCTATGCGCGCTTTTGTTTTACGAGCCCGTTCGGCCCCCACTAACAGCCAGCAACTTTTAGCGTCAGTCGGCCAAGAAGCCCACACAGAGATCTTGGCGCACACCTTGATGAACACCATTTTTGTGGCGCAATCACACCGTGAAGATGTGGTGGTTCACTTGGTGCTTGAAAGTACGCAAGACTATTCTCGTACGATTACTTTTACGGCTAACGATATCACCAATGTGGGTGGCTTCCATGAGCAAGCCCTACTGGAAAAAGTGGTCCGTGCACTGGATATGTCGGTGGGCATGGGTAAAGAAGAAACCCGCCAGGTTGAGCCGGGGATCACGGTGCGTACCATTAGCTTTGAAAAGCTGGTGGTTGAGTTGGCAGAAGACTATCAAATCTACATGATGGATAAGAAAGGCGAATCGATCCGCACGCAAGAATTTGCGGGCAACTGCTGTTTCTTGCTGACCGATCATATCCCGATGCCGAAGAAAAGCATGAACAGCTTAAAGCGCTTAGGCACGATTAAAATCAGCCTTGGCCCGAAAATGCTGTTTGCTTCACAGTGTGTGGTGTTGATCCACAATGAACTGGATCTGTGTGAGTAACACGGTGGGTTGAAGCCATTGAGTGACAGAGGCGCTGCTTGAGCAGCGCTTTTTTTTCGCCGGTCTATTGCAGATGATTGCGATCAGGCCGTTTTGCAGGCATAAAAAAACCGCCAATCACATTGACGGTTTTTCTTCTCAGCCGTGCTGACAGGCATTAAGCGTGTAGCAGTGCCATTGACTCTTTCGCGATAACCCACTCTTCGTTCGTTGGGATAACCATCGCGACTGGTGTGTTTGGCTGCGTGATCACACCACGGTTACCGAAGCGTGCCGCTGCGTTAGCTGCTTCGTCTTCACGGTAGCCGAAGATCTTCAAGTTTTCTAGGATCTTGCTACGGATTGGCTGTGAGTTTTCACCAATACCCGCAGTGAAGATGATGCCGTCTAGCTCATCCAACGCCACCATGTAAGAACCTACGTATTTTGCTACACGGTAGCAGAACAGTTCAAACGCCAGTGTTGCACCTTCGTGGCCATTTTCCATCGCTTCGATGATGCCACGGCAGTCGCTTGTTAGGCCAGATACGCCCAACAGGCCTGATTTCTTGTTCAGTTCGTCGAACACTTCTTGCTGAGACCAGCCTTTCTTCAGAAGGAATTCGATGATGCTTGGGTCAAGGTCACCACAACGTGTACCCATCATTAGGCCAGCCAGAGGGGTAAAGCCCATGCTGGTGTCAACGCTCTTACCGTTCTTGATCGCACACACAGATGCGCCGTTACCCAGGTGAACAGAGATGAAGTTGCTCTCATCAATCGGCTTGTTGATCATTTTAGCGGCTTCACGGCTCACAAAGTAGTGGCTGGTGCCGTGGAAACCGTAACGACGGATACCGTAGTCATTGAATAGCTTCTGAGAGATTGCGCCAGTGTATGCTTTTGCAGGCATTGTCTGGTGGAACGCTGTGTCAAATACCGCGTACTGAGAAAGGGTTGGGAACGCTTTCATTGTTGCACGCATACCGATCACGTGTGCTGGGTTGTGCAACGGAGCAAGATCGCTCAGTGCTTCGATCTCGTTCAGTACGCTGTCATCCACTTTCACTGTCTTCGTGAATTTCACACCGCCGTGTACAACACGGTGACCAATCGCCACGATATCTTGCTTGATACCCTGCTCTTCTAGCAGCATAACAATGCGATCAACTGCTTGCTGGTGGTGGTTACCTGAATCATCAAGTTTGTATTCGTGTTTCTCGCCGTCGATTTTCCAGCTCACGACCGCTTCAGGTAGACCGAAACATTCGCCTAAACCGCTAAGGGTCGCTTCACCACTTACCGTGTCGATCAATGCAAACTTCAGGGAAGAACTGCCAGAGTTGATTACAAGTACTAGAGAGTTGCTCATGGTTATCTCATCAGATTATTGAGGTACACACGCGGACAACAAATGTCCCGTTACACGTCTTTGGGTCAACTGCAGAGGAAAATGTGTGGAGCAGCATTTTCTCAGCATTTTATCTTTTGATTACATTATTCAATTTTTTTTGAATAACTCAACTTTTGTTTCGAGTATTTTGAAAAAAATTGAAAATTCACTGGTTCAGATCAAGTTTAAGCCGCCGAAAACGATTACCTTGGCTTACTTATTGAGCAATAGTGCTTTTCCATGTAACGTTTTTGATACCACTTAAACAAAAAGCACAAAATAAACCGCAACGGAATACAACGGTAGAACCGAGTCTCATGATAAGAATAGGCGGTGTGCCACCTCCTCGCCGTGGGCAAGCAGGCAGACACCGTCAACAGGCAGGTAACCGTATGAAATCGGTCACGAACAGGCGGGCAATTACAGCGTTATTGTTTGAGAGGTTTGAGAGGTTTGAGAGGTTTGAGAGGTTTGCGACGATAACGCGTCAAACCACCGGCTCAGAAACACCATCAGGTGACGAATGCGGGGATTCACATGCACATCACGATGGCAAACAAGCCACCACTGCGTGTTTGGAATGGGCGCATCCGGAAACACAGGCACCAATTCAGGGTGACGTTGCGCCACCTCTTTATACATGGCGGCGATACCGGCTTTCGCCCGCACCAGCTCCAACTGCATAATGTAGCTGTCTGTGCGATAAGGAAACTGTGACTTCACCACCGGCTTGCCGATCTGCGCGGCAGTGCGGGTATACAAATCCAGCTGATCAAAGCCAATAATATGAAAATTACGCCCATGCATTTGCCCCAGTGACGAAGGCATGCCGTATTCCGCGATATAGTCTTTATGCGCAAAAAAACCGACCGCATGCTGATAAAGGTGACTGACGACCAAATCCGGTTGGGTATGACGCTGACGCGAGATCTGCACATCGGCTTCTCGCTTGTTCAAATTGACATCTTGGTTATTAACCAAGATCTCGACTTCGATGTGAGGAAACGCTGCATTAAACGCTTTCAGTGCTTGCGGGAGGTAGTAAAACGCCGCGACCTCACTCACGGCCAGTCGCACATGCCCCTCATGCTGATCGTTGCTGGCATTCACTTTGCGCATAAACCCTTCCACCCCCCGTGCGGTTTGCTGCGCTGACGCCAATAACCCCTCCCCCAATACCGTCAGTTTCAGGCCATTACAGGAACGGTCAAACAAGTTAAATCCCACCCTGTCTTCCAAGGCTGAAATTTGACGACTCACTGTCGGTTGAGACATCCCCAGCACCTGTGCAGCGGCTGACATACTTCCCTCTTCCACCACTGCGAGGAATATCCGTATGCTATCCCACTCCATGCTATGCATTATCAAATACCACTATGCCAATTTGTCTGTTTACTATACCGCCAAAAATCCCTTACCTTCTTGGTAATCCTTTGAATTGAATCGCAAGGTTGAGGGTAAGTATGAGAAAAGCCTTAGTATTGGGCATTGAGCATGAGATGGGTGCCTTGCTGTGTAAAACCTTAGCCAAGTATAACTGGCACGTTACGGCAACCATTGATGATCCTAGCCAGCCGATTACGCTTACCCATAACCTGACACTGGCAGAGATCTCCCCGACGGAGACGGATTTTCTCGATGAGCTCATCGCAGAGAGCGATACGGTTTTCCTGCACCTGCCCGACCCGACTCTCGGTGGGCAGGTCCTTTTTTCCTTAGAGACCATCACCGCCCTGATCGCCAAACACCAACGTCATCTGGTGCTGACCACCAATTTTTATGAGGTCACGCCTTCACTGTTTTCCTCTTTCACGTTTTGGCGCGAGAAAAAGCCCCTTCCTATTGCCCTGTCGGCCAAGTTGCAATCACAACTTGAACGGGCTTCAGAAGCCGGCGCCCACATCTCCGTCCGCTGTTGTGGCCACAGCCTGAGCTGCGCTCTGCAACACGGTTACTTAGGCATGCTGATCAAAGAAACCCAAAATAAATTAATCGTTCAATCCCCCAGCAATTATACCCAGAACCACTACTGGACCTTTTTACCGGATTTGGCGGAAAACATTGTCCACCAGCTCTCGACGCCCGCCGCCAAATCGCTTGAGCCCCCCCGCGCGCTGGATGTCACCTACTACCCGGGGCATCAAGCCAGCATTAAAGACATCGCCCGCTGTTTGGCCCTCAGTAGCGGCAAACCCGTCACCGTCACGCACCTGCATTGGACAGTCATGGAGTGCATTTCATTGTTTTCGCCATTATTTCGCGGCTTTTTGAGCATGCGCCGTATTTGGCAACACGGCAGCCAACTGCCCTCACAGCGCAGTAGCTCGGCCTCACAAGCCGCCCTGTTCCATACGCCCTTAGAATTAGCCTTACAGCAAAGCTGGCACCACATGAAATAAAAAACGCGATGCCTTTCACAAGGCATCGCGTTATTGTCTCTCGCGGTTCAACGCCACCAGAAGCAACGTCACCAGACTGCGGCGGCTAAAGGCAAATCAACCTACTGGTCGATTTGCGCCTGAAACGTCATGTAGTGCGCATACAACGCCTCAATGTCGTTGCTGCACATGCGATCCATACTGGCCTGCAGTTGCGCCATCGGCCAATTCCACCATTTCATCGTCAGTAGCAACGCAATGTGTTCCTCACTGAAACGCTTCTTCACCACCTGACCCGGATTGCCCACCACCACCGCATACGGCGGCACATCTTTGGTGACAACGGCACGTGCGCCAATCACGGCACCATCCCCGATGGTCACGCCCGGCATGATCACGCATTCCGAGCCAATCCACACGTCATTGCCCACCACGGTGTCACCGGCACGCTCAAAGCCTGACTTCACTTTGTCGCCAAACTTGCTGACATCAAAGGGAAACGATGAGACCCAATCATGACGATGGCCTTGATTACCGGCCAGCATGAACGTCGCCCCGGAAGCAATCGAACAGAATTTACCGATAATTAACTGATCCACGTCGCCGAAGATCCCTGACTCCCATACCGCACGGCTGGAATGATCCCCCAGCAAGTACCGCACGCAGTGGTCTTCAAAATGTTTATCGTGATAATAGCCCGAATAATAGGTGTGATCGCCGACCTGAATATTCGGGTTACGGATGTGTTCCTTGATTTCATAACCGCCAAGCCATGACGGAAAAATGGATGATGACATAGCCACCCCTTATAATAATGACCGCAGCACACACATGGCCCATAAAACGTCCAGCTGCATCACATTGGCTCTCCCACAAAGGTGTCCCCTATGTCATTACAACCCCTGCACGCCGCTTACCTCGGTGAACTGTACGGTATTGCCTTTTTTACTGCTTTTGCCCAAGAGTATAGTGACGATACGCACATCTATAAATGGCAACTTTTGATACACGTCGAACAAATCACGGCAAAACGCCTGAAAAACTACCTTGATCCCCGCGGAATAACCTGTTCACCGCACGATATGGCGATGGAAAACAAAGGGCGACAAGAGGCAAAAAAATGGATAGATCGCGATTGGCCCAGCCTGATGGACACCTTGGTACCTTGGGTTGAACCCTATGCGTTACGCTACCGACAAGACGCGGCGCACGCCACCGACCACCATGCCATGTTTGATTTGGTGCAACAGCATGAGGATGCCATTTACGCCTTTTTATTGGCAGAGCAGCAGGTCACGCACAGCGGGATCCCACATCTGGAAGCGTTTATTGCTCGCTATCAGGAGGATGAGGCGTGATCCGCAGAATTGCGCCCTCAGGCAAGCCGACAGGCGATACAGATAACAAAACGTCACCCTGTGTGTTGTAGAAAGCCTTTGCGTGTATTAACAATCAAGCACGGACACGCTTTAGGATCGGACACGTTATGGCAAAAACACCCCATAAAATTCGCTGCGTTATTTTTGATTGTGATGGCACGTTAGTGGACAGCGAAAGGCTGTGCAATCAAGCCCTGGTTAATATTTTTACTCGCCAAGGCGGCACGCTGACGCTGGCCACCTGCATGGCCCATTTCCAAGGCGGGAAAATTGCCGACATCCTCAATGAAACCCGTGAGCGGGCGGGCGTTCGCTTACCTATTGACATTTTAGAGCCGATGTATCGAGAAGAGTGTCGCCAACTGTTTGAGCAACACCTCAAGCCGATTGCGGGGGTACCTGAACTGCTCGCGCACCTCACGGAGATGGGGATTGATATGTGCATTGCCTCTAACGGGCCAATTCAGAAAATGGAGCAAACGTTGGGGCTGACCAAGCTGATGCCCTACTTTGAGCACAAGCTATTCAGTGGCTTTGAAGCCAGCAGTTGGAAACCAGACCCGGATTTGCTGCATTTTGCAGCCATGCACATGGGCTACCGTCTGCAAGACTGCGTGTTTGTGGATGATACGCGTAATGGAGTGCTCGCTGGCGTCAACGCCGGGATCCCCACCTTTCATTACGCAGCGCCCGACGCACCCCGCTTGAATCTGCCAACGGTCACAACGTTAACCGCCATGCCACAGCTGCTGGATCACATCACCAAAAAATAAGGGGAAGCAGTCTGCTTCCCCTCATTCACGGTTCACTTGGCGTAGCCGCTTAGGGCTCGTTGTCAGCGAAAAACGTATCCCATGACGCCTGCCAGGTTTGATCTTGGTACTCTTTGGTCGCCGATTTATGTTCCGTCCCTGCTGCCGATGCGCTGCCGGCCGGAAGCGATGCACGTGATGAGGCACTTCCGCCTGCGTTCGCCATTGATGCGTTCACCGGCGCGGTTGGAGGACCCGACGTCGACACCGATCCAGCCTGCTGCCACGATAAGCTATCGAGCTCATTATTGAGCGCCTGTGACGCTGACAGGGTTTGACTCGGCGGCTCGATGGTGGCCGGATCGTTGATCAGCAAGGCGTCATGGATGCCAGATTCCACCACCTCTTTGCCTGTCGCGAGCGCTTGTAACACCTCACGGCTCGGGCGATAACCTTTACGCGCATAGATCCGATCCAACAACTGGATCACCGCCAAAGGGGGCGCCTCTTCTTGCTTGATCATCTTATAAATCGTGTTAGCCACGTTTTGCACGCCCAAGATGGCATCAATGCCAATCCGCTGTACCGCTTTATCGCGCTCGATTTTCGCCGCCTGCTGCCCGTTCACGTACGCCATCGAATACCAAATGTAGGCCACCGCGGCATCATTCGCCGCTGTGCCTAAGTGCATACGCGCAGCCAGTAATTGGGCTTCGATATTGTCCAATTCCGCCGCGCGTTCCAGCCAGTACAAGGTGTGAGCTTTGTCTTTCTCTACCCCGATCCCCATCTGGTAGCAATACGCGGCTTTCACACAGGCTTTGGCGTCATTTTGCAACGCCGCCCGTACCCGCCACATAAAGGCGGCATGCGGATCTTTATGGGTATTTTTCTCTGAGATGAACCAGTCACCCAAAAACAGTTGTGCGGGCAACCACCCCGCATCTGCCGCGGCTTCCACGTTACCTAAACCGGTTTCAATATCGATCGCGGTGCCTTGACCCCGGATTTGATAACGACCTAAATCAAACAACGCCGCCGGATCACGCTGCTGTGCTTTCAGCACCTGCTCCCAATAGCGGGATTTCGCTTCCCCTTCCGGATCCTCCATGTCCATGCGGCACAAACGCGCTAAGGCATTCTGCCCGATGGCATTGTTCTGCTCTGCCGCTTTCAGGTACCAATACAGGGCTTCACGCAGGTTGCATAACTCAAATTCTTTCGCCAATGACAACTGACTCGGAATATGGCCCGTTTGCGCTTTAAAGATTTTCTCTTCACGCTCTGCAACTTTGGCTCTTTCCAAAACCCGCTTATATTTATCTTCTTTTATTCGCTGTGCTTCACGGACCTTTTGCTGCTTTTCCTGGGCATCAAAATAGCGAAACAGCATCCAAGCTAGTAAACCGCCGGCCACACCCAGGCCAACAAGTAGATTAGACATACACCCTCAATGGCTTTTTAACTCACCTTTCTGTGCCTGTGGCCCCGAACGACACCGTCAAATGCACGCTTTCCACCCTCACAGCCAGCGCAAAAATAAACGGTAACGCGATCAACGATTCCACAGAAAAACAACAACAACCAGCAGATGAGTGCTAAATTTTTGATAACGCTCCATGATAACACCACTTGTTGACACCATTCGACCCATAATCACGATTTAGGAGGCAGGGATGTTTCTCGACTATTTTGCACTCGGCGTTTTATGTTTTGTCGCGGTGTTTTTGTTTTACGGCATCATCGCTATTCATGACATTCCCTATGAAATATCGAAAACCCGTAATCACCCCCACCAAGATGCCATTCATTATGCGGGCTGGGTCAGTTTGTTTACCTTGCATGCGCTGTGGCCTTTCTTGTGGATCTGGGCCACGCTGTGGCGCGAAGATCGCGGCTGGGGGTTCACAAAAATTCAAAACGAGCAGCATGAGTTGCACCATGAACTGCTCAAGCTCACCGAGCAGGTGGAGTACCTCACCGAAAAAGTCGCGCAACTGGAAGTGATGCAAGCACGCCAGCAGAAAGGGGATCGCTAATGGATTTATTGCTGATCTTAACCTACGCCGCGCTCTGTATTGCCATTTTTAAAATCTTCAATATCCCGTTAAATAAATGGACGGTCCCCACCGCTGTACTGGGGGGCGTCATCTTGGTCGGCACATTAATCTTACTGATGAACTACAACCACCCCTACACCAACCAAGGGGGACAACTGTTTGTCACCACCCCCATTGTCCCCGGTGTCAGAGGCAAAGTCACCGACGTGCCCGTCACCCCGAATACGTTAATCAAAAAAGGCGAGATTTTATTTAAAATTGACCCGACCCCTTTTCAGGCCCAAGTAACGTTACAACGGGCCGCCCTCGCCGAAGCCAAGCAAACTGTGTTAGGGCTGGAAGCCAGCTATAAAGCGGCACAAGCAACCACCGCAAAAGCTGTCGCCGAGCGCACCCGTACCCTCAACCAATTTACGCGGTATGAAAAGGGCTTTAAACGCGGGGCATTTACCGCCGCCGAAGTGGACAATCGCCGCCAGTTTTACCGCAGTGCCGATGCCGCACTTGAAGCCGCCCGCGCGGAAGAACGCCGGGCTAAATTGGCCTATGATTCCGAAATCATGGGCGAGAATACCACCGTGGCGAAGGTGCAAGCCGCGTTAACGCAAGCGGAATTTAACTTAGCCGAAACCGTGGTACACGCGCCGACCGATGGCTATGTCACTCAGGTGCAATTGCGTCCGGGGATGATGGCGGTGCCCCTGCCGTTGCGCCCGGTCATGACCTTTATTCACCAAGAAGAGCAGTTTTATATTGGCGCCTTTCGCCAGAACTCCCTGTTACGTCTGGAACCGGGATTTCAAGCGGACTTTATTTTCCGCGCCCTGCCCGGGAAAACTTTTCAAGGGGAGGTGATTGAAGTGTTGCCTGCCATCGGGGAAAGTCAGGTACAAGCGGCGGGCATGCTGTACGGCAGTGATTTGTTATTGCGCCATGGCCGTCCGTTGATCAAATTGAAAATCAACGATGATCTGAGCCAATACGGCCTGCCGTTAGGCACCAGTGTGGAAATCGCGGTGTATTCCGACAGCTTTGAGCATGTGTCGGTGATGCGCAAAGTACTGATCCGCATGAAAAGCTGGCAAAACTATCTCTTCCTTGATCATTGATCCGATAAAGACACGCGCCCTCGCATGCCGTGGGCACGTGTCCCTTTCCTGCTCCGCCCCGCACTCCCTATACTGATAACAGTGTCAGACGATCTTTTCCGTAAGGAGTCACGATGTTATCGCTTTTTGATATTTATAAGATCGGGGTCGGCCCCTCAAGCTCCCATACCAACGGCCCGATGTTGGCGGGGTATGATTTCTGTACCCAGTTGATGCCGCACCTCCCCCTTGTCACTCGCGTGCAAGTCGATCTCTATGGCTCACTGTCATTAACCGGTAAAGGCCACCATACCGACAGTGCCACGCTGCTTGGCCTGATGCACCACCAGCCTGACCGCATTGATATTCGCCTTGCTAACCAGCAGCTCGCCGAAGGCATACAGCACCACACTCTGTTACTGGCAGGCCAGCAGTCCATCACCTTTGTGATGGATCGTGACATGCGTTTTCATGACACCAATTTACCCTTGCATGAGAACGGCATGACCTTACACGCGTTTGATAGCAAGAATACGTGCCTGCTCAGTGAAACCTATTATTCGATTGGTGGCGGCTTTATCGCCACGGCCGATGAATTACAGCACGGCAAAGCCAGCCATGACGTGACCGTGCCTTACCCTTTTCAGTCGGCGCACGATTTACTGACGCTGGCCGACAAGAATGGCCTGAGTATCGGCACCATGCTGCTGCACAATGAGCAAGCCTTTCGCTCGGCGAACGACATCGATGAGAAAACCGCACAGATCTGGCAAGTGATGCGTGACTGCATGACCCGGGGCTTTCAGACTGAAGGGGTGTTAGACGGCGGTTTGCACGTGGTACGACGCGCGCCTGCGCTGCTCAAAAAGCTTGAGGCGAACCAAGGGGTCGAGCATGACCCAATGGCGGTGCTAGATTGGGTCAACCTGTTTGCGTTTGCCGTGAGTGAAGAAAACGCGGCCGGTGGCCAAGTGGTCACTTCGCCAACCAATGGTGCCGCCGGTGTGATCCCCGCCGTGCTGATGTACACCCACCGATTTATCGGAGAACTCACGTTAGCGCAGTTGAAAGACTTTCTCGCCGTCTCTGCGGCGATTGGCATGCTGTATAAGATGAACGCCTCGATTTCCGGTGCGGAGGTCGGCTGTCAGGGCGAAATTGGCGTATCCTCCTCGATGGCGGCGGCAGGCCTCACGGCCATTGCGGGGGGCAGTAATGAGCAAATTTGCATGGCGGCAGAAATTGCCATGGAGCACTCACTGGGGATGACGTGCGATCCGATCGGCGGCTTGGTGCAGATCCCCTGTATTGAACGTAATGCCATGGGGGCAATGAAAGCCATTAACGCCTCGCGCATGGCGTTAAAACGCAACAGCAAATCGCGGATCTCGCTCGATAAGGTGATTGAAACCATGTACCAAACCGGGAAAGACATGAACAAGAAATACCGTGAAACCTCACTCGGCGGTCTGGCGATGATCCACTTGGCCCCGCCGTGTGAATAATCCCTGTCTCTGCCTCCGACGGCTCCTCCTCATAAAAAACAGCCATAAAAAAACAGCCGCATCAGGCGGCTGTTTTATCGACTTATTTGAACGTCACGATTTAAACGTCACTATTTGAAGGTCACAAGGTTACGCTGGTAGGTTTCAAACTGCGCTTCCACCGCATCTGATGCCCCCCCGGTTGCCTTGCTCACAACAATGATGGACAAGCCCGCCAAGAAGAAGCCCGGTACCAATTCATACAAATCGAAGATACCGCCCGTGAGCTGTTTCCAAATCACTACCGTCAGCGCACCGACAATAATACCGGCCAATGCACCATTACGGTTCATGCCTTTCCAGAACAGGCTCAACAACAAGGCCGGACCAAAGGCCGCACCAAAGCCGGCCCATGCGTATGACACCAAGCCCAACACGGTACTCTCTGGGTTCATTGCCAACATCAGGGCAATGAACGACAAGATGATCACCGCGGCACGGCCCACTTTGACGATCTCATCCGACGAAGCTTGCGGACGGAACACTTGCTTGTAGAAATCTTCTGCCAGCGCCGACGACGACACCAACAGTTGTGAGTCCGCCGTACTCATGATCGCCGCTAGAATGGCCGCCAATAGAATACCGGCAATCACAGGGTGGAACATGGAGTTCACCAGCAACATAAAGATACGTTCGCTGTCTGCCAGACCGCCGACCAATTGGTTGTCCACATACAGGATACCGGTCAAACCGACCAGAATGGCACCGGCCATCGACAAGGCTGTCCATACCACCGCAATACGGCGCGCCGTGGTAATGTCGGCGTTGCTACGGGTCGCTTTAAAACGGGCCAAAATGTGTGGCTGGCCGAAGTAGCCTAAGCCCCACGCCATCAATGACACAATCGCCATCAGTGATAGTGGCTCGCCCTTCACATTGTTAAACATTGTCAACAACTCTGGGTTTTTTGCTTCCAACGCCATCGCCAGATCGCCGAAACCACCTTCCATTGCGGCAATCGGCACAATCATCAGTGCTGCTGACATCAATAAGCCTTGCACCAAATCGGTCCACGATACCGCGAGGAAGCCACCAAACAGGGTGTATGACACCACACACAAGGTGCCGATCAACACGGCCACGGGATAGTCCAAACCGAACACGGTTTCAAACAGTTTACCGCCAGCAACCAAACCCGAACTGGTATAGAAAAGGAAGAACAGCAAAATGAAGAACGCTGAAATGGTTTGGATCAGTTTGGATTTGTCATCAAAACGGCGCGCAAGAAACTCTGGCATCGTCAGGGCATTATCGGTCGTAATGCTGTACGTACGCAGACGCTTGGCACAAATCAACCAGTTCAACCACGTGCCCAACAGCAAGCCACCGGCCAACCAGAACGACTCGATACCGGCCGCATACGCATAGCCCGGCAACCCCAACAGCAGCCAGCCACTCATGTCAGAGGCCCCTGCCGATAACGCTGCTGGCCATGGCCCTAACGTCCGTCCACCCAAAAAGTAATCGGCTGAGCTGGCCGTGCGTTTATAGGCCAGATAACCGATGGCTAACATGCCAATCAGGTACGTGATAAAGGTTGCCGTGATGGCAAAATTGCTTTCAATCATTGCTGGAGTTCCCTCACTCAGTGCCACTGTGCATTGCAGCGGCGTTGTGGTTATTGCTTCGTAAAGTTGAAGGGGGGAGCGGTCAGGCAGTGGTGCAAGCAAACATCCACACCGCCTTCTGACTCCCCCCACGTGAATAAAACGGTGAACCCATTAATCTGGCCATCACCGGTACTGGTTCTTGCTTGTTCTTACAATTGGCCCCTTGCCGCTGCCATGCTGTTTTTGTCTCAGCGGCTTACCCTATCGCGTTTAGGCGCTTGCCTCGCCACTGCCCAATTCCAACAGGGTTGCGTTTCCGCCCACCGCCGTGATGTTGATGGTGCGGGTACGCTCCGTGACAAAGCGGAGTAAATAGGTCGGGCTACCGATCACGGGCAGCGTCGCCACATCGGTCTCCCCGATCACCGCGGCTAAGCAGCCTCCGTCACGGGCCGCCAACTGACGGGCGATCCTCTGCAATGAGGCCGCTTCTCCCGCATACGCCACCCCCGCGACCACAGGCAATGCTAAGACCGCATCGAGGGCATCGTCAGGTACCGCACTGATCGCCGTACAGCCACAAAGGGTCAGTTGCGCGACGATGTCATCGGCGTCGACAGCATTCGCTTCCGCGGCCTCTGCTGGCAAACACAACAATACCGTGTTGCCCGTCACCAGTGCCGCGGTGATCTGGCCGATCACCGCAACGGCGGACGTCACAGGGGCAGCAGTCACCACAAAGGTACCGCGCCCTGCGCAATACACTTCATTGCTTTCCCCTGTCGGCCCCGGCATCAGATAGATACGTGCAACCTGCACTGACGCTTGCTGACAGTGGAATTCCACCATCGCCCGCGAGGCAGGCGGTAAGCGCTCGCCCCAGCGTCGCAATATGGCAATCCGCGCGTCATAGCCCAGATCATTCCAGCCTTCCCACGCCGCTAAGTGTGTGTTAACGATAGTCTCAATAGTCATGATTCACTCCTTAATAGTCCACTTAACGCCGGTTAGGCTTGCACAATGTCTTGGGTAAAACGCAATAAGTAATGCGGGCCGCCCGCTTTCGGGCCGGTTCCTGATAACCCTTGGCCACCAAACGGTTGTACCCCAACCACCGCCCCGACCTGATCGCGGTTGATGTAGCAGTTACCCACTCGTGCACGGCGCTCAATATGGCGATAGGTCGTTTCGTTACGGCTGTGCACCCCGAGCGTCAAACCAAACCCGGTCTGGTTGATCTGTGTAATCACGCTATCGAGCTCACTGGCCTGATAGCGCACCACGTGCAAAATCGGACCGAAATGCTCCTGTTTCAGCTGGGCAATGCTTGAAATTTCAAACGCCGTTGGCGCAACAAAATCGCCGAGATCACATGCCGCCGAGCAAGGCGCTTGAGCGATCAATATCGCTTGGTTTTTCAATGTTTGAATATGGGTTAACAATTTGTCTCGCGCCGTGCCATCAATCACCGGCCCCACATCCGTTTGATACAAGCGGGGATCGCCCACTTGTAATTCCGCCATGGCACCTTTGATCAACCCGATCACGCGCTCGGCGATGTCTTGCTGGACATACATCACCCGTAAGGCCGAACAACGCTGACCCGCCGAGGCAAACGCCGAACGCATCACATCCCGCACCACCTGTTCTGGCAGGGCAGTACTGTCAACGATCATGGCGTTCTGGCCGCCGGTTTCGGCAATCAAAGGCACCGGTGCACACGCACGGGCCACGAGCGCACGGTTGATCCGCAGTGCGGTGTCTGTTGAGCCGGTAAACGCCACCCCGGCAATACGTGGATCTGACGTGATCCCCGCCCCCACCGTGTGGCCCGTGCCCGGCAGCAATTGAATGGCGCCAGCCGGGATCCCCGCTTCGCGCATCAATTCCACCGCCCGGAACGCAATCAGCGAGGTTTGCTCTGCCGGCTTGGCGACCACGGTGTTACCCGTGACCAAGGCCGCAGACACTTGCCCAAGAAAAATCGCCAAGGGGAAATTCCACGGACTGATACAAGCAAACACCCCACGCCCTTGCTGGTGGATCGTGCGCATTGTGCCGTCATACCCGTTCACCGTTCGCGGTGAGGCCAATTCACTCTCGGCCTGCAGGGCATAAAATCGACAGAAATCGACCGCTTCACGGATCTCATCAATCCCATCGTGGATCGTTTTACCGGCTTCCCGATGACACAGAGCGACCAACTCGCCCGTATGGGCTTCCAGCAAATCCGCTAACCGTTGCAGGCAAGCGGCACGTTCGGCAACCGGTGTATTGGCCCACGCCGGATAGGCCTCGCTCGCACACGTAATGGCGGCATCCACCTGCGCGGCCGAGGCATACGTCACCTGCCCGACCTGTTCACGCCGATCATACGGGGCCGTCACCGGCACGGGCGCTTGTAAATCGTCACGCGCCGCGTCAACAGGGTCATATTGCGTGATCCCATTGATCAGCGGGCTCGCCTGCCACTGGTGCGTGGCAAAGCGTGCGACCTTTGCAGCAAACGGCGTCCACTCAGAGGCAATATCGATATTGACCCCTGCCGAATTGCGCCGCGATGCCCCAAAGATTGCCGGCGGTAAGGGGATCAAGCTGTTGTGCAAACTGGCACGGCTTGCCAGCACATCGACCGGATGTTGGATCAAACTGTCCACCGGGCATGCCGCATCCACCAAGCGATGGACAAACGAGCTATTGGCGCCGTTTTCCAATAAACGACGCACTAAGTACGGCAGCAGATCTTTATGGCTGCCGACCGGTGCGTAAATCCGCACGTGTGTGCCATGCATCGCCATCACATGGTTATACAGGGCATCCCCCATGCCATGCAGACGCTGAAATTCAAACCCATCATTCACCGCGGCATGCGGGGCGTCGCCACCGGCCATCGCCATGATGGCGGAGACCGTGTGGGCATTATGGCTGGCAAATTGCGGGTAAATCAGCCCCCGTAAATGCGGGGCCAACAAAAAGCGCGCGCACGCTAAATAAGACGTATCTGTGCCTTCTTTGCGGGTAAACACCGGATAATCCGCATAACCACTTTGCTGTGACAGTTTGAGCTCGCTGTCCCAATACGCGCCTTTCACCAAACGCAGTGGGATCACATCCCCCTGCTCACGCGCCAGTGCAGCCAACCAGGTCAAAACCGGCAACGCACGCTTGGAATACGCCTGCACCACTAAGCCAAACCGTCCCCAGCCTTTGACGGCAGGGTCGGTATACAATTTTTCAAAAAGTTTGAGTGATAACTCCAAGCGATCCGCTTCTTCGGCATCAATGGTGATCCCGACATTCAATTCGCGGGCGCGGATCAAGAGCGTCAACACCGTCTGATACAACTCATCCAGTACGCGGGCTTCATTGGCCACGTCATAACGGGGATGCAGAGCTGACAACTTGATCGATACTGTCGGATCCGGTGAGCCTTTATGGCCATTCGCCGCTTGCTGATAACGATCGCGTCCTACCGCTTCAATCGCCATCACATAGTCTTTGCCGTATTTGTCCGCATCTTGCGCGGTCAACGCGGCTTCACCGAGCATGTCAAACGAGTAGGTAAACCCTTGATCTCGCTTTGACTTGCCGTTTTTCATTGCCTCGGCAATGGTGCGTCCCAGTACAAACTGGTGCCCCATGATCTTCATCGCTTGATGCATGGCTTGGCGGATCACCGGCTCAGAGCATTTACTCACCAATCGGTTGATCACGTGGCTTGGCGTCCCGTCTTCGTTAGCATCCAAGGCCACGACTTTGCCGGTTAGCATCAGCCCCCACGTTGACGCATTCACAAACAACGAATCAGAATGTTTCAGGTGCGATTTCCAATCCGCCACACTGAGCTTATCGCGGATCAGTGCATCCGCCGTGGCGGCATCCGGGATCCGCATGAGCGCTTCGGCTAAGCACATCAACAAGATCCCTTCCTGGGTATCCAGACTGTATTCCAACAACAACGCATCGATCATCTGCACCGCTTGCTGATCAGCCCGCACGCGTTCAATCAGCAGGCGGGCTTGCTCCGCTGTCACGGTACGCTCGCGCTCCGTCGGCATCGCCAACGGGATTAGCTGCGTCAGCCAATCGGATTCATCGACATGATACTGAGCCGAAATCCATGGCCACAGGATCTCCCGTGAACGGGCAATAAACTCAGGGTGTAGCACTTCTGCCGCATGAAACATAACGATTCCCTCAATAGTGAACCTGCACCGAAAACTAGCATAACCGTTTACCCGGCATCCTCGATCTGGGCAGATGTTACAACCATGTTACCATTGAGGGAATTTTATTTTCCATCGCATCCTGCGTCTTGCGCTATTCTCCGATACTTTTTAGAAAAAGTCCGCCACTTAACAAAAATAGATCTGTATTTTTTAAATAAAACACAGAGATCGTTAACGCCACGTCGATAATTGAGCATTTTACGACCAAAAAAGACAGAAAACGGCAAGGCGCCAATCGGTTGTTCTGGGGGAGCCACGTTCAGGAAAAACGAAAACGGAACAAACGGCACCCATGGCCGAAAAAGAGGACGGAGAATTACGCAATAGAGGATAAAGAGAAGAACAACGGTGAGAGAAAAAGAAAAGTAAGAAGAAGAAGCAGAAAAAAAGTCAGCCTAACTAAACAAGCACCGTCACCCACGCTCCTCGGACAGGATGGCATGGATGACAATAGTACGGTCCGTTTTCTTGCTTCAACAAGCAAACAGAAAATAGCACGCCGTTAAGGCCGATCTTTACGGTAGCGCGCAGGCGGAATACCAAAAAGGCGGGTGAAAGCTTGAGTAAAACTGCTCTGGCTGGCAAAACCGGTACTTTGTGCCACCTGCGCCACACTCAGGCTCGAGGTTTCAATCAGATCGCGGGCAAATTCCAGCCGTTTTTTCAACACATACTGATGGGGGGTGACACCGGTTTGCTCTTTGAAGAGTAAATGAAATTGGCTTTCGCCCAAAAACACCAACCCCGCCAGTTGCGTCACCGAGATTTTACGCGTGATATGTTGAACGATGTATTGATCAATACAGTCCATATTGAGTCGGTGAGATGACTTGTGATCCTGCAATGGCTTGAAGTGACGATGCAACACGCACATTAATGTATCGGTACAGGCTTTACTCAGTAACAAATCATCAGGGTGCGCCATCATCTCTGCCGTCAGCATTTGGATCAAGCTTTGTGCTTGGCGATCAAGGTGAAAATAGCTGGACTGCTGAAACAAACGCGCCACACTGTCATTGGTATAGGCCGGTTGCACTTGCTCACTCGGTACATTGAGCACCAAGATTTCATTGTGACCAATGCCAGAGAACGCATGTTCGGAATCCGCCGTCACTAAACAGCCTTGCCCCGGGCACACCAAATTACCCACCCCTTCAATATCAAATTCAGTTTGCCCCGACAGGCCGATCACAATCTGGTTATAGCCATGATTATGATGATCCATCTGCTCGGGAAGCTTGACAATTTCAGACGGTTTATAGGAAAGCGAGTGCTCTTTCATGCGCGATAACCGCAGGGCCTTGGGGGAATGAGTTAAGACACACATCATACCACAAGTCCGTTCCTTGCCTAGCGCTGGAACGATGATCAAGATGGATTAAATTACGGTCAATGTCATTTCAATACTCACTCCCGAGATAATCCGCTTCCTTGGCTCAACACCTAGCCCGTTTCACGCTGCCACAATGCATGATGCGCACTGACAATGATAACGAAAACAATCAATATAACAGTTAAAAATCAGAAACTTAAACAATGCAACATCCAGAAGTCTCATTCCCCCTCTTTGCCACAACACACACTCACTGGTACATGCCTTGATCATACTTCTTAGCATAATAACGATCCAGATCAAGATCCTACTTGATCATCGTTCCTGTCAGACATGCAGTGTCCGTTTTTTTGTCACCATCATTCATTCTTCCACTACGAATCAATAACTTAACACTAACATCCGCAAGCCTATTTATTGATCCACCACACACTTTCCTGTTGTTCAATCGGTTAAAGCAACGATATCTTCTTAATTTTGTTACGAAAATTAAGAAACCTTGGTGTGTGTGGAAAGCGCCCATCGGTAAGGATAGGCTCCGTTCATTTCTAACATTGATCACCCCGGACGTACAAACACCCGCATATAACAATAACAGACACGCCTTTCAGCAGGCGTTTACACGCAATATCCGGATAGATAATCCTCGTCTGTCGGCTATTTGCCTGCGTATCAATATAATTGAGGAATTTATCGATTTTATAAACGTTAAACTTTGCACCAGAAATTAACATTAGCATCACGATATATAATCGATATATCATATTCGTCAGTATTGTAAATTATTCTACATTTTACCTGTGTGACCATTTAGCCTAATCTTTATTTTTTATTCTCTCCCTAACAACAACGGCCAAGGATCAGCAATGAATATAGCGAATAAAACAGAGTATAAAATAAAAAATGCCCATTTTTCGATGCAGCGGCCGCGTAGCATATAAATATACCTTGAGACTGCATGCATAATTAGACAGGTATAAGATGATTGCTCTCTTCAATATAAAAAAGGCACGCTGGCAAGTACCGCCTCCCGTTAATCTGCATACTCATTCATATAATCTAAAAAGAAAACCACTATCAAGCAGCTCAATTGCATAGATTTCGGAAAGCGCCTCACCAAGACACAAACCACAAATAGTTAATAGGTATGATACTTCATATAAATGCACGCTATCTCATGGAGATCAACAACAGCAAAGATAACTAAAAAACAAAAAAGTCAATAGGTGATTTCCCCCCTTACCACGACTTGTTGGCTAGGATATATTCGCTTCATAAACCTTCATCAGGATTTCCTGCTGAAGGTTTATCGTATCCAACATTGGATACTGACCCCTTAGGTCAATGGTATATACACCCTCATATACCTATCTATGTACCTAATGGGTTAACCTCTTCTACACGTCGTACAGGATTATGCTCTTAAGAGCCAAACTCTTGTCTTTGCCGACCTTTATGGTCGGCTTTTTTTTATAAATTTATCGCTGATGCCTAAAAAGCCGTCATCTTGATATTGTAACCTGAGCATATTCCTTTAAACTCCCCTTGGTAATTTGGCTCTCGTAATTTATCAGGCAACATAACGTGAAAAATAAAGTCGACCTTTCTTTATTGCATATATTTAATCAATTACCCGGCTGTTGGGGATGTAAAGATAAGGATTCTGTCTTTGTTTATGCCAATGCTGAATATGGGGGAATGATAGGTCTGGAACACCATTTAGACTGTATTGGTCGCACCGATTTTGACATGCCCAGCCCAACCATTGAATGCGCTGAACAATTTCAAGCCCAAGATCGCCTTGTCATGGAAACAGGGCAACGAATTCGCATATTGGATATCCACCCGTATTCCGATGGTAACTGGCGTGCACATTTGTTTACGAAAACACCGTGGAAAGATGAAGAAAACACCATTATTGGTACCATTTTTTCCGGCGTTGAGCTCAAAGACACGGCTGTTTTAGAGGTGGGGCATTGGATTTGTCGGGCGGCGGGATTAGACGGCAAAGAACACGCTTCCTTCAATTTGCTGCACACGCACCCGGCCATTCAGCTTAATACCCGCGAATCGGAAGTGCTCTTCTTATTACTCTACGGTAAAAAGCCACAATACATCGGCAAAGTACTCAGTGTGTCAGTCAAAACCGTGGAAAACTATGTGCTTCGCTTGCGGGAAAAATTTAACGCCAATTCAAAGAGTGAGCTCATTGATATCGCGTTAGATTTAGGGTTTGGCTCTCACATTCCAGAAAGCATGTTAAAACGCCAACTGTCGATTATTCTAAAAGAATAACAAGAGCAGCGTTGGCTGCTCTTGATCATGCTCGAGGTATTTAGGGGGCGAGACGCTCAATCTCCCATGACGACGCATCGTGATCGTGACGAGTATAAAGGAAGCGATCATGCAATCGGTTCGCACCACCTTGCCAAAACTCGATAGAACGAATTGTGACACGGTAACCGCCCCAGAACGTGGGGACAGGTACTTCACCTTGTGCATATTTTTGTTTGAGCTCCATGAATTTACTTTCCAACGCTTGGCGTGCCGTCAAGCGCGTACTTTGTTTACTCGCCCATGCAGCCAACTGGCTTTCTTTTGGCCGAGAAGCAAAATATTTGAGTACTTCACGTTTTGACAGTTTGGTGGCGGTGCCCGTGATGTGAACTTGTCGCTCTAAAGGGTGCCACGGAAAGTGCAAACTGATCTTCGCGTTATCTGCCAAATGGAGCGCCTTACGACTCCCCAAGTTGGTATAAAAAACAAAGCCCGTCTGATCAAAATCTTTTAACAACACTATTCGTTGGTAGGGTTGCCCTTCCTCATCCACCGTGGCTACCGTCATCGCCGTTGGATCCGTTAAATTGGCGGTGATAGCCTGTTGTAACCAGGTATCAAATAAATGCTCAGGCTGAGCCGGTAAATCCTGACGACGTAATCCCCCTTGGGTGTAATCTCGTCGAATATCAGACAATTCCATTGTTCACTCCACACATCGTAATCGTGTCACTATATACTCTCCCCCTGTCGCTATCCAGTCAGATATCGCGCGCCGTCCACACAAGAGTGCGCTCGGCTTTCAATTTATCATACAAATGATTTTGCACGGACTTCCATTCCTGGGGCCGAATGACTCCGCCATCACTCCCCCCCCCCATTCCTCCGCTTCATTTTGATAAACGGCTAGCAGAAAGCAATGGGTAAAATTGATTCAAATTCACTCCATTATGGCGTGCGTGTCAGAGCGCAGCAGGGATCAGATCGCAAAATACACGATGCGTACAATCATTCCATATCTTATTGAGCAAGAACAATTTAACGTTTAGTCGTCAACTCATGCCTTTTGTATTACTTCTGATTGAAAACCCAGAATTCGTTACATTTATTTACGAGTCATATCTGCATTTTAAAAGCAGAAAAGGCTTTTCACGGCAATTTGACATGAAAATTTGTTATTTTAGTAAGAGGCATTTTTGCAGCCTAACTGACTGATTTATCAATGCTCAACCACTGGCCAATCCTGCATCGCGCTATTTGAGAATGATTTATGACTATCGCCAAATATACTTTTAATGTGATTTTTTTCAGCCTGAGTTTGCTCTTGCTTAGTGCAGTGGCGGGTCATTTTTTTGCCGTAAAATCGACCCTCACGAAACAAGCAGAAATCCAACTTCAAACCCAAGCGTATTTATCTGAAACGCTGCTTGATAAAACATTCAATAGCGCAGAGCTTTTGTCTGACGATATTATTAATAGCAGTTTACGCGCGATCACTCAAACACAAGCGAGTATCTCGGTCGAATTAGTTTTGGCTGATGGCAGCAAAACATACACACAACAATCGTCACAACCATTCCATCAACCAGACTGGTTTACGATGCTCGCCCAGTTTGATTCGTTTGATACGTCGCGCACCTTATATAAAGATCTTTCGCCGTTTGCCACGTTACGTATTGCCTTATTGCCCGCACCTTGGCAACAACAACTGTGGCAGCAAACTCAGGTCTTCATCTATTTTGCGTTAGGGGTTTGCATCGTATTAGGCTTGCTGTCCTTCTTGATGCTCAAGCGAAAATTACGCGCCTTTAGCCAAATCGCCCATCACTACAGCACCATCGTGAATAACCAATTCTCAGGCCCATTACCTGTTCCTCATGATAAAGAGGGTCGTGAGATCACAAAAATGATCAACCACTTGATTGCTCAACTGGAAGCGAATTTCAAGCGCCAAGCCACTGAAGCGATCAAACTAAAAGAACAAGCCTACCGAGACAATGTCTCTAGCTTAGGCAACCGCCATTACTTCATTAACCAGTTAAATTCATGGTTAACGGATTCACATCAAGGGGGATTAATTATTCTTAAATCGACCCTGATTGATGATATCTATCGCGAAGCGGGGTTTGAGCTCGGGGATAAGTTTGTCCATTCATTGGCTGAAGAGCTCAATGCCAATATCATCCACAGCGATGTCACGCTCGCCCGTCTGTCTTATGATGAGTTTGCGGTATTAGCGCCGAACATTAGTACTGAAAAGTTAAAAGTGATCGCAGAATCCATGCTCACCGTCCACGGGGAATTGCAGCAACGCCATCATATTGACTACCCAGACAGCGTTCGCCTTGGCATGCTTGTGGTCCATCAGGCCAGCACCGCATCCCAACTGCTGGCGCAGTTGGATAACGTCTTAGCCAAAGCCGCATTAACCCCAGAACAACCGCTCGCCATCGCCGATGACTCCGAGCAGCCGATTTCTTTTGGTAAACAGCAATGGAAATCCTTGGTGTTAGAAGCGATTGACAATAACTTGATCCAATACAGCTACCAGCCCGTGGCAAGTGACACCAACAATATACTGCATTACGAAGTTTTTTCTGAGATCAGAAAAAACAATCAACAATACGGTGCATCCCAATTTCTGGGCGCCATTGAAGATGTGGGCGCAGGGGTGCAATTTGACCGCCACGTCATTGCTCACCACATCAACATGCTGAATGCGAACCCTAAATTTGGCCCTATCGCGATTAACGTCACCGCAAACAGTGCCAGTGATCCAGCGTTCATTCGTTGGCTCACCGAGCTGATGGAGCGCAATCAACGCCTGTCTTCGCGGATCTTTTTTGAAATCCCTGAGACCAGCTTTGTACGATCGCCGGATTCCAGCAGCTTGCTGTGTTCAGCGATTCGCTTCTACAAGTTTGGCATGGGCGTGGATAACTATGGCCGCTATCTGAAGTCGCTGGATTACTTACGCGAGTTCCGTCCGGATTATGTGAAGATTGATTTCTCCTATACACACCAGCTCAACGATCAGGTGAAAATCAATCTGCTGTCGTCCATTTCGCGCACGGCACACAGCCTGAATATCACCACGATTGCAACACGGGTTGAAACCGAGACACAGCTTGACCGTCTCTCTGACTTGTTTGTGACGGGCTTCCAAGGCTACATCATTGAAAACCAGCAAGTCAAAGCGTCATCAGGTAATCCCATTCAACCAGCGCTTTTCACGTAAGATGAAATAGCCTGTCCTATTTACAGTGTAAATACCTCAAACCGCCTCCTTGTAGGCGGTTTTTTTTATCGCGCTATCAACCTCAAATCTCAACCTATAATTTCAACCTCACCTGTCTCCGCAGCAGTGCGCCAGCACAGACAACGCTGGCATCATCTCTCTATGCCATTCCCCCTTTACATTCGCATTCCTCTTGTTATCGTCCCTGGCACTGGCCTAGCGAGATACCACGCAAGATTCTCACGAAGGAAAGCTGACGGAGCTTATCTCTCACCTTATGCATTAGAGAACGTCACTCACGTCGGCATATCCACGTATCAGCGTCTTGAGGGAGCAATCCCTCTTGCTATTTACACTGTAAATAGGCCAACAGATAACGCGTATTGATGGCCAGCTACCGTGTTGTCAGCCGTGCATCAATGAGGGCATCAAGAAGCCTGACGCCGACTCATGATTCAGCGTCTCATCATCCTCACAGTCACGATCAAACGCCTACATCCTTGGGTGGACAATGGCTTGAATATACTCAGGCGGCTGAACGGCCTTCTACAGCCAATATCGACAATCCGGTCTATCCTTATCAACCACGCGACTCATCAACGCTATTCATCGCCGTAAGACACGCGACAAAACCAGTGTCTACGGACAATGAGACAAAACAGGCTTTGAGCTATGCTCACGAGACAGTGTGTACAGGATAAACGTGGTCATCAACCAGCGAAGCTGACTATTCACCACACACAAACAAAACTAGTTGCATATGCAGGTAAAGGTAAGCTGAAGGTAACGAAATCTCAATGGCAGAAAGGGCAAACGCCAGACAATCGTATTGTACGGGGAACATCCCCAAGGATGACCCTGCCAGAGGATTCTAGAACAGAGAACAGAGAATAAAGACTAACCCGCTTCGCCGCTAAAGAGGCAGATGCACCACCTACCTTGTCTGACTGTGTCCAAGCCAGCGGCACAGCCGAGCTAAGCAGGCGGACCCATAGATAAAAAGACAACGCCAGTTAGACGCTTGTTGAACGCTCCATAAAGGATACCCATGAATCATTCATCACTTCATCAGCCAACTTATTAATGACTGACCGCTGATCGCTGGCTGAAATTTACAGTGTAAATCAGTGATAAAAAAAGCGCCCAAGGGCGCTTAGAGTGAGAATGGCTGGCGTGAAATTTACAGTGTAAATTCACCCCATCAATCATGGAGCAACATAGTAACGTTGAATAACAGCACGGACCGCCTGCTCAGCATGTTTCCGCCCAGTGAAACCAAAATCAGCGACCACGCGCGGCCACGCATGACGTTGGACCAATTTAGCAAACAGCAGTGCCCATCCATCTTCATGCTCCTCTGACGAGGACAACAACGTCTGGGCAAACCACTGTTGAAGAGCTGGCAATGCCGATTCAATGCCGAGTCCCCCTTGGCAAAACAATGCCAGCTGCTGATGGAGCAAGGGGGCAGACAACACGGCCGCGACCGGCTGTTGTGTCAGAGCATAACGGTACAATGGCAACGCTTCTGGCGCCGAGAGCTGGGCATAACCGTCCCCCCAATGACACGCTAAGCCTGCCGTAAACAGCGCTTGCGCCTGTGGCCACCAACACTGACTCACGGCAGAGATCGGTTTAACGCACAACAATGACGGATAACCACTGGTTGCATCGCGGGTAAAGCCCAAGCGTACAGGTTGGTACCCGTTGCGTAGCCAAAAACCCAGCAACTCTGGCAGGTAACCAAAACTGGTGCCGAGATAATCCCAGTGCGCTGACGCCCAATCCGCCACATCCGTCAATAAAGCACTGCCGACGCCTTGCTGTTGCCACTGCGGGTGAATGGCAATACGCAGAATACGCCCCGCAAGCTGCTCTGCGGCTTCGCCAATGCCAACTTGTGCCGCCAATGACTGCGCCAAGAGATGCCCCTTCGTACGACGTTCGCCCCGTTGGATCGCCGCCACTAAATCGGGGGCGAGTCCGCCTTCGGCCATCACCAGACAGCACCCGACCACCTGATCATCGGCCATGGTCACGAATGTATGCAGCGCAGGATCATCAAGCAGTGCCACCAAATCCGTCGGCGAGGTTTGATAATGGGCATTGACTAACAAACCAAAAACTTGCCCCAGCAAGATCTCGTTATGTAACCATTCATCCGCCGGCACCCGCCGTGTAGACAGTGGGGCAGCCGATGAAAATGGACAATCGACCAACGCCGTATTGAGCAACAGCGCCTGAAACACCCACCGCTCTAACGGATCTGCATTCGCCCAACGAATGGGTTGCTGCAAAGTGAGTTCACGCCATTGGGGCATGGTACAGTCCAAAAGTTGGCGAAACTTCACCGCAAAACCGCGGCCCGTGCCTTCATAACCGTGGACCGTGCTGGCAAATACCAGTCGATTAAAACGCCCAAGCAGTTGCGCCAATAACGGCGCAGGGATCGCCGCGGCTTCATCAACCATCACACAATCAAAGGTGCTACCGGAAGCCAGCAAGGCATCCGGTGCGACAAACTGCAGAGTGCCGTTCCCCACCGAGAGACTTTTTTGCTGACGAAAAGGCAGATCAAACGAGGCGGCCACATGGCGAAATAGGGTTTCAGCCGCGGCATAAGACGGGGCCGTCACCGCAATCGCGATCTTACGCTCAGCCAATAAACTGGCTGCCGCCAGTCCCAACGCTGACGACTTGCCTCGCCCCCGATCGGCGGTCAACACCAAAGGGCGTTTACGGTGTCCGGTCACGACCCGACGAATGGCCAAGATAGCCTCGGCTTGGCAGGCCGTCATCGCGCCGAATGCGCTCCCATGCTCGGGATCTGCCGGCGTCGAAACCTCTGAGGCCCGAGTAGAAGACAGAGATGGCGGCACAGGTAACGGTCGATCTTGGCGAACGACGAAGACACCGGACGCCGAAAAGTGCGAGGCCAGACGTTGATGAAAACGGGTGTCGGACGCACTTCCCCAGCCCGCAGGCAACAGCAGTAATGCGACGCCGCCCCCCATCACCGTGCCCGATAAGGCACCGAATGCTTCGGCATCAAAATCGTGCTGGCCATTGAAGATCACGCAATCACATTCGCGCCCCAACCATTGACGGGCCTGTTTAAAAGGCACCACCGGCAAATCGAATTCCTTGCCGTCCCATACAGCCGATTCCCCCACCGGCCCGCACCACAATGGCTGCCGATAATGTGCGATCCCTGACTGGGCCACCGTTGCACACCAATCCACACTCCCCTGCGCAACCACCAAATAACGGCAATGTGCCTGTTTGGCGGACCGCTGAAGCGCCAGCCAAAACTCATTTAACCCGTTCATCTACACACTCAATCAATAGTAACCCCGCCATAATACCAAGTTGCCCATACGATAGGCGAAAAAAAACCACGTCAAAAGACG